>NZ_JAAKPE010000011.1:0-155349 GCF_049171775.1 Aeromonas sp. 603404
TTAGAATACCGGCCTGTCACGCCGGGGGTCGCGGGTTCGAGTCCCGTCCGCTCCGCCACTAATTTAAAGGCCTTCCCTGATGGGAAGGCCTTTTTGCTATGGGCGTTTTTTACCCAGTGGCCCACAGATTTGCACGCTTGGCGAACACAAAGCTCGGCCTCACGACCGGGTTTTGATGTTTTTAGCGTGTTAGACAGCCAGTGTTAGCATTTATCTGCCGGAAGATAACCAGACAGCCTGTTCTTATCACTATTTTCTAGTTATATCAGAGCGTTATCAGCTCAATTTACAGCCATTCGAGTGGTGCTATGGCCAACCAACTCAGGCTTTATCTGCATGCTGGCTACAAGGCAGCTCCATATTGCCCCCTCTCTTCTATCTTGGAGGCCAAGCTGCTTGGCTAGGTTGGGAATACCGAGATTGCCGGATTAATCAGGTACCGTTCAAGCAAAGAGGCCTTCCCGACGGGAAAGCCTCTTTGTTTTATCTATCAGCTGATTAGCATCACTCGGTCTATTTATCAGGGCTTCTCTTTGTTGCCAATGCTCAGGCCGAGCTTGATGGAGAGGGCCGCCAGTAACAGCAGCATCATGATCAGGGAGAAGAAGTTGCTGCCAAGCTCCGGGTATTGCACCTTGAGCAGCGCGGAGTGGCCGAAGACACCGATAAAGAAGCAGAGCAGAGTGCAGATGGGGGTGTTGCCCATCATTGGTTCATGGCGATAGTGCTGGAACAGCTGATAGGCCGCCAGCCAGAGGGCAATCAGCGGGAAGAAGGAGAAAGGCACAACCGAGTTGGTCAGTACGGCCAAAGAGGCATCGCCACAGATACCAATCAGCATGGCCATGGCGAGCGGTTTTTTCGGGATCATAAGCTGTTCAGTCATATCGTTCTCCATCCTGTGGTCATGGGTGAGGTTCACGGCGCTTCTGGTTTTGTACCTCGGCGCCCATGGCGATCATCCGCAGTTGGCGAATTGTTCGGTCAGAGAGTGCGCGGCACTCTTCGCTGGTCATGTCGAGTGCATCGGCACCGGCACTGAAGACGATGGTGACCATGGCTTCTGCCTGGATGTAGGCATCTTCCCGTGGTGCTTCGGTGGTGGCTTCCAGATAATCGGTCAGCTCTGCGATAAAGTGCTGGATTTCGCGAGCCACCGCCTGACGAAAGGCGGCCGAGGTGCCGGAGCGTTCCCGTAGCAGCAGCCGGAAGATGTTGGGGTTGTTCTCGACGAACTCCATAAAGGTCTGCACCGAAGTGCTGATGACACTGCCGCCACCGGCAATGCGCTGGCGTGCCTGGCGCATCAGTTGGCGCAGGGTGAGACCTCCTTCGTCAACCAGGGTCAGGCCCAGCTCCTCCATATCGCGAAAGTGGCGATAGAAAGAGGTGGGCGCGATACCCGCTTCACGAGCGACTTCCCGCAGGCTGAGATTGGAGAAACTGCGATTGGCGCACAGTTGGCTGAATGCAGCATCGATCAATGTACGCCGGGTTTTTTCTTTTTGTTGAGCGCGAATACCCACGAAATCAGTCACCTTCAGCTTAACGAGGACAAATGATAACCCGAAGGCGCCTCAGGATCAGGTTTGTATCCTACTTTTTTACCATTGACCGTGAGGAAATCACCATAGAAAATGGCTAACAGCTGTTCGCTGAAAGGATGCAATGAGATGGCCAGACCCCCCATTATTTTCACCAATACCCTGCTGTTCTCCCTCTCCGGGATAGTGGCGTTGATTGTCGTGCCCTGGTACGGCATGAGCCACGGTTACGATCTCTGGCAGTGGGCCAGTTTCCTGTTGTTGTTCTGCCTGAGTGGTCTCTCCATCACCGCAGGCTATCACCGGCTCTGGTCGCACAAGGCCTACAAGGCGCACCTCGCTTTGCAGTGGTTGTTTGCCATCGGCGGTGCGTTGGCGCTACAGAATTCGGCCCTGCACTGGTCGGCCGATCACCGCCGTCACCATCGTCATGTGGATGACAACGATAAAGACCCCTACAGCGCGGGGCGCGGCTTCTGGTATTCCCACATCGGCTGGATGTTGCGGGAGCATCAAGGAGATCGCTATGGCGATTACAGCAATGTGCGTGATCTGCAAAACAACCCGGTGGTCGCGTTTCAGCACCGTCACTATCTGACACTGGTGCTGGCGACCAATCTGGGCCTGCCGCTGCTGCTCGGCCTGTGGCACGGGGACTTGCTCGGCATGTTGCTGTTGGCGGGCGTGCTGAGGATGGTGATGACTCACCACACCACCTTCTTCATCAACTCGCTGGCCCATATCTGGGGCAGTCAGCCCTATACCGATCGCAATACCGCTCGCGATAACGGCATCCTGGCTTTTTTCACCTTTGGCGAGGGGTACCACAACTTTCACCACCTGTTCGAGAATGATTACCGCAACGGCATTCACTGGTGGCAGTTCGATCCGACCAAGTGGTTGATCCGGCTCGCCTCTTGGTGTGGTCTGGCGGGGGATCTCAGATCCTCGCCGGAGGAGCGTATCGAACAAGCCCGGCTGCAGATGCAGCTGAAACGGGCACAAGCCAAGTTGCGCAAGCAGGAAGATCGTGAACTGTGGCAGGCGCTGCTGCAGGAGGAGTACGACAAGCTGAGCCAGCAGTTGCAACACTATTACGCCAGTCGCAAGCGGCTGCTGGAGCTGCGCAAGCGCAAGGCGCTGGCGCGCTATGACCGCCTCAAGCTGCAACTGGAGTACCGGGCCCTGCGGGACGGCTTCATCGCTGGTAAACGCAACTGGAGTCGTTTGCTGGCAGGTATTGCATGATGCCGTCCGATTATCACAGAGACTAAAAGAGAAGACCGCCTGCTGGCGGTCTTCTCTTTTATGATTCAACTCAAGCTAGTTGGCTTGGCTCTGCTGTTGCTGCAACTGATCCAGTGCCTGTAGCTCCTGCTGGCTAAGACCCAGCTGTTCGCAGGCCTGCTCAAAGCTGATCCCCAGATGGCACATCATGATATCGATGGCGGGCAGATAGTTCTTCATAGCTTCTTCCATGGTGATCCTCCAGACCCGTCACTTATGCCCTGAACCACTCGGTGCGGCAATTAGACTTTAGGCTTAGTCTGTCCATTTGATAAGCACCCCTGCCACTGGGGGAGGGAATTTGTTACCCTGCACCATGATAAAAACGGTTGCCGTATGACTGCGAGCAACAGGTGAGGAGCAGGGCATGTTATTGAGTTTCTTGATCATCGCTTCAGGTTGGTGGCACATCCGTGCTGCCTACGGTTCAGACAGCCGCCAGTTCTATATCAGCAAGCCGCTGACCATGCTGCTTATCATCGCGTTGGCGTTCGGCTACCAGAGTTATGACCACGACGGTTCACACGCCTGGATCCTGCTCGGCCTTTGTCTCTCGCTGGCGGGCGATGTGCTGCTGATGCTGCCAAGCGATCGCTTCATTCAGGGGTTGGCGGCATTTCTTGTCGCGCATCTCTGCTATATCGTCGGTTTTGCCCAAGGGCCATTGCTGCTCAATCTGGTGGATGGTTTGCTGCTGTTGCTGATCGCCGGCATGGTATTCGGCCTGTTGTGGGGCAAGCTGGGGGAGATGCGGATCCCGGTCTTCTGCTACATGCTGGTGATCATCGGCATGGCCTGGGTGGCTGCCGGTGCCTGGCACGCCTCTCTCACTGCCGGTTCGGCCGCCGCTCTGGTGGGGGCGCTGATGTTCCTCTTCTCCGACAGTATGCTGGCGCTCGATCGCTTCCGTCGCCCCTTTCCCCACGCCCGCGCCTGGGTGATGAGCAGCTACTTCGCGGCGCAATTCCTGATTGCAGGGTCGCTGGCGGGATAACGCCATGCGGTTGAGTGCAGGCAACAGATAACGAAAAACGGGCTTTGGCCCGTTTTTCGTTTTATGCCCCGGCGGTTTTTCACGCCTCTAGCGGTTCGGCATCCGCTGCCCGTGGGGTGGGGGATTTGAGCAACAACATCAGGCCGCTGGCGATCAGCAGGAAGATCCCCATGATGTAGAACACCTGGTTGTAGGCCATGATGGCCGCTTCCCGGTTGATAGTATTGGCCAGTATGGCGTGGGCTTGCTGCTGGGCTATCTCGGGGCCTGACCCCTGCGCCATCATGCTCTGGGCCAGCTGCAGCAGATAGCTCTGCCCCTCGATACTGCTGGCGGCCAGAGTGCTGCCAATCTGCAGCACATGGGTGCGGGTATCGTTGTCGAGCAGGGTCGCGATGATGGCGATACCGAACGCACCACCGAGGTTGCGCAGCACGTTGAGCAGAGTCGAGGAGGAGGGGATCTCGTCGTGGTTCAGGCTGGCGGTGGCGACCAGGGAGAGCGGCACCATGATGAAGGGCTGCCCCAGCGCCCGCACGATAAGCGACTGGATCAACTGCGGCCCGGCGTAGTCGGCACTCATGTTGACGTTCATAAAGCAGCTGACGGCGAAGATAAGGAAGCCGAAGCTCACCAGATAGCGCGGGTCTATCTTGTGGGTCAGTTTGGGCACCAGCGGTAGCACCAGCAGTTGCGGCAGCCCCATCCACATCAGGACTTCGCCGATCTCCAGCGCGTTGTAGTTGTGGATCTGGGTCATGTAGAGCGGCAGCACATAGATGGAGCCCATCAACGCCATGCCGAGGATCAGATAGGCGAAGCAGGCCAGCGCGAAGCGCGGGTTGTGCAGCAACCGCAGATTGACCAGCGGGTGACGGCGGATCAGCTGGCTGATGACGAAGAACACCAGCGCCACTGCCGAGATGACCGCCAGTCGCACGATGAAACTTGAGCCGAACCAGTCTTCCCGATTGCCCTCTTCCAGTACCACCTCCAGCAGGCCGAGGCCAAGTGCCATGGTGACAATCCCGATGAGGTCTACCCGCTTGATCACGGCCCAGTCCACCGGTTTTTTATCCAGCCCGTGGGCCAGCATGGCCATCACCAGCAGTCCCGGCGGCACGTTGAGATAGAAGATGTAGTGCCACGACATCTGCTCGGTGAGCCAGCCGCCGAGGGTCGGACCGATGGCGGGGGCGAAGGTGGCACAGAGGCCAAACAGCGCCATGCCGGTGGCCCGCTTTTGTAGCGGCAACAGGGTGACGATGAGGGAGAAGGCCATCGGGATCAGCGCCCCGCCGGTGAAGCCCTGCAGCGCCCGGAAGACGATCATGCTGGTGAGGTTCCAGCTGAACGAGCAGAGCACGGAGGCGGCGATAAACGCACTGGTGGTCCAGAGTAGGTAGCGGCGCACGCTCAGCCCCCGGCTCAGCCAGCCGCTCAGGGGGATGGCGATCATCTCCGCCACCAGATAGGAGGTGGAGATCCAGGAGCTTTCGCTCAGGGTGGCCGACAGGGCCCCCTGAATATCCTTCAGGGAGGCATTGGTGATCTGGATATCGAGGATGGCCATGAAGGCGCCGATAAGCCCCCCCATGACCGCGATCCAGTTGCGACGTGGAATGGGTTCCATCAGTTGGCAGCCACCACGGGCTCAGGAGTGCGGGTATCCACGATCACTTCGGTGGAGAGACCCGGCAGCAGCTTGCCTGCCAGCGGGCCTGGCTCGGGGATGCGGATCTTCACCGGTACCCGCTGCACGATTTTGGTGAAGTTGCCGGTAGCATTCTCCGGTGGCAGCAGGGCGAACTTGGCACCGGTGGCCGGGGCCAGGCTGTCGATGATCCCCTCGACCGGTTGATCCGGGTAGGCATCGAGCACCACTTCGACCTTCTGGCCCGGCTGCATATGGGCGAGCTGGGTCTCCTTGAAGTTGGCCTCGACCCACACCTGCTGTAGCGGCACCAGGCTGGCGACCTGCATACCGGACTGGACGTAGAGCCCTTCCCGCAGGCTGCGCTTGCCGATGATGCCGTCGGCCGGTGCCCGCAGTTCGGTGTAGCCGAGCTCCAGCTTGGCCTGCTCCAGTTGTGATTCGCTCAATGCCAGCTTGGCCAGATTCTGTTTGCGCTCGGCATCCAGTACCAGCAGTCGTTCACGTGCCGCCTGCAGGGCGGCTTGGGCCTCCCGGGCTTGCGCCTGATTGACCTGCAGGCCGGCACGCACCTCGTCCAGACTGTCTTGCGAGCTGTAGTGGCGCTGGTTGAGCTGACTGATCCGGTTGACCTGCTGGCTGGCGCGCAGCTGTTCGGCGTTGGCGGAGGCGAGCTTGGCCTCGGCCTGCTGGATCAGGCTCAGTTGTTGGGTGCGGGTGGCGGCCAGATTTTCGGCCGTCGCCTGATTGAGGCGCAGGTCGGCTTCGGCCTCCGCGACCCTGGTTTTGTATTCGCGATCATCGAGACGGGCTATTAGTTGGCCCGCTTTGACCGGCTGGTTGTCGGTGACCAGCACTTCGCGGATATAACCGGGCAGTTTGGAGCTGATCCCGGTCACTTCACTTTGCAGATAGGCGTTGTCGGTGCTTTCAAAATAGCGGCCGTGAAGATACCAGTAACCGGCGAACAGCAGACCGAGCAGCGCCAATATCATGGCTGCCAGCAGGGGAATTTTTTTGTGTTGACTCATTTTTGTGATTCCTGAACTTAAGGGGCGCAGGCTAACACTGGTCAACTGTTTCGATTAGTATTGGTTCACGAGATATACAGTTTCACTGGTGCAACAATGGACCTCAATGCCGCGTTAATTTTGGTTCGTATCGTCGACAAGGGCTCGTTTACGGGGGCCGCCCGCGAGTTGGGGATGACCAAGGCGATGGTCAGCCGCCGCATCGCCGAGCTGGAACAGCGGCTCGGTGTGCGTCTGCTCTATCGCTCCACTCGTCAGCTCACGTTGACCGAGGAGGGGGAGAAGTACTACCTGCACTGCAGCAAGGCGGTCGATGCCCTGACCGAAGCCGAGCTGATGCTGAGCGCCAGCCAGCAGGAGGTGACCGGTACCCTCAAACTGGCGGTGCCTATCGAGACGGGGCAACTGGTGGTCGGGCGCCTGGTCGCCAAGTTTTTGCAGGCCTATCCCGCCTTGCAGGTGGAGCTGGAGCTGACCAATCGAGTGGTGGACCCTATCAGCGAAGGGCTGGATGCGGTGGTGCGGATTGGCGACATGAGCGACTCCAATCTGGCTGCGCGCCGACTCTGGAGCACCGGAAGGTTGCTCTGTGCCAGTCCGGACTATCTGGCCCGCAGCCCGGTCATCGAGCGGCCGGAGGATCTGGCCAACCACGAGCGGGTGACGGTGAGCAGCGGGTTTCTTGCCTCTCACTGGTGCTTCGAGCTGGATGGCAGAGAGGTGCTGGTTGACCCCCCCTCCCGTTTTCGGGTCAATAATATTACCTGTGCCCGGGAGGCTGCGAAGGCGGGGCTGGGGTTGGCTTCGTTACCCGCTATGCTCTGTCAGGATGAGCTGGCCAGCGGCGAATTGGTGATCCTGCTGCCAGAGTGGCAGCAACCCAGGGTGCCGATTTATTTGTTGTTTCCGGAGCGGCAACTGATGCCGCGCAAGTTGCGGGCATTCATCGATTTCATGATTGAGAACGGCGCCGAGTTTGGCATCGACAAGTTGTTGTAAGGGGGAGCTATGGATAACTGGATCAATCTCTATCGCGCCTCACACACCCTGGAGGCGCACGCGTTGAAAGGGGCGCTGGAGGCGGAAGGGGTGCTGGTGCGCCTCAATGGCGAGGGGCTGTCAGGCGCCCTTGGCGAACTGCCGGTCGACATGTTGCAGGTGACCCTGATGGTGCGGGCCGAGGATCGCAGCAAGGCGGGACGGGTCATCGAGCGTTACCAGCAGCGTCAGGGTAACGGCTGGCTGTGCGGCCAGTGCGGGGAGGAGAACGGCGCCAACTTCGACGTCTGCTGGCGCTGTCATCACGATCCCCACGACAGCTGATCTTTCTTCCGCTAGCGCGGCGGGAACTCGATATCTTCCCCTGCGCTGGCATCGTGATAGGTCGCCAGATCCAGCTCGTTTTCGCTGCGGGCGATCAGCACCGACACCAGAATATCCCCCGATACGTTGACCGTGGTGCGTGCCATGTCGAGGATCCGGTCAATGCCTGCAATCAGTGCCACCCCTTCCAGCGGCAAGCCCACCGCCGTCAGGGTCAGGGTCAGCAGCATCAACCCGGTGCCCGGGGTGCCAGCGGTGCCGATACTGGCCAGGGTGGCGATGCTGATGATGGTCAGGTAATCGACCATGTGCAGATCCACCCCGAATGCCTGAGCCACGAACAGCGCAGTCACTCCCTGATAGAGGGCGGTGCCATCCATGTTGATGGTGGCGCCGATGGGCAGCACCTTGGCAGTGATGGCGGGGGAGACTCCCAGCCGCTTCTCGGCGCAGGCCAGACTGATGGGCAGGGTACTGCTGCTCGAGCTGCTGGTAAACGCAACCGCCTGGGCATCAACGATGCTCTTGAAGTAGTGCAAAGGATTGAGCCGTGCCAGCAGGAGCAGCAGGCCGCTGTAGACCCCGAGCACGTGCAGCAGACAGCCGAGGTAGACGGCGCCGATCACCTTGAGCAGCGGCAGCAGCAGGTCGAGGCCGTATTTGCCGGTCATCCAGGCCATCAGGGCGCAGACACCGTAAGGGGCGAGCGCCATCACCATCTGGGTCAGCTTGAACATCCCCTCGGCCAACGAGGTGAAGAAGAGGATGGCGGGGCGGCCACGGCGACCGCTGGCGTTGAGGGCGACCGCCAACGCCACTGCAAAGACGATCACTTGCAGGATCTTGCCATCCACCATCGCCTGTACCGGGTTGCTCGGCACCAGATGGCTCAGCACGCTGGCCAGGGTGGGTTGGGTTGCCACACCGAGTCGCTGATGGGGCCCCATGTCGGCACCCATGCCGGGCTCCAGCAGCCAGCCCATCATCAGGCCGATGCAGATGGCGATGGCGGTCGAGAAGAAGTAGAGACAAATCGCCTTGCTGCCGATGCGGTCGAGGGCCTTGCCCTTGAGCAGCGAGGTGAGGCCGGCGATGACCGAACAGAAAATGAGAGGCACCATCAGCATCTGGATGGTGTTGACGAACAAGACGCCAAGGGGCTTGAGCAGCAGGGCTTGCTCTTCAAAGCCGACGCCCAGACCCACCCCTGTCAGCATGCCGATCAGGATCTTGAGCCAGAGTGGTCGGCGGGTCCAGATCTGCCAGGGCTTGAGAGCCTCTCCATGGAACAGCATGACGCCAATATCCTTATACATTGTCTGCGATGGCCAAAAAGGGGCGCCAGTGTAGCGATCCCTGACGCGGGTTGCCACATTATCGACAAAGCAGTGGCGGTGACCACTCCCCTGACCAGGAAATGCGCAATTTATTGGCCTATATCAAGATCCCTCCGGGCGGGGAGATATTTAATTGGCATTAAATATGTTCATTATTGAGGTGAGAGATGTCGCAATCGGTTCATGGTCACGAAGTGATGGAGATGATGTTGGCACAAGGGGGGCAATTTACCCGTGCCAGCTTGAAACAGGCGATGGCCGAACGGTTCGGTGCCGAAGCCCGTTTTCATACCTGCAGCGCCAGCGAGATGGATGCGGAAGCGCTGATCGACTTTCTGGCTACCCGCGGCAAATTCATCGACTCGGCCGAGGGTTTCCAGACCCGCGCCGACAAGATCTGCAACCACGGTTAATCCCGCTGCGAGCGCATCATGGCGCTCGCTCAATTCTTCGCCCTTTGCTATATTTCGCCCCCTCTCTTTTCCCTATTCAGGGCGTAGCCCGGGCGTTGTATGGATACTTTCTCTGCCGCAGTCATGCTGTTTCTGATCATGGACCCGCTGGGCAACCTGCCGGTCTTCCTCTCTATCCTGCGTCATATCGATCCCAAGCGACGTCGCAAGGTGATGGTGCGCGAGCTGCTCTTCTCGCTGGCCATCATGATGCTGTTCCTGTTCGTCGGTCAGCAGATCCTCGGCTTCCTCAACCTGCGGCAGGAGGCGGTCAGCATTGCGGGGGGGATCATCCTGTTCCTGATCGCCATCAAGATGATCTTCCCGAGTGAGGGGGGCGTGACCGGGCTGGCGGCGGGCGAGGAGCCCTTCCTGGTGCCGATGGCGATCCCGATGATCGCCGGTCCTTCGATCCTCGCCTCTTTGATGCTGCTGGCCAATCAGGAGCCCGCCCGGATGGTGGACTGGTCGCTGGCGCTCTTTATGGCCTGGGCTGCCAGCGCGGTGATCCTGATGTTCTACGAGGTATTCAACAAGCTGCTGGGTGAGCGGGGACTCACTGCGGTGGAGCGGCTGATGGGGATGCTGTTGGTGATGATCTCGGTCCAGATGCTGCTGGATGGGGTACATCACTATCTGGCAGTGACCGGCCAAGGCTGAGTGGGTTACATGTTGAAATGAATGAAACGGGGCTACGCAGAGCCCCGTTCTTTTTTGTTGCCGAGAAGGCGTGCCGTCAGCCGTGAGTGGTCGCTGCGGGTTCCAGTTTGCTCATGATGAGGGAGAGCAGCAATTCCCGCAGCCAGCGGTGGCCCGGATCCTCGCTGTGACGCTGATGCCAGATCAGCAGGTGGGAGATGCTGTCCAACCCGATGGGTAGCGGCAGCTGCAACAGCGGATAGACCTGGGTAGCGTGGCGGGCGTAGAGCCTGGAGAGGGTCACTATCATGTCGGAGTGCATCCCCATCCGCAACGCCGCCTCGAAGGAGGGCACGGTTGCCTCGATACGCCGGTAGAGATCCTGCTCTGCCAGCTTGTGATCCAGCATCCAGCGGTCCCGCCCCTCGCAGTAAGTCTGCACATGGGGATAACTGAGGTAGTGCTCCAGATTCCAGTTGGGCTCCCGCAGCGCGGGGTGGTGCTGCTGCACCAGACAGGTGAGATCATCGACCGCCAGCACTCGCTGACAGATGCTGTCGGGCAGGGTATCGAGTCGATAATCGGAGCTGATGCAGTTCTCCCGCACCGCGAAGGCGATGTCCACCTGTCCCTGACTCATCTCGGTCAGACTGTTCTCGGTCCACTCCTCGTAACGCAAGCGGATCCGTGGTGCCTGCCGCTTCAGCTCGCTCAGGTAGAGCGGGGCAAACAGGGTAAAGGCGCTGTCCATGCTGGCGATGACGAACTCTCGCTCCGAGCTGGCGGGGTCGAACTCGGGCGGCTGGATCAGGTTATCCAGCGACAGCAGGATGGGTTGCAACTGCTGCTGCAGTGCAAGGGCACGGCCGGTGGGTTCCAGCCCGTAGGCAGATCGGATGAAGAGGGGATCATTGAAGGTATCGCGCAGACGGCCGAGGGCTTTACTGACCGCGGACTGGCTCAGATGAAGGCGGCGTGCCGCCTTGCTGCCGTTGCGCTCTTCCAGCAATACCTGCAGGATAATCAGCAAATTGAGGTCGATGCGACCCAGTTGTTCCAGCAGCATGATATGAATCCTCTTCAATTCTAAGATGAATTTATACCATTTGTTTTCATATCTTGGCGATCTTATCCTCGAATGGTCTCAGGTTCGCATGAACCACTGGTACAGGATGTAGCGGTTGAGGGGACATGTAGCACAATCAATATGGCGACCTCAGGGTCGCCCTATTTTTTGGCTATGATTTATTTGCTCACTTGCACCTGCCTTGATTTTGCCCAACAATCCCTGCGCTCTATTTTGATACAAGTAACAGATATCTCTTTGTGAGGGAGTATCCCTATGGGACTCGGTGGAATTCATATCTGGCATATGCTGATCCTCTTGCTGGTCGTTGTGCTGGTCTTCGGCAGCAAGCGTCTTGCCAGTGCAGGTGAGGATCTGGGGACCGCCATCAAAGATTTTCGCAAGGCGATGCGTGACGACGCAAATCATCCGAAATAAGCAGTAGGAGTAGAAAATGTCTGTAGACGAGAAAGTTGAACTGAACGAAACCTGTGACAGCTGCGGCTGTTTTGCCGAGATCGGCACCATCATCGGCGAAGGCGACGATGTGATGGAGCTGGTTATTGAAGCCGCGGCCGAGGCGGATGCCCGCGCCAAGCTGGCTGCCTATGAAGCACTGGCCAAACAGGTCACCGCCGAAGCTCAAGTGAGCAGCGAACTGACCCAGGGCGCCAACGGCGTGATCCTGAAAGCCCGCCTGCAATTCACCTGCACCGCCGAAAAACTGATTTTCGAAATGCGGGCCCGCTCTATCTGAGTTGTCTGATAACGCGGCAGGTTTGCCTGCCGTGTTGACCCTTCTGCTGTGGGTCGGCGTTCTATAGTTACTCTATCCCACAGACGTTTGCCCGGCGCGAGTCGGCCAACAGAAGGCGTAAATATCATGACGCAGCGATGGATCTCTGCCCCCAATCCCACCCTCTATCGTGATCCGTGCTGCCAACAGGCAGCAGGCGTGACCTCAGCACAGGGGCAGCCATCGTGATGCGACGCTGGATTTGGGCTCTGCTGGCCCTCTGCTGTTTTTCCCTGCTGGCGGCTGAGCTCAAGCCGGTGCGTTTGCCCCAACCCGGGGACCTCGAAAGCATTCTGCAAAAGCGCGAACTCAGGGCTCTGGTGGTCTATGAGCGCGGTTTCTATTTTCTCGATCGCGGCACCCAGTACGGCATTCTGGTCAATCAGCTGCAAGGATTCGAGCGCTGGCTGAACAACACCTATCTCGCTAAAGAGAAGGTCAAACTCAAGGTGGTCTACATCCCGGTGCGGCAGGACAAGCTGCTGGACTATCTGACCGAGGGGCGTGGGGATCTGGTGGCGGCGACCATGACGGTGACCCCGACCCGGCGTGAACAGGTGGCCTTCTCCCGGCCTCTCATCTCTTCCATCGAGGAGTGGGTGGTTAGCCAGAACAGCCTGCCCGCCTTCAGCCGCATTACCCAGCTCTCCGGCAGGCGGGTCTGGGTGCGGGCCAGCTCCAGCTACTACGAGAGCTTGCGCCAGCTCAACTGGTTGTTTCGCGAGTTGGGGCTGCCCCCCGTCTATATCGAGACGGTGCCCGAATATCTACAGGATGGCGATCTGCTGGAGATGGTGGCCGCCGGCATTATTCCCCTGACGGTGACCGACAGCTACAAGGGGCGGATCTGGCTGAGTGGCATGATCTCCGGTCTCAAGGCTCACAAGTTGATCCCCCTGCGCAGCAACGGCACCAGTGGCTGGGCGCTGCGCAAGAACAGCCCCGAGCTGCTGAAAGCGGTCAATGGCTATCTGGCGAGCGTCAGCCGCAACAGCCTCTACAGCGACATGACCCTGCGCCGCTTGCTGGTTCGCAGCGATCAGATGAGCAATATCCTGGCGCCGGATCCTATGGGGCGCCTCGCGACCATTCGCAAGGTGCTGGAGAAGTACGCCAATCAATACGATCTCGACTGGCTGATGCTGGCGGCGCTTGGCTACAAGGAGTCCGGCCTCAATCCCAAGGCGCGCTCGCCCAAGGGGGCCGTGGGCCTCATGCAGTTGCTGCCCAGTACGGGGCGGGAAGTCGGCATCAACGGCGCCAGACTCACCACGCTGGAGGGAAATGTGGAGGCCGCCTGCCGCTACATGCGGTTGATCCTCGATACCTACTTCAATGATCCCAAGCTGGATCGGCTCAACCGCCACCTGTTTGCCCTCGCCGCCTACAACGCTGGGCCGAACCGGGTGCAGGCGCTGCGAGGCAAGGCGGAGAAACTGGGACTCGATCCCAACGTCTGGTTCGGTAACGTGGATCAGCTGGTGGCCAACGAAGTCGGACAGGGGCCGATCAACTATGTCGGCACCATCTACAAGTACTACGTGGCCTATCGTTTCAGCCTGCCCCAGATCGAGGGCAAGGCTGCCGCTATCGAAGCGGCTCAGCCCTGAGCCGGTTGACCGGCAGGGTCGCCTGCACGGTCGGCAATTGCCAGCCACCGTCCCTGTGTTGCAAAAACCAGTGAGCAGGGCCGGTGGCCGGGATGAGATCTGGCTGGCTGAGCTGGCCCAGATAGCGCAACATCGGGGTATCATGCAGTTCCATCAGCAACTCCTTTTGAATATGTGAAGAGGCTCGCCAGCGTTATGACACCCGGCCATGACAGCAGGATGACACCATGATCCCCGGATCCTTTGCCCTGATCGACGATCCCCAGCTGGCGCTCAAGGTGCGTTGTCACTGGATCCGCCATGCCCGCGAGCGGATCCAGGCGCAGTACTACAGCTGGGAGGAGGACAGCAGCGGCAAGCTGCTGCTGAGCGAGCTGCTTCACGCCGCCCAGCGTGGCGTCAAGGTACAGCTGCTGGTGGATGATCTCTATGCCGGTGACAACCGCTTTCTGGAGATGGTGGCTCACTACCCGGGGATCGAGGTACGGCTGTTCAACCCCTTCTGGCTGCGGGGCTGGCGCCCGCTGGCACTGCTGCTGGAGGGACTGCTCAGCTTTCGCCGCATCAACCACCGGATGCATAACAAACTGCTGCTGGTGGATGGCAAGCTGGCGCTGATCGGCGGGCGCAACATCGGTGATCGCTACTTCGGTCTGGATCCGCAAGCCCCCTTCGTGGATCTCGATCTCGCCTGTCAGGGGGGACTGTGCCAGCAGATGGTGCAGGGGTTCGAGCAGTTCTGGCACAGCCGCTGGAGTCACCCCATCCGCCATCTGTTGCGCCGCGAGCTGCTGCCCGCCGAAATAGAGGTGGTCAACGACTTCCTGTTCACCATGACGGATCCGGCGGTAGCGACGGTCTACGATCTGCCCGCGGCGCTGTTTGACGAGCGCGATGTGCCGCTGCAATGGCATGAGGGGCGGGCCGAGGTGTGGTTCGACCGTCCCGGCAAGGGGCTTATCTCCCGTCCCACCACTGCCCGTCAGCTCTGGCGCCAGCTGGCTGACAATCCCGGCTCGCTGGGGTTGGTGACCCCTTACCTCATCCTGACCCGCGGGTTCCGGCACCGTCTGGCGCGGCTGCGCCAGCAGGGGATCGCCATCGACATTCTCACCAACTCGCTGGCCAGCACCGATGTGCCACTGGTCTATGGTGCCTATCAGCGTTATCTCGGCTGGTTGCTGCGCCAAGGGATCCGGGTCGCCGAGTTTGACCATGGCCACGGCAGCCTGCACGCCAAGTTGATCCTGCTGGGGGAGGAGCGGGCGCTGTTCGGCAGCCTCAACCTCGATCCTCGCTCACTCTTTCTCAATACCGAACTGATGCTGCATCTGCACTGCCCGCCGATCTGCGAGGCGCTGCGAACGTGGCTGGCTCGCTGGCAGGAGCAGGCCGGTGGATTGCCGCGCAAACCCGAGGGGTGGCCAAGGCGACTGATAGCCCGTCTGAGTGACTGGTTGCCCCTGCGCCGTTGGCTGTAAGGCAGCCATTTTTTGTGCGAGATCTCGCAAAGCCTTGTAAGCCATTGCTGATGCCCTTTGCGGGTGAATAACCATGCATGAATCTATCTTTCTGTTTTATAACAATTTAGTGGTGATGATAAGGCTGTTTTTTGTACTCTGATGTGAATGGAATTAGCATAAAAACGTTTTTTATTTTGTTTTTATGCGTAATATTTCAGTTGCAAGGACAAACACGGCGGCTTGTCTGCCGTGTGGACGAAGGTTGTAACGGGTAGCTGGCCGGTTGCATTGCTGCAATTGGCGCGCACTTAAGATGGGTCGCGAACTATCGGAAAGTGAAACAGAGACCTGGCGTGGCCGGACTCCAATATGGAACATGCTATTTGCGAGGGGGTGACATGGACATGTCACCCCACTTTTTTGGTTCTTTGGCGAGTCTCGAGCCAATGAACGTTGGCCGCCAGGGGGCTGGTAAATAGCCTGACACGATATGGACCACTCTCGACCGCATTGAATCTCGGCAGCCCAGATGAATGTAAAAAGGCCCCCTTGCATTAGCGAGGGGGCCTTTTTATCGGCCTGCGATCAGGGAGATATCAGCCCTTGATGCGCTCGATGCGGCCACCCAGACCCTGCAGCTTCTGCTCGATGTTCTCGTAGCCACGGTCGATGTGGTAGATGCGGTCGACGATGGTGGAGCCTTCGGCGACGAAGCCGGCCAGCACCAGGCTGGCAGAGGCGCGTAGATCGGTCGCCATCACCTGAGCCCCCTTGAGCTGAGCAGTGTCGCGGCAGATGGCCACATTACCCTGCAACTCGATGTCTGCGCCCATCCGTACCAGCTCGGGAACGTGCATGAAGCGGTTCTCGAAGATGGTTTCGGTGATCATGCCGGTACCTTGTGCCACCGCGTTCAGTACGGTGAACTGTGCCTGCATGTCGGTCGGGAAGGCCGGGTAGGGGGCGGTCTTGATGGTGACCGGCTTGAGGGTGCGGCCAGTCATGTCGAGGGTGATCCAGTCTTCACCCTTCTCAATCAGTGCACCAGCCTCTTCCAGCTTGACCAGTACCGCTTCCAGCAGGGTCGGGTCGGTCTTGCGGCAGGTGATCTTGCCGCCGGTGACCGCTGCACCCACCAGGAAGGTACCGGTTTCGATGCGGTCAGGCTGCACGCTGTAGTTGCCGCCGTGCAGACGCTCGACACCGTCGATGGTCAGGGTGTCGGTGCCCGCGCCCTGGATCTTGGCGCCCAGGGTATTGAGGAAGTTGGCCAGATCGACCACTTCCGGCTCGCGTGCGGCGTTTTCGATCACGGTGCGGCCATCAGCCAGGGTTGCGGCCATCATCAGGTTTTCGGTACCGGTCACGGAGACCATATCCATCAGGATGTGAGCGCCTTTCAGGCGGCCATCGACACGGGCCTTGATGTAACCTTCTTCGATGGTGATATTGGCACCCATCAGCTCCAGGCCGTGGACGTGCAGGTTGACCGGACGGGCACCGATGGCGCAGCCGCCGGGCAGGGAGACGTCGGCAGCGCCGAAACGGGCGGCCAGCGGACCCAGCGCCAGAATGGAGGCGCGCATGGTCTTCACCAGCTCGTAGGGAGCGACATGGTTGTTCACCGCACCGGTCAGCACGGTGACGTTGCCGTTGACCTTGGTGGTCGCGCCCAGCATCTCCAGCAGCTTGATGGTGGTGCCCACATCTTTCAGTCGCGGCACGTTGGAGAGGTGTACCTCTTCATCACAGAGCAGGGTCGCGAACAGGATCGGCAGCGCGGCGTTTTTGGCGCCGGAGATGGTCACTTCGCCGTTGAGAGTACAACGACCATCGATTTTGAATTTGTCCATTTTTACTTCGTTACCAAATCAGGAGGGCAATAGGAATTTACGTTCGCGTTTCCACTCGGCGTCGGTGAACGCCTTGATGGAGAGGGCGTGAATGGCGTTGCTGGCGATCTTGTCCATCAGCGGGGCATAGATGGCCTGCTGCTTCTTGACCCGGCTCATGCCGTCAAACATGTCACCGACGGCGATCACTTGGTAGTGACTACCGTCCCCTTTGACATGGACTTCGGACAATGGCAGAGCCTCAAGGAGTATCGCTTCAATTTCAGAGACTTGCATTATGCGTCCTCAGTTGTGAGCGGGGTAGATTGAAACAGCCCAGCCACCCCGTAGAGGTTGGCCAGGGTATAGAAATCACTGGAGGCGCCCACCAGTTGCGGTGTGGCGCCTCGCGCTAATACGGCTTTGGCCCATTTGACCAGCAGGGCCAGTCCGGCAGAGTCGAGGGTGGTGACGCCGCCGAGCTCGAGCTGGTCGTCCTGCCACCATTCGGCGCGGCGTTGCCACAGGTCATTGACCTGTGGCGCCTGCAGCTCACCGCTGAGAGTCATGGTTTGAGTACCAGCGGCTTGGCGTTGTGCTCGCGCAACTGGGCGATCACCGCATCGATGCCGTTCTGGCGGATCAAACCGCCCAGCTCGCTCTGCTTGGCGGAGAGCAGGCTGATCCCCTCTGCCACCATGTCGAAGGCTTTCCACTCGCCGGTCTTGTTGTTCTTGCGCAGCTTGAACTCGAGGAAGATGTCCGGCTTGCCGGCCTCTTTCACGCTGACGTTGACGGCGGTGATATTGCCGCTGGGAGCCTTGCCCGGCTCGACCTTGACGGTCTGCTTGTCAAAATGGGCCAGCGCATCGGCGTAGGAGCTCACCATGTACTCGGTGAACACCTCGACGAAGGCATTGCGCTGCGCTTCGGTGGTCTCTTTAATCTGGTTGCCAAGCACCTTGTAGGCGGCGAAGCGGTTGTCCACATAGGGCAGCAGCTCTTCGCGGATGATCACCCGCAGGTGATCCGGATTGCTTTTCACCTGGGCCTGATCGGCCTTCAGGCGGGCAAAGGTCTGCTTGGCCGCCTGATCCACCAGCGCGTTGGGGTCGGTGGCATCGACTGCGGCCTGGGCAGACAGGGAAAAGAGCATGCTGGTCATCAGACCCAGCAGCAGGGCGATTTTCTTGAACATGATTACTCCTTCTTGCTGTCTGATTTGCTGTCGGAGGATTGGCTGTAGAGGAACTTGCCAATCAGATCTTCCAGCACGATGGCGGATTTGGTGTCTTCAATCAGGTCGCCATCCTTGAGCATCTCGGTGCCCATCTCCTCATCGCTGAAGCCGGGGGCCAGACCGATGTACTGCTCGCCGAGCAGACCGGAGGTGAGGATGGAGAGGGAACTGGTATCGGCGAACTCGCCAGCGCTCTTTTGCATCATCAGGGTCACTTCGGGCACCTGGGTTTTCGGGTCCAGTACGATGTCGCTGACCCGGCCTACCACCACGCCGCCGACCTTGACCGGCGAACGGACTTTCAGGCCGCCGATATTATCGAAATGCGCGCGCAGGGTATAGGTTTCTCCTTCCGGTTTGAAGCTCAAACCGGCCACTTGCAGGGCCAGCGCCAGAATGGCACCGATGCCAGCCAGCATGAAGGTGCCGACCAGGAATTCTACTTTGCTGAACTTCATCTTTACCTTATCCAAACATGACTGCAGTGAGTATAAAATCCAGGCCGAGCACGGCGAGGGATGAGTGGACCACAGTTCGGGTCGTGGCCTGACTGATCCCGGCCGAGGTCGGCTTGGCATCATAGCCGTTAAAGAGCGCAATCCAGGTGACCACTAGGGCGAAAATCAGGCTCTTGATGGCGCCCTGCATGATGTCTTCATGCCAGTCGACGGAGGCCTGCATGGCAGACCAGAAGCCCCCTTCGTCCACGCCGAGCCAGTCCACACCGACCAGCTTGCCGCCGAAGATACCGATCAGGCTGAACATAAAGGCCAGCAGCGGCATGCTGATGACGCCAGCCCAGAAGCGGGGGGCAACCACCCGGCGCAGTGGGTCGACCGCCATCATCTCGAGGCTTGAAAGTTGCTCGGTGGCCTTCATCAGGCCGATTTCAGCGGTCAGGGCCGAACCGGCACGGCCGGCAAACAGCAGCGCAGTGACCACAGGACCCAGCTCCCGCAGCAGGGAGAGGGAGACCAGCGGCCCCAGGCTCTGCTCGGCGCCGAAATCCTTCAATACGTTGTAACCCTGCAGCGAGAGCACCATGCCGATGAACAGGCCGGAGACCAGAATGATGGCCACCGACTGTACGCCCACCACATACAACTGCTGGACAAGCAGCGGGAAGTGCTTGCGCGGCTCGGGTTTGCCCGCCAGCGCATGGAACAACATGATGGTGGCGCGACCGACGGAGCTGATAAACCGCACTCCGACCCGCCCCAGCTTGCTTATTTGACTTATCAACATCAGAGATCCTGTAGCAGATCGCCTGCCGGAAAATGAAACGGAACAGGACCATCGGGCAATCCTTTGAGGAACTGCTCGACTTCGGGATTGTGCTCCTCGCGCAGCTGATCCGGCGTACCGTGCGCCACCACCTTGCGATTGGCAATGATGTAGGCGTAATCGGCGATGCTCAGCACCTCTTTTACATCGTGGGTGACGATGACGGAGGTGATACCGAGGGCATCGTTCAGCTCCTTGATCAGCTTGACAAGCACCGCCATGGTGATGGGGTCCTGCCCGACAAACGGCTCGTCATACATGATGAGGTCGGGGTCAAGGGCGATGGCCCTAGCCAGCGCCGCCCGGCGCGCCATGCCGCCGGAGAGCTCGGAGGGCATCAGTTTCGCCGCGCCGCGCAAGCCCACCGCTTGCAGCTTCATCATGACGATGGTGTGGATCAGCTCCTCCGGCAGGCCGGAGTGCTCCCGCAGCGGGAAGGCCACGTTGTCGTAGACCGTCATGCCGGTAAACAGGGCGCCACTCTGGAACAGCATGCTCATCCGCTTGCGCACTTCATAGAGGCGCGAACGGGAGAGGGTGGGGATGTCTTCCCCGTCAAACAGAATGTGACCGGACTCCGGCTTGAGCTGGCCACCGATCAGCCGCAGCAGGGTGGTTTTACCGATGCCGCTCGGGCCCATGACGGCGGTTACCTTGCCACGAGGAATGGTCAGGTTGATCCCGTCATACAACAGCCGATCTCCGTGACTGAAGGTCAGATCGGAGATGGTGATCAGGTCATTGTTCAAACAATTGTCCATCCGGTGTAAATGAGGTGCGAATTTTATGGGGTAGTCTAGGTCTAAGCAACAGCAAGGAACAACTATTGAACAGGCTGCAAGCCCATTTGCACGACAGTTTTCTGTAACAAAGTGCGTCATCGAGAGCGGGACTTGCCATCCGATTCGCTTATCCGGGCAGACTTTTTTATAATCCCGCAGCTAATTTCGGCCCGGAGCTGTGTCTTTATGTCTGTAAAGCCTGAGAAAGTGTCTGAACTGTTCGATTTTCGTCGCAGTGCCCGCGCGGTGCTGGACACAGAAAAGCAAGCCATTGATGGACTCTATCAGTATCTGAACGACGCCTTCGACAAGGCGTGCGAAATGGTGCTGCGCTGTGGTGGCAAGATAGTGGTCACCGGCATGGGCAAATCGGGCCATATCGGCAGCAAGATCGCCGCCACCCTCGCCAGCACAGGCACACCGGCCTTCTTCCTTCACCCGGGAGAAGCGAGTCACGGCGATCTGGGGATGATCTCCAGTGGCGACCTTATCATCGCTATCTCCAACTCCGGTGAGAGCGATGAAATCCTGGCCCTGCTGCCGGTACTCAAGCGCCGCGGCATTCCGCTCATCTGCATGACCGGTAATCCGGCCTCCACCATGGCCAAAGAGGCCAACGTGCACCTGTGTATCAAGGTGGAGAAAGAGGCCTGCCCGTTGGGTCTGGCACCCACTTCCAGCACCACGGCAACCTTGGTTATGGGCGATGCCCTGGCGGTCGCCCTGCTGGAAGCGCGCGGTTTTACCGCCGATGACTTCGCCCTCTCTCACCCGGGCGGGTCGCTCGGCAAGCGTCTGTTGCTGCGGGTTGGCGACCTGATGCACAGTGGCGAGCTGTTGCCCCGGGTGGGGATAGATGCCACCATCAGCCAGGCGCTGCTGGAAGTGAGCCGCAAGGGGCTCGGTATGACGGCGGTGGTCGATGGCAATGGCCTGCTGGCCGGGCTCTTTACCGACGGCGACCTGCGCCGCATTCTCGACCAGCAGATCGATATCCATCACACCCCCATCAGCCGTGTGATGACGGCCAACTGTGTTACCGTAGGTCCAGAGATGATGGCTGCGGAAGCCGTCAAGCTGATGGAAACGAGAAAAATCAACGGATTACTGGTCGTGGATGAAGAGAAACGCCCGCTCGGCGCCTTCAACATGCACGACCTGCTGAAAGCCGGAGTAATTTGATGCAAAACGTACCGACCCTCTATGGTCCGGTGACGCGCAGCCAGTTCGACAAGGCGGCGCAAATCCGCCTGCTGGTGTGCGATGTGGACGGGGTGCTCTCCAACGGCCTCATCTACATGGGAAACAACGGCGAAGAGCTGAAAACCTTCTGTACCCGCGATGGTGCGGGCATGCGAGCGCTGCTCAATGCCGGGATCGAGATCGCCATCATCACCGGGCGCAACTCCCGAATCGTCAGTGATCGGATGAAAAGCCTGGGGGTGGCTCATGTGGTGCAGGGGGCTGATAAAAAGCTGCCTCACTTCGAAGCGCTGCTGGCCAAGCTGGGGCTGACTGCTGAACAGGCCGCCTATATGGGCGATGACACCATCGATCTGCCGGTGATGGCCGCCTGCGGCCTGGGTATCGCGGTGGCCGATGCCCATCCGCTGGTGCTGAGTCGTGCCGATATGGTGACCCGGCTTGGCGGTGGCATGGGCGCGGTGCGCGAGGTGTGTGACCTCATTTTGCAGGCGCAGGGCCACGACGATTATCAGCACGAGGCCTCGGTATGAGCAGACAGACCCTGTTGTTTGCCCTGCTGTTTCTGGTCGCGCTGGTTGCCTGGCAGTTGGGCAAGGTTGAGCTGGTGCCGGAGAGCGCCGTCAAAATCGAAAACTATCAGCCGGATTTTGTCGCCAAAGATCTGGTGACCACCCGTTTTGATATCAATGGCAAGCGCACCGAGCGGTTGGAGTCGACCTACGCCGAGTATTATCAAATCCTCGAGCAGGCCACCTTCGACAAGCCGGTGGTCTACATGTATGACGATCAGGGTGCCGCCGAGTGGAAGGTGACCGCCGAAACCGGCGTGCTCAACACCGGCGACAACGTCATCCTGCGGGACAAGGTGCATCTGGATGGTCTGCTACCTACCTCTTTCATCTCCACACTGGATACTCCCTATCTGGAGCTGGATCTGGTGACACAGGATGTGCGCAGCAACCGGGAAGTGAACATTCTGGGTCGGGATTTCCAGACCCAAGGGGTTGGCCTCAAGGGCCATCTGGACCGCAAATATTTTGAGTTACTGGATCAAGGCCATGCCATCTATTTCAATGAAAAACGCTAATCTGGCCCTCGCAGCCCTATTGTTGTGTGGTGCGGTGACCGCCAAAGAGTCCGACTTTGCCGAGAAGGTCTACGTCGATGCCGTCAAACAGGTGGCCGAGATGCAGGACAACCGCATCACCTTCGAAGAGGATGTGACCATCAATCAGGGCACCATCCGGATCAAGGCTGACAAGGTGGTAGTGACCCGCTCCGGCGAGAAAGGGGCGGAGGTGATGACTGCCTACGGCAAGCCCGCCACCTTCTTCCAGATCCTGGATAACGGCAAGCCGGTCAATGCCCACGGCAATACCATCCGCTACGAGCTGAAGAACCGTCTGGTGACCATCACCGGCAATGGTCAGCTCAAGCAGGAAGATAGCCAGGTCAATGGCGATCTGATCCGCTACGACATCGTCAAACAGAAGATGATTGCCGAGAGCAAGAGCCCGAGCCAGCGGGTCAAAACCGTGTTCCTGCCGGATCAGGTAGAGAATTTCGACAAGCCCGCCGACCAGAAGAAGCAGGGAAAATAAGCCATGGCAGTGTTAAAAGCAGTGGGCCTGCAGAAGAGCTACAAGCGCCGCATGGTGGTGAGTGACGTCAGCCTTGAAGTGGGCACCGGCCAGATTGTCGGCCTGCTCGGCCCCAACGGGGCGGGCAAGACCACCTCCTTCTACATGATCGTGGGGCTGGTGCAGCGCGATGCCGGTCTCATCACCATCGACGATCAGGACATCAGCCTGCAGCCCATGCATGTGCGGGCGCGCAATGGCATCGGTTACCTGCCGCAGGAGGCCTCCATCTTCCGTCGCCTGTCAGTGTTCGACAACCTGATGGGCGTGATGCAGACCCGCAAGGGGTTGAGTCGCGAGGAGCGTGAGGACAAGGTTCAGCAACTGCTGGAAGAGTTCAATATCACCCACATTCGCGACAACCTGGGTCAGAGCCTCTCCGGCGGTGAGCGCCGTCGGGTAGAGATCGCCCGTGCGCTGGCGGCCGAGCCGCGTTTTATTCTGCTGGATGAACCCTTTGCAGGGGTTGACCCGATTTCTGTGATAGACATCAAGAAGATCATTCAGCATCTGAAAGATAGAGGCCTTGGCGTCTTGATTACCGACCACAACGTCAGAGAGACTCTGGACGTATGTGAGAAGGCCTATATCGTCAGCCACGGCAAGATGATTGCCGAAGGTGCACCGGCTGACATCCTTGCCGATGAGCAGGTCAAGCGCGTCTATTTGGGCGATCAATTCAGTCTATAGTAAGGGGGCATGCCTTCATTTCCTTTGACGAGTGCCTCGCTGAACATAAGGATATCCCGACGTAGATGAAGCCGACATTACAGTTGCGTCTCGGTCAGTCCCTGACCATGACGCCGCAATTACAACAAGCGATTCGTCTGCTCCAGCTCTCCACTCTGGAACTTCAGCAGGAAATTCAGCAAGCGCTCGAAAACAACCCTCTGCTGGAGCAGGAAGAGAGCGAGGCGCAAGAGACCAGTCCGGAAGCGCCGGTCGATGCCAGCCAGCTGGATTCCAGCGATGCCATGGCTCAGGAGCAGATGCCGGACGAGTTGCCGGTGGATACCACCTGGGACGAGGTTTACTCTGCCGGCACCGCCCAGAGCGCGGGCCCCATCCACGATGGGGAAGATAGCGTCTATCAGGGTGAAACCACCGAAAACCTGCAGGATTATCTGCTGTGGCAGATGCGGCTCACACCGTTCAGCGATGTGGATGCCGCCATCGCGCTCGCCATCATCGATGCCATCGACGAATCCGGTTATCTGACCGTTGCGATGGAGGATATCCAGGCTGCCGTCACCAGCGATGACGTAGAGGTGGAACTCGATGAGGTCGAGGCGGTACTCAAGCGGGTGCAGCACTTCGATCCGGTCGGCATTGCTGCCCGTTCTGTGCAGGAGTGTTTGCTCATCCAGCTGGATCAGTATGACCCGCAGACCCCCTGGCTCAACGAGGCCAAAGAGGTGATCCTCGAGCACATGGAGCTGCTCGGCAACCGGGATTACCGCACCCTCGCCCGCAAGACAAAACTCAAAGAGAGCGACCTCAAGGAGGTGCTGGATCTGATCCAGCTGCTGGAGCCACGTCCCGGTAACGGCATCATCCAGAGTGACTCTCAGTACGTGATCCCCGACGTCTCCGTGGTCAAGAAGGGCAGCAAGTGGGTGGTCGAGCTCAATCCCGACTCCGCCCCCCGCATCCGGGTCAACGAGACCTATGCCGCCATGGCCCGCAACGCCCGCAGCAGCACCGACACCCAGTTTATCCGCTCCCATTTGCAGGAAGCCAAGTGGTTCATCAAGAGCCTGGAAAGTCGCAATGACACCCTGCTGAAAGTGGCCAGTTGCATTGTCGAGCAGCAACAGGGCTTTTTCGAGTATGGTGAAGAGGCGATGAAGCCGATGGTGCTCAATGACATCGCCGAAGCGGTAGAGATGCATGAGTCGACCATCTCCCGGGTGACGACCCAGAAGTACATGCATACCCCCCGTGGTATCTTCGAATTGAAGTTTTTTTTCTCCAGCCATGTGAACACCGAAGGAGGAGGAGAGTGCTCATCGACCGCAATTCGCGCGCTCATCAAGAAGCTGGTCACGGCAGAGAATCCTGCCAAGCCGTTAAGTGATAGCAAGATCGCGGATTTGCTGGCCGAACAGGGTATTATGGTGGCGAGACGCACGATCGCTAAGTATCGCGAATCCTTGTTTATCCCACCTTCCAATCAGCGCAAACGCCTGGTTTAGGCAAACAAAAGGATGATGTTATGCAAATTAACCTGACCGGACACCATGTCGAGATCACCGAAGCTCTGCGTGATTATGTGAATAACAAATTTGCCAAACTCGAGCGTCACTTCGACCACATCAACAATGTTCATGTGGTGCTTAGCGTGGAAAAACTGAACCAGATAGCGGAAGCCAAATTGCACGTCAGCGGTGGCGAAGTGTTTGCCAACTCTGAACATGCCGATATGTATGCTGCGATAGACACCTTGCTCGACAAGCTGGACAGGCAGATCATCAAGCACAAAGATAAGTTAAATAAAAAATAACCATGCAACTTGAACACATACTGAGTCGGGACTGCACCAAGAGTGCAGTCCCTTGTACCAGCAAGAAACGCGCCCTCGAAATCATCAGCGAGCTGGCCGCCGAACGCCTTGGCACCTCCCGTCAGGCACTGTTTGAATGCTTGCTGGCCCGCGAAAAAATGGGTAGTACCGGGATCGGTGCCGGTATTGCGATCCCCCACGGTCGCATTGACGATGAGTTCCCGCCAACCGCGATCCTGATGACCTTTGCCGACCCCATTCCTTTCGACTCCATCGACAATCAACCGGTTGACCTGCTGTTTGCCTTGCTGGTGCCGGAAAGCGAGTGCAAGCAGCATCTCAAGACCCTTTCTCTGATGGCTTCCAAGCTGGGTGACAAGGCGGTTTGCCGCCAGTTGCGTCAGGCAACCAGCGACGAAGAGCTCTATCAGATCATGACCTCGGCCTGACAGCAGGCCAAGGATGAGACACCCGTTTTGGCGTGAGGGAACAAGATGCAGTTAATCGTGGTAAGTGGACGTTCGGGCTCCGGTAAAACGGTAGCCCTGCGAGTGCTGGAAGATCTGGGTTACTACTGTGTGGACAACCTGCCGGTCAATCTGCTGCCCCAGCTGATTGTCTCGGTGGAGAGCCAGTATGACAAGCTGGCGGTCAGCATCGACGTGCGCAACCTGCCGAGCGATCCGGAGAAACTGGAAAATCTGCTGGCTCAGGTGCGCAATGAGGGGCGGGTAGAGTTCTCCAGCTTCTTCTTCGACGCCGACAACGGCACCCTGCTCAAGCGCTATGGCGAGAGCCGCCGTTTGCACCCCCTCTCACGCAACAAGCTGTCGCTGGATGAGGCGATTCGGGAGGAGACCCACCTGCTGGCGCCTATCTCCTCGACCGCTGACCTGCGCATCGACACCACCACCCTCAGCATTCACGACCTGAGCGAGCTCATCAAGACCCGGGTACTCGGCAAGAAAGAGAACGAGCTGGTGCTGGTGTTCGAGTCGTTCGGCTTCAAGTACGGCATTCCCAAGGATGCCGACTTCGTGTTCGATGCTCGCTTCCTGCCCAATCCGCACTGGATCCCCGAGCTCAAGCCTTTTACCGGCAAGGATGAGCCGGTCGCCAACTACCTCTCGGCGCAGGCTGACGTGATGCTGTTTACTCAGCAGATCGAAAACATGCTGGCGACCTGGTTGCCCCATCTGGAGCGCAACAATCGCAGCTACCTCACGGTCGGCATCGGTTGCACCGGCGGTCAGCACCGCTCGGTCTTTATTGCAGAACGGCTGGCCAGTGCATTCCGTTTGCTTGGCAAGAACGTGCAGATCCGCCACCGCACTCTCGACAAGAGTGCCCCCCAATCCTGACGGACCAATAGGACGACCCGATGACTGTTTCCGCCTCGGTTGAAGTGAAAAACAAGCTGGGTATTCATGCCAGACCAGCCATGATGCTGTTCGAGCTGGTGCAGGGTTTCGATGCCCACGTGCTGCTGCGCAATGAAGATGGTGTGGAGGCCGATGCTGACAGCATCATCGGCCTGCTGATGCTGGATTCGGCGCAAGGGCGGCAGGTGGAAGTACAGGTTGAGGGCCCCGAAGAGGTCGAGGCCCTAGCCGCCGTGGTGGAGCTGTTCACCTCCGGCTTTAATGAGGAGTAGTCACTCCTCGTTCTTCTTCTATTCCTTTCACTTGTATTCGGTCGCGCTATTGCGGCATGACATGGCTGACTATGTAGTTCCATGGAGAAATGAGAGTTAGGCGCAGCCTAACAGGCTGCAGGCTGATGCAATAGACCGTTGCCGCGTTAGCTGGCCGATGAGACATTGCTGACTCCAGCCCGGTTCTGATAGCGCACATCCTCTTCAATGGTGACCACCACTTCCAGCGGCTTGCCGGAGCGTAACACCGATATGGTCAGCTTGGTGCCGGGGCGGCTCTCGGCGATCTTGTCCAAGGCGGCTCTGGGACCGCTGATGGCTTCGTCGTTGATCTTGAGCAGCACATCCCCTCGTTGCAGACCGCCTTTGGCTGCTGGACCGTAGGGATCCAGACTCTTCACTACCAGACCACGCAGATCGCCGAGATTCATCATCCGCGCGATTATCGGGTTGATCTCGACGCTGGATATCCCAAGGTAGCCGCGAATGACCCTGCCGTTGGTGATCAGCTCATCCATGATCCGCTTCGCCAGCCGGTAGGGGATGGCAAAGCTGATGCCGTAGCTCTCCTGATTGCCGTTGAGGTGATAAGTGGCGGTGTTGATGCCCACCAGATCGCCACGACCGTTGACCAGCGCGCCACCCGAGTTGCCCTCGTTGATGGCGGCATCGGTTTGCAGCAGATCCTGCCGGCCATTGCTGTCCGGCCCCATGCTGGAGAGACCGGTGCGGCCAGTCGCGCTGATGATGCCCTGGGTGATGGTCTGGCCGACGTTGTAGGGATTGCCGATGGCGAGTACTACATCGCCCACTTCTGGCAACCGCTCCGGATCTTGCGGGATTACCGGCAGGTTATCTGACTCGATATAGAGCACGGCAAGGTCGGTAAGCGGGTCTGTGCCGACCAGCTCGGCACTGAAAACCCGGCCATCCTGCAGGGCTACGATGATCTGGTCGGCGTCAGCGATGACGTGGTAGTTGGTCAGCACGTAGCCGCGCTGGGTCATGATGACGCCGGAGCCCAGTCCTTGTGGACGCAGTTCCCCCTGATTGCCCTGGTTGGGAGCAAAGCTGCGGGTGTAGATGTTGACGACGGCGGGGCCGGCCCGATGAGCGGCATAGGAGAAACTCAGTTCTCGGGCATTGGTGATGAGCCCCGGGAGTTGGGCGCCACCGCGAAAATTGGGAAACAGCAGCAACAGCAGCACCGCGACGGTCAATCCAAAACCGACAGACTTGCCCAAGTAACTGACTAAAGGGGAAATTTTCATGTCATTCTCATCCGTACAGGCTGCGGGCAGAGAATAACACTATCGATGGATAAAAATCACCCGCGGCGAAGGCCGCGGGTGATAGAGAGGTTGTTGAACCATCAGGGGGTTAGCGGATCACCAGATAGAGCGAGGAGTCGCCGCGCTGGATATTGAGCGCCAGTACGTCAGGCTTGTTCTTGAGCGCCTTGCTCAGCTCGCCCAAGGTGTTGATGCGCAGACGGTTGACCCCGATGATGATGTCCCCCTTCTGCAGGCCGGAAGCGGCTGCCGGAGAACGGGGATCAATGTCGGCCACGGCGACGCCGGAGACCGGATCGGTAGTGGTGCTCAGCTTGGCCCCTTCCAGTGCCGGATGCAGCGCGCTGGCGCGCACTTCGCTGTCATCGGCCTGCTTCAGGGTCACTTTGGCCGTTTGTGACTTGCCATCGCGGATCAGTCCCAGCTCGACCTGCTTGCCAGCGCCCATGGTGGCGATCTTGGCACGTAGCTCGCCGAAGGAGCGAACCGGCTTGCCATCGATGCTGACGATGATATCGCCCGCCTTGATGCCCGCCTTGTCTGCGGCGGAGTCAGGCATGACCTGGTTGACGAAGGCGCCATCCTTCTTGTTGTAGCCGAAGGTCTTGGCGATGTCTGAGGTGAGTTCGGTACCGGTAATGCCCAGCTGACCGCGACGCACTTCACCGTACTTGACGATCTGCTCGGTCAGATCCCGCACCATGTTGGAGGGGATGGCAAAGCCGATGCCGATGTTGCCGCCGTTCGGGCCCAGAATCGCGGTGTTGATACCGATCAGCTCGCCACGCAGATTGAGCAGGGCACCGCCCGAGTTACCTGAGTTGATGGCCGCATCGGTCTGGATGAAGTTTTCCAGATTCTCGATGTTGAGGCCGCTGCGACCGAGCGCGCTGACGATACCTGAGGTAACGGTCTGACCCAGACCAAACGGGTTGCCGATTGCCAACGCATAGTCACCCACCCGCAGCTCGTCGGAGTCGGCGAACTTGATCTGCACCAGATCCTCGGCCTTGATTTGCAGCAGGGCGATGTCGGACTGCTTATCTTCACCGATCTTCTTGGCCGCATATTCACGACCATCCTTCAGAGTGACCTTGATCTCGTCCGCCTCGTGAACCACGTGGGCGTTGGTGATCACGTAACCCTTCTTGGCATCGACGATGACACCGGAGCCGAGTGCCTGGAACGGCTGCTCGCTCACCTGTTCATCGGGCATATTGGGACCGAAGAAGAAACGGAATTGTTCCGGCAGACGCTGGCGGGTGATCTTCTTGCCGGAGACAGAGATATTAACTACGGCAGGAGTGACCTGTTCGAGAACGGGGGCCAGACTTGGCATCTCCTGATTAGAGCCTAACAGGGAAGGCAGTGCGGCCTGAGCAGGGGCCGCAGACATGGCGATACCGACGCTGAGGGCTAGCACACTGAGCATGGAAAGAGGTTTACGCATATGAAAAACAGCTCCCAGAAAAAGTTGCATTGCAATCGTCAAGGTCAGACCACAGGGCTGGCCAATTAGTTCCGCGAGGAACTAATTTGGTTGTTTGAGCAGTCCGGAAGAGGCGCCGGCATAGTCGCGAGGCGGTACGCCCGGCTCATCTGCTTCTTTGGTTGGGGCTTCTTCTACCAATGATTCACGGAACAGCGGTTCCTGTGCCTTGGCCAGGAATTTGCTCTGCTCGGCCATGTGGCGATAGAGGGTCTGATACTGCTCGGCCAGTTGCTCCATCAGCGCGGCGCTGTCGGCGAAGTGGGTATTGATTTGGCCCTGATAGCTTTCAAGCTCCTTGTGGGCCTTTTTCAGTTCCTGTTCCAGACGGCCGGCATCGCGGCTGCGTACCGAAAAACGGCCGAGAACGATACCGATAATCAAGGCCGCGACAGCCAGCAGGATCCCAGTTAACAGACTCATAGATGCTCCTTGTTACAGCTAAAACAGAGTGGGTTTATGCGGTCGTCATAACCGCCATGCCTTGATGGCACTATACCGTGCGTCCTGAGGCCGTGATACCATTTTGTCCTCGATTCAGGGACTTGGAGAGGCGCTCAAGGATGACACCGCAGCAAAAATACCAGCAGGATCTGCTGCGCCCCGGCTTTGTGGCCGACCCCGCGCAGGGGATGGCCATTAGCAGGCTGGAGCGACTGTATCAGGATTTGCTACGGCGCCCGACTCCGACCAGATCTCGAGGGTTGCTGGGTTGGCTGCAAAAGCCCAAGCAGCCGGAGCCCGTCCTCGGTATCTATATGTGGGGCGGAGTGGGCCGAGGCAAGACCTGGCTGATGGATACCTTTTTCGACAGCCTGCCGGGGACGCGCAAGATGCGCAGCCATTTCCACCGTTTCATGCACCGCATTCACGATGAATTGCAGGGGTTGAGCGGGCAGTCCGATCCCCTCAAACTGGTGGCCAGCAAGCTTGCCAGCGAGACAGACATCATCTGTTTCGACGAATTTTTTGTCTCCGACATCACCGATGCCATGTTGCTGGGCACGCTGTTTCAGGAGCTGTTTGGTCACGGTGTTGTGCTGGTCGCCACTTCAAATATTCCGCCGCAGGATCTTTATCGCAACGGGCTGCAGCGAGCCCGTTTTCTGCCAGCTATCGAGCTGATCGAGCGTCATTGCGAGGTACTTAACGTAGATGGCGGTATCGACTATCGCCTGCGTACGCTGGAACAAGCGGAGATTTATCACTGCCCGCTGGACTTGCAGGCAAAAGCCAATCTTGACCGCTATTTTCAGCAATTAACCGGTGGGCACACGGCTTGCGAGGGGACGTTCGAGGTCAATCATCGTCAGCTGACGTCGCTCGGAATGGGGGAAGGGGTGCTCTATATGGAATTTGAGCAACTTTGCTGTACTCCCCGCTCCCAGAACGACTATATCGAGCTGGCCAGACTGTTCCATACTGTTCTGCTGGCCAATGTGCAGCCAATGGGCACAGGCACGGATGACGCGGCTCGCCGCTTCATTGCCATGGTCGATGAGTTTTATGAACGGCACGTCAAGCTCATCATGTCGGCGGCGGTTCCCATGGCAGAACTCTACGGTGAAGGGCTGCTGAATTTCGAATTCCAACGCTGTCTTTCACGGCTTCAGGAAATGCAATCGCACGAATACCTTGCCAGAGTGCACCTTCCTTAGTCACAATACCGCGCCTGCCAGTCGGATGGGCATCTGCGGCAGGTAGGGCCGGGCGACATTTGCTGGTTTCATGGCAGTGAAATTAGCAGGTGATATTTAAGGCAACTTCACTTATAATCGCCCGGCCCACGTTACAGCTGTCGATAAGACAGCAACACTTTAAGCTTTACTTGTATTCGAAGGGGTACAGGTAGGCCATCGTTTGTTGTTTGTGGGAGAGCCCCCATAAACAATTGGGTCTGTAACAGGTAATTGGGTTTAACTTAATGAAAACTTTCGTTGCCAAGCCAGAAACCGTAAAACGTGACTGGTACATTGTGGACGCAGAAGGTAAAACTCTGGGTCGTATCGCAACCGAGATCGCTGCTCGTCTGCGTGGTAAGCACAAAGCTGAATACACTCCGCACGTTGACACCGGTGATTACATCATCGTTGTAAACGCTGAGAAGGTACGTGTTACCGGTAAGAAAACTACCGACAAAATGTACCACGCTCACTCCGGTTTCCCGGGTGGTATCAAGTCAATCAGCTTCGACAAGCTGATTCAGCGTAAACCGGAAATGGTAATCGAAGCTGCTGTTAAAGGCATGCTGCCGAAAGGTCCTCTGGGCCGTGCCATGTTCCGTAAACTGAAAGTTTACGCAGGCGCCGAGCACGCTCACGCTGCTCAGCAACCTCAAGTACTGGATATCTAATCGGGAACTGGCAACATGGCAGAAAATCAATACTACGGTACCGGCCGTCGCAAAAGCTCCACTGCTCGCGTATTTATCAAAGCGGGTAGCGGTAAGATCGTAATCAACCAGCGCTCCTTGGAGCAGTACTTCGGTCGTCCGACTGCCCGCATGGTAGTTCGTCAGCCGCTGGAACTGGTTGAGATGACCGAGAAACTGGATCTGTACATCACCGTTAACGGTGGTGGCATCTCCGGTCAAGCTGGTGCGATCCGCCACGGTATCACTCGTGCTCTGATGCAGTACGATGAAACCCTGCGTTCCGAACTGCGTAAAGCAGGCTTTGTTACTCGCGATGCCCGTAAGGTTGAGCGTAAGAAAGTCGGTCTGCACAAAGCTCGTAAGCGTCCGCAGTACTCCAAGCGTTAATTCGCTTTCGGTGCTCACTCTTTCGAGTGTCAAAAAAGCCTGGCAACCGCCAGGCTTTTTTTATTAGTAATATTACCGACATCAATGCTAACCACGCGTCACAAAAGACAAAAAATTGTTTCTTTATTGTTTTTATTGCTCACCGCTCTTTCTTGTCAAGTTGTTATCTTTTCTTTAAAATTTCCCCTGTTTTCTGTGGCAATTGTAAATCCAGCTTCCGCCGCTGTTGTCACGGGAAAAATGGGGAACAGGGACACTATAAGAATGTGCGGAGTCCACATGGGAGAGTTTTTGGATGAGCAATGCGCCAGTTGATACCGGTCGCCGCAGATTTCTTACCTGGTCAACGGTTGCCGTTGGTGGGGTAGGAGCTGCGTTTACCGCAGTGCCGTTTATAAAGTCATGGAATCCGAGTGCCAAGGCCAAAGCAGCCGGTGCACCGGTTGAAGTCGATATCAGCAAGTTGGAACCGGGTCAGCTCATCCGTGTCGAGTGGCGTGGCAAACCCGTCTGGGTGGTGAAACGCACCAAGCAGACGCTGGATGCCCTGGCAGCACATGATGACAAGTTGCGGGATCCCTCATCAGAAGAGCCGCAGCAGCCTGACTATGCCCATAACGGGTACAGATCGATCAAGCCCGAAATTTTTGTCGCGGTCGGTATCTGCACCCATCTCGGGTGTTCACCTTCTTATCTGCCTGACAGTTTTGGTGAGCAGGTGCAGGGGGTTGCGTCCGGCTTCTTCTGCCCGTGTCATGGCTCCAAGTTCGATATGGCTGGCCGTGTGTTCCAGGGGGTGCCTGCACCACTGAACCTGGTTATTCCGCCGTATCAATTCATTAACGACACCACCATTCTGGTCGGTGCCGATGGCAAGGAGGCCTGATCATGTTGAGCAAACTGATGGGCTGGATTGACGATCGCTTTCCGCTTACGGCCATGTACAACGACCACATGGCCAAGTATCCGGCTCCGAAGAACCTGAACTTCTGGTATTTCTTCGGTTCGCTGGCCATGTTGGTGCTGGTTAACCAGATCATCACCGGCATCTGGCTGACCATGAACTACAACCCCTCTGCGGAAGGTGCGTTTGCCTCCGTCGAGTACATCATGCGGGATGTGGAGTATGGCTGGCTGCTACGTTACATGCACTCTACCGGTGCCTCTGCCTTCTTCGTGGTGGTCTACCTGCACATGTTCCGAGGTATGATTTACGGCTCTTACCAGAAGCCGCGCGAGCTGCTGTGGATTTTCGGCATGCTGATCTTCCTGGTGCTGATGGCGGAAGCCTTTATGGGCTACTTGCTGCCCTGGGGACAGATGTCATTCTGGGGGGCCCAGGTCATCATTTCGCTGTTTGGTGCCATTCCGGTCATCGGTGACGATCTTACCCTGTGGATCCGTGGTGACTACGTTATCTCTGGTGCGACCCTGAACCGCTTCTTCGCGCTGCACGTCATCGCGTTGCCGCTGGTTTTGGTGATGCTGGTTGCGATGCATATCCTGGCGCTGCACGAAGTGGGCTCCAACAACCCGGATGGCATCGATATCAAGAAGCACAAGGACGAGAACGGCTGGCCGCTGGATGCGGTGGCATTCCATCCTTACTTCACCGTCAAGGATATGATCGGTGTCGCTGGCTTCCTGTTCTTCTTCTGCGCCATCATTTTCTTCAAGCCGGATATGTGGGGTTACTTCCTCGAGAAGCCGAACTTTGAAGTGGCCAACGGCCTGAAGACTCCGGCTCACATCGCGCCTGTGTGGTACTTCACCCCCTTCTACGCGATTCTGCGTGCGGTACCTGACAAGCTGCTTGGCGTCATCATGATGGGCCTCTCTATTGTGGTGTTGTTCCTGCTGCCCTGGCTGGATCGCTGCAAGGTGCGTTCAGTACGCTATCGCAGCAAGCTGCACAAGCTGAACATCGCCCAGTTTGTGGTCTGCTTCATCATTCTGGGGGTGCTGGGTGTACTGCCGTCGACGCCGACTCTGACGCTGGTTGCCCAGATCTGTACCTTGGGTTATTTCGGTTTCTTCGTGCTGTTGTTCTTCTACAGCAAAAACGAACGCACCAAGCCGCTGCCGGAGAGGGTGACATTTAAATGAAAAAAATAATATTTGCAGTGCTGACCCTGCTGCCCTCTCTGGTGTTTGCCGCTGGAGGTGCGGTTGCACTGGACAAGGCCAATTACGATCTGAGTGACAAGGCATCCCTGCAACGCGGAGCTGCCACCTTCATGAATTATTGTGCCGGCTGCCACTCTACCCAGTACCAACGCTACAACCGGGTTGCTGCCGATCTGGAGATCCCTGAGGATCTGATGAAGGAGAACCTCATTTTCACCGACGCCAAAGTGGGTGATCTGATGAAGAGTGCCATGTCCGAGAAGGATGCCGCCAAGTGGTTTGGTGCGCCGCCTCCCGACCTGACTCTGGTTGCCCGAGTACGTGGTGCGGACTGGATTTACACTTATCTGCGTTCTTTTTACGTGGATCCGACCCGTCCGTTTGGTGTGAATAACGTGGTGTTCCCGTCAGTGGGCATGCCCCATGTGCTGGAGCCGCTGCAGGGGACTCCCCGTGCCGAGTTCGCGACTCACATGGTCGATGGCGTCGAGACCCAGCAGGTTGTCAGCATCAAATCTGACGGCAACGGTGAAATGGATGACGAAGAGTATGATAAGACGGTACTGGATCTGGTAAACTTCTTGGTCTACTCGGCTGAACCGGTACAACAGGAGCGTGAACGCATGGGCTTCTGGGTGCTTGGCTTCATCGTGATCTTCTTCATCTTCACTGTGCTGTTGAAGAAGGAATTCTGGCGCGACGTTCACTAAGCGACCAGATCCGGGTAATATAATGCACGGCAATGAAGACCAAGATGCTTCATTGCCGTTTCTGCTTTTTTATGACGGGAGGGTTCAATGGCTGTAGCTGCCAATAAGCGTTCGGTAATGACGCTGTTTTCCGGTGCCAACGATATGTTCAGCCATCAGGTGCGTATTGTCCTGGCGGAGAAGGGTGTTAGTGTGGATATCTGTCAGGTTGACCCAGCCAATCTGCCGGATGAGCTGGCCGAGCTGAACCCGTACAACTCTGTACCGACCCTGGTTGATCGTGAGCTGGCGCTCTACACCTCGCGCATCATCATGGAGTATCTGGATGAGCGCTTCCCGCATCCGCCCCTGATGCCTGTTTACCCGGTTGCCCGCGGTAACAGCCGTCTGATGATGCACCGCATCGAGCTGGACTGGTACTCCCTGGCCGACAAGATCATGGCCGGTACCGATGCTGAAGCGGCACGCAACGAACTGCGTGACAACCTGCTGGCCATCGCGCCGATCTTCGGTGAAATGCCCTATTTCATGAGCGAAGAGTTCGGTCTGGTGGATTGCTACATGGCACCGCTGCTGTGGCGTCTGCCGAGCCTTGGCATCGACCTGACCGGTCGTGGTGCCAAAGAGCTGAAGGCCTACATGGTTCGTCTGTTCGAGCGTGAGTCCTTCCAGGCTTCCCTGACCGAAGCCGAACGCGAGATCCGTGCTGGCGTATGAGCATGGAACCGACAATGACACCGAGCCGCCCGTACTTGTTACGGGCGTTCTTTGACTGGTTGCTGGACAACGATCTGACCCCTCATCTGGTGGTCAACGTCAACATTCCCCATGTGATGGTGCCGATGCAGTTTGCTCAGGACGGGCAAATTGTACTGAATATCGCGCCCCGAGCCGTGATGCAATTTCACATGGATAACGAGGCTATCAGCTTCAGTGCCCGTTTTGGCGGGGTATCCCAGCAGGTCTATATCCCGATGGCGGCCGTGCTGGCTATCCATGCCAGGGAGAACGGCGTGGGCACCATGTTCCCGCCTGAGCCGGGTTACGATATCTGGCTGGAGCAGGCTGAAGCGCCGGTGGAGCCTGAGCCGGAACCGCCGCGTCCAAGCGGTCGTCCGACCCTGAAGGTGATCAAATAAAAAACGCAGCCGATTGGCTGCGTTTTTTTATGTGCGGTCGGGCTTAGTTCTGGGCGAATTCGAAGGCCTTGATCACGCGCTTCACGCCGGTGACATGGCGGGCGATGTTGACTGCCTGCTCTCCCTCCTGGCGAGTCACCAGACCAATCAGGAACACCTCGCCGTTCTCGGTGACCACCTTGACCTTGGTGCTGTCGAAGTTCTTGGTGCCGAACATGTCGGCTTTCACCTTGGAGGTGATCCAGGAGTCATTGCTGCGGGTGGTGAAACTGGCAGGTTGGCCGATGCGCAATTCGTTGTAGACGTGGCGGACCCCTTCGATGCGACTGACAATTTTGCCCGCCTCAATCTTGTAAACGTCAGAAGGTGTCTGGCCGACCAGCAGGACGCGGCCATTGTTGCTGTAGACGCTGATCTTGCTGGCTGCGCTGAGGGGTTTGTTGTCGGCCAGCAGATTGGCCGCTTTCAGCTCGATGGTCTGGTCATCCCACTGCGCGCCCAGGGTTCGGCGATCGCCAGAGGCCTTGGCAGTCCCTGCGGCGCCGCCAACAACCAGGGCTGCGCAGCCTTGCAGCAGCAGGGTGCTAACCAGCAGACCGAGCAGGATAGTGTGCTTTTTCATGGTTTCAATCTTCCTGTTGCGGGAAAAGTGTCTGGTCGATGAGATCACACAGGCAGTGCAGGGTCAACAGGTTCACTTCCAGAATGCGAGGGCGACGGGCGGAGGGAACACGGATCTCCACATCGTTTGGGCCGAGCAGACCTGCCATTTCGCCACCGTCACCCCCGCTCAGCACCACTATGGTCATGTCGCGGGAGAGGGCAGCCTCGGCGGCCTTGATCAGGCTGCGGCTGTGGCCGGAGGTGGTGATGACCACCAGAATGTCGCCAGGCTGGCCCAGCGCGCGGATCTGCTTGGAGTAGACCTCTTCAAAACCGTGGTCGGTGGCGATGGCGCTGATGGTTGCCATGTCCGGGGTCAGGGCCATGCCGGGCAGGGAGGGGCGCTGGGTCTCGTAGCAGTTGACCAGCTCGGAGATAAACAGTTGCGCCAGTGCGGCAGAAGGACCGTTACCGCATGCCAGCACCTTGTGGCCATTGAGCAGGCAGATGGTGATCATCTGGGCTGCAGTATGGATGGCATCCGGCAACGCCTCGGCGGCGGCTATCTTGGTCTGGATGCTTTCGGTGTAGTTCTCTTTGATGCGGTCAGTCATAGGGTCCTCTTAAAATGCGTTCTGGATCCAGGCTGGCTGGTCGCCCTCGAACGCAATCACATCGAATCGGCAGGCCTGATTGGCCTCGTTGATGGCATGTTGCTTCAAATAGTGGCGCGCTGCCAGCATGATCTTGTGCTGTTTGCTGCGGGTGACCGAGCTGGCGGCCCCGCCATGGCTGCCGGTGGCCCGGTAGCGCACCTCAACAAACACCAGGGTCTGGCCCTGGTGCATGATGAGATCTATTTCACCGCCACGACAGCGGTAGTTGCGAGCTACCGGTTGCAGGCCCCTAGCCTGCAACCAGCGTTCAGCGACTTGTTCAAAGTGCTGTCCCTTGCTCGTTGGTGAGGGGAACAGGCTCGGCAACTGCTGGCGTATCCGTTTCCATAGTTCCTTCATTGGAGGGCTCCTCCAGTTGCTGAACGGCGTTCTCGTCGACCAGTTTGCCGTTCTGGTAAGTACCCCAGCTCAGCATCCGCACGATATTGCCCTGGGTATCCACGCTCAGCTGACCGCTCATGCCGGCCTGCTGCATGCCACCCACCTTGCGCATCTGCTGCAGGTTCTCAGCCAGGCTGACGGCATCGTAGCCCATGGCAAACAGACGCAGCAGGTCACCCTGAGTCTGCGGCCAGAGCAGGGCGATCTGCTCGCGCTGTTTCTCGTAGCCACCCAGCAGCAGCGGCATATCGGCGATATGCATGCCGTTGAGCTCGGAGGCGACCTCGGTGGCTGCGCTGTCGTAGCCGCGGGAGCTGGTGTAGATGGGCAGGCTTCCCATCGGATTGACCGAGACATCCACGTAGGGCTTGATCATCCGGGTTTCCAGGCTGTTGGCCACCACATAAACGGCATCGATGCTGCGCGGTGCGGCATCAGAGAGTTGCACTACCTCGCCAGCACGGGCGGTAGAGCGGCCGCTCAGGGCATTCTTGACCATCCCCTGTACTTCGTTGCGGGCACCGAAGGTGGCAACGACTGGCTTATCCTGGCTCAGGGTGGCCCAGCTTTGCTCAAACGCTTTGATACTGCTGTAACCGATCCGACCCTGGGCGGCGATCAGCAGCGGTTTACGGTAGCCCTGGGTGTAAAGGTACTGGGCTGCCTGCGCGGCATCTGCGGCGGCAGAGAGGGAGAAGTAGTAGGTGGTGTCGTTGACGACCGGCTTGTCCAGCTCGTTGAGTGCCAGCACCGGCACGGTCGGATTGGCCTTGAGTAGCTCCTCGACCCGATCTTTCAGCAGCGGGCCGATGATCATGTCTGCCCCTTCCTGAATCGCCTGCTTGTAAAGGTCGCCGGTCGACTTGCTCTGGGTGTCGTAGAAGTTCAGGGTGAATTGCCCCTGATTTTCCTTATAAGACATCAGCATACCATTACGGATGGCTGCGCCCTGCGGCTCCAGATTGCCGGAGAGGGGCAGCAGCACAGCGATCTGTTGCACCGAGGTGCTGGCAGTGGCCGCCAGATCGCCCAATCCTGCCGGCATATCTTTCTGGGCCGGATGGTTGGGGAAGTCACGCTTCCAGCCTGCCAGTTGGCGGGCCAGCAAGTTCGGCTGGGCGCCAAACTCGTTGACCAGTGCCGCCAGTCGTAGCCAGCCGGTGGTCACATCAGGGGCCGGAGCCTCTTCCAGCGCTTGCAGGGTGGAAGGGGTCATGCTTTTGAGCAACGACCAGATTTGCTGATGGTTGGTCGCCTGCTCGCTCTGATTGAGGTAGGGCTCCAGTGCAATCAATGACTTGGCTGCGCCAAACTTGTTATTGATGTCGAGCTGCAGCACTACGCGCTGGCGATACCAATCCTTCTGGGTATCGGCATCCAGCAGCACCTCAGGTTTGCCTTCCAGCAGGATCAGCGCCTGATTGGCGTGGCCTTGCGCCAGCAACAGATGGGCTTGCAGTAGTTGCAACTGCGCCTTCTGAACGGGATCCTTGGCCTGCTTCTGCAATTGCTGGAACAGCGCCGAGGCCGGTTTGGCCTGGCCCAGCGCCAGATAGCTGCGTGCCGCCAGCATCTGCCAGGTAAAGGCCTCGGCCGGCTTGGCGGGATCCACCTGCTCAAGATACCACTGGGCATTCTTGGTCAGATTGGAGAACGCAGAGGGCATGCCTGACTGCCCTGACGGTTGAGTGGGCTCCGACGCACAGGCGGCGAGCAGTACTGCCGCGAGTATGATGCCGAAGAGTCGTGATACACTTAGCTGCTTTGTAACCCGGTTCAAGTTCATTCCCCGACCAGTGTTGAAGTTCCCCATAGTGTAAACGGGCCAATATGGCGACACAATTGTCGGGGCACTCGGAGATCCCATGAGTGACATCCCAACCCTGTATATAGTCCCCACTCCGATCGGCAATCTGGCGGACATCACCCAGCGTGCATTGGACATTTTACGCAGTGTCGATCTGGTGGCCGCCGAAGATACCCGTCATACCGGTATCCTGCTCAGCCACTACCAAATCTCGGTGCCGACCTTCGCCCTGCACGATCACAACGAGCAGCAGAAAGCCGATGTGCTGATCGGCCGGATCAAAGAGGGCAAGAGTGTTGCGCTGGTCTCCGATGCCGGCACCCCGCTCATCAGCGACCCCGGTTATCACTTGGTCACCCGCTGTCGTGAAGCCGGGGTAAAGGTGGTGCCGCTGCCCGGTCCCTGTGCTGCCATCACCGCGCTAAGTGCGGCCGGTCTGCCCACCGATCGCTTTGCCTTTGAAGGCTTCCTGCCCGCCAAGAGCAAGGGGCGTGACGATCGCCTGCAAGCCGTTATTGAAGACACCCGCTCGCTGGTGTTTTACGAATCGCCGCGCCGTGTGCAGGATACAGTAGAAGCGATTGCTCGCATTCTCGGCGAGCGTCAGGTGGTGGTGTGCCGCGAGCTGACCAAGACCTTCGAGTCAATTCATGGTCTGCCTGCCTCTGAAATGCTGGCCTGGCTTGGTGAGGATGACAACCGTTGCCGCGGCGAGATCGTGCTGGTCGTGAGTGGTGCCTCCAAAGATGAAGAGGATCTGCCAGCCGAGGCGATCCGTACTCTGGGTCTGCTGGTGACTGAGCTGCCACTGAAAAAAGCGGCTGCCCTGACCGCCGAGGTCCACGGCGTGAAAAAGAATGCCCTCTACAAATATGGTCTCGAGCACTATTGAGCGGATGAAATAGGCTGGCAGACTGCTTTTTGACCTGTGCAATCCCCCGAACCGTCGAGCATTCAGCATGTAAACGGGGGGCAAAGCGCGATAAATGACTGTAAACGGGAATTGCCGGTTTACCCCGTGCGTATCGCAAGGCTATAATCCGCGCCTCGGAGTTGGCTAGGCAATCGCTGCTTCGTCGTTGTGTCCCTCGGGACAGACGGGCGGAGGGGAGGAAAGTCCGGGCTTCACAGGGCAGGGTGCCAGGTAACGCCTGGGGGGCGTGAGCCTACGACCAGTGCAACAGAGAGCAGACCGCCGATGGCCCGCAAGGGATCAGGTAAGGGTGAAAGGGTGCGGTAAGAGCGCACCGCGCGACTGGCAACAGTTCGTGGCACGGTAAACTCCACCCGAAGCAAGACCAAATAGGCCCCTATTGGCGCGGCCCGCGTTGGGGGCGGGTAGGTTGCTTGAGCCAGCGAGCGATTGCTGGCCTAGAGGAATGATTGCTACCCGGGGCAACCCGGTACAGAACCCGGCTTACAGGCCGACTCCGACCTCATTCCGAAGAGCCCCGCGATTTATCGCGGGGCTCTTTTTTATGCATGAGAAAATATGGCTTCGTTGGCAAGATATTTTCGACCTTGTCATTTTGCATGAAAATATATGTTTTAAATCAATCGAATAGTTTTGTATTTGGCACGATGGCAGCGATAGATGGTGATAGAACCCAGGATGGTTGTTCGCACCCACATATTGTGTGTGTTCTCAGTTCATTCACTTATTTCAATTAATCACCAGAGTTTAACGCCAAATAACTTGTGGAAAATCAACCCACTCAATCCGCAGCATGCAATTGCTGCGTCAATATGTTCCCTCTGCCTCATCTCCTTGCTTGAAAAGCCCCCTGCACGTCCTTAAACTTCAAGGTGGGGAAAAGTGGATCAAAGTGGTTTTTAGAGGGGCAATCTGCCTGCTCACTCACCTTCAGGGACTGCAATTTGTTGCGTGGCGCTCATGCCATCAGCCTGGACAGTAAAGGGCGGCTGGCAATTCCGACCAAATTTCGTGATTGGCTGCGCGATGAAAGCGACGGCCAGCTGGTCTGCACCATCGATATTGCCCATCCCTGTCTGCTGCTTTATCCCCTGAATGAATGGGAAGAGGTCGAGCGCAAGCTCAAGACTCTCTCCAGCATGAATCCGCAAGAGCGCCGTTTGCAGCGCCTGCTGCTGGGACATGCAACTGAATGCGAGCTGGATGGCAATGGCCGTCTGCTGCTCAGTCAGCCACTGCGCAACCATGCGGGGCTGGACAAGAAAATTATGCTGGTGGGCCAGCTCAACAAGTTTGAGTTGTGGGATGAAGCCCGCTGGCAACAACAGGTCAATGACGACATCTTGGGTCTGCCCGGGGACGATTGGGCAAGCTCACCACGACTACAGGATTTCTCTTTATAAATGACCCAAGCCGCTGAACACATCACAGTGCTGCTGCACGAAGCCGTTGAAGGTCTGGCCATCAAGCCGGACGGTGTCTACGTCGACGGTACTTTTGGCCGTGGTGGTCATTCTCGTCTGATCCTGCAGCACCTTGGCCCGAATGGCCGCCTGATCGCCATCGACCGCGACCCGCAGGCGATCGCCGAAGCGGCCAAGATCCAGGATCCCCGCTTCGAAATCGTGCACGGCCCCTTCTCCGGCATCGCCTCCTATCTGGATGAGCGCGGTTTGCTGGGCAAGGTGGATGGCTTCCTGCTGGATCTGGGGGTCTCTTCACCCCAACTGGATGATGCCGAGCGCGGCTTCAGCTTTATGAAAGATGGTCCGCTCGATATGCGGATGGACCCCACTTCCGGCCAGAGCGCCGCCGAGTGGCTTGCCAAGGCCGATGTGGATGATATCGCCTGGGTGCTGAAGACCTTCGGTGAGGAGCGCTTTGCCAAGAAGATCGCCCGCGCCATCGTCCACGACCGGGTGACCGAGCCTTACGTGCGTACCCGTCAGCTGGCTGAGATGATTGCCCGGGTCAATCCGAGCAAGGAGAAGGGCAAGCATGCGGCAACCCGCAGTTTCCAGGCCATCCGCATCTATATCAACAGCGAGCTGGACGAGATCGAAACCGCGCTCAACGGTGCATTGGACGTGCTGGCACCACATGGCCGTCTGTCTGTGATCAGCTTCCACTCGCTGGAAGACCGGCTGGTGAAACACTTCATTCGCAAGCACGAGAAGGGGCCTGAAGTGCCCTACGGCATTCCCTTGACCGAGGCCCAGCTGGCTGGCGGTCGCAAATTGAAGTCGGTCGGCAAGGCGCTCAAGCCTTCTGATCATGAGGTCTCTGAAAACACCCGTTCGCGCAGCTCGGTGCTGCGGGTCGCCGAGCGGCTGGCGGAGTAAGCGATGAGCGAAGTACGTGTCCACCTAGCCAAGGAGATCGTTGCCGATCTCTGGCGGCACAAGCTGCAGATTTTTCTGTCGGTTGCCGTACTGGTGACCGCGTTTGCCGTGATCCTGGTGACCAACATGACCCGTGGCCTCACCGCCAAACAGAATGACCTAATGGCGGAAGAGGATCGCCTCAATATCGAATGGCGCCACCTCTTGCTGGAGCAGGGCACTCTGGCGGAACACTCCCGGGTCGCCACGCTGGCCATGGACAAGTTGCAAATGGGTCGCCCTCTGGTGACCACCGAGAAGGTAATTACTCTGCCATGAAACGGAAGGCTACAGCCAAAACCGCTAAAGCGAACGTTAAAGCGCCATCTATCTATCCGTGGCGCTTCCGCACGCTGGTCGTATTCATCGGCATCGCCTTTGTCGGGCTGATCCTCCGTCTGGCCTGGATCCAGGTGATCAATCCGGATCGTCTGCGTCAGGAGGGGGACATGCGCTCTCTGCGAACCACCTCCACCCAGGCGGTGCGCGGCATGATCACCGATCGCAATGGTGAACAGCTGGCTGTTTCCGTTCCGGTCGAGGCGGTCTGGGCCGATCCCAAGACTGTGCACGAGTCCGGCGCTATCCACAATGAGCGGGCTTGGATGGCGCTCTCAGCAGTCCTCAAAATCGATATCAATACTCTCAAGCAACGTATAGCCAACCCCAGCAAGCGCTTCGTCTATCTGCAGCGTCAGGTAACGCCCGCTGTCTCTGAATACATCAAGGGGCTCAAGCTGGGTGGTGTCTATCTGCGTCCCGAGTCGCGCCGCTTCTATCCGACTGGCGAAATCAGTGCCCACCTGGTGGGGGTAACCAACATCGATGGCAACGGGATCGAGGGGATCGAGCGCAGCTACAACGAGTGGCTGACGGCGACACCGGGCGAGATGCGGGTGCGCAAGGACCGGCAGGGCAGGGTCATCGAGCGTCTTGGTATCGTCAAAGAGGGCAAGAACGCCAACGATCTGCAGCTCAGCATCGATCAGCGGGTGCAAGCATTGGCCTATCGTGCCCTCAAGCGGGCAACCGACGAGAACAAGGCAACGTCCGGCTCCATGGTGATGCTGGATATCAAGACCGGCGAAGTGCTCGCCATGGTCAATACCCCCTCCTATAACCCGAACAACCGCGGCCAGTATCAGAGTTTCCGGGTACGCAACCGGGTGGTGACCGATACCTACGAGCCGGGCTCCACAGTCAAGCCGCTGATTTTGCTAAGTGCCTTGCAGGCGGGTGTCACCAGCTGGAAGGATTTCATTCCCGGTGGCCCGCTCTTTATTGGTGCCAAGCAGATCAAGGACGTCAGTATTCACAAGGCGACCAACCTTTACGATATCCTGCGCTACTCCTCCAACATCGGCATGTCGCGCATCGCGCTACGGATGCCGGCCCAAGAGATGATCAACACCCTCAGTATGTTCGGTTTCGGCATGGATACCGGCAGCGGACTGATGGGCGAGAGCGGTGGTATGTTGCCTCAGCGTCGGCGCTGGTCCGATATCGAGCGGGCGACCCTTTCATTTGGTTATGGTCTGCGGGTTACCCCGCTGCAACTGGCTTCCGCCTACGCCACCTTGGCCAACAAAGGCAAGCGAGTGCCCATCTCCATCGTCAAGGTGACCACGCCGCCCAAGGGTGAGCAGGTGATCGACCACAACAACGCCTCCGCCATGCTGCAGGCGCTGGAGTACGTGGTCGACAACGCTATTCCCAAAGCCAAGATTCCGGGTTATCGGGTCGGTGGCAAGAGTGGTACCGCCAAGGTCGCCGTTGCCGGAGGCTACGGCAAGGATTACATGGCCTGGTTTGCCGGTTTTGCCCCTGCCAGTAATCCCCGTTTCGTCATGGTGGTGGTGATTAACGAGCCAAAAGGCAGTGCTTACTATGGCGGTGCCGTGGCGACCCCGCCGTTTGCAGAGGCCATGGGCGGGGTACTGCAACTCTTCAACATTCGTCCTGACGCGGTGCCCACAGCGGTGCCCGCCAAACTTGCCCGTACGGAGGCTCCTCTTGTCCCGCGCACTTGATGCATTACTGCGCCCCTTCGGTATCCAGGCGCCGGCGCTCACTCTGACCGATATCCAGCTGGATAGTCGGCGGGTTGGCCCCGGCTCGCTCTTCGTGGCTATTTGCGGTCATCAGGTGGATGGCAGACGTTTCATCGAACAGGCGGTTGCTCAGGGAGCGACCGCTGTTGTGTTTGAGGAGGATGGTGAATTTATCCCACCATCGACTCCGGTTCCCTGTATCGGGATGCGGGATCTGCCCGCTCACCTCTCTGCTCTTGCGGGCTATTTCTACGATCAGCCAGCCCAAAAATTGGATCTGGTCGGGATCACCGGCACCAACGGCAAGAGCACTACCGCTTTGCTGGTCGCCAACTGGCGCACCCTGCTGGGTGGTAAGGCCGGGGTGATGGGCACCATCGGCAACGGCCTGTTTGGCCATCTGATCGAAGCGGAAAATACCACTGGCAGCGCCGTGCAGGTACAAGCCAATCTGGCTGCGCTGCAAGAGCAGGGGGCGGATCTGGTGGCGATGGAGGTCTCCAGCCATGGTCTGGTGCAGCACCGTGTCGCCGCGCTGCCCTTTTCCGCCGCTGTCTTTACCAACCTGAGCCGGGATCACCTCGACTACCACGGCACCATGGAAGCCTATGGCGCGGCCAAGGAGCAGCTGCTGCAGCTGGTCGACGAGTCGAATGCGGTGATTAACCGAGATGACGAATTGGGTGCCAAGTGGCTCGAAAAATACCCGGCAGCGGTGGCTTTCAGTGTGAATGGCCCGATTGAACACCATTTTGGCCGTCAATTAACGGCGCAGCAGCTCGATTTTCACCAGCAAGGTTTTCGCGCGCAGATTAACTCCAGCTGGGGGAATGGTGTATTATCCGCCCCCTTGCTCGGGCGCTTCAACGTCAGCAATGTGCTGGCGGCGATGGGCGTAATGCTGGTGCTCGGTTACGACTTCCATGAGCTACTGGCAACTGCCCCGAAATTGCAGCCAGTGACCGGTCGTATGGAGTGTTTCGGCGGTGGTGATACGCCGCTGGCGGTGGTCGATTACGCCCACACCCCTGATGCGCTGGAAAAGGCATTGCAGGCCCTGCGGGTGCACTGCACCGGCCAGCTTTGGTGTCTGATTGGCTGTGGTGGCGACCGCGATCGCGGCAAGCGTCCCATGATGGCCGCCATGGCCGAGCAGTATGCGGATCGCGTGATCCTGACCGACGACAATCCCCGTACCGAGGAGCCGGCCCGGATCATGGCCGACATGGTGGCGGGTCTTCGCGATCCTGCTGCGGTGCAGGTGGAGCACGACCGGGTCAAGGCGATTGCGCTGGCCATCGGTCAGGCGAGCAAGCAGGACATCATCCTGGTGGCCGGTAAGGGCCATGAGGATTATCAGATCATTGGAACCGACAAGCGGCACTACAGCGACCGGGAAACCGTCGCGGCCGCCTTGCACACATTATTGGAGTCATTCAAATGATGACCCTCAGGCTTGCCGAGCTGGCGCAGGTACTCGATGCCCGTCTGATTGGTGACGATGGCGAGATCACCGTTGTCAGTACCGACACCCGCACTTTGGGCGCGGGTGCCCTGTTCGTTGCCCTGCGCGGCGAGCGTTTCGATGCCCACGATTTTTGCGAGCAGGCTGTTCAGGCAGGGGCCTCTGCTCTGCTGGTCGAGCGTGAGCTGCCGCTGGCCATTCCCCAGCTGGTGGTGGCGGACAGCCTTAAGGGGCTGGGCCGACTCGGCAAGCTGGTGCGCGAGCGCATCAATCCGAAAGTGCTGGCCATTACCGGCAGCTGCGGCAAGACCACGGTGAAGGAGATGGCAACTGCCATCCTGCGCAACGAAGGGGAAGTGCTGGCCACCGCTGGCAACTTCAACAATGAGGTGGGCGTGCCGCTCACCCTGCTGCGCCTCGAGCCGCAACACCAGTTTGCGGTGATGGAGCTGGGAGCAAACCACAAGGGCGAAATCGCTTGGACTACCTCGCTGGCCAAGCCCGATGCCGCCATCATCAACAACGTCGCAGCTGCCCATCTTGAGGGCTTCGGCTCTCTTGAGGGGATCTACCACGCCAAGAGCGAAATTTTTGAGGGCTTGAGCGAAGGCGGCACCGCCATCGTCAACGCCGACAACGAATTCTGGCCGAAGTGGCGCGAGCGTGGCATTCGCTGCGCCTTCTCCATCGAGGATCAGAGCCAGCCGTTCCATGCTCGCGATGTGGTTCTCAACGCTCAGGGTTGTGCCGAGTTCGTCATGGTAACCCCGCAGGGTGAGGTGAGCCTGACTCTGGCGATCCCCGGCCGCCATAACGTGGCCAATGCGCTGGCTGCCGCCGCGGGCTGTCTGGCCCTCGGCGCATCCCTCGACTCCGTCAAGGTGGGGCTGGAGCAGATGGCACCGGTCAAGGGACGCTTCTGCGTCCAGCGCTGGGGCGGTCTGACTCTGGTGGATGATACCTACAATGCCAGCGTGGAGTCCGTGCTGGCGGGCATCGATGCCTTGACCGCCATGAGCGGCTTTAAGGTGCTGGTGTTTGGCGACATGCGGGAACTGGGTGAGGAGTCTGCCGAGCAACATGCCCGGGTTGGCCGTCATGCCCGCGAGTGCGGTCTGGATGCCGTGCTGACAGTAGGGGAACATAGTCGCTATACCGCAGATGCCGCGGCTGGCCGACATTTCGATAACAAGGCGTCGTTGTTTGAAGTGCTTGCGCAAATGATAAATACACATCAGGAAATTTCGATTCTGGTCAAGGGTGCCCGTGGCTCCCGCATGGAAGATATCGTCGAGATGGTCAAAGGCCATCAGGAGTCAGCCACATGCTAGTCTGGCTGGCCGAACTGCTCACCCCGCACTTCACCTTCTTCAACGTCTTCTCCTACCTGACGTTTCGCGCCATCCTGTCGATCATTACCGGTCTGGGAGTTGCGCTCTGGATGGGGCCGCGCCTCATTCGTCGCCTGCAGATCCTGAAGTTCGGTCAGGTGATCCGCAACGATGGTCCCGAGTCCCACCTCAGCAAGCGGGGCACTCCGACCATGGGTGGTCTGATGATCATTGCTGCGATTTTCACGTCTGTGCTGCTCTGGTGCCGCCTCGACAACCCCTATGTCTGGCTGGTGCTGTTTGTGCTGGGTGCCTATGGCGCCATCGGCTTTGCCGACGACTACCTTAAGGTGGTGCGCAAGAATACCGACGGCCTGATCGCCCGCTGGAAGTACTTCTGGCAATCCGCCGTTGCGCTGGGAGTGGCTGTATTCCTCTACGCCACGGCCACCCATGATGGTCAGACCCAGCTGGTGGTGCCCTTCCTCAAGGATGTGATGCCGCAACTTGGCCTGATGTTTATCCTGCTCACCTACTTCGTCATTGTTGGTACCTCCAACGCGGTCAACCTGACCGATGGTCTGGATGGCTTGGCCATCATGCCGACCGTGATGGTGGCGGGCGGCTTTGCGTTTATCGCCTGGGCAACCGGCAACGTCAACTTCGCCAGTTACCTGCATATTCCCTATGTTCCCTATACCTCCGAGCTGGTGATCGTCTGTACTGCCATCGTCGGGGCAGGTCTGGGCTTTCTCTGGTTCAACACCTATCCGGCACAGGTCTTCATGGGGGACGTCGGTTCCCTGGCATTGGGCGGCGCGCTCGGCACCATCGCCGTGCTGGTACGCCAGGAGTTCCTGCTGGTGATCATGGGCGGTGTCTTCGTGATGGAGACTGTCTCGGTGATCCTGCAGGTGGGGTCTTACAAGCTGCGCGGCGTGCGGATCTTCCGCATGGCGCCGATCCATCACCACTACGAGAAGAAGGGCTGGCCGGAGCCGCGCGTTATCGTGCGTTTCTGGATCATCACCCTCGTGCTGGTGCTGCTGGGTCTTGCCACCCTGAAGGTGAGGTAAGGCCATGGTCATCGTTATCGGACTCGGCAAAACCGGACTCTCCTGCGTCGACTACTTCCTCGGCCGTGGTGTCACCCCACTGGTGATGGACACTCGCGCCAACCCGCCCGGCAAGGATCAACTACCTGCCGAGGTGGAACTCATTTACGGGCTGGATGGTGAGCGACTCAAACAGGCGCATATGATCGTCGCGAGCCCGGGCATTGCCCTGGCTACCCCTGAATTGAAAGCGGCTGCCGAATGTGGTGTGCAGATCGTCGGCGATATCGAGTTGTTCGTTCGCGAGACCGAGACACCGGTCATCGCCATCACAGGTTCCAATGGCAAGAGCACTGTCACGACCCTGGTGGGTGAGATGATTGCCGAAGCCGGGCTCAAGGTGGGCGTGGGCGGCAATATCGGTACGCCTGCGCTGGAGCTGCTCAAGCAGCCGATGGATCTCTGCGTACTGGAGCTATCCAGCTTCCAGTTGGAGACCACTCACAGCCTGCGTGCTGCCGCCTCTGTGGTGCTGAACCTCTCTGAAGATCACATGGATCGCTATCAGGGTATGGCCGACTACCGTGCCGCCAAGATGGAGATCCATCAGCACTCCAAACACATTCTGGTCAATCGCGACGATCCCCAGACTTTGCCCGATGTGGGTCAGGTGTGGCAGAGCTTCGGTCTTGACTGCAATGGCTATGGCCGCTGCCTGCTGGATGGCCGCTACTGGTTGACCCTGCACGGCGAGCCGCTGCTGGCGGTGGACGAGATGAAGATCGTCGGTGCCCACAATCAGGCCAACGCGCTGGCCGCCATGGCGCTGTGCGATGCGGTCGGCATTCCCCGCGCTGCCCAGCTCACCGTGCTGCGCCGCTTTGAAGGCTTGCCCCACCGTGCCCGTTTCGTGCGCGAAGTGAACGGGGTGCGCTGGATCAACGACTCCAAAGCCACCAACGTGGGAGCTACGCTAGCTGCCGTTGCCGGTGTGCGCGAGTCGGTCAAGGGGCGCCTGTTGCTGCTGGCCGGTGGTCAGGGCAAGGGGCAGGATTTTGGCCCGATCCAGGCGCTGCTGGGCAACCAGATCGATCACATGTACTGCTTCGGTCAGGATGCCGAGGTGCTGCTGGCGCTGGGTGAGCAGACCGAACGGGTGGCCGACCTGGCCGCTGCGGTTGCCAAGGCGGCTGCCGATGCCAAGCCCGGTGACTGGGTGCTGCTGGCGCCAGCCTGTGCCAGCCTCGATCAGTTCAAGTCGTTCGAGGTGCGTGGCGATCGCTTTACCGAGATGGTGATGGCGCTATGAATGCCCTTCGCGCAGCCGCAGGTCTGTTCCAGCGCTGGCTATTGCCGGCGCGCCCTGCCGGCCTCTATGACCGGCAGTTGGTGTTGCTGGCGCTCTCCCTGATGGCGGTCGGGGTGGTGATCGTGGCATCAGCCTCGATCCCGGAGGGGATCTCCCTGGGGGATGATCCCTTCATGTTTGTGAAGCGTCACGCCATGTTTCTGGTGATGGCGCTCGGTATCTCCTGGTTTGTGTTGCAGGTGCCGATGGCGCGCTGGCAGGAGTACAACGGACCCATGCTGTTGCTGGCCATTCTGCTGCTGGTACTGGTGCTGGTGGTCGGGCGCAATGTCAACGGTGCGGTGCGCTGGCTGCCACTGGGCCCCTTCAACCTGCAGCCGGCCGAGTTTGGCAAGCTGGCGCTATTCGTCTATCTGGCCGGTTATCTGGTGCGGCGTCAGAACGAGGTGCGTGAAGCCTGGCTTGGCTTCCTGAAACCCCTGGCAGTATTCGGGGTGCTGGCGATCCTGTTGCTGCTGCAACCGGATCTGGGGTCGACCGTGGTGATGTTCGTCACCTCGTTCGGCATGCTGTTTCTGGCTGGCGCCAAACTGTGGCAGTTCATGATCCTTATCGGTGGCGGTCTTGGCGGGGTGATCATGCTGATCATCGTCGAGCCATACCGGATGCGTCGGGTGACCTCTTTTATGGATCCCTGGGCCGATCCGTTTGGCAGTGGCTACCAGTTGACCCAGTCGCTGATGGCGTTTGGCCGTGGCAGCTGGTTTGGCGAAGGGCTTGGCAACTCCATCCAGAAGATGGAGTACCTGCCGGAAGCGCATACCGACTTCGTGTTTGCGATCCTCGGCGAAGAGCTGGGTTACGTCGGGGTACTGGGCGCCCTGTGTCTCATCTTTGCGTTGGCGATCAAGGCGTTGAAGCTGGGGCATCGCGCCCTGCAAGCCGACCGCCTCTATGATGGCTATCTGGCTATCGGTATCGGCATCTGGTTCAGTTTCCAGACTTTCGTCAACGTTGGCGCAGCCAGCGGCATGATGCCGACCAAGGGGTTGACCCTGCCGCTGGTCAGTTACGGTGGCTCGAGTCTCATCATCATGACAGTGGCGGTGAGCATGTTGATTCGAATCGATTTTGAGTTGCGTCAGGCGACTGCCCAGGCGCGGGTGCGGGAGGTTTAGTGAGCAAGACGCTGTTGGTGATGGCAGGTGGTACCGGGGGGCATGTATTTCCCGGTCTGGCCGTGGCCGATCGACTGAGGGAGCAGGGCTGGACTGTCCACTGGCTGGGGACGGCGGACCGGATGGAGGCGGAGCTGGTGCCCGCCCATGGTTATCCCATCTCCTTCATCGATATTCAGGGGGTGCGTGGCAACGGCATCAAGCGACTGCTGATGGCGCCCTATCGTATCGTCAAATCGATCTTGCAGGCGCGTCAGGTGCTCAAGACCGTTCGCCCTGATGTTGTGCTCGGTATGGGGGGCTTCGCCTCCGGTCCGGGCGGCGTGGCTGCCTGGTTCTCCGGCATCCCGTTGCTGCTCCATGAGCAAAATGCCGCTGCCGGCATGACCAACAAGCTGCTGGCGCGTATTGCCAAGCGGGTGCTGATGGCATTTCCGGGTGCCTTCGCGCCGAGCCGCCGTACCGCCGTGGTAGGCAATCCGGTGCGTCCCGAAGTGGTCGCCCTGCCGGATCCGCAGCTTCGCAGCGAAGCCGAGCCGCTGCATCTGCTGATCGTCGGTGGCAGCCTGGGTGCCCGGGTGCTCAACCAGCAGGTACCCGCTGCGGTGGCGGCGGCTGGTGTGCCTATCGAGGTGCGTCACCAGTGTGGCAAGGGCAATGCCGAGACGGTGTCTGCTGCCTATGCCCAGCACGGCATCAATGCCGAGGTGAGTGAATTTATCAAGGATATGGCCGGCGCCTATGCCTGGGCCGATCTGGTTGTCTGCCGGGCGGGAGCCCTGACGGTATCCGAGGTGGCTGCCGCCGGGGTGGCAGCCATTTTCGTCCCGCTGCCCCATGCAGTGGATGATCACCAGACCCGTAACGCTCTGACTCTGGTCGACGGTGGTGCGGCCGAATTCCTGCCCCAATCCGAGCTGACCACCACCTCGCTGGCGGCGCGCCTCTCCTGGCTGGCCGGCCGCAGGGAGACCCTGTTCAACATGGCTCAGGCCGCCCGTCGCGTTGCCATTACCGATGCGGCCGAGCGGGTTGCCGATGAGTGCAAGCGGCTCGCAACCGGGCAGAGTGGTAAAGATTAATGAGCAAGGTTGCAGTGGTGACACCGTGCAACCTTGTACCTGTATGTATTGATGCCGCTGTGCAGCCGAGCTTTGACGGTACATGGCCTGCGGCAGACTAAAGAGACGATTATGACCAAGGTTGAACTGGCAAAATTGCGTACTGTGATCCCCGAAATGCGCCGCGTGCGTCGCATCCACTTTATCGGCATCGGTGGTGCCGGTATGGGCGGGATCGCCGAAGTGCTTGCCAACGAAGGGTATCAGGTAACGGGTTCGGATCTGGCTCGCAACGCTGTGACTGAACGGTTGGCCGGACTGGGCGCTCACATCTTCGTCGGTCACAGTGCCGAGCATGTCGAGGGGGCCAGCGTGGTCGTGGTCTCCACCGCCATCAAGCAGGACAACCCGGAGCTGCTGGCCGCCCGCGAGCTACGTATTCCGGTGGTTCGTCGCGCCGAGATGCTGGCCGAGCTGATGCGTTTCCGCCACGGTATCGCCATCGCCGGTACCCACGGCAAGACCACCACCACCAGTCTGGTGGCGAGCATCTATGCCGAAGCCGATCGCGACCCGACCTTCGTCATCGGTGGCCTGCTCAACAGTGCCGGCACCAATGCCCGCCTGGGCAGCAGCCGCTACCTGATTGCCGAGGCGGACGAGAGCGACGCCTCTTTCCTACATCTGCAGCCGATGGTCTCTATCGTGACCAACATCGAAGCGGATCACATGGATACCTACGGCGGTGACTTCTCCAGGCTGAAGGCCACCTTCATCGAGTTTCTGCACAATCTGCCCTTCTACGGACTGGCGGTGGTCTGCATCGATGATCCGGTGATCCGTGGCATGTTGCCGGAGATTGCCCGCCCGACCCTGACCTACGGTCTCTCTGAAGACGCTGACGTGCAGGTACTGGATTTTGTCCAGACCAACAACCACAGCCGCTTCCGGGTGCGCCGCAAAGAGGCGGGTGAACTGCAAGTCACCCTTAATTTGCCGGGCATTCACAACGCCTTAAACGCCGCCGCGGCGATAGCTGTCGCGACGGAAGACGGTGTTAGCGATGAGGCCATCATCTCTGCTCTGGCCAAATTTGAAGGGGTTGGTCGTCGCTTCCAGCAGTATGGCGAGTTTGAAACCGGTCGCGGCAAGGCGATGCTGGTGGACGATTATGGACACCACCCGAGCGAAGTGAAGGTCACTATCAATGCCGCCCGTGCCGGTTGGCCCGAGAAGCGTCTGGTGATGGTGTTCCAGCCGCACCGTTATACCCGCACCCGCGACCTCTATGAGGACTTCGCCGATGTGCTCTCCAAGGTAGACGTGCTGGTGATGCTGGAGGTTTATGCTGCCGGCGAGGATCCGATCCCGGGGGCTGACGGTCGTGCGCTGTGCCGCTCCATCCGCTCGCGCGGCAACCTGGAACCCGTCTTCGTCGCTACACCGGATGACGTGCCAGCCGTGCTGGCCGACCTGATTGGCGAGGGGGATTTGGTTCTGACTCAAGGCGCCGGGAACGTCGGGGCACTGGCCCGTCGTCTCGGAGAGATGAAATTGAGCATAGATAGCATGAAATCTGGCGCCTGAGGGCCCAATGAGTATTTTGACCGCCAAGCCGGGGCCTATATAATGGCGAACCGGTCTGTCAAAGGCCGGTTTAGCGCGTTACACGGGGATCGATCGGGTGGAGGCAAGGGCACAGGGGCGCACCAAGGGTGGCTTCATCGCAGGGGTAGCATTTTTCCTGCTGGTGATATGGGGCTGCTACCGGACGGCGCTGGATGTTAAAGGTTGGCTGACAGATGCCAACCGGTTGCCCATGAGCGAGCTGTTGCTGCAGGGGCAACACCAGTATTTGCAAACCGAAGAGCTGCGGATGGCCGTGCTGGATGGCGCCGAGCTGCGCAACTTCTTCGAATTGGACGTCAACGAATTGCAGGCAAGGCTCAATGCCCTGCCATGGGTGGCCTCGGTCTCGGTACGAAAGAAGTGGCCGAACAAGATCAAGATCTACCTCACGGAACAAGATGTGGCGGCGCGCTGGAATGGCAACCGCTTCGTCAACACCAAGGGCAAGGTATTCAGTGCCCCGGATCGGGTCAAGACGCCGCTGTTGCAGCTGTCAGGGCCGGATGACCAGGCTGCCCGGGTGTTGAAAGAGAGTCGGCAGTACGAGTCGCAACTGGCTGCCAAGGGATACAAGTTGCTGGGGGTGAATCTGACCCCCCGCCATGCCTGGGAACTGACCCTGGATGGCAATATCAAGCTGTTTCTGGGTCGCAACGACATTGCGCTCCGGCTGCAGCGGTTTATCGATGCCTTCCCGGTTATCGAACCCCGTGCGCAAGTTGCCTACGTGGATCTTCGATACGACACCGGAATGGCAGTTGGCTGGAAGAAGAGCGAAGAGAAAGTGCATGACCAACACCGCAGATAGGAATTTGATTGTCGGACTGGATATCGGCACAACCAAGGTGGCGGTTCTGGTCGGGGAAGTATTGCCGGACGGTGAGCTGAACGTCATCGGTATGGGCAGTCACGCCTCCCGCGGGATGGAGAAGGGCGGGGTCAACGATCTCGACTCCGTGGTCAAGTCATTGCGCCGTGCGGTGGAAGAGGCCGAGATGATGGCCGACTGCCAGATCAGCTCGGTTTATCTGGGTTTGTCCGGCAAGCATATCGACTGCCGCAACGAGACCGGCATGGTGCCCATCTCCGATGAGGAGGTGACCCAGGAGGATGTGGACAACGTGATCCACACCGCCAAGTCGGTTCGCCTCTCCGACGAGCTGCGTGTGCTGCACGTGCTGCCCCAGGAGTTTGCGATCGACTATCAGGAAGGGATCAAGAATCCGGTCGGCCTCTCCGGCGTGCGGATGGCGGCCAAGGTTCACCTGATCACCTGCCACAACGACATGGCTCGCAACATCGAGAAGTGTGTGGAGAAGGTCGGTTTGCGCGTGGATCAACTGATCTTCTCCGCGCTGGCCTCCAGCTATGCCGTATTGACCGAAGACGAGAAAGAGCTGGGTGTCTGCGTGGTGGATATCGGTGGCGGTACCATGGATATGTCGCTGTTTACCGGCGGTGCCCTGCGCCACACCAAGGTGATCCCGTATGCTGGCAGCACTGTGACCAGCGACATCGCCTACGCCTTCGGCACGCCGCCGCTCGACGCGGAAGCGATCAAGGTGCGTTACGGTTGCGCCCTCGGTCGTCTGGTCAGCAAGGAAGACAATATTGAAGTACCCAGTGTCGGTGGTCGCCCGGCGCGCAGCCTGCAACGGCAGACACTGGCTGAAGTGATTGAGCCCCGTTACACCGAGTTGCTCTCCATGGTGAATGATGAGCTGGTGCGGGTACAAAGCGAGTTGAAAGCGCAGGGGGTCAAGCATCAGCTGGCAGCCGGTGTGGTCTTGACCGGCGGCGCTGCCCAGATTGAAGGTATTGTGGAGTGTGCAGAGCAGATCTTCCAGAGCCAGGTCCGGGTGGGAGAGCCCATGAACATACGTGGTTTGAGTGATTACGTGCAGGCACCGGTGTACTCGACTGCGGTCGGGTTGCTGCAATATGGCCGCACCCATCAAGCCACAGGTAGCAACAAAGAATATGCCGCCAAGGCAAGCGTCGGTGGCCTGGTCAAACGGGTTAGCAACTGGCTGCGTGGCGAGTTCTAAGAATTTTGCTGAGTCAGGCAAATAAAGCGGAGAGACAACATGTTTGAATTTATGGATAGCCACACTGACGAAGCCGTCATTAAAGTGATCGGTGTAGGTGGCGGCGGCGGTAACGCTGTCGAACACATGGTTCGTCAAAATATTGAGGGTGTTGAGTTTATTACCGTCAACACCGACGCCCAGGCACTGCGTAACTCCAGCGCCAACACTACCCTGCAGATCGGCGGTGGCATCACCAAGGGTCTGGGTGCCGGCGCCAATCCGGAAGTGGGTCGTGATGCGGCCATGGAAGATCGCGAAGCGCTGCGTGAGCTGCTGACCGGTTCCGACATGGTGTTCATCGCCGCCGGTATGGGCGGTGGTACCGGTACCGGTGCTGCGCCGATCGTGGCCGAAGTGGCACGCGAGATGGGCATCCTGACCGTTGCTGTGGTGACCAAGCCGTTCTCCTTTGAAGGGAAGAAGCGGATGGGTTTCGCCGCCCACGGTATCGAAGAGCTCTCCAAAAACGTCGACTCCCTGATCACCATCCCCAACGACAAGTTGCTGAAGGTGCTGGGTCGCGGTATCTCCCTGCTGGATGCCTTCAAGGCGGCCAACGATGTACTGCTTGGCGCGGTACAGGGCATTGCCGAGCTGATCACCCGTCCGGGCTTGATCAACGTCGACTTCGCGGACGTGCGTACCGTGATGCGTGAAATGGGTACCGCCATGATGGGTACCGGTTCCGCCTCCGGTGATGACCGTGCCGAAGAAGCGGCCGAGAAAGCCATCTCCAGCCCGCTGCTGGAAGACGTGGATCTGGCTGGTGCCCGTGGCATCCTGGTCAACATCACCGCCGGCATGGACATGACCATCGAAGAGTTCGAAACCGTGGGTAACGCGGTCAAGGCCTTCGCTTCCGAGAACGCCACTGTAGTAGTGGGTACCGTAATCGATCCGGAAATGCACGACGAACTGCGTGTGACTGTGGTTGCTACCGGTATCGGTGCCGAGCGCAAGCCGGACATCACGCTAGTCAAGAGCAGCCAGGTGCAAGAGCGCCCGGTGCGTCAGCCGCTAGTTAGCGACATGATGCAGGGCCGCGTGATGGACGAAGCCCCGGCCAAGGTGGTCAACGCCGAGCCGCAAGCCCGTCGTGAACCGGATTATCTGGATATTCCGGCGTTCCTGCGCAAGCAGGCAGACTGAGTCTCTTATGAGGCGTGTTTGTCTGTTGCTTAAGGAATGTGCTAAGATGGCCTGCCAACGACCATCTGGTCCGGATTTTAAGCTGTTTAGGGTACACCCATGATTAGACAAAGAACCTTGAAAACGAGTGTTCAGGCGACTGGCGTCGGCCTGCATTCGGGCCGGAAAGTCACCATGACATTCCGTCCGGCTCCTGTGAATACAGGGATCGTTTACTTGCGTACCGACCTGAATCCTGTGGTGGAGCTGCCAGCCAATGCCGATCAGGTGCGTGATACCGTGCTCTGTACCGCTCTGGTCAACGAAGCCGGCGTGCGTGTCTCTACCATTGAGCACCTCTCCGCCGCGTTGGCCGGGATGGGGATCGACAACCTCTACGTCGAGGTTGACGCGCCCGAGATCCCGGTAATGGACGGCAGTGCGCATCCCTTTATCTACCTGCTGCAGGAAGTCGGGATCCGTGAGCAAAATGCTGCCAAGCAGTTTGTGCGGATAAAGAAGAGCATCCGGGTTGAAGATGGCGACAAGTGGGCGGAATTCCACCCTTATCGCAACGGCTTCAAGATGGATCTCGAGATCGATTTCCAGCATCCGGTCTTTGAAGGGCGCAACCAGCGTTGTGTACTGGATTTCTCCGGTGCCTCCTTCGTGAAAGAGATCAGCCGCGCCCGTACTTTCGGGTTCATGCGTGATATCGAGTACCTGCGTTCCCAGAACCTGGCGCTGGGCGGAAGCCTGGAAAATGCCGTGGTACTGGATGACTACCGGGTACTGAACGAAGATGGTCTGCGTTACGAGGACGAGTTCGTCAAGCACAAGATGCTGGACGCAATCGGTGACCTCTATATGTGCAACCGCAGCATTATCGGTGAGTTCCGCGCTTACAAGACAGGGCATGCCCTGAACAACAAACTGCTGCGTGCCCTGCTGGCCGAGCAGGAGGCTTGGGAACTGGTGACCTTCGAGGGTGAGGGCGACAAAGCGCCTATCGCTTACTACGATAACGGTCTGGTTCTGGCCTGATAGCTGTGCAACGGAACGTCGGTCCCCTCTCCGCACCGACGTTCCGTCATTTGTTTACTCCATCCTTTAATACCGACTATCTCCCGGTTTTATTTCCCGTGCAGGCCCATGGCCGCACCTGACCGAGCAGACTGATTTCTATGAGCATTACCCTGATCCTCCACGGCAAGCAGCGACGCAGGTTGCACTTACCAAAACAACGTCTGGCATGGGTCGGCGGTATTGTTTTCTCCCTGTTGGCCTTTGGTGGCGGCTGGCTCTGGCAGAGCTGGCAGCAGAAGATGGATGCGCTTGAAGTGGCGCTGGCCATGGCCGAACAGCGTTCCGTAGACCAGAGTGGCGATGAGGCCCGCGAGCAGCTGGCGATGCTGGCAGCCCAGGTGGGCACCATGCAGGGCCAGCTTGGCCGCCTGAATGCCCTTGGTGAACGACTGACCGAGCAGGCCGACCTCGATCCCGAAGAGTTCAATTTCAAAGAGCTGCCCCCGATGGGTGGCCCCTCTTACGATGAAGATCTGGAAGTGAGCCTCAACGAGCTGCAAGCCTCCATGAAACATCTCAGCCAACAGCTCAGCAGTCGTGAAGAGCAGCTGTCGGTACTTGAATCTTTCATCATGAATCACCATATCACCGATGCCGGTTTTATTTCCGGCACGCCGGTCAAGCAGGAGCGAGTCTGGGTCTCGTCCGGCTTTGGCGGACGGGTCGATCCGTTCAACGGGCGTGCCAAGATGCACAAAGGGGTGGATTACCGTGGCAAACCCGGGACCCCCATTCTGGCCACAGGACCCGGCATTGTCAGCTGGGCCGGCCGTCATCCGGAATTTGGCAACATGGTGGAGATTAATCACGGCAATGGTCTGGTCACCCGCTATGCCCACAACTCCAAGTTGCTGGTCGAGGTGGGTACCCTGGTTGATCAGGGGCAGAAGATTGCCTTGATGGGACGCACCGGTCGCGCGACCGGGGTCCATTTGCATTACGAAGTGTTGAAAGATGGTCGTCAGGTAAACCCCGCACGCTTTCTCAGTGCCAGCCGGGGTTAGGTTTTTTTCTTCAGGTTCCAGTGACGGAACGCTTTATATAACCAGAAATAGTTGGTACCCATGATTAGCACACTGCTTACCAAGATTATCGGCAGCCGGAACGACAGAACGCTCAAGGCTTTGCGCAAAATTGTAAAACAGATCAATGCCATGGAGCCGCAGTTCGAGGCTCTCTCGGATGCAGAGCTGCAGGCCAAGACGGCCGAGTACCGTCAGCGTCTGGAGCAGGGCGAGACCCTGGAGCAGCTGCTGCCGGAAGCCTTCGCCACTGTGCGCGAAGCCTCCAAGCGGGTATTTGGCATGCGTCACTTCGACGTGCAGCTGATCGGCGGCATGGTGCTGAACTCCAACCGCATCGCGGAAATGAAGACCGGTGAGGGTAAGACCCTGACCGCGACCCTGCCGGCTTACCTGAATGCCCTGAGCGGCCGCGGCGTCCACGTCGTGACCGTGAACGACTATCTGGCCAAGCGTGACGCCGAGGCAAACCGCCCGCTGTTCTCCTTCCTCGGCATGACCGTGGCGTGCAACGTGCCGGGCATGGATGCGTCCCAGAAGCGTGATGCCTATGCGGCCGACATCACCTACGGTACCAACAACGAATTCGGTTTCGACTACCTGCGCGACAACATGGCGTTCTCGCCCGAGCAGCGCGTCCAGCGTCCGCTCAACTACGCGCTGGTGGATGAGGTGGACTCGGTGCTTATCGACGAAGCCCGTACCCCGCTCATCATCTCCGGCCCGGCGGAAGACAGCTCCGAGCTCTATATTCGCGTCAACAAGCTGATCCCGTTGCTGGTCAAGCAGGACAAGGAAGATACCGAGGAGTACACCGGTGACGGTCACTACACGGTAGACGAGAAGAACCGCCAGGCGCTGCTGACCGAAAACGGCCAGATCTTCGTGGAAGAGCTGCTCAAGAAAGAGGGGCTGCTGGACGAGAACGACTCCCTGTTCTCCGCCACCAACATCAGCCTGTTGCACCACGTCAACGCCGGTCTGCGCGCCCATACCCTGTTTGAGCGCAACGTCGACTACATCGTGCAGAAGGACGAGATCGTCATCGTTGACGAGCATACCGGCCGTACCATGCCGGGTCGTCGCTGGTCCGATGGTCTGCATCAGGCGGTCGAGGCGAAAGAAGGGGTCAAGATCCAGAACGAGAACCAGACTCTGGCTTCCATCACCTTCCAGAACTACTTCCGTCTCTACAACAAACTGGCCGGTATGACCGGTACTGCGGATACCGAAGCCTTTGAATTCCAGCAGATTTATGGCCTGGACACCGTGGTTATCCCGACCAACAAGCCGATGGTGCGCAAAGACATGGGCGATCTGGTCTACCTGACCGCCAACGAGAAGTATGCCGCCATCGTCAAGGACATCCGCGAGTGCGTGGAGCGTGGCCAGCCAGTACTGGTAGGTACCGTTTCCATCGAAAACTCCGAGCTGCTCTCCGGCATTCTCAACAAGGAGAAGATCCCGCATCAGGTGCTGAACGCCAAGTTCCACGCCATGGAGGCGGAGATCGTCGCCCAGGCTGGCCAGACTGGAGCGGTCACCATCGCCACCAACATGGCGGGGCGCGGTACCGACATAGTGCTGGGCGGTAACTGGCAGGCGGAGATCGCCAAGCTGGATAATCCGACCGAGGCACAGGTTGCCGAGCTGAAAGCGGCCTGGCAGGTGCGTCACGATGCGGTGTTGGCTGCAGGTGGCCTGCACATTATAGGTACCGAGCGTCACGAATCCCGTCGTATCGACAACCAGCTGCGCGGCCGTTCCGGTCGTCAGGGTGACCCGGGCTCCTCCCGTTTCTATCTCTCCATGGAAGATACCCTGATGCGGATCTTCGCCTCCGATCGCGTGACCGGCATGATGAAGAAGTTGGGCATGGAAGAGGGCGAGGCCATCGAGCACCCGTGGGTGACCAAGGCGATTGAAAACGCCCAGCGCAAGGTGGAAGGTCGCAACTTCGACATCCGCAAGAGCCTGCTGGAGTTTGATGACGTTGCCAACGACCAGCGCAAGGTGGTTTACGAGCAGCGCAACGAGTTGCTGGATACCAACGACATCTCCGAGACCATTCACGTTATCCGTGATGACGTTTATGGCGCCATCATCGATGAGTACATTCCGCCCCAGTCTCTGGAGGAGATGTGGGATGTACCGGGTCTGGAAGCTCGCCTGAAGTCCGACTTCGCCCTCGACCTGCCGCTGCAGCAGTGGCTGGCAGAAGATGACAAGCTGTATGAAGAGAAGCTGCGCGAGCGCATTCTGGACGAAGCCACCAAGCTCTATGCCCACAAGGAGGAGCTGGTTGGCAAAGAGGTGCTGCGCAACTTCGAGAAAGCGGTGATGCTGCAGACTCTGGATGGCCTCTGGAAAGAGCATCTGGCGGCCATGGATCACCTGCGTCAGGGCATCCATCTGCGCGGCTACGCCCAGAAGAACCCCAAGCAGGAGTACAAGCGCGAATCTTTCGATCTGTTCACCCAGATGCTGGAAACCCTCAAGCGCGACGTGGTCAGCATCCTGAGCCGGGTTCAGGTGCAGGAGCGCGATGTAGAGGCGATGGAAGAGCAGCAGCGCCAGCAGGCCGAGTCTGCCCCCCGTACCTACACCCACGCTGCTGCTGAGAACCAGCTGGCGGACGAAGAGGAAAGTGCTGCCGAGGGTCACACTACCTTCGTGCGCGACGAGCAGAAGATCGGCCGCAACGATCCCTGCCCGTGCGGCTCTGGCAAGAAGTACAAGCATTGCCACGGTCAGTTGACCTGATCGACCCGATGCCATAAAAGGCGGGCCCAGTGCCCGCCTTGCTATTGGTGGCAACAAGCGAACAGAGGTTATTGATGGAACAGAAAAAACGGATCTGGGTGGCCGTTGGCGTCATCGAGAACGAACGGGGTGATATCTTCATTGCCAAGCGCTCTTCCGACCGTCATCAGGGGGATCGCTGGGAGTTTCCCGGTGGCAAGGTGGAGTCCGGTGAGGATCTGCTGACTGCGCTGGATCGGGAGCTGTGGGAGGAGATCGGGATCCGGGTACAGGATTGCTCCCCCTTCATGGAACTGCATCACGACTACCCGGAGAAGCAGGTGCTGCTGGATATCTGGAAGGTAACCCGCTTTAGCGGTGAACCGTTTGGCAAGGAGGGGCAGGAGTGTTTATGGGTGCCGGTCGCCGAACTGCACAACTACCACTTCCCCGATGCCAACGGCCCGATTGTGGCGCGGCTTCAAGGCCTGCTGGCTTGAACCGGTTGCAAAAACAAGCATCAAAAAAGGGCCCATCGGCCCTTTTTTATTTTATAGCGGAGAGTGACCAGGGGCTTATAGCCACTGATCGCCCTCTTCCTGCTCTGGCAGCAGATCCGGGTTGATCTCCCCGGGTATCCGTTTCTCTTCATCAGCCCACTCGCCGAGATCGATCAACTGGCAGCGTTTGCTGCAGAAAGGTCGGAACGGACTCTGCGAGCCCCACTCCACTTCGCTCTGGCAGGTCGGACACTTTACCTTGGTGACCATAAGTACTCCTTAGCAGCAGGCGAGCTGGAATGGCACATCGCCAATCTGCTGCTCGCCCGTAGGCAGGAAGCGCAGGGCAAAACGATTCTTGTGGCCGCTCAGGGTCGGGTAGCAGAACAGATTGCCCGGCAGCTTGATGCGGATCAGCTCGGCGCTTTCGGCGGTGTCCTGGAAGAAGCCGTTGGTCGCCACCTGCTCGCTGAAGCTGCCCGATTCACGCCACAGACGCAGCAACAGGGTGATGGCGTTCATCAGCAGGGTGATGTCGCTAAGCCAGCCCTGCATCTGCTGGTGACGGGTGATGGCCGGGGTTCCGAGCCAGTGGTGCAGCTGGGGCACGTCGAAGGCACACAGACCACCCGGGATGGAGAAGCGCTGGCGAATGGAACCGAGCAGACGATCCTCTTTCAGGCGGGCTCCCGGGCGTGGCGAGTTGAGCAGGTTGCGGGAGAGCTGGCTGCTCTCTTGCTGCATCTGTTTGATCTGCTCCAGATCGACGTCGGGCAGGCTGGCCCAGTGGCTCAGACGTTGGCCGAGACGCTCCAGATCCTTGATAAGGTCAGCGCGCAAGTCACCACGCTCCAGCAGCTCCTGCAGATCGAACAGCCCTTTGAAGAAGGCGATATGGGCCCAGGATTGCTCGCTCTCCAGATTGTCGCGAATTTGGGAAAACAGGGACTCCAGACGCAGGTAGGTCCGGCTTTTTTCATTGAGGGGAAAATCGTAAATCATGCCTAATCCTGGCCAGCCATAAACCGGCCTAGTGTACTCACTGTTGACGGGGTTGTTGAGAGGCAAATGCCAGATATGTCTCGTGCAGTGCCAAAATCCGCGTTTTTATCGCCATTTCGCTGCCATTGGCGTTCTCGATGACATCATCCGCCGCAGCTAGCCGTTCTGTCCGGCTGGCCTGTGCTGCGATGATGGCTCTGGCCTGCTCGGTGCTGACGCCATCACGACGGCAGGTGCGCTCAATCTGGGTCGCTTCGTCCACATCGATCACCAGCACCCGGTCGGCGAGGCCGGTGAGTTTGTTCTCCACCAGCAGCGGCACCACCAGCAGGCAGTAAGGAGAACTGGCTGCGGCACACTGGCGCAGCATTTCACTGCGAATCAGCGGATGGAGCAGTGCATTGAGCCACTCCTTGGCCTGCGGGTCGCTGAAGACCCGCTCGCGCAGGGTGCGACGGTCGAGTTGACCGCTCGGCTCAATCACATCCGGGCCAAAATGGTCGGCGATGGTGGCAAGGGCCGGGGTGCCCGGCTCTACGACCTCGCGGGCGATCACATCGGCATCCACCACCTCGATACCCAGTTCGGCAAACTGATTGGCGATGGTGGTCTTGCCACTGCCGATACCACCGGTAATAGCAACTACAAACATGGGGGGCCTCTTGCTCAAAGCAGGGTAGAGAGATACCAGTTGGTGATGGTATCGCCCCACAGCAGGGCAATCCAGCCCGCGATGACGAGGTAGGGGCCGAAGGGGATGGGCTTGCCCTGATGGTGTTTGTGCAAGGCGATCAGGCTGATGCCGATCACGGCGCCGACCAGGGATGAGAGCAGCAATATGATCGGCAGCGCCTGCCAGCCGAGCCAGGCACCCAGCGCCGCCAGCAGCTTGAAGTCGCCATAGCCCATCCCCTCCTTGCCGGTGAGCAGCTTGAAGGCCCAGTAGAGGCTCCAGAGCACCAGATAGCCGACCATGGCGCCAATCACGGCATCCGCCAGCGGTACGAAGCCACCTGCCAGATTGAACAGCAGACCGCCCCACAGCAGGGGCAGGGTGAGCTGATCTGGCAGCAACATCTTGTCGAGATCGATAAAGGTGAGGGCCACCAATACCCAAGTCAGCAGCAGGGCGGCCAGTGTGCCCCAGCCCGGCGTTATGACCATGGCAACGGCCACCGAGAGCAGGGCGGTCAGCAGCTCTACCAGCGGATAGCGGGCCGAGATGGGCGCCTGACAGTCGCGGCAACGCCCCTTGAGCCAGAGCCAGCTCATCAGCGGAATGTTCTCGATGGCGGTAATGGGGTGACCACAGTGAGGACATGCGGAGCGCGGTACCATCAGGTTGTAGCGCTCTGGTGCGATGGCCTCTTCGTCGGGGGAGAAGTAGCTGCGATACTCGGCCTGCCACTCTCGCTCCAGCATGATGGGCAGGCGGTGGATCACTACGTTGAGGAAACTGCCGATCATCAGGGAAAAGATAAAAACCAGCGAAAAAAAGATCCATGGCAAGCCGTGAGCCAGCTCGAGAAGAAGTGTCATAACCAACCGTCAGTTATTGAATGAGTGAAGGGCATGGCTTTGGCTCCATGCCCTGATGAATCAACCCACCACGTCGCCAAGTTTGAAAATGGGCAGGTACATGGCGATAACCATGCCGCCGACCAGCACCCCGAGCACCACCATGATGAGGGGTTCCAGCAGGCTGGTAAGGCCATCGACCAGGTCGTCCACCTCTTGCTCGAAGATGGTGGCAACCTTGGAGAGCATATCATCGATAGCGCCGGACTCCTCGCCGATCATCACCATCTGGATCACCATGTCTGGGAAGAGATCGACGGTGCGCATTGCCACGTTGATCTGCATACCGGCCACCACCTCGTTGCGAATGGCCATAACGGCGGTGCGATAGACATAGTTGCCGGAGGCACCGGCCGCCGAGATGAGTGCATCCACCAGCGGGATACCGGCCGAGAAAGTGGTTGAGAGTGTGCGGGCAAAGCGGGCCATCGCCGCTTTGTGCAGGATCATACCGACTACCGGGATGGTGAGCACAAACTTGTCGGTATTGTCCCTTACCTTCTGGGAGGCGCGCCAGGCGCGCACATAGAGGAAGATGGCGAGCGCAGCTCCGCCGAAGAAGACATACCACCAGTTCTGCATAAAGCGTGAGATGCCGATGACAAACTGGGTGAACACCGGCAGCTCGGCGCCAAAGCTCTTGAAGATATCCTCGAACTGGGGGATGACGAACAGCAGCAGGATGGAAGTCACCACTATGGCCACCAGAATAACCATGGTGGGATAGAACATGGCCTTCTTGATCTTCGACTTGAGCGCTTCCGACTTTTCTCGATAGGTGGCGATACGGTCGTAGATGGTCTCCAGTGCACCGGATTGCTCCCCCGCCTCAACCAGATCGCAGTAGAGATCGTCAAAATGGCGGGGATGGCGGCGCAACGCCTCCGACATGGGGGTTCCGGTCTCAACATCGGAGGCGATCTCACCCATCAGCTCGCGCATGGCGGCTTTCTCGTGGCTGCGGGCGATGATCTGCAGGCTTTGCACCAGCGGTACGCCAGCGGAGAGCATGGTGGTGATCTGGCGGGAGATAATCGCGATATCCATCGGCTTGATCTTGGCGCCGCCCTTGGAGAAGAGCCCCTGGGATTTTTTGGCCACCTTGGTGACGTTTACCCCCTGCTTGCGCAGCTCCGCCTTGACGGTATTGATGCTGTCAGCCTGCAGCTCGCCGGAGACCTTCTGCCCCTTGCGATTGACCCCGTGCCAGCGGAAGGCGAAGACTTTTTTCGGGGTGTTGTTCTTTTTCGTTAGGGTTGCCATCTTTGCATCCTGCAATTGGGCGGATGGTCAGGGAGCCCCTGAACCATCTGACCTGATAAATATCCTCAAACGGCTTGGCACCATCTGGTCGCTTGCTGGTAGATCATCTTGCTCGCATCTTGGCGAGGTTTAATTGGTGGTGACCCGGTTGACCTCGGCCAGGCTGGTGACACCGAGCCGTGCCTTCTCCAGTCCCGAGGTGCGCAGGGTGCGCATGCCCTCTTTCTGGGCAATCGCCGCAATTTGCAGGGAGTTGGCCCCCTGCATGATCAATTTTGCGATATTTTCCGACATTAGCATGATTTCGTAGATGCCGACTCGCCCCTTGTAGCCACCGGAACACTCCTTGCAACCAACCGGTTTGAACAGTCGCAAGCCGGCTGCCAGCTGCTGCGGGGTAAAACCCAGCTCCAGCAGCTCGGCTTCCGGCACCACCTCCGGCGCCTTGCAGTGGTCGCAAAGCTTGCGGGCCAGCCGCTGGGCCATGATCAGGGTGACCGAAGAGGCAATATTGAAGGCGGGCACCCCCATATTCATCATCCGGGTCAGGGTTTCGGCAGCCGAGTTGGTATGCAGGGTTGAGAGCACCAGGTGGCCGGTTTGTGCCGCCTTTATGGCGATCTCGGCGGTTTCGAGATCCCGTATCTCCCCCACCATCACCACATCCGGATCTTGCCGCAAGAAGGAGCGCAGAGCGCTGGCAAAGGTGAGCCCCGCCTTGGGGTTGACCTGTACCTGGTTGACGCCCGGCAGATTGATCTCCACCGGATCTTCGGCGGTGGAGATGTTTACCTCGGTGGTGTTGAGAATATTGAGGCCGGTATAGAGCGAGACCGTCTTGCCCGAGCCGGTGGGGCCGGTGACCAGTATCATCCCCTGCGGTTTCGAGAGGGCTCGCAGGTACTGTGCCTTCTGGCGGTCGTCAAAGCCAAGCTGCTCGATATTGAGGCGGGCCGCCGAGGAGTCGAGCAGACGGATAACGATCTTCTCCCCCCACATGGTGGGCAGGGTGTTGACCCGCATATCCATCGACTTGTTGCGCGACAGCTTCAATTTGATGCGGCCATCCTGCGGCAGCCGCCGCTCGGCGATATCGAGCCGCGCCATCACCTTGAGGCGGGCAGAGAAGCGGTTGGCCAGATTGACCGGCGGGGTAGCGATTTCGTGCAGAATCCCGTCGATGCGAAAGCGCACCCGATACTTGAATTCGTAAGGCTCGAAGTGCAGGTCGGAGGCGCCGCGCTTGATGGCATCCATCAGGATCTTGTTGATGTACTTGACGATGGGGGCATCGTCATCGGCGGTATTGACGCTCTCGTCCAGCCTGCTGCTCTCGTCGCTTACCTCGAGGTCGGAGATCTCGGCCTCGTCGATATCCTCCATGCCGAGGGCGTCGTTTTCGCTCTCCAGCAGCTTGCCGATCGCGGCGGTAAGCTTATTCTCCTCCACCAGCAGCGCCTCGGTATGAAGGCCGAAACTGAAGCCAAAGTCCTCCAGGGCCGAGACATTGGTCGGATCCGACATGGCGATATAGAGGGTGTGGCCCTGGGTATAGATGGGCAGGACGTGGTGCTTCTCAATCAGTTTCTGATTGAGGTACTTCTGCGGGATCTCGGCCAAATCGAAGGCGGCAAGATCCAGCAGAGGTACCCCATACTCCAGCTCGCAAAAATCGGCGAGCGCCTTGCTGTCGAGGATGTCGTTTTCAATCAGAAAGGTCACAAAGGGTTTGCGCTGGGCCTTGGCCTGGCTCAGATAGCGCTGGGAATCCTCTTCACTGATCAGTGAAGAGGCGGCCAGGCTTAACGCCAGGCCGCTATTAGGGCTAGAGGTCATGTGTTAATTAGCAAACACCTGCTGCAGCGCATGTGCCGGCAGCACCTGATGGATTGGGCGTCCAAACAACATTCCCAGTAGATGTTTCACCAACCAAAATATATGTATAGTTCGTGGATAAATTTTGAGAAGTTGCAGTTATTTGGAATTCAGCACCACCAGTGCCTGCAGCTAACACAACACTTGCTACGTTACCTGCGGCACTTGGTGCGGCAGGGATACCATTGGAGCCAGCTGCTTGACAGTTTGCTGCGTTACCTGTGCTTTGGAAGCACAATTCAACAGCAGTTTTCACTGGTCCAGTTGCAGCTATTACTTCAGAAAACTTTGCCTTTTGTGTGTATGTCTGATACGCCGGCAGCGCGACGGCGGCCAAGATGGCCACGATCGCGACCACGATCATCAATTCAATAAGGGTAAAGCCTGATTGTTTCTTCATTTTGCTGTTCATGGAAAATATCCTTTTATCCTTGGTTCCTGGGAAGTGCCGGTGGAAAATCATCTGCACGTCAGTATCTTATCCGAGCTGTCAGGGGTGGCAACAGAGATTGTCCATTTTGTTAATCACACTTCTTTCATTTAGCAAAAACTTGATGCGTGTCATAAAAGAAGTGGCCTCCTATGACTCTTTCTGTGGCCGGATTAGGGTCCGTCTGTACACTCCTTTGCCGAGGGATCCTGCATAAAGAAAAGGCGCCTCTGGCGCCTTTTGCAAGTTGTTTGTCCGGTTATATCGAGTGTTTGCTCAAGCCTGTGGGGGGCGTCTCACGGTTGGATAAAGCGCATGGAGAGATCGAGTGCCCGCACATGCTTGGTCAGTGCCCCGACCGAGATAAAATCGACGCCGGTGGCGGCAAACTCGGCCAGAGTATCCAGCGTCACATTGCCGGAGACCTCCAGCTTGGCGCGGCCCTGATTGATGGCGACTGCTTCCCGCATCATGGTCACGTCGAAGTTATCGAGCATCACGATATCGGCATTGGCCGCCAGCGCCTGCTCCAGTTCTGCCAGCGATTCCACTTCCACCTCCACCGGTTTGCCCGGATTGAGATGACGAGCCTCATTAATCGCCTCGGCAATACCGCCACAGGCGAGGATGTGGTTCTCCTTAATGAGATAGGCGTCGTAGAGGCCGATGCGGTGGTTTTTGCCGCCGCCACAGGTGACCGCGTACTTCTGGGCGGTGCGTAGCCCAGGAATGGTCTTGCGGGTGTCGAGCAGGCGGCAGTCGGTGCCCTCCAGTTCAGCCACATAGCGAGCGGTGAGGGTGGCGACGCCGGAGAGGGTCTGGACAAAGTTCAGCGCATTGCGCTCGCCGGTCAGCAGCAGGCGGGCAGGGCCGTGGAGGCGGAACAGCTCCTGATTGGGGGAGAGCACCTCCCCATCCTGCACCTTCCACTCCACCTTCACGTCGCCGCCGAGTTGTACGAACACTTCATCCACCCATGGCTGGCCGCAGAACACTCCGGCCTCGCGGGTGATGACCCGGGCGCTGGCCATCCGGTTGGCCGGGATCAGCTGGGCGGTGATATCGGCACTGGCGTCCGGTTGCTCCAGCGTGGTGAGGGCATCGCCCAGATCTTCGAGTAGTGCGGCGCGCACGGCGCGGCTGACATCCTGTTGAAACATGCCTTATTCCTGCAAGGGTCTGAGCAGCAGTTGCCGCTCCTTTTGAACCAGCTCCAGCCGACCGAGGGCGTTCATGCCAACCAGCACTTCGTCACCGTCTGCCGCCGGATTGATAAAGATGGCCAGATCGTACAAGGTCAATGGCCCCATCGCCAGCGTTTCGATGGTGCCGTTGCCGACCCGGATCTGCCCCGCGGCGGTATTGACCTGGCTGCTGCCATGAGCGGTCAGGCCGAGCCGCTCGGCAACCTGCTGCGGGATGGTGATACGGGTGGCGCCGGTATCGAGCAGCAGTTGCACCGGCTGGCCGTTGATGGCACCCTCCAGACGATAGTGGCCGCTCTGGTCGGCCCGCAGCAATAGCTCGCCGCTGGCGGTGACGCTTGGTTGGTTGCGGGAGTGAAAATAGAGGGTCAGCAGGGCCATCAAAGAGAGCCAGGCCAGTAACCACATCCAGCGTGCCGTGTGCTGCATACCCCATCCATATCGAGCGGAAGATGACTCAGCCTAACATACCATTTCCCTTGGATTCAGTGAGTTGGTGCCGGATTGCCTATCAGGTATCTTCGTTTTCTCGCCATTTATCAGCCAACTCGAGTAGCCGATGACTCAACTCGCTTCGCAACCTTCTTTCTCTATCGATGCCGCAGGCTGGTGCCAGCAGGCGCGCCGAGTGCCTTCTCCCCATCACAACGAGCGGGCCGCGCCGGATGATATCTCCCTGCTGGTGGTGCATGGCATCAGCCTGCCGCCGGGGGAGTTTGGTGGCCCCTTTATCGACAATCTCTTTATGGGGCGACTCGACCCTGAGGCTCACCCCTATTTTGCCGGTATCCATCAGCTGCGAGTCTCGGCCCACTGCCTGATCCGCCGTGATGGCGAGCTGGTGCAGTATGTGCCGTTTGGCGCGCGCGCCTGGCATGCGGGAGTATCGAGCTGGCAGGGGAGGGAGGCATGCAATGACTTCTCCATCGGCATCGAGCTGGAAGGGACTGACGAAATCCCCTACACCGAGGCTCAATACCGGGCATTGGCAGGGCTCACTCGAGCTATTTCGGAGCGCTATCCGGCCATCACCCACGAAAAAATTGTCGGCCATTGCGATATCGCGCCAGGGCGCAAGACGGATCCCGGAGCCAGTTTCCAGTGGGATTACTACCGGCAACTACTAAACAGCTAAAGTAAATATTCAAATTTAGTTTGGATTTTAAAATCAATGGCTTGCCTATCTGGCAGGCCATTTTTGTCTCTGGTTGCGCAAATGTTATTTGTGAGCGAAGTCAAGAATATTGGTCAGACCATTTTCTATGAGCTAAATCATGTTTCCCCTGCTTTACCTCTTAAGTGGCAGGGCTGATTCTTGACTCAGATCATCTTTTGAGTGGACTTTTCAAAAGGCCTCTGCTAATTTTCGCCCCATCTATGAAATTGGTAATACCAATTTAACAAAGTAGCCTCATGCCCTATCGCAAGATTACGCAACCCAAGTTGGCCGACTCCATTGTCGCCGAGCTGGAACAGATGATTCTGGAAGGCAGCCTGCAGCCGGGACAGAAATTGCCTCCCGAGCGGGAACTCGCCATCCAGTTTCAGGTATCGCGCCCCTCCCTGCGCGAAGCCATCCAGCGACTGGAAGCGCGCGGATTGCTTTATCGCCGTCAGGGCGGCGGCACTTATGTGCAGAATGCCCTGAGCAAGGGGATCGCCGATCCTCTGTTCGAACTGCTCAGTACCCACCCGGAAGCCCAGTATGACCTGCTGGAGTTTCGCCACGCGCTGGAAGGCATCTGTGCCTACTACGCGGCCTTGCGGGGAACCGGGTCTGATTTCGAGCGTATTCGTCAGGTGCAAACCACTATCGAAGAGGCGGGCCAGCTGGGCTCGCTGGTGGCCGAATCGGCAGCCGTGACCCAGTTCTATCTGGCGGTGGCCGAGGCGTCCCACAACGTGGTGCTGCTGCACCTGCTGCGGGCCATGAGCCCGATGCTCGAACAGAACATTCTGCAGAATAACGAGATTTTGAATCGCCGCCCGGGAGTGGTAGCCAAGATACGTCGCCATCGCGCGAATCTGATCGAGGCTATTCTTTCGGGGGCTCCGGAGCGGGCCAGAACAGCTTGTCATGAGCATCTGGCCTTTATCGAGGACACCTTGTTGGATATGCAGAGGGAAGACAGCCGGATCCAGCGATCCATGCGTCGGATCCGTCAGCAGGAAAACTAATCCCACAAGGCTTTATTGTCGAATGCTTGCGCCCTTCGCCGTGCAATGCCGTGCAATCACAACAAAATAGGAACCAGCCATGTCTGATATCCTGAAGAACGATGTGGACCCGATAGAAACGCTGGAGTGGCTTGCCTCTCTGGAATCCCTGCTGCGTGAAGAGGGTCCCCAACGCGCTCAGTTCATCCTTGAACAGTTGGCCGAGAAAGCCCGCGCAAGCGGTGTGGACGTGGCTGCCAAGGCAAACCGCGATTACATCAACACCATCCCGTCCAGCGAAGAGCCGGACTACCCGGGCGACCTGGAGATGGAGCGCCGCATTCGCGCCATCATCCGCTGGAACGCCATGATGATCGTGCTGCGCGCCTCCAAGAAAGACCTGGACCTGGGCGGTCACATGTCTTCCTTCGCTTCTTCTGCGACCATCTATGATGTCTGCTTCAACCACTTCTTCCGTGCTCGCAACGAGAAGGATGGTGGTGACCTGGTTTACTTCCAGGGTCACATCTCCCCGGGTATCTATGCCCGTGCCTTCGCCGAAGGTCGTCTGACCGAAGAGCAGCTGGACAACTTCCGTCAGGAAGTGGATGGCAAGGGTATCCCTTCCTATCCGCACCCGAAACTGATGCCGGACTTCTGGCAGTTCCCGACCGTCTCCATGGGTCTGGGCCCTATCGCCGCCATCTATCAGGCTCGTTTCCTGAAGTACCTGACCGACCGTGGCATCAAGGATTGCTCCGAGCAGACCGTTTACGCCTTCCTGGGTGACGGCGAGATGGACGAGCCGGAAGCCAAAGGTGCCCTGACCGTTGCCGTGCGTGAAAAGCTCGACAACCTGGTATTTGTGGTTAACTGCAACTTGCAGCGTCTGGATGGTCCGGTTGTCGGTAACGGCAAGGTCATCAACGAGCTGGAAGGCCTGTTCGCTGGCGCCGGTTGGGACGTGACCAAGGTGATCTGGGGTCGCAAGTGGGATGAGCTGCTGAAGAAAGACACTTCCGGCAAGCTGATCCAGCTGATGAACGAGACCGTGGACGGTGACTACCAGACCATGAAGTCCCGCGACGGTGGCTACATCCGCGAGCACTTCTTCAACCGTTATCCGGAAACTGCCGCGCTGGTCAAAGACATGACCGACGAGGAGATCTTCGCTCTGAACCGCGGTGGTCACGATCCTCGCAAACTGTTCGCCGCATTCAACAAGGCGACCCAGACCAAGGGCAAGCCGACCGTTATTCTGGCCAAGACCATCAAGGGTTACGGCATGGGTGAAGCGGCTGAAGGCAAGAACATCGCTCACCAGGTCAAGAAGATGGAGCTGGACTCCGTGCGTCACCTGCGTGACCGCTTCAACCTGCCGGTGGCCGACGAGCAGCTGGCCGATCTGCCGTACCTGAAGATCGAAGAGGGCAGTGAAGAGCACAAGTACCTGCATGCTCGTCGTGCAGCCCTGAAAGGCTATCTGCCGACCCGTCTGCGCGAAAGCACCACCAAGCTGGAAATCCCGGCGCTGGATGCCTTCGGCCCGCTGTTGGGCGAGCAAGCGCGCGAAATCTCCACCACCATGGCGTTCGTGCGTTCCCTGAACGTGATGCTGAAAGACAAGTCCATCGGCAAGCGCATCGTTCCGATCCTCGCTGACGAAGCCCGTACCTTCGGTATGGAAGGTCTGTTCCGCCAGATCGGTATCTACAGCCCGCACGGTCAGCAGTACACCCCGCAAGACCGCGACATCGTCTCCTACTACAAGGAAGACAAGCAGGGTCAGGTTCTGCAAGACGGTATCAACGAGCTGGGCGCCATGTCCTCCTGGCTGGCTGCTGCGACCTCTTACAGCACCAACGATTGCCCGATGATCCCGTTCTACATCTACTACTCCATGTTCGGCTTCCAGCGGATCGGCGACATGGCGTGGGCAGCCGGTGACCAGCAAGCCCGTGGCTTCCTGCTGGGTGCAACCTCCGGTCGTACTACCCTGAACGGCGAAGGTCTGCAGCACGAAGATGGTCACAGCCACATCCTGGCGAACACCATCCCGAACTGCATCTCTTACGACCCGTCCTATGCCTATGAAGTGGCGGTGATCGTACAGGACGGCCTGCGCCGCATGTACGGTGAGAACCCGGAGAACGTGTTCTACTACATCACCACCCTGAACGAGAACTACGCCATGCCGGCCATGCCGGAAGGCGCCGAGGAAGGCATCCGCAAGGGTATCTACAAGCTGGAATCCGTCGCCGGTGCCAAGGCGAAAGTTCAGCTGCTGGGTTGTGGTTCCATCCTGGGTCACGTGCGCAAGGCTGCCCAGATCCTGGCCAGCGAGTACGGCATCGGTTCCGATGTGTTCAGCGTCACCTCCTTCAACGAGCTGGCCCGTGACGGTCAGGACGCGGATCGCTGGAACATGCTGCACCCGACCTCTGAAGCGCGTGTTCCCTACATCGCTCAGGTACTGGGTTCCGAAGCCACCATCGCTGCGACCGACTACATGAAGTCCTTCGCCGATCAGGTTCGCGCCTTCGTTCCGACCGAGAACTACCGCGTGCTGGGTACCGACGGTTACGGCCGTTCCGACAGCCGTGCCAACCTGCGTCGTCACTTCGAAGTGAACGAGTTCTACGTGGTGGTTGCTGCTCTGACCGAACTGGCCAAGCGCGGCGAGGTAGACAAGCAGGTTGTGGCCGACGCCATCGCCAAGTACGGCATCGATGCCGACAAGGTCAACCCGCTGTACGCGTAAGTGGATCAAGGGTCGCGCCGTCATGCGGCGTGACCCTGCCAGGATTTAAAACGGTTAACGCGAGATGTGCGTGGCGGCATCAACCCGTCACGCGGATCGACGCAAGAGGATAAAGCACAATGTCCAAACAGATTATGGTGCCGGATATCGGCGCCGATGAAGTTGAAGTCACCGAGATTATGGTGGCCGTGGGTGACAAGGTCGAGCTGGACCAGTCCATCATCGCGGTAGAAGGCGACAAGGCCTCCATGGAAGTACCGGCCCCGTCTGCCGGTATCGTTAAAGAGATCCTGATCAAGGTAGGCGACAAGGTTGCCACCGGTTCCCAGATCATGATCTTCGAAGCCGAAGGCGCTGCCGCCCCTGCTGAAGTGGCTGCACCGGCTGCCGCTGCTCCGGCCGCCGCACCTGCCGCTGCCGTGCGCAAAGATGTGCACGTACCGGACATCGGTGACGACGAAGTGGACGTGACCGAGATCATGGTTGCCGTGGGCGACATGGTTGAAGCCGACCAGTCCATCATTGCCGTGGAAGGTGACAAGGCCTCCATGGAAGTGCCAGCGCCGTTTGCCGGTCGCGTGGTCGAGATCAAAGTTGCCGCTGGTGCCAAGGTCTCTACCGGTTCTCTGGTGATGGTATTTGAAGTGGCTGGCGCTGCGCCTGCTGCCGTTGCTGCTCCGGCTCAAGCTGCCGCGCCCGTGGCTGCTGCCCCGGTTGCCGCCGCTGCCAAAGAGGTCAATGTACCGGATATCGGTGGCGACGAAGTGGAAGTCACCGAGATCATGGTTGCCGTGGGTGACAAGGTTGAAGCTGACCAGTCCCTGATCGCCGTGGAAGGTGACAAGGCCTCCATGGAAGTGCCTGCGCCGTTCGCCGGTGTGGTCAAAGAGATCAAGGTGAAGGCGGGTGACAAGGTCTCCACCGGTTCCCTGATCATGGTATTCGAAGTGGCTGGCGCTGCTCCTGCCGCCGCGCCGGTTGCTCAAGCTGCCGCCCCGGTCGCTGCAGCCCCTGTTGCCGCTGCTCCGGCTCCGGTTGCTCAGGCTGCTGCCGCTGCGACCGATTTCGTTGCCAACGACGCTTATGTACACGCCTCTCCGGCGGTACGCCGTCTGGCGCGCGAGTTTGGCGTCAACCTGGCCAAGGTGAAGGCCTCCGGTCGCAAGGGCCGCATCGTCAAAGAAGACGTGCAAGCCTACGTGAAGGATGCCATCAAGCGTGCCGAGTCCGCTCCTGCCTCTGCCGGCGTAGCCGGTGGCAACGGTCTGGGCGTACTGCCGTGGCCGAAAGTAGACTTCAGCAAGTTCGGTGATGTGGAAGAGGTCGAGCTGACTCGGATCCAGAAGATCTCCGGTCCGAACCTGCACCGCAACTGGGTCATGATCCCTCATGTCACCCAGTTCGACGAAGCCGATACCACCGAGCTGGAAGCGTTCCGCAAAGAGCAGAACGCGATGCTCGAGAAGCAGAAGGCTGACGTGAAGATCACCCCGCTGGTGTTCATCCTGAAAGCCGCCGCCAAGGCGCTGGAAGCTCACCCGCGCTTCTGCAGCTCCCTGTCCGAAGATGGCAGCAAGCTGATCATGAAGAAGTACATCCACATCGGTGTGGCGGTAGATACCCCCAACGGTCTGGTTGTGCCCGTGGTGCGCGATGTTAACAAGAAGGGCATCATGGAGCTGTCTCGCGATCTGGCCGAGATCTCCAAGAAGGCCCGTGCCGGCAAGCTGACCGCTGCCGACATGCAGGGCGGTTGCTTCACCATCTCCAGCCTGGGTGGCATCGGCGGTACCAGCTTTACCCCGATCGTCAACGCGCCGGAAGTGGCCATCCTCGGTGTTTCCAAGTCCGAGATGAAGCCGAAGTGGAACGGCAAAGAGTTCGCGCCGCGCCTGATGCTGCCGCTGGCTCTGAGCTACGACCACCGCGTGATCGATGGTGCCGATGGGGCTCGCTTCATCACCACCATGAACGGCGTGCTGTCCGACATTCGTCGACTGGTCCTGTAAGTGAGAGGGCGGGCCCAGAGCCTGCCCTTTTTACTTCTCATTTCATTAACATGATCGTAAACTTGCCCCGTTTTTTTCACGGCTGCAGCCACCCGTTTCGGTATAAGACTGCGCTGTCCGGGGATATAAGAACGACAAAGAGGTCATGATGAGTAAAGAAATCAAAACCCAGGTCGTAGTACTGGGTGCTGGCCCTGCCGGTTATTCCGCTGCTTTCCGTGCAGCCGATCTGGGTCTGGATACTATTATCGTCGAGCGTTACTCCACCCTGGGTGGCGTCTGCCTGAACGTGGGCTGCATCCCCTCCAAGGCGCTGCTGCACGTTGCCAAAGTGATTGAAGAAGCCAAGGCGCTGGCCGAGCACGGCATTGTCTTCGGTGCACCGCAGACCGACATCGACAAGATCCGTCTGTGGAAAGAGAAGGTTATCAACCAGCTGACCGGCGGTCTGGCTGGCATGGCCAAGATGCGTAAAGTTCAGGTTGTTAACGGCTTGGGTAAATTTACCGGCCCGAACACGCTCGAAGTGACCGGGGAAGACGGCAAGACTACCGTGACCTTCGACAACGCCATCATCGCGGCCGGTTCCCGTCCGGTGAAGCTGCCGTTCATCCCCCACGATGACCCGCGCGTATGGGACTCTACCGATGCGCTGGAGCTGAAAACCGTTCCCGGCAAACTGCTGGTTATCGGTGGCGGCATCATCGGTCTGGAGATGGGTACCGTTTACTCCTCTCTGGGTTCCGAGATCGACGTGGTGGAATTTGCCGACCAGCTGGTTCCGGCTGCCGACAAAGACATCGTCAAGATCTATACCAAGCGTGTGGCCAAGAAATTCAACATCATGCTGGAGACCAAGGTCACCGCAGTTGAAGCGCGCGAAGACGGCCTGTACGTCTCCTATGAAGGCAAGCACGCCCCGGCCGAGCCGGTTCGTTACGACAACGTGCTGGTTGCCGTAGGCCGTGTGCCGAACGGCAAGATGCTGGATGCCGAGAAGGCAGGCGTTGCCGTGACCGAGCGCGGTTTCATCGAGGTGGACAAGCAGCTGCGTACCAACGTGGCCCACATCCACGCCATCGGTGACATCGTGGGTCAGCCGATGCTGGCACACAAAGGTGTTCACGAAGGTCACGTTGCCGCCGAAGTGATCGCCGGCAAGAAGCACTACTTCGACCCGAAAGTGATCCCGTCCATCGCCTATACCGAGCCAGAGATGGCATGGGTTGGTCTGACCGAGAAGGAAGCCAAGCAACAGGGTCTGAACTTCGAAGTCGCCACCTTCCCGTGGGCTGCTTCCGGCCGCGCCATTGCGTCCGACTGCTCAGACGGTATGACCAAGCTGATCTTCGACAAGGAGAGCGGCCGCGTCATCGGTGGTGCCATCGTGGGTACCAACGGTGGTGAACTGCTGGGTGAAATCGGTCTGGCCATCGAAATGGGTGCGGACGCCGAAGACATCGCGCTGACCATCCACGCTCACCCGACTCTGCACGAGTCCGTGGGTCTGGCTGCCGAAGTGTTCGAAGGCTCCATCACCGACCTGCCGAACGCCAAGGCCAAGAAGAAAAAGTAATCTTCTGCCAGCTTCATGAAAGAGCCGCTCGAATGAGCGGCTTTTTGTTTTTGGGATTTGGCGCAGAGGTTAGCAACGCCCCTTTTTGGCCTGACCGGGCGGGCAGAAGGTGCCATAGCCGCCACTGCTGCCATCCGAGACTCGAATGCGGGTGTCATCGACGCTCACATCCGCCCCGTGTACCCGCACCGGCCCGTTGCTGCAGGCGCTGAGCACTCCTCCCAGCAACACCATCACTATCAGTTTGCCCATAACTCCTCCTCATATTTCCCTGATTATGAGGCATTTCGAGAGCCGCATAACGGCGGTTGAATGGCCGTGCGTCACCGTTTGCCGTGGCTATGACAGAGGGCGCCGCAGCGCCCTCTGGTGAGTCTTCATAAGTGGGATGCAGACTACAACCGGAAGTTGCCAACCAGCTTGTCCAGCTGACCGGAGAGCTGCTGCAGGCTGCGGCTGGACTCGGTCAGCTGGTGGGCGATATCGGCGGTCTCCATGGTGAGCTGGTTGATATCTTCCACGTTGCGGTTGATCTCGCCGACTACACTAGACTGCTCCTCGGTGGCGGTGGCGACCTGGATATTCATGTCGTTGATCTGGGTGATGTGGGCGGTGATCTGTCCGAGGGCGGCGTTGGCCTCATCGGCCTGGCTCACCACCTCCAGACTCTGGTTGCGCCCCTGTGCCATGGCGCTGACGGCGCGGGCACTCTGCTCCTGCAAGCGGTTGATCATCCCCTGGATCTCGGCAGTCGATGCGGCGGAGCGGTTGGCCAGATTGCGCACTTCATCTGCCACCACGGCGAAACCGCGACCCTGTTCACCGGCGCGAGCAGCCTCGATAGCAGCGTTCAATGCCAGCAGGTTGGTCTGCTCCGAGATGCTGCGGATGGTTTCGAGGATGCTACCGATGGAGTCGGTCTGGCTCGCCAGCGACTCGATAACCCCTGCCACCTGCTCAATCTCGCCGGAGAGGTCGACGATGCCGTGGCGCGCCTGCGCTACCACTACTGCCCCTGCATCGGCCTGATCGTTGGCCTGTCTGGCTACTTCGGCTGCCAGCGAAGCGTTACCGGCGATCTCGCTCACCGTGGCCCCCATTTCGTGGATGGCGGTGGCCACCTGTACGGTGCGATCGCGCTGGGCAGTACAGTTGTGCTGGGTCAGCTGTGCCTTGTTGGCCACCTCGTTGGCGGTGGCCGCGAGCTGGCGGGAGTTCTCTGCCACCTGCTCGATGGAGCCGTGGATCTTGGCGACGAAGTTGTTGAAGCCGGTGGCGACCTGACTCAGTTCGTCACGTCCTTCCACCTTGAGGCGCTGGGTGAGATCCCCATCGCCGCTGCCCAGCTCCTTGAACAGGCGGGCCAGCTCGTTGAGCGGGCGGCTGACCGAACCTGCCAGCAGCATCCCCATCAGCCCCATGACCAGCGCAATCACCAGCGAGATCATCAGGATCTCGTTGCGGGTCTGATCCAGCTCGGCATAGATCTCGGCTTCTGGCACCTGGGCCACCAGATACCAGTCGAGCAGCGGGATATAGCTACTGGCCAGTACCATGGGCTCGCCATTGACTTCGGCGTTGATAACGGCAAAGGGACGTTTGGCCAGCAGGCTGCCGGTATCACCGCTGGCAATGTTGCCAAGGGTGTCACGCTCGATGCGGTTGGCCTCGGGGTGCAGCTTCACCTTGCCGCTGCCATCGACCATAAAGACGATGCCGCTCTCTTCCAGCCGGAAGTTGGAGACCATGGTCACCATGGTGTCGAGGGATTTGGCAAAGCCGGCCAGCCCGCGCCCGTTGAGCTGCTGGAAGTTGACGAACAGCTTCACCTCGCCGTTGCTCTCGCGGAAGATGCTGAGGGTCATCTCCTTCTGGCTCTTGGTGTAGTCATAGAACCAGGCATCTTGCGTGGGGGTCAGGTTGCGCAGAAAGCCATCCTGGTTGTAGTAGGCGGCACTCTGGCGATCGGCGAAGGAGGCAGTCACCAGACCATACTGGTTGGCCACATCCTTGAGCTGGTTGATGAGGATTGGCTCCTGCTCTTTGGGCATGCCCCGCTCCACCCAGTCGAGGATGAAGCGGTCGGTGGCCAGTTGGCGGGCGGCCTGGGCGATGCCGTGGAGATCCTGTTCAATCTCCTTGCTGATCCGCTGGGTCAGGTTGGGGAGCTCCTGCTCGAACATCCGGTTTTCGATCAGTTGCTGGGCCGAGCGTTGGCTGAAGTAGCCTACCAGCAGGCAGGAGACGACCACGGCCAGGGTGACCGTGGCCAGTATTTTCTGTTTAAGAGTGAGGGTTGCCAGCATAAAGGTGCTCAAAAGGTTGAGATTGACGACGCTCATATTAGCGGCAGCGCGGCGGTACCCATGAGGCTTGCAGCCCTTTATTTGCGGATTACGTTTGCGCTCACAGGGGCGGCGGCGTGCCCCTTCGCCATGCAGCACAGGCGGGATGCGGATTGACGGTTGCGCTAACTGCCGGGCCCCTTATAGTAGAGGCCATCCTTGGTGACTGACCCTCTGAATAATATGGAAAATATGATGCGCAGCTTAGGTGCGGGATGGACCCGTCTGCTTTTGGTGATGTTGGCGGCGATGCCGCTGCTGGCTGTGGCGGCACAGGGGGAGCGCCCGAAGATTGCGGTGGTGCTCAGTGGTGGCGGCGCCAAGGGCTCGGCCCATATCGGCATTCTCAAGGTGCTGGAGCAGAAGCGGATTCCGGTCGACATCATAGTCGGCACCAGCATGGGCTCTTATGTGGCGGGGATGTACGCCATGGGGCTCAGTGCCGAGGAGGTGGAGCGCACTACCCTGGCCATCGACTGGAACAAGGGCTATCAGGACAAGGTGGGCCGCGACGAGCTGTCGTTGCGTAAAAAGCAGCAGAACGAGCAGTATCAGCTGCGCACCGATATCGGGGTGAATGGCGACACCACCCAGCTGCCGGACGGTTTTTTCCAGGGCCAATCCATGGCCAGCCTGCTGCGGGGGGCCACCTCCAACCTGCCGGTACAGGAGAGCTTCGACGATCTCCCCATTCCCTACCGCGCCATGGCGACCGACATGGAGACGGTCACCCCCTTTGTGCTGGATCACGGCAGCCTGGCCAAGGCAATGCAGGCCTCCATGTCTATTCCCGGTGCCCTCAAGCCGGTGGAGTGGGAGGGGCACATCCTGGCGGACGGCGGTAGCGTTAACAACATGCCGGTGGATGTCGCCAAGGCAATGGGGGCCGACGTGGTGATCGCGGTGGATATCGGTGCCAAGCTGCGTACCCGTGAATCACTCAAGTCAGGGTTGGCGATGATCGACCAGCTCACCACCTACATGACCCAGGTGGGTACCGACAAGCAGAAGGCGCTGATGGGGCCGAAAGACATACTGATCGCTCCCGAGTTTGGCGATATGGGGATCGCCGACTTTGCCCGCATGCCGGAGGGGATCAAAATGGGTGAGGCGGCGGCGTACAAGGCGTCGCTGCAACTCGATAAGCTGTCGCTCACCAAGGCGCAGTACAACGCCTATCGCAACCAGAAGCTGAGCCGCCGTGCCGAGCGAAGTGGTCAACCCGCCTACTTCATCGACAAGGTGGAGATCATCAACAAGTCGCGCCTCTCCGACGAGACGGTGCACGCCATGCTGAAGGTTCGGCCGGACAAGATCCAGACCAACGAGAGTCTGGAGGCTGGCATTCGCCGCCTCTATGCGCTGGAGTCGTTTGACCGCATCACCTATGAAGTGGAGGAGCGCGATGGGGAGAACGTGCTGGTAGTGGATGCCAGCGAGAAGAACTGGGGGCCTGGTTACCTCAACTTCCAGTTCGGTTTCACCGATGACTTCGAGAATACCTCCAACTACAACGTCGGCATGTCCTACACCCTCACCAACGTCAACGAGTGGGGGGCCGAGTGGTTGACCGAGGCATCACTGGGCACGGCCAAACATATCAAGACCGACTTCTATACACCGCTGGAGCCCTCCCAGACCTTCTATGGCGAGGCGAGCCTGGCCTATGACCAGACCCAGAGAAGCCTCTTTAATCCGGATCCGGACGAACCGATATTTACCTATCTCGATACCGAGTACTCCTTCTTCAGCGCCGATCTGGCGGTCGGCTGGAATCGTCAGCCCTGGAGCCGCCTGTCTATGGGGCTGGAAGGGCAGACGGGCAGTATCGAGATCAAAAACTTCAAAGAGCTGCAAGGGGATGCCACGGCGTGGGGCCCCTATGTCCGCTTTGAACACGACAATCTGGATAGCCGCTATTTCCCCTATCAGGGGGTGAAGTGGGATATGAAACTGGGCCACTCCCACGTCAGTGTGGATGGACTCGAGTCGGCAGATGGCCGCAGTGAAGGCTGGAATTATCAACTCTCCATGATCAAGCCCTGGTCATGGGACAGGCACAGCCTCAACCTGATCCTCGAAGGGGGTGGCTCGGGCAGTGAAGAGGTGGTGCCACTGCATATTCAGGATCTGGGCGGGCTGTTCCGCCTCTCAGGTTTCCAGCGCTACCAGCTGAGCGGTCGCTACAGCCTGTTTGGTGGCCTGCGTTACATCTATCGGGTGGCAGACAATGACTTCGGTGCCCTCAAGATGCCGCTCTATCTGGGCGGATCTCTGGAGCAGGGCGGGGTCTGGAACAAGGGGGAGGATATCAGTCTGGAGAGCTCGTTTACCGCCGGGTCGCTTTATGTCGGGGTGGAGAGCTTCCTCGGCCCTGTGTTCCTCGGCTACGGCATGGCGGAGGGGGGCAATGACGTCTTCTATCTGCAATTGGGTAGTACGTTCGAATAATGCCGAAATGATGCCAATTTGTTAACTCTGATTGATGGCGTTCAATTAATTATCAAAAAATACCAGCATGTTTAATTGGTTACGATTTTGTGGTGAATAAGTAAACAGGGTTTGGATTTTAATTAGTCGTTAAAACTTATATAGTGGGGAGCACCCTACGGGGTGTCCCGCAAGGACGATCGCCGCGAGCGTGGGCGAACCCCAAAAAAAGACCAAAGAGGAATTAGTCGTGCTTGAAACATACCGTAAACACGTCGCAGAACGTGCCGCCGAAGGCGTGGTTGCCAAACCTCTGGATGCAGAGCAGGTCGCCGCCCTGGTTGAGCTGCTCAAGAACCCGCCCGCTGGCGAAGAAGACTTTCTGAAAGAGCTGTTGTCCTCCCGTATTCCCCCCGGTGTTGATGAAGCGGCCTATGTCAAAGCCGGTTTCCTCACCGCCGTCGCCAAGGGCGAAGCCCACTCTCCCATCCTGACTGCCGCCGAAGCTGTCGAGCTGCTGGGCACCATGCAGGGTGGTTACAACATTCAACCGCTGATCGACCTGCTGGATCACGCCACTCTGGCGCCGCTTGCCGCCAAGGGGCTCTCCCACACCCTGCTGATGTTTGACTCTTTCCACGACGTGGAAGAGAAGGCCAAGGCGGGCAATGTCCACGCCAAACAGGTGATGCAGTCCTGGGCTGATGCCGAGTGGTTCCTCTCCCGCCCAGAACTGGCCGAGAAGATCACTGTCACCGTGTTCAAGGTGACCGGCGAAACCAACACCGACGACCTCTCGCCGGCACCGGACGCCTGGTCCCGCCCGGACATTCCGCTGCACGCGCTGGCGATGCTGAAAAACGCTCGTCCCGGCATTACCCCGGACAAGGATGGCGCCGTCGGCCCCATCAAGACCATCGATGCCCTGAAAGAGAAAGGCTTCCCGCTGGCCTATGTGGGTGACGTGGTCGGTACCGGCTCTTCCCGTAAATCCGCCACCAACTCGGTGCTCTGGTTTATGGGCGACGACATTCCGTTCGTGCCGAACAAGCGCGCTGGCGGTGTCTGTCTGGGTGGCAAGATTGCCCCGATCTTCTTCAACACCATGGAAGATGCCGGCGCCCTGCCCATCGAAGTGGACGTCTCCAAGCTGGAAATGGGCGATGTGATCGACATCTACCCCTATGCCGGCAAGATCTGCAAACACGGCACCGAACAGGTGCTGGCGCAGTTTGAACTGAAAACCGACGTGCTGATCGACGAAGTGCGCGCCGGTGGCCGTATTCCGCTGATCATCGGTCGCGGACTCACTGACAAGGCCCGCGAAGCGCTGGGTCTGCCGTTCTCCACCGTATTCCGTCGCCCGCAGCCGGTGGCCGATACCGGTAAAGGCTTCACCCTGGCCCAGAAGATGGTGGGCAAGGCGTGCGGCGTGAAGGGCATTCGCCCAGGCACTTACTGCGAGCCCAAGATGACCACGGTCGGCTCTCAGGACACCACGGGCCCGATGACCCGCGACGAGCTCAAAGATCTGGCCTGTCTCGGCTTCTCCGCCGATCTGACCATGCAGTCCTTCTGCCACACCGCAGCTTATCCCAAGCCCATCGACGTACAGACCCACCACACCCTGCCGGACTTCATCATGAATCGCGGCGGTGTCTCTCTGCGTCCGGGTGACGGCGTCATCCACTCCTGGCTGAACCGCATGCTGCTGCCGGATACCGTGGGTACCGGTGGTGACTCCCACACCCGTTTTCCCATCGGTATCTCCTTCCCGGCGGGCTCCGGTCTGGTGGCCTTCGCCGCCGCCACCGGCGTGATGCCGCTGGACATGCCGGAATCCGTGCTGGTGCGCTTCAAGGGCGAGCTGCAACCGGGCATCACCCTGCGTGATCTGGTCCATGCCATCCCCTATGCCGCCATCCAGAAAGGGCTGCTGACCGTCGAGAAAGCAGGCAAGAAGAACATCTTCTCCGGCCGCATCCTCGAGATCGAAGGCCTGCCGACCCTGAAGGTAGAGCAGGCGTTCGAACTGGCTGACGCCAGCGCCGAGCGCTCTGCCGCCGGTTGCACCATCAAGCTGGATAAAGAGCCGATCATCGAGTATCTGAAGTCCAACATCGTGATGCTGAAATGGATGCTCTCCGAAGGCTACGGTGACGTGCGCACCATCACCCGTCGCATCAAGGGGATGGAAGAGTGGCTGGCCAACCCGACCCTGATGGAAGCGGACAAGGATGCCGAGTACGCCGAAATCATCGAGATCGATCTGGCCACCATCAAGGAGCCAATCCTCTGTGCGCCGAACGATCCGGACGATGCCCGTCTGCTGAGCGACGTGGCTGGCGACAAGATCGACGAGGTGTTCATCGGTTCCTGCATGACCAACATCGGTCACTTCCGTGCCGCCGGCAAACTGCTCGAGAAGTATCAGGGCGAGCTGCCGACCCGCATGTGGATCGCGCCGCCCACCAAGATGGACAAGGATCAGCTGACCGAAGAGGGCTACTACGGCATCTTTGGTCGCGTCGGTGCCCGCATCGAGATCCCGGGTTGCTCCCTCTGCATGGGCAACCAGGCGCGGGTAGCGGAAGGGGCCTCGGTGGTCTCCACTTCCACCCGTAACTTCCCGAACCGTCTGGGTAAAGGTGCCAACGTCTATCTGGCTTCTGCGGAGCTGGCCGCCGTTGCCGCCATCCTCGGCAAGATCCCGACTGTGGCGGAGTACCTGCAGTACGCCAAGGCGCTGGATGCCACTGCGGCAGATACTTACCGCTACCTCAACTTCAACGAGATCGCCTCCTACACCAAGAAGGCTGATGCGGTGATCCTGCAGCAAGCCGTTTAACGGAGTTCTTGCGCAATTTGCGCGATAAGAAGCCAATAATGCCGCGTATTTACGCGGCATTATTTATTTGTGTGTTATTCACCGTCTTTTTTGAAGATTGTTTGCACGATCCTTGCTAGAGAGATCCAACCACCTGTTTGGTGGTTCGTTTTATAAACGCTTTGGGTTATGTTGTTCGGTTATGTGCGGTAATGATGAGGCATCGTTATCGAGGGAAAGTGGATATCTGTTCACTGGGTGCTTGCGTTGGCAGGCCTGACGAATTGCGGCGTGGTTCTTTATGTTTCTGTTCAGGATCGATCTCTCCCGAACCGGGTTACGCTTCGGCGGTGCCTTGCTGGTCTTTACCCTGCCGCTGCTGGTGGGAGCTTGGCTCATCCACAGCAATTATGTGCAGGAGCTGAAAGCGGAATCCAGCGCCTCGGCCCACAAGGCCAGAACCCTGATGGAGTCGATGCTGGATCATGCGGAGCAGGCCAACCGCTCTGTGCTGCCTCTGGTGAAGGCTCCCTGTCGCGACAACCTGCTGGTGCTGCGCAAGAAGGTCGCCATCGAGCCTTTCCTACGTTCGGTCAATCTGGTGCGAAACGGCATCATCAATTGCACCTCGCTGTTTGGTGAAGCCAATGATGCCGATGACGGCTCCATCTACACCGGCCGCAAGCTGCTGCTGATGAGTGGCAACCGGGTGCGGCAAAATCACCCGCTGCTGGTAGTGCGCACCGAGCAGGGCAAGGATGCCGCCTTGAGCGCCATCGACAGTACCCAGCTCAGCTTCATGCTCTCCATGAGCGGAAAATCCAGTGCGCTCTATCTGCAGGTGGGGTCTGCCTGGCTCAATGAGTCGGGCCGCTATCTGAGCGAGGCGCCCACCCTCCATCGCGGGATCAGCCAGGCCCTCACCTCATCCCATTATCCTTTCACCATCCATGCCGGTTATGCCATGCCGGTCTACTGGAAGTCGCTGTGGGCCGCGCGGCATGTGGCGCTGTCGTGGCTGGCGGTTTCCTCGCTTTTGCTGGCCTGGCTGGTGTGGTGGGTGCTGGGGCGGCCCGGCTCGCCAACAGATGAGTTGCGACGAGCCCTGCGGGCCAGGGAGTTTGTTCCCTATCTGCAGCCGCTGATTGCCAGCCACGACGGCAAGATGATGGGCGCCGAGGTGCTGATGCGCTGGGAACATGTCAATGAAGGGGTGATCCGGCCCGATCTCTTTATTCCGCAAGCAGAGGAGTCGGGACTGATCGTCCCCATGACCACCCATATCATGAAGCAGGTGGCGACACGGTTGAACCGCTCTCAGGAGCAGTTGCCCGACGGGTTTCATATCAGCTTCAACATCAGTGCCGCCCATTGCCACGATTTTGCCCTGCTGGCCGAGTGCCGCGCCTTCCTCGGGCATTTCCTCCCCGGCAAGGTGGTACTGGTGCTGGAGCTGACCGAGCGGGAGCTGTTGATGTCAGATCCCCAGACCCTCTCCCTGTTCCGCCAGCTGGACGAGATGGGGGTCAAACTTGCTATCGACGACTTTGGCACCGGCCACTCCAGCCTGGCTTACCTGCAGCAGTTTCATGTGGATTACCTCAAGATCGACAAATCCTTTATCGCCCGCATCGGTACCGAGTCGCTCTCGGAGCATATTGTGGATAACGTGATCGATCTGGCGACCCGGCTCGGTCTGGCGCTGGTGGCGGAAGGGGTGGAGAGCGAGCGTCAGGCTGACTACCTCAGGGCCAAGGGGGTCGACTATCTGCAGGGGTACCTGTTTGCCCGCCCCATGCCGCTGCGCCAGTTCTGCGAGGAGCTGCTGCCGGAAGAGGCTCAGACCCGCCAGCCAGATGGGGTACGAGGCATCCCGAACGCCACCTGATCTATCGGTGACAGACGGGCGGCCACGTTCCCCTCTGGCAGGGTAGGGAAGTGCTCTCTCCCTATCCCCCCTCGAGTGCAGGGGCTTGTTTTTCATGCCTTGCGGCTCGCTTTTCGGTAGAATCAGCGCTCATTTTGACGTCAGTAAAAGATGAGGCGCGGTATGACGGTTCAGTTCCAGGCATTTCACAGCATCAAGGCGATCGGTAATCGGGAGGTGCTGTTCAACTGGTCGAGAACCAATCCCCTCGGGGCGCTGGATCAGGTGTGGCGCCCGAAAAGCCGCGACGAGCTGCAAGCGCTGCTGCGGGAACACCCCGAACGCAAGCTGCGCCTTATCGGCTCCGGCCTCTCCTTCGAACCCATCCACAGCGTCTATGCCGAGGGCAGTCAGGCGCTGCTGGTGGACTTGCACCACCTGCGCGGCCAGCTGGCCAAAACCGCCGATACCGTGACCTATCAGGCGGGTACGCCGCTCGATACCGTTTATGCCGAGCTGATCGCCATGGAGCGGATGCTGCCCGCATCCCCGGGCGTTATCGGCATCCAGACCCTGGGCGGCGCCCTCAGCACCGGTACCCACGGTCAGGGGCTGCACCAGTCTGCCCTCTGCGATGCGGTGGAGGCGATGACGGTGATGCTGGCCAGTGGCGACATCATCCTGGTGGATCGCACCGACCCGCGCTTCGGTGCCTTCGTGATGGGGATGGGGATGCTCGGCATCCTGCTCGACGTCACCCTGCGCACCGTGTCCAACCGCATTATGCGCTGCACCAAGTTCACCACCGATTACCCCTTCCTGCTGGAGCACAACGAGCGGCTCAACCACGAGCATGGCTTTGTGAAGAGCTGGTGGTTTGCCTGGACCGGCGAGAGTCACATCTGGCTGGTGGACCCTGCCTCCGATGAGGAGGTGGCCCGTTATCGCGCCGGTGGTAGCGAGCCGCTGCTGCTGGATGGCGATATCGACGCCCGCATGAACGCTGCTCTTAATGCCACTATCGACGCCACCATGCAGAAGATGGCCAAAGACACCAAGGATGAGGCGCTGGCTGGCGAGCACTTCGAGACGGTGCGCCGCTTCAAGGATGCCTCCGATCTGGTGGGCAACGTCTACCAAATTCTCTGCAAGGGGATCCCGGCACCTCAGATCAACTGTGAGGTGGCGGTGCCGCTTCATCGCATGAACGAGGCGCTGGAGACCCTGCAGGCCTGGCAGCAGGCCAATCCGGGCGTGCTGCACTATCCCTTTATCCTGCGTTGTACCGGCCCTTCCGAGGCTTGGCTTAGCGCCGCTTATGGCCAGTCGGTCTGCTGGATCGGTTTTCTGGTCTATCTGGCGGCGGACGGCACCTTCGTTAACGGTTCCATGGAGCAGATGCGCGAGCTGCAGCAACTGCTGGTGCCGCTCGGCGGCATTCCCCATTTCGGCAAACATCTGGCGATGGATCTCTACGACTTCCCGGCCCTGCTGCCGCGCTGGAACGACTTCGTGGCGTTGAAAGCCGAGCTCGACCCCCACGGCCGCTTTGAAAACCGCTGGCTCAGCGACCTGTTTGCCAACCGGTAAGGATCTGACATGACCGATATGCAAGATACCCGTATCCCTGTGACCCTGCTGACCGGCTTTCTCGGCAGCGGCAAGACCACCTTGCTCAACCACTGGGTCAAGCAGCCGGAGCTTGGCGAGTGCGCCGTGCTGATCAACGAGTTCGGCTCGGTGGGGCTGGATCACCATCTGGTGCAGCAGGTGGATGAGCAGGTGATGCTGCTCGACTCCGGCTGCATCTGCTGCTCGGTGCAGGGTTCTTTGGTGGAGGCGTTGCAGGGGCTCTTTATGAAGGCCATCCAGCGCAAGATCAAACCGTTCAAGCGGCTGATTATCGAGACCACCGGTCTGGCAGATCCGGCCCCCGTGCTTTTTACCCTGCGCGAAGAGGGCTTTATCGCCCAGCGCTACCGCTTCGATGGCACTGTCACCGTGGTGGATGCCGGTCATATCGAGCAGCAGTTGGCGGTCCAGTATGAAGCGGTGAAACAGGTAGCGCTGGCGGATCTGCTGGTGGTGAGCAAAGGCGATCTGGTGGATGACGAGCAGCTGGCGCGGGTCGAAGCCCAGCTGGCGGCACTCAATCCGGCGGCCCCGATCGAGCGGGTGACCAATGGTGAACTGTCGCCAGCGGTGCTGGAGAAGCTCGGCGCCTACAACGAAGCGGCGGGGCGCGATGTGCGCCAGCTGCTTGCCTGGCTGCGCACCGAATCCCCCAAGCAGGGGCTGGCGTCACCGATGCAGCCGAAGATGCAACCGTTCGCCGCCAAGGTGGGCACGGCTGCGCCCACCCACTTCGAGCACGGCAACATCGAGAGTTTCTCTTTGCGCATCGGCGAGCCGCTCAAGCCCTCTCGTTTACTGGCCGCCATCGATGCGGTGCAGGCGCAGTATGGCGATGCCCTGCTGCGTCTCAAGGGGATCTTGCAGCTGGAAGGGGAGAGCCAGCCGGTGGTGATCCACGGCGTCCACGGCCAGCTCTATCCGCTGCAGGCATTGGGTGACTGGCCGGAGGGCAAGGCCCAGTCCCGACTGGTGTTTATCGTGAAAAGTCAGGACAAGGCCGGTATCGAGCAACTCTTTATGGCGACCCTCAAGGCCCCCGAGCCCACTCTGGAAGAGCGGCTCAAAGCCATGCTGGGTCAGCCCGACAACTGATCTTGCGCGTTGCAGTTCTCCTGCACCGGGTCAGGACGGCGACGGTTGAACAGCACAAACGCCACCGGCACAAAGTAAAACGAGAGCAGGGTCGCCAGCGCTGTGCCACCGGCGATGGCGATGGCAAAGGGTGGCCAGAAGCCGCCGCCCCCCAGCAATAGCGGGATGAAGCCGCCCACCGTGGTGATGGTGGTCGAGACGATGTGGCGGCTGCAACCGGCCACCAGGTCACGGATCTGCGGCAGATTGCCCTGTTGTGCCAGCGGGTCTGCCCTCAGCTCAGCCAGAATGACGATGGCGGCGTTGATGGCCAGCCCCATCAGTCCCAGCAGGGCGATGATCACCGTAAACCCGAAGGGGTACCCCAGCAGCCAGACCCACAGCAGCCCGAGTCCCGCCGACTGGATCGCCACCAGGGTGACGATGCCCGCCAGCCGGAACGAGTTGAAGCTGAGCACCAGCACGGCCACCAGCAGCACGGCGACCAGGCTGACATGGGCCATCAGATTGCCCACCGATTCATCCCGCTTGGCGGCTTCCCCGCCAAACTCCAGTCGATAGCCCGGTGGCAACGCCAGCGCCTTGGCGGCCAGCCTCTCTTTGACCTGCTCAAGCACAGTTTGCGGCAGTACGCCGACCGCCAGATAGGCCTCCAGCACATTGACCCGCTCACCATCCCGACGGCTGATCTCCCCCCAGCTTGGCAGCAGCTCGGGAGTGGCCAGTGCCCGCAAGGTGAGATTGGCAGCCCCTTGCTGGCCGGTGCCGGTGAGCGATAGCGGCACATTGAGCAGCGCATCCGGATCCTGACGCAAGGGCTCGGCCAGTCGCACTCGAACCGGGATTGACTCGGTGCCTTCCAGCACAGTGCCACCCAACCTGCCATCCAGTGCGCCCGCCAGCCGGGAGGCAACATCGGTCAGGCTCATGCCTGCCAGTCGGGCGGCCTCCTCATCGACCTGCAACCAGAGTTTGGGTGCCCCGGCCTGCAAGGTGGCGCGGGTCTGCACCACAGCCGGGGTATTGGCGAGCAGACTGCGCAGCTCCTCTCCCAGACGGTGCAGCTGTTCGAGGTCGGGGCCAAACAGCCGCAGTTCGACCGGGGCATTGAAAGGCGGCCCCTGTTCCAGCTTGCGCACCAGGATCTGCGCTTCGGGAAATGTTGCATCGAGCCGCTGCTGCAGTTGTGGAATGAGCCGCTCGGCAGCATCGGCATCCTGCAGGGTGATCATCCCCTGGGCGTAATCGGCCCGCCCCTGTTTTCTGGGCACCAGGTTGTAGTAGAAGCTGGGGGCGTTGTCGCCCACCACCCAATCCTGGCGAACCAGCTCGGGGAGGCTGGCCAGCTCGGCGGAGATCCTCAGTGCCAGCTCGCGAGTGCGCGCCAGGCTCGCCTGCGGGGAGAGGCTGGCCTCGATGTGGATCATGTCCCGGTCGGCAGGGGGAAAGAACTGTTCGGTGAGGCGGCCCGCCACCCAGAAACCGAGCAGGGGCAGCAGACTGACCAGCAGCAGGGTCCGCCAGGGGTGAGCCAGCGCCATGGCGATGCTCTGCTGGAAACGGGCGCTCACCCGGGGCAGGTGCAAGCCATCCTGATACCAGCGTCCCCCCTGGTCACTGCCAATCCAGCGGGCTGCGAGGCCAGCCACCAGGGTGTGGGCGATGAGGTAGGATCCCAGCAGCGAGCAGATCACCGCCCAGGCGATGCCGCCGACAAACTCGCCCGCCGGGCCCGGCATCAGAATGATCGGCATAAAGGCGAGCATGGTGGTGAGGGTGGAGCCCAGCAGTGGCAGCCAGAGGTGGCCGATGGCTTCCAGTGCGGCGGCACTCATGGCCATGCCGTGGCGGCGCTGATACTGCACCCGATCCGCCATGACGATGGCGTTGTCCACCATGATCCCGAGCGCCACCACCAGACCGGTGACCGACATCTGGTGAATGGGCAGATTGATCAGGTTCATGCAGGCGAATGAGAACGCCACGGTAAGCGGCAGCGACAGGGCCACGATAATGGCGGCCTTGACCCCCAAGGTCACCAGCAGCACGGCCACTATGATGAGAAAACCCTGCACAATGTTGATGAGCAGGGTGTCGAGCCGCTGATCGGTATAACGCTGCTGATCGAAGCTGGTGACGAGGCCGATATTATCCGGCAAGTCCTGTTGCAGCTGGGCCAGCATGGTATCGACCCGTGCCGACCAGAGGTCGATGCGGTGATCCTGTGCCATGCGCAGGCCGACCACCACCGCCCGCTCACCATTGGCAAAGGCCAGCTGGCTCTCCGGCTGGTGCAGGGTACGCCGTACCTCGGCCAGATCGCCAAGGCGCAGGGTCTGGCCCTGCTCGCCGGTACGCAGCGGGATCTGGCGGATCCGCTCCAGGGTATCGAGGGCGCCGCGGATCTCCACCTGAAAGCGATTGTGGCTGCCCTGCAGCTCCCCGGCGGCCACTTTGGCATCGGCACCACTCAGCGCCTGGGCAAGCTGTTCGCCACTCATGCCGCTGGCACTGAGGGCGAGGGGATCGAACCGTACCTCGATCTCCTCCTGCGGTGCCCCGACCCGCTCGACGTATTCGGTACCCGGCAGCTGGCGAGCCCGGCGTTCCAGCTCGGCGCTGTAGCGGGCGAGGCGATCCAGCTGCGGCTGGCCCGGCCCGCGCCAGACCACATTGACCAGCCGGGTGAAGGGGTAGCCTTTCTCGTCATCCAGCTTGGGGGCACTGGCGCCGGCTGGCAGTCCGGCGGCAAGATCTGCCAGCCGGTCACGGACTCTGGACCAGACAGGCTCGACATCGCTGACCTCATCCTTGAGCTCCAGATTGATGATGGAGAGACCGGGGCGAGAGCTCGACTCGATCAGCTTGATCTCGCTCTGGGCCCGCAGCCGGTTCTCGATGGGCTCGCTCACCAGCGCTTCCACCCGTTCGGCGCTGGCCCCGGGGAAGTGGGTAACCACGCTGGCAAAACGGCTGGTGAGCTGGGGATCTTCGGTTCTGGGCAGGGTCTGCAATGCCGCAAAGGCGGCCGTCAGCAGCAGTGCGACCGTCAACAGCAGCAGTCGGCCATTCTCGATAAACGGGCGGATCATGACTGTGGCTCCGGATGCGCCGCCTGATGATCCACGCTGGTTGTCAGGGTGGCCTGCTGGCCCGGCACCAGTTTATGCAGGCCATCGGTCACCAGCTGTTCTTGTCCGTTCAGGGCACCACTGATCCAGGCCCGCTCGCCATCTTGCTGCAGCAGGGTGACGTCCCGACTGACCACTCGGGGTGGCGTTTCGTCGTTGAGCAGGTAGAGGGTCCAGCTGCCGCGCAATCCCTGGGTCAGTGCGGTGAGCGGCACTTCGTAAGCGCGGGTGGGCTCGCGGGTCTGATGCAACAGGGTGATCAGTTGCCCCTCTGCCAGTTGTTCGCCGCCCCGGATCAGCTGGAAGCGGGCGGTGCGGGTGTGGGTCTGCCCGTCCACTTGTACCCCCAGATTAAGCAGGCGCCCCTCCAGTGATTGCTCCCCGCTTTGCAGGGGGTAGTGTTGGCCGACGATCAGGGACTCGGCCTGTTTCACCGGCACGCCGATATCGGCCTCCCACTGGCCGCTGCGGGTCAGGGAGAAGAGAGGCTGGCCTGCGGCTACCACGGCCCCCAATGCCTGCTCGCGGCTGACTACGATTCCGTTGAAGGGGGCGCGCAGCTGTGATTTCTCCTGTTTGACCCGGTTGGCTTCGAGGGCGGCGGCCAGCTGGTTGGCGCTTGCCTCCAGCATGCGGACTTTGCCTTGCTGTTCATCCAGCGCCTGACGGGAGCTGAACTGCTGCTGGCGCAGGGCGGTGAGTCGATCGAGCGTCTGCCGGGCAAGGGTCAGCTCGGCCTCGTTCTGGGCGGCCCGGGCGGCCAGCTCTTTGGCTTCCACTGCCAGCAGCCGGGTGTCCAGTGTGGCGAGCAGTTCGCCGGCCGCGACCGGCTCTCCGCGTCCCTTGTGCAGAGTGGCGATCCGCCCTGCCAGCTCGAAGCCTATCTGGCTGTGCTCGGGGGCGATCACCCGGCCATTGAAGCGGTGCAGCACCGGGTAGTGATCGCTGGCTTGCAGCGGCTGGGCGATCACCCGGGTCAGGGCGGGTGTTTCTTCTGACTCAGTGACCGGGCTGCAGCCACTCAGTAACAGCGCCAGCAGGATTAAGCAAAGTGTCATGACATCATCCTCTGGTTGACATAACATCAAATCATACCGGTGAGTCTAGTTTTTCGAAACTAGACTGTCCAGTTTGATTGTGGAGGAAAAATGAACATTTCACCCCGTAGTCAGCAGAAGCGGGCTGCGATCCTCGATGCTGCCGGGCGGCTCTTCTGTCAGCACGGTCTGCATCTGGTCAGCATGGACATGGTGGCCAGTGAAGCGGGCGTCTCCAAGCAGACGGTCTACAGCCATTTTGCCAACAAGGAGTCGCTGTTTGCCGAAGCGGTGGGCAGCAAGTGCGTCAGCAGCGAGCTGATGCCGGAGGTGTTGCTGCGTGGCAACAATGTGCGGGAGAGCCTGATTGCCTTTGGTCGCAGCTTTCGCAAGTTGATCCTGAGCGATGATGCCATCAATATCTTTCGCACCTGCATCAGCTGCAACGATGCCCAGCTGGCCACCCTTTTTTTCGAGGCGGGCCCGCTCTATGTGACCGAGATGCTGTCCAACTGGCTGGAGCAGCAGAAGCAGCAAGGCCTGCTGTGCCATCAAGACAGCGAACAGGCCGCCTTGCAGCTGTTGCTGATGTGGCAGGGCAAGGAGCGCATGCTCCGTGAGCTGGGTCTGCCGCTGACCCAGAGCGCTGCCGAGCAGGATGCCTGGACCCTGAGTTGTGTCGATCTCTTCCTGACCGCCGCCGCTCCCCCGCAAAAATAATGGAGGTGGCAATGAGCCACACAGTGACAGATGCCCAGCGTAAATGGCTGCCCCTGCTGGCGGCGGTCGGTTTCTTTATGCAGGCGCTGGATGGCACCATTCTCAACACCGCCCTGCCCAGCATGGCCGAGACCTTGGGAGAGAGCCCGCTGCAGATGCAGTCGGTGATCATTGCCTACATGCTGACGGTGGCGCTGCTGATCCCGGCCTCCGGCTGGCTGGCAGACAGATTCGGTACCCGCCGCATCTATCTGGCCGCCATCTCGCTCTTTACCCTCGGCTCGCTCGCCTGCGCCGCCTCCAATTCGCTCTCCATGCTGGTGGTCGCCCGGGTACTTCAGGGGATTGGCGGTGCGCTGCTGATGCCGGTGGGACGGTTGGCGGTGCTGCGGGTTTATGACAAGCACGAGCTGCTGCGGGTGATGTCGTTTGTCACCATCCCGGGGCTGCTCGGCCCGCTGATGGGGCCGGCGCTCGGTGGCTGGCTGGTGGAAGTGGCGAGCTGGCACTGGGTGTTTCTCATCAACCTGCCGGTGGGGCTGCTCGGCTTTATCGCCAGCTGGCACTTTATGCCGGAGCTGCGGCAGCAGACCGCCCGGTTCGACTGGCAGGGATTTGTGATGTTCAGCGTCGGCATGGTGCTGGTGTCGGTCGGCTTGCAGGGGCTGGGGGAGCACAGCATCTCCACCGGTTGGGCGCTGTTTGCACTGATCTTCGGCTTGGCGGCGATGGCGAGCTACTGGCTCTATGCCGCCAATGCACAGCAGCCGCTCTTTAGCCTGAACTTATTCAAGACCACCACCTTTGCCATCGGCATCTGGGGCAACCTGTTTGCCCGCCTCGGCAGCGGCGCCATGCCCTTCCTCACCCCGCTGTTTCTGCAACTGGGGCTCGGTTTCTCCCCGAGCAAGGCGGGGATGACCATGATCCCCACCGTGATTGGCGCCATGCTGACCAAGACGCTGGTTAACAAGCTTATTCCGAAGGTGGGCTATCGCCGCATTCTGATCGGCAACACCCTGTTGCTGGGGGCGATGATCGCCAGCTTCTACTTTATCGACAACCAGCTCCCCTACGGGGTCTTGCTGGGCTGGCTGGCGATCTTCGGCGCCATCAACTCGCTGCAGTTCTCCGCCATGAACACTCTCACGCTGCAAGATCTCAGCCCGACCCTGGCCAGCAGTGGCAACGGTCTGCTCTCGGTAGTGATGCAACTCTCCATGAGTTTGGGGGTGGCGATTGCCGCCAGCCTGCTCGGGCTCTTCTCGGCGGGCACCTCAGCGGGCACCTTAGTGGCCGAGGGTCAGTGGCTGGCCGGGTTCCACCTTACCTACCTCTGTGTCGGGTTGCTCTCCATGCTGGCGGCGCTGATCTTCGCCCAGCTGGCGCGCGATGGGGCTACGCCGTCGGCGCGGGCAGATAGCTGACCTCGCAGGGGAGCTGCGCCAGCAGTTCGGCCAGATGCTCGGTCGCCAGCAGAAAGGTCTGCTCCGGGTGGCCCGGAGTCCAGGTGAAGGCGGTGTGGTTGAGCAGTTGCGGATCCACCAGTAGCGGAATATCGGCGCGGGGCAGGAAGGGGCAGACCGCTCCCGGCAGGCAGCCAATCTCCGCCTGCATCTCTTCGGCGGTGCAGATGGAGGGCTTGGCACCGAGTGCGGCCTTGACCGCCTTGTTGTCGAGCCGCCCGTCCCTGTGGGTCAGCAGCAGAGCGAAGCGGCCATCCTTGAACTTGAGAAACAGGGTCTTGCTGAACTCAGCCTGCCAGCCGAGGCGGGCCTTGACCTTCTCGTCGGTGGCGTAGTCGAGGATGGGTTCATGCTCATAGCGCTGGTGGGGCAGTTCGGCCAGCAGCTGGCAGTTGAAGTGGTGAATGGTATCGAGTGGCATGGGGTTCTCCTGTAGTGGGCGCTATCCTGCCAGCCTCACAGGGGCAGGCCCAATGACACTTTCTTATCCGTGATAAGCAACCCTGTCTGTGCAAACAACAAGGGCGCCGTGAGGCGCCCTTGCGGATCAGTGATGCTGCAATTCGCACGCTTCCCAGTGAAAGGGAATGGGGCACAGCTGCTGGGAGGCCTTGTCATAGGCTTGCCACAGCTCGCCCATGGTGCGGCCATCGACGGGGTGGCGCAGTTTGGGGGCCAGCTCGGCCAGTGGCCAGAGCACGAAGGCGTTGGTGAGCACTTCACCACGCGGCAGCACCAGCGGGGTGTCGCAGACCAGATCGCCATAGAGCAGCAGATCGAGATCCAGGGTGCGCGGGGCGAACTTCTTGGCATCCGGCTCGCGGCCGTGGGCGAACTCCATGGCCCGCAGTCGCTGGCAGACGGTGGTCAGCGGCAGATCGGTCTCGGCAGCCGCCACCAGGTTGTAGAAGGGGCGGCCGTTGAAGCCGACTGCCTCGCTCTCGAATACCCGGGAGACCCGCAGCTCGCCAAACTCGGCGTGCAGGGCATCGAGCCCGGCGCGAATATGGCGCTCTCGCTCGATGTTGGAGCCGAGGCTGATATAGATGGTGGTCATCAGTTGCTGCTCGCAGTTGGTGTGCGATGGCGCAGGATCTCGACGCCGACCCCGGCGGCATTGGGCACGGCGCCCGGCTTGGTGAGGGTCACCTTGACCCACTGTACCCGCTCGTCGGCGAGCACCAGCATGGCAACCTGCTCGGCCATGGTCTCGACCAGCTCGACCACTTTGCCGCTGACATGCTCGCAAATCTTGTTGGAGAGGTCGGCATAATCCAGTGCCAGATTGATGTCGTCGGTTGCTGCCGCGGGGCGGTTATCGAACCCCATCTCGAGGTCAAAACGGAGCTTTTGGCGAATGCCCTTCTCCCACTCATATACACCTATGGTGGTCAAAACTTCGAGTCCGCGAATAAACACCTTGTCCATGACTGTACTTCTTCTTTACTCTTGATGGGCTGTGATGACAGCGCAGGGATGCTGGCCGGGCAACAGGCTTGCCGAGGCGCTCTGGGTGGGCATGGGCCCATGCCAGCGTATGTGGCCCGCATCATACCCCATTCATATCGTGGTAAAAACGACCAAGATGACGGCCCTGACGATTTTGATGATTATTCTGGCCTACCTGGGTGGTTCACTATCCAGTGCTGTGCTGGTCTCTCGCTGCACCGGTCTGCCCGACCCGCGGGATCATGGCTCCCACAATCCGGGGGCAACCAATGTGCTGCGCCTCGGTGGCCGGATGGCGGCGCTGGTGGTGCTGCTGCTCGATGTGCTCAAGGGCACTGTGCCCGTCTATCTCGCCTGGTATCTGCAGATCAAACCCGTCTACCTCGGCTTTATCGGGGTCGCCGCCTGTCTCGGCCATATGTACCCCCTCTTCTTTCATTTTCGTGGTGGCAAGGGGGTAGCGACGGCGCTCGGTACCATGCTGCCCATCGGCTTCACCATGGGGGGCGCCGTGATTGGCACCTGGCTGCTGGTGCTGCTGGTGAGCGGCTACTCCTCGCTGGCCTCCATCATTACCGTGCTGCTGACGCCGCTCTTTACCTATCTACTCAAACCCGAATATACCCTGCCAGTCTCGCTGCTCTCCTGCCTCATTCTGATCCGCCATCACGAGAACATCTCCCGCCTGCTTAAGGGGGAAGAACCCAGAGTCTGGGGGCGAAAACGTGCTGCCAGTGCCAAGGAAGTGGCAGAAATAGCTAATGTTGCGCAAAAAAGAGACGAACGAGACAAAAAGTGAAATTTCCCGTTGACCATCCGCCTTAAAATCCGTTTAATAGCGCCCACGCCCAGATAGCTCAGTCGGTAGAGCAGGGGATTGAAAATCCCCGTGTCGGCGGTTCGATTCCGTCTCTGGGCACCAAATTTTGGTGCCATGAAATAAAAATTTGTTCATGCACAATGGTTTAAAGTGTGCCGGCTTAGCTCAGTAGGTAGAGCAACTGACTTGTAATCAGTAGGTCACCAGTTCGATTCCGGTAGCCGGCACCATTTGCCCAGATAGCTCAGTCGGTAGAGCAGGGGATTGAAAATCCCCGTGTCGGCGGTTCGATTCCGTCTCTGGGCACCACTAATAATTCCTCCTTAGCTCAGTCGGTAGAGCGACGGACTGTTAATCCGCAGGTCGCTGGTTCGAGCCCAGCAGGAGGAGCCAAACCGAAAAGCCCTTGTCGCAAGACAAGGGCTTTTTTTCTTTGGTTCAATACCGATTTTTACCATAACAACCATCACACACGCACAGAATGACGGCAGGATAGATATGGAAAATCAAGTAGTTATAGAGTCAAAGGGGCGACTGGCCACCATCCGCGAGTGGCTTGAGCCCGTGCTGGTGCTGCTGATCCTGGGCAGCCTGTTTGGCTACCTCGGCAGCCAGATGGGCCTCTCCGCCATGGTCAACACCCTGTTCAATACCGCTCACCAGCTGTTGCTCAATACCGTGCTCTTCATCATGGGGATCACCGTACTTTCCGGCGCCCTCAGCCAGCTGCTGAGCGAATTCGGGGTGATCCGCCTGCTGGAGGTTCTGTTGGCACCCCTGATGAAGCCGGTGTTCCGCTTGCCGGGACGTACCGCGCTGGCGGCGCTGATGACCTTCTTCTCCGATAACCCGGCGGTGATCAGCCTTGCCAAGGACAGCCGCTTTCGCAAGGGCTTCACTCCGTGGCAACTGGTGTCTCTGACCAACTTCGGGACCGCCTTCGGTATGGGCCTGATCGTGGTCACCTTTATGGCCACCCTGCAACTGCCGGGCGGGGAGTCCACCGCCAGCGCGGCGCTGATCGGTCTGCTCGGTGCTCTGGTTGGCTCGGTGGTCTCTACCCGACTGATGCAGCGAATGATCCGTCCGCTGGTGGGTGAGGTGCTGGATGATGAGCCGACGGATGCCAAGGGGCACAAGGTCGGGGTCAGCAAAGAGGCGGCTCCGGGCTGGCTGCGGATCCTCAACTCGTTGCTCGATGGCGGCAAATCCGGCGTGGAGCTGGGGATGGCGGTGATCCCGGGCGTGCTGATCATCAGCACCTTCGTCATGCTGCTCACCTTCGGCCCGGGGGAGAAGGGCTATACCGGTGAAGCCTTCCAGGGGGTTGCCTTGCTGCCGGTATTGGCTGCCAAGGCTGGCTGGCTGTTTGACCTGCTATTCGGCTTCCAGCAGCCGGAGCTGGTCGCCTTCCCGGCTACCTCGCTCGGCGCAGTGGGTGCCGCCATGTCGCTGGTGCCCCCCTTTATCGCCAAGGGGTGGATCACCGGTAACGAGGTCGCGGTGTTTACCGCCATGGGGATGTGCTGGAGCGGCTTTTTGAGCACCCACACCGCCATGCTTGATGCCCTCGGCTATCGCCATCTCACTTCCCGCGCCATTGTCGCCCACACCGTCGGCGGCTTGTTCGCCGGGGTTGCGGCGCACCAGCTTTATATGCTGCTGGGCTGAGCAGAGTGAAAAGAGAGAGGGGCGCTGCGGCGCCCCTTTCTGTATCTATCGGTGACGAGTTGGCTCGTCCTTCGGTTTACTCAACATCGCCGATCAGGCTCTGTGCGATCACCGCTTCCGGCATCATCTCCCGCAGCCCGGCGATCAGTTTTTCCCCCGCCTCATGCAGCGCAGCCAGCGGCATCTCGGGCAGGCTCTCCAGAATGAACCACATCTGGCCCGAATCGACACTCAATCGGGTGCGTACACCCTGCCGCCAGTTCCAGCGCCGACAGGTGACCCCCTTGTCATCCCGCCAGACGACCTCGCCGGGCTCCACTGGTTCGTGGGTCGGCTCGCCCCCCTTCATGGTATCGAACCGCTCGCTGCCATCGGCCACCACCAGTCGCGGCAGTCCCTCATAGGCAAGCAGGTTTTCGCCCCCCACCGGAATGGCGTAACGGATACTGATGGCGTTGTAGAGATCGACCACGGGATCGATGGCGGGCAGGTTGCCATCGCGGGCGACCCGTTTTCTCAGAGCTTCGGCGGAACAGGGAGTCCGCTGCGGCTTGGCGCCGAACTTTCTGAATAGATCGCCCCAGGCGGCGAGATGCGCCTCTGCCCACGGCACATCGGCAGTCAGCATGGCGGTGCAGGCTTCATCAAGGGCGCGTGCCCCCACGTTCGGGTCAACCACGGCTGCGGCCTGCACCGTGATGCTCAGAGCGCGAAAGCTGGGAGCCAACTGGCTGACTTCGGGGGAGATATAGGGGGTGATCAGGGACATAGCGACTCCATAAAACGAACGAGGCTGGGAGAAGGCGGTTGCCGGCCAGCATAGCGGCAACGGCAAATCCGGTTTGAGAGCCATCTTGCGCGAACATTTTAGATAAGAAAATTTACATGATCTTAATAGCCATAAGTTTCATGAATGAAAAATGATGTGTTCAAGGAGATGGCGGGCATGTACCGGTATATAGCGAAGAGTAGCCCTGCGGTTTCCGGTTCGTTGCGGCAATACCCCTTTGCCGCCTTGATCTGCAGCGGCAGCCGCTGGCCGTCCGGCTCTCTTGTGATGCCCTCAGTTGTCATGCCCAAGCACGAGGCGGTCACTCAAATCGCTTGATTGCTCAATGAGTTGGCTATGGCTGGCGTTTTTTCATCGTTCTGGCCCCGCTTATGCATTTCTCTTGGCAACACCATCAAGGGTCGTTGTCGCGGAGAGATATCATGATCAGCAGCCTGCTTCCCCTTGCCTCGATCGCCCTCAAGCTGGGCAGCCAGCTGCTTGGCAGCAGTAGCAAACCCCAGCCCGTGCAGCCTGCCGTACAGGAGGAGCACCTAGCCCCGACCGTCCAGAGCCTGTTCCAGCGACTTGGTATCAAGGATGCCGATAGCGAACAGAACCGCTCGGCCATCAACCACTTTATGGGGGAGCTGATGCAGACCCTGGGGCAGGAGAATGGTGGCCAATCCCTCACGGCTGCCATCGACAGCGCCCGCAATCAGCTGGCGAGCGGCACCCAGAGTACACGCCTCGATGCGCTGCAAAGCGAGCTCGATACCCTCAAGGATTCCCTCGGTGCCAGCCATCTCAACCTCGATCAGCTGCTCGGCGCCTTTAAACAGACCCTGCCCAATGGCAAGGGAGATGGGGTTGGCAAACTGCTAAATGCCAGCGCGTGAACGGCGGTGAGCAATAAAAAACGGCAACCTTGGGTTGCCGTTTTGCTTTCTAGTTCGAATGACAAGCAGGTTGGTTTAAGCCGCCCGTTTGGCCAGCCACTGTTCGGCGGCAGTCAGGGCTGCTTCTACCTGCTCCCGGGCAACGCCGCCTTTGGCAACCCGTTTGGCCAGTGTCGCTTCCAGTTCCAGATTGGGGTAGACGTCGAACTCGATTACCGGGCTGAAGCGCTGGAACTCGCCGATGGAGAGCTCCTCCAGCGGTTTGCCCACGCTGATGGCAAAGACCACGGTTTCACCGACGATATGGTGCGCCTCACGGAATGGAATCCCCTTGGCCACCAGATAGTCCGCCAGCTCGGTGGCGTTGGCGTAGCCGCCCTGCGCCGCCGCCATGGTGCGCTCACCATTCACCCTCAGATCGATCAGCACCAGCGCCGCCATATCGAGGCAGTCGTGCCAGGTATCGAGGGCATCAAACAGCCCTTCCTTGTCTTCCTGCATGTCCTTGTTGTAGGCCAGCGGCAGCGCCTTGAGGCTCATCAGCATGCCCATCTGGGCGCCGACCACCCGGCCAGTCTTGCCGCGGATCAGCTCCAGCGCATCCGGGTTCTTCTTCTGCGGCATTAGCGACGAGCCGGAGGTGACCGCATCGGAGAGCTCGACAAAGCCCGCCTCGCCGGTGTTGTAGAAGATAAGGTCTTCGGCAAAGCGCGACAGGTGGGTCATGGAGAGGGACGCCACGTGCATCAGCTCCACCACGTGATCCCGATCGGAGACCGAGTCCAGACTGTTGCGGGTGGCGCCGCTAAAGCCCATGTCCAGCGCCAGCGCTTCGCGGTCGATGGCATAGGCGGTGCCCGCCAGCGCGCCGCAGCCGAGCGGGCTGGTGTCGAGGCGCTTGAGCGCATCCTGCAGCCGGGAGTAATCCCGCTCCAGCATCTCCACATAGGCCAGTGCCCAGTGGGCGTAGGTGACCGGCTGGGCCCGCTGCAGGTGGGTGTAACCGGGCAACACGGCCGCCTGATTGGCACGGGCGGAGGCGACCAGCCCCTGCTGCAGAGCTGTGATGGAGCCGAGCAGCAGCTCGCCCTGGGCCTTGCACCAGAGTTTCAGGTCGGTGGCGACCTGATCGTTGCGAGAGCGGCCGGTGTGCAGCTTTTTGCCGAGATCGCCGACGGCGGCAATCAGCTGGCTCTCGACCCAGGAGTGGATATCTTCGGCATCCGAGCTCAGGATCTGCTGGGGATCCTGCTGCACCGAGGCGAGCAGCACCTCCATCGCCTGTTGCAGTTTGCCCTGCTCATCGGCGGTCAACACCCCCACCTTCACCAGCGCTTTGGCCCAGGCCATGGAGCCCTGAATATCCTGCTCCGCCAGCCGGTAATCGAACCGCAGCGAATCGTTGAACTGCTTGAACCGGCTATCGGCTCCCTGACTGAAGCGTCCACCCCAAAGTGCCATACTGCTCTCCTTGAATGCGTTGTCGGTAGGCGTTTGCGCCTGCCGTACTCGCGCGGCCCCTTGGCCTGCGCGCAGAAATCTTGCCCTGTATTTTTCTGCATAACAGTGCGGTGGTGATCGGTGCTGCTATCGTTGGTCACGTCACATCAAGCAACTGAGAATCGCTCCCCTCTCCCTCTGGGAGAGGGCTAGGGTGAGGGCAATTCCCCTCATCCCCAGCCCTTCTCCCGCAAGGGGAGAAGGGAGCGGAACGCTGTTCTGTCGAACCACGTGGGATAACCTGTCAGCGCTAAATGGTTAGCCAGCTGTTGTTACATCTAATCCCGATCGGTTCCCTCTCCCTTTGGGAGAGGGTTAGGGTGAGGGCAATTCCCCTCATCCCCGACCCTTCTCCCCTTGTTTTTCAAGTACGCGGGAGAAGGGAGATAAATATTTCAGCATCTGATTCAAACCGCCCCTGTTATCTCACAGAAGCGGCCCGAGCGCTGCCGCTCTTGTCACAGCTCACCGGTTATCCTTCCCCCGCTTACAGACGAAGGAATCAGGTCGCCGCTTATAAGTGAGGGGGCCAAGCCCCCTCACCGGTTTTCTGCGGCTTGAACCCTCGAGGCTTAACCGTGGGTGTGGTCGCCACCGATGGCCTGATGCTGCTCCTTCATGGCGCGGATCCGGCTGGCCAGGGTGTAGAGACGGATAAAGCCTTCGGCATGGCTCTGGTCATACACTTCGTCGGCGCCGAAGGTGGCGAAATCTTCGGAGTAGAGGCTGTTCGGCGACTTCTTCTGCACCGCGGTGACCTGACCCTTGTACATCTTCAGCACCACTTCACCGTCCAGATCTTCGGCAATGGCGTTGGCAGAGGCGAGGATCGCCTTGCACAGCGGGGTGAACCAGCGGCCGTCATAGACCAGATGGGAGAACTCGGCACCCAGCTTCTCCCGCCAGGCGCGGGTCGGGCGATCCAGTACCAGCTCTTCCACGGCGCGCAGCGCGGCGACCATCACGGTACCGCCCGGGGTCTCGTAGCAGCCGCGGGACTTCATCCCTACCATCCGGTTTTCGGTGATGTCGATGCGGCCCACGCCGTGCTTGCCGGCACGCTCGTTCAGGGTCATCAGGATCTGGTGCGGGCTGAGCGGCTGATCGTCAACGGCCACCACTTCACCCTGCGCCACGGTCAGCTTGACGTACTCCGGCTGATCCGGTGCCTGCTCAGCCGGTACGGTCCACTGCCAGACCGCTTCGGAGGGCTCGTTCCAGGTGCTCTCCAGCTCGCCACCCTCGGTGGAGATGTGCCAGGCGTTGGCGTCGCGGCTGTAGATCTTCTTCAGGGTCGCCTTGCAGGGGATGTTGCGGGTCTCCAGATAGGAGAGCAGATCTTCCCGGGAGCGCATGTCCCAGATCCGCCACGGGGCGATCACTTTCAGCTGGGGTGCCAGCGCGGCGACCGCACCTTCGAAACGCACCTGATCGTTGCCCTTGCCGGTGCAACCGTGGGAGATAGCATCGGCCCCTTCCGCCAGCGCCGCTTCGACCATCGCCTTGGCGATCACCGGACGGGCCATGGAGGTGCCCAGCAGATAGGTGCCCTCATAGACGGCGCCGGTCTTCAGAGTCGGGTAGACGTACTCTTTGACGAACTCTTCCCGCAGATCCTTGATGATGCACTTGGTGGCACCGGAGGCGATGGCCTTCTGCTCGATCCCTTCCAGATCGTCGCGCTCCTGACCGACGTCGGCCACGAAGGCGATGATTTCGGCGTCATAGTGCTCTTTCAGCCAGGGAATGATGGCCGAGGTATCCAGTCCACCCGAGTAAGCCAGTACGATCTTGTTGATTCCGCTCATGTTATTTCTCTCCGTGATGATTCGATGATGATTCAATAAAAGTGTCGCGATTCAGGTTGAGTACCGCGTTACTTGCCACCCAGAAGGGTCAGCAACACGGCGTTCTGGATATGCATCCGGTTTTCGGCCTCGTCCATGATGAGGGAGGCGGGGCCATCCATCACCTGCGAGGTGATCTCCAGCTCCCGGTGCGCCGGTTGGCAGTGCAGCACGTGCTGGATGCCGGTGCGGTCGAGCAGGGCCTGATTGATCTGGTAAGGCATAAAGAGGTCTTTGACCTGCTCCATCGGGGTGTTGTCGCCCATGGAGACCCAGGTATCTGTGTAGGCCACGTCGAACCCTTCGATATCTGCCACGTCATCGCTGATGTGGATGGTCGCCCCTGACTTGGTCGCCAGAGCCTGCGCCTGCAGGAAGATCTGGGTATCCGGGCCGTGGCCTTTCGGGCAGATCAGGGTGACGTCGGTGCCGAGGGTCGCCCCCAGCAGCAGCAGAGAGTGGCTGACGTTGTTGCCATCACCGAGGTAGGCAAGCTTCACCTTCGACAGATCGTCGTAGTGCTCGGCAATGGTCATAAAGTCGGCCAGCCCCTGACAGGGGTGATAGAGGTTGCACAGGCTGTTCACTACCGGTACTGTGCCGTGCGCTGCCAGCTCGACCAGAGTCTGGTGATCGAACACCCGGGCGACGATGGCATCACACCAGCGGGACAGGTTGGCGGCGAAATCCTTCACCGACTCCCGCTTGCCCAGCGCGCCGTTCTGCTGATCCAGATAGACGCTGTGGCCGCCCAGCTTGGCGATGCCGATGTCGAAGGTGACCCGGGTACGCAGGGAGGGCTTCTCGAACAGGGTCACCACGCTCTTGCCGGCCAGCGCCTGGCTGTACTTCTTCGGGTCGGCCTTGACCGCTTTGCCCAGCGCAATCAGCGCTTCAATCTGGGCTTTGTTCAGATCACTGTCTTTCAGAAGATGTTGCATCGGATGTTCCTTGTTCCGGTGGAGATCAAATAGCTACCTGGGTGCCGACGGCGCCGCCAGCCAGCAGCTTGAGCAGCTGATCCGGGTAACGCCAGCTGGCGACACAGACCGGCTTGCCGAGGGTCTGGGCGGCGTGCAGGGCCGCTTCTACCTTGACCGCCATGCCATCGCGGATCACCCCTTTCTCCATCAGATCCAGCGCGGTCAGCTTGTCGAGCTGGGGCACCAGCTTGCCCTTGCCATCGAGGATGCCGCTCACGTCGGAGAGCATCACCAGATCGGCACCGAGCGCCTCGGCAATGGCGGTGGCCGCCTGATCCGCGTTGACGTTCATCAGCTGCCCCTCGGCGGTGATGCCGATGGAGCTCACCACCGGCAGGAAGCCCTGACCGAGGATGCCTGCTACCAGCGCCGGGTTGCCCGGCTTGCACTCGCCGACTGCGCCGAGATCCGGGTCGAGCTGGGTCACCTGACACAGGCCGCCATCTGCCAGACAGAGCCCCACCGCCGGAATACCGGTGGCGATCGCCTTGGCCATCATCTGCTTGTTGGCAGTCCCCGCCAGCGCCCCGGCAATAAAGGGGATCTGCTCGAAAGGGGTCACCCGCAGGCCATTCTTCTTGGTGGAGGTAAGACCCAGCCCCTTGAGCAGGTCATCCACCAGACAGCCACCGCCGTGTACCAGCACCAGCGGACGGTGCTGATCGTCGAGAAAGGTTTTGAGGGTGGCGAACAGGGCGGTCAGCGCCTCGTCGTTCTCGATAAGGGCGCCGCCCAGCTTGATTACCAACGTCTGTTTGTCCATGTTCGAGATCCTTCCTAAGTCCTTAAATCAGGCCGGTGGCCGGTTCAAATCCAAATTTGATATTTATGCACTGCATGGCTTGCGAGGCAGCGCCCTTGAGCAGGTTGTCGATGGCAGAGACCACCACCAGCATGTTGCCCTGCTGTTGCCAGGCGATATCGCAGTAAGGGGTGTTTGCCACACCGCGAATAGAGGGCATCTGGCCGGTGAGGCGCACCAGCGGCTTGCCTTCATAAGCCTTGAGGAAGGCCTGATCCACCTGAGTGGGGGTTACGCCGTCCGCCAGCTGCACATAGATGGTGGCCAGAATGCCGCGCACATAGTTGCCAAGGTGGGGCTGGAACAGCACCTCCTTGCCGAGGTGATGGCTGATCTCCGGCTGGTGTCTGTGATTGAAGGTGCCGTAAGGGTTAAGGCTCACTTCGCAGAAGCTGGTATTGATGGCCGCCTTGCGCCCGGCGCCGGAGACCCCGGAGACGGCGTTGATGATGGGCTGCCACCCCTTGGCAATCAGGCCATCCTGCTGCAGCGGCTTGAGGGCGCACAGCGATGCGGTCGGGTAGCAACCGGGCACGGCTACCAGCTGGGCGCTGGCGATGGCATCGGCATTCCACTCCGCCAGGCCATAGACGGCCTGATCCAGCCACTGTTCGCTGTCGTGGGTGAAGCCGTAGAAGCGGTCGTAAAAGCCCTGATCCTTGACCCGGAAGGCGCCGGAGAGATCGAACACTGGCAGCCCCTTGGCGAGAAACTTGGGCGCCAGCTCGGCGCTCACCTCGTGGGCGGTGGCCAGCAGCACCAGATCGGCCTGGGTCAGGATCCGGGTCATGCCGTCGTCGTCCAGCGGCAGCAGAGGCTGATCGAGGGCGCCGACCCACTGGGGATGCAGGGAAGAGAAGCGCTTGTGGGCATCCTGACTGCCGGCGGAGACATAGAGGCCGAACAGTTTGAGTTGTGGATGGTTCTGTACCAGTGCGGCCAGTTCGGCTCCCGCGTAGCCACTGGCACCGACGATAACGGTGTTAAGCATGTTGAATATTCCAAGTCAGAGTTCGAGATTCACAGCATGACGCTGCAGTGCACAAGGGTGTTCGAGCGCCCCTTTGCACAAGTGCGGAGGGGCAATTCAGGCGGGTGTGTGTCGTCGGTTATAGATCAGGTGACAGAACATTAACTTTCCCTTACAACTAGAAGCCTTTGTTGATGAGCCAGATATTCAGGTAAAATTACAGAATATTCATGCACTCACTTTGCATTTGTATTTTCTAACAGAAACATTCCGGGGACGCAAGGAGGAGCTGATGGCCAATCTGGATTTTTTTTCACTTTATAAGAATATTATTGCGATTCCCTCTATCAGCAGCACGGATCCCAAGTGGGATCAGAGCAACGAGGCGGTGATCCGGCTGCTGGCCGACTGGTTCGGTCAGCTCGGTTTTCAGTGCGAGGTGACGGCACTCCCCGACCTGCCGGGCAAGTTCAATCTGGTGGCTACGATCGGTCAGGGGGAGGGGGGTCTGCTGCTGGCAGGTCACACAGATACTGTGCCGTTCGATGAGGGGGGCTGGAGCAAGGATCCCTTCAAGGTGACGGAAGAGGGCAACCGCCTCTATGGCCTCGGCACCATCGACATGAAGGGCTTCTTCGCCTTTATCGTCGAGGCGCTCAAAGAGATCGATCTCACCAAGCTGACCAAGCCGCTGCGCATTCTCGCCACTGCCGATGAAGAGACCACCATGGCGGGGGCCCGCGCCATCGCCGCGGCGGCCGAGCTGAAACCCGACTATGCCGTGATTGGCGAGCCGACCGGACTGGTGCCGGTGGTGGCCCACAAGGGACACATGTCGGAGGCGATCCGCATTACCGGCAAGAGCGGTCACAGCTCGGATCCCGCCAACGGCGTCAACGCCATGGAGATCATGCACAAGGCGATGGGGCAGGTGCTGCGCTTGCAGCAGGATCTGAAAGATCGCTACGCCGACCACCGCTTTGCCGTGCCGCAGCCGACCCTTAACCTGGGTTACATCCAGGGCGGCGACAGCCCGAACCGCATCTGCGGCTGCTGCGAGCTGCATATCGACCTGCGACCCACCCCGCAGGTGGGGCCGGATGAGCTGATGGGGATGCTCAAAGAGGCGCTGTCGCCCATCGAGATCCACCAGCCGGGCTGCCTGCATCTGCAACATCTGCATGAACCCATTCCTGCCTACGCCTGCGCCGACGACTCTGTGCTGGTGCACGAAGCTGAGAAGGCGAGCGGTCGCGCCGCCGAGTCGGTCAACTACTGCACCGAGGCGCCGTTTATCCAGCAGCTTGGCTGCGAGACCATAGTGATGGGCCCAGGTCATATCACCCAGGCGCACCAGCCGGATGAGTATCTGGACCTCTCCTTCGTCAAGCCGACCACCGCGGTGTTGCAACACCTGATCAGACGTTTTTGCCTGTAGCGGCGACGGTGAAAGGGGCGTAAAAACTGTAAGTAAGTTACATAACAAGCCGGTTGTGGAGTGGTGATGGAAATACATGTTCTGAATCGGCCTGTTATTTGACCTTGCGCAGACAATCTGGGTAGATTGTCACCCTAAGATGACGGAGCATATGTTGTAATCGCACAACAATAAGTGAGGTCGTCTCGCACCCCGGATGGGTGTCAGGCACCAACAAGATAAGGATGTGGAATGAACGAAAAGTACGCCGCACTACGCGCCAACGTAGGCATGCTGGGTCAGCTGCTGGGTAAATCCATCAAGGATCATCAGGGTCAGGCCTTTCTCGACAAGATCGAAACCATTCGCCAATTGGCCAAGTCCTCCCGCAAGGGCAATGAATCAGACCGGGAACGTCTGCTCGATACCCTGCGCACCCTGAGCGATGATGAACTGCTGCCGGTGGCCCGCGCCTTCAGCCAGTTCCTTAATCTGGCCAACGTGGCGGAACAGTTCCACACCATCTCCCGTCGCTGTGAAGAGCAGGTCTGCACCCCGGATCCGCTGGAGCAGATGTTCGACAAGCTGAAAGCCTCCAACCTGTCGCAAGAGGCCATCATTGCGGCCGTGCGCGAGCTGGATATCGATCTGGTGCTGACCGCTCACCCCACCGAGGTGACCCGTCGCACCCTGATCCACAAGCACGTACAGCTCAACGACTGCCTCGAGGCGCTGGAGCTTTCCGACCTGCTGCCCCGCGAGCGGGACAAGATCCTCAATCGCATCGAGCAGCTCATCAATCAGGCGTGGCACACCAATGAGATCCGCGAACAGCGCCCGACACCGGTCGACGAGGCCAAGTGGGGCTTCGCCGTGGTGGAGAACAGCCTGTGGCCTGCCATCCCCGAATTCATGCGCAATCTGGACGAGCGTCTGCAACACCATCTGGGTGTGCGGCTGCCGCTGGATGCCGCGCCGGTCAAGTTCACCTCGTGGATGGGCGGTGACCGAGACGGCAACCCCTTCGTCACCGCCAAGGTGACTGCCGAAGTGCTGGAGCTGGGCCGCTGGATGGCGGTGAGCCTGTTCTACAAAGACATCAAGGAGCTTACCTCCGAGCTCTCCATGTCCGACTGTACCGACGCAGTGCGCGCTCGCGTTGGCGATCACCCCGAGCCCTACCGTGCGCTGGTGCGCGAGCTGCGTGAAGCGCTGCGCGAAACCAAGGAGCATCTCACCGCCAAGGTGCAGGGCCAGGCGAGCGAGAGCCAGGATCTGGTCAAGACCACCGCCCAGCTGCGCGAGCCGCTGGAGCTCTGCTACCACTCATTGCACGCTTGCGGCATGGGCAACATCGCCGATGGCATGCTGCTGGACGTGCTGCGCAAGGTCGCCTGTTTCGGCATCCATCTGGTCAAGCTGGATATCCGTCAGGATGGCGAGCGTCACGGGCTGGTCTTCTCCGAGCTGACCCGCTATCTGGGTCTGGGTGACTACGCCGAGTGGAGCGAAGATGACAAGCAGGCTTTCCTGCTCAACGAACTGAATTCTCGCCGCCCGCTCATTCCTCACGACTGGGAGCCGAGCGCCGAGGTGCGCGAGACGCTGGATACCTGTCAGGTTATCGCCGAGCACGACCCCGATGCGTTTGGCATCTACATCATCTCCATGGCCGGTGCGCCGTCCGACGTGCTGTCGGTGCAACTGCTGCTCAAAGAGGCTGGTTGCAAGTTCCGCATGCCGGTCGCCCCGCTGTTTGAAACCCAGGATGACCTGATGGCAGGCACCGCCGTGATGGAGCGTCTGCTCTCGGTGGACTGGTATCGCGGCTACATTCAGGGCCGTCAGTACGTAATGATCGGCTACTCCGACTCCGCCAAGGATGCGGGCATGATGGCCGCTGGCTGGGCCCAGTACGCCGCCATGGAGTCGCTGGTGGGGCTTGCCGAAGCCAACAATATCCGCCTCACCCTGTTCCATGGCCGTGGCGGTACCGTCGGTCGTGGTGGTGCGCCTGCCCATCAAGCCATCCTCTCCCAGCCGCCGGGATCCCTGCGCGGCGGTCTGCGTACCACCGAACAGGGGGAGATGATCCGCTTCAAGTTCGGTCTGCCGAAAGTGGCGATCAAGAGTCTGGAGCTCTACACCAGCGCCGTGCTGGAAGGGAACCTGCTGCCACCGCCCAAGCCGAAAGAGTGCTGGCGCGAGGTGATGGAACAGCTGGCCGCCGACTCCTGCGAGCACTACCGCAGTATCGTGCGCGGTCATCCGGACTTCGTCCCTTACTTCCGTGCCGCCACCCCGGAGATGGAGCTCGGCAAGCTGCCGCTCGGCTCCCGTCCCTCCAAGCGCAAGCCCAACGGCGGCGTCGAGAGCCTGCGCGCCATTCCGTGGATCTTCGCCTGGACCCAGAACCGCCTGATGCTGCCGGCCTGGCTCGGTGCCCACAAGGCGCTGCAACAGGCCATCGACGGCGGCAAGCTGGCGGTGCTGGAAGAGATGAGCGCCCAGTGGCCCTTCTTCCGCACTCGCCTCGAGATGCTGGAGATGGTGTTCCTCAAAGCGGACGTCTGGCTCGCCGAGTACTACGACACCCGTCTGGTGCCGCAGGAGCTGTGGGGCCTTGGCAAACAGCTGCGTCAGGAGCTCGCCGAATCTATTGAAGTGGTGCTGAAACTGAGCCCGCGCGGGGATCTGCTGGAGGATCAGCCCTGGATCAAGGAGTCCATCAAGCTGCGCAACCCCTACACAGACCCGCTCAACGTGCTGCAGGCCGAGCTGCTCAACCGCTCCCGCAACCACCCGGAGACCCTGCACCCCGAGCTGGACAAGGCGCTGATGGTCACCATCGCCGGTATTGCCGCAGGTATGCGCAATACGGGTTGATAGCCAGCCCAAGCAAGAGGCTTTAGTTATATCTATCAAGCCAAAGGGCGCCAATAAGGCGCCCTTTGTTTTTTTGTTGCCCGGCAGAATTCGGCTCGATGGGAGCCTCACCCATGTTTTGGGCGGTATTTTGTAGGGTGCAATAAGCACAGCGCATTGCACCGCTCGAAAATGCTCTTTGCCTAGTCTCGTCCTGTGTTTCATAGGGCAAGTGGCACAATTCACCTTGTTAATTGCACCCTACGTATTATCGGTGATGGGTACATATTTCCCCTCCGGCTTGCATCCCTCGCCATGCAGGCGCAGACTGTTTGGCCTTGTTTTTATGCGATTCGATTCAAGGCAACCATCATGACTCCTGCCATCAACCTGCTGAAGAAGCTAAAAATTCCCCACAAGCTCTACCCCTACGAGTGCGAAGCCCACGACGATTTCGGCAAGCATGCCGCGACCCAGCTCGGGCTGCCGGAGGCGCAGGTGTTCAAGACTCTGGTTGCCCATCACGACAAGCAGGCGGTGGTGGCCATCGTTCCCTCATCCGGCATGTGCAGTCTGAAGCAGCTGGCCAAGGCGACTGGCCTCAAGAAGGTGGAGATGATGAAACCGGCGGAAGCGGAGAAGCTGACCGGTTACAAGGTGGGTGGCATCAGCCCGCTGGCCCAGAAGAAGCTGCTGCCCACCGTGCTCGACGAGTCGGCGCTGCAGTTTGACGAGATCCTGGTGAGCGGCGGCAAGCGCGGCCTCTCGGTCGGTGTGGCGCCGCAGGATATGCTGACGCTGATGAAGTGGATCGCCGCTCCCATCGGCGAAGAGTAGTGCCGGGCACGTTGTGAACCTGTTCTCCGGGCCTGTGGTGGCCCGGATAGCCCCACCTGTGAGCGGGCGCGTGCCCTGTGCTCAACGGGGTGCGTGCCAGTCTATAATGGGTGAACCCCGTTGTATGAGTTCAGCCATGATGTACCGACTTCTGTTGCTTTGCCTCTGTTTATCCCTCCCCTCAGCCTTGCTGGCTGCCACCCGTTTTACCCTGCTCAGCCCTGAAAACAGTCAGGATATGCGGATGCGTTATTACCGTGAGGTGATGCAGCTGGCGCTAGAGAAAACTCGCCCCGAATATGGCGACTACGAGTTGCTGGACTCCCTGCCGATGAACAAGGCGCGGATGCGGATCGAGGTGCAGGAGCAGGGCAAAAACGCCCTCTTTATTGTCGACAGCTGGCCTTATCAGGGGGAGGCAGTGGCGGATCAGGTGGCATCGATCCCGTTCCCGATCGATATGGGGATCCTCGGCTATCGGGTCTGTTTCGTCGGCTCGGATCGTGCTGCCGAGCTGGCGCGGGTGAACACCCTGGATCAGTTGCGCCACTTCACTCAAGGGGTGGGCACCGGCTGGCAGGATGCGGTGATCCTGCGCAACGGCGGGCTGACTGTGCATGAGGTGGATAACTACGAGTCGCTGTTTCGTATGGTGGCACGAGGGCGCATCGATCTCTTCTGTCGTGGGGCCAACGAGATCCTGTCGGAGTGGCAATCTCATCAGGGCAAGGTGGCCGGTTTGACGGTCGATCGCCATCTGGCCCTTTTCTATCCGCTGATCCACGTGTTCTACAGCAATGCCCGCTACGTTCAGGAGCGCGAGCGCCTTGAGCGCGGTCTGCAACTGGCCTGGCAGGATGGTTCGCTCAAACGGCTCTGGCGCCATCACTTCCAACCCTCGCTGGTGTTTGCCAATCTGGGGGCTCGCCAGATTGTCCGGCTCGGCAATCCGCAGTTACCCAAGGACGGTTTTGACTATCGCCCCTACCTTTACAACCCGCTGACGGATGATTTCGGTTCACAACCCTGAGCCGGGTTATCAGGTGCGCAGCTCTGATAGAGTAAGGGAGAGATCATTGCCGCAAAGGAGATGGCCCATGCACGCATCTGCCCTCTCCTTGCTCTTCATCGCGTTGCTGCTGCCTGCCACCGGCGGTGCAGCCCCGGTCTTTACGCTGCGTACCTGCCTCGAAAACAGTGACTCCTACCCCTGGCTGCTGCAATCGGGGGAGGGGATTGTCCAGTATCACCTAAAGGCGGTTGCTACCGCCCTCAATGCCGAGATCGTGCTGACGCCGCTGCCGTGGAAGCGCTGCCTCTCTCGGGTGAGCAGTGGCCAGATGGATGCGGCCATCAAGATGAGTTACAGCGTCGAGCGGGCGACCAGGGTGGGGGTCTATCCCATGCGTGAGGGCAAACCCGACCCCGCCAAGCGGCTGCTGACCGAGAGCTACAGCCTCTACCAGCTAAAGGGGGGCAAGAGCCTGTGGGATGGCACCACCCTCAGGATCAAGGGCATGGTGGCGGCCCAGTCGGGATTCTCCATCGTCGACTGGTTGCAGGCTGCGGGAGCCGAGGTGGATGACTCCAGCCGTGACCCGCTGATCATGTTGAAAAAGCTGGTGATGGATCGGGCGCAGGCGACCGCCATCCAGACCGAGGTGGCCGACAGCATTCTGGCGGCCCATCCCGCGTTGCAGGCCCGTATCGAGCGGCTGTCGCCGGTACTGGTGGAGAAGCCCTACTATCTGGTCTTCTCTCACCGCTTCTATCAATCTCATCCCCGACAAAGCCGGCAGGCGTGGGATGCTATCGAGCAGGTGCGCGACTCTGCTGCCTATCAGCGTTATGCCACATCGCTCAGAAGCACACCTCCGGTGGGGGAGTAGGCTGATGGATGCGACTGGCCGAAAAGTGGAGGAGAGCGTGGGGTGGCGGCAGGGCCGAGCGGCCAAGCTAGGGGCTACACTGAAAGAACCCCTTCAGCCAAGGCGCGGTTTATGTCACCCCTGCATCTGCTGGCTGCCGCTCTGCTCTGCATGTTGTCGCTGACCGGACAGGCGGCCACCCGGTTTACCTATATCAGCCCGGAGAGCGAGCGGGACCCGCGCACCACTTATGATCGGGAGCTGCTGCGGCTCGCCCTCGACAAGACCCGCGACCAGTTTGGCGACTATCTGTTGGAGCCTGCGCCGCCCATGACCAAGGCGCGCGAGCGGGTCAGCATGCAGCTCGACAACTATCCCAACCTCTTTGTAATGGACAGCTACAGCAGCACCCGCGAGGATCTGGGGCTCGCCTATGTCCGTTTTCCCATCCATCTGGGCATCGTCAGCTACCGCATCTGTTTTGTCAGCCCGCAGCAAAAGGGGGCGGTGAGCAAAGTGACCGACCTCAAGGGGCTGCGCCAGTTCACCTTCGGTCAGGGCAAGGGGTGGCTGGATGTGGATATCCTGCGTTACGCCGGGATGGAGGTGGTGGAAGTGGAGGGGTACGAAAAGCTGTTCAAAATGGTGGCGCGGGGCCGCTTCGATCTCTTCTGCCGCGGGGTGAGCGAGCTGCGCAGCGAGCAGCTGACCCACAAGGAGATGACGGACCTGCTGGTGGATGATGCATTGTTGATCTACTACCCGCTGCCCCGGGTTTTCTACACCAATCCCAACAATCGCGAGGCGCTGCAGCGGGTCGAGCGGGGGTTGCAGCTGGCGTGGCAGGATGGCTCGCTACAGGCGCTGTGGCGCAAGAGCTTTGGCCCGGCCATCGCCTTTGCCAAGCTCTCCCAGCGCCGACTGCTGCGACTGGATAACCCCTTCCTCGACGGGATCAGCTTCGATTACCGCCCCTACTTCTACAATCCGCAGACCGATCGCTTCGGCGATTACTGAGGTGCCTGCCGCTGGCGGCAGAGGGCCAACCAGGCCTCGGCGGTGCGGGAGAGATAGCGCTCGCTCGGCCAGATCACCCCGAGTCGCCAGCTCAATTCGGGCTCCAGCGGCCGCAGCACCAGACCATCCGGGGTCAGCCGGTGGCAGACCGGCTCCGGCAAGAAGGCGACCCCCATGCCGCTGCGTACCATGGCGGTGAGAAAATCCCACTGGCTGCTGCGCGCCGCCACCTGCGGCACAAAGCCCGCCTCCTGACATGCCTGCTCCAGCCGCTCGCTCAGGGTAAACGCCTGGGTATAGAGCAGGAAGGGCTCCTCCTGCAGGGACTCCAGCCGCAGCGGCGCCTCGCCATGCCAGCGGGGTTGATCAGGCAGCACTACCCGGATCGGGTATTGATCCAGCTCCAGCGCGCTGAGGGCGCCTCCCTCTTTGGTCGGCAGCATGGTGATGGCGAGATCCAGCTCCCCCTCCAGCACCGCCTGTTCAATGCGGCGACCGCCGTACTCCACCAGGGTCAGCTCCACCTTGGGATAGCGGCTGCGGTAGGCGCGGATCAGATCCGCATAGACGTGACCCACCATGGGGGGAATGCCGAGGGTGAGGCGACCATGTTGCAGGCTCTGCAGATCCGCCAGTTCGGCCTCCAGCTGCTGCATCTCTGCCAAGATGGTCTGGGCCCGGTTGAACAGCACCTGGCCGCTGTCGGTCAGGGTGAAGCGGCGCCCTTCCCGGTTTAGCAGGGGTTGACCCAGCTCCTCCTCGATATTGCGGATCATCTTGCTGATGGTGGGCTGGGTGACGAACAGCTTTTCAGAGGCGCGGGTGAAGCTTTTTTCCCGCACCAGTTCGACAAAATAGCGCAGGGCGCGAATATCCATGGACTCTCTCGACCCTTGTTGGCGGGTGCAGGATGAAGTATGCCTATGGGGCATGAATTCGATAATTTTAATTCATTTCTGGCAGGTTTTGCTCAACTCTATACTGTGAGCCGGTTCACAGAAAGACGATGATCATGAAAGCCCTCTGCTTGCGCTGGTTACAGACTCCCTTCCAGATTGTGTTGCTGGCAGCCATCTGGCTGCTGGCCGATACCGCGGTGCGTACCCTCCATCTGCCGCTGCCCGCCAACCTCACCGGCATGTTGTTGCTGCTGGCCTGCATCCTGCTCGGGGTGGTTAAGGCCGAGTGGTTTAGCGCGGGTGCTCGCTGGCTGCTGGCCGAGATGCTGCTCTTCTTCGTGCCCGCCGTGGTGGCGGTGGTCAACTATCAGGATCTGCTGTTGCAGGAGGGGTGGCGCATCATGGTGGTGCTGCTGGTGAGCACTACGCTAGTGCTCGGCACCACGGCGCTGGTGGTGGATCGGGTTTACCGCCTCGAACTGAAACTGGCCCGCCGGAGTCGCCGTCATGTCTGATACCCTGCTCGGGCTGATCTGTTTCGCCCTCACCCTGCTCTTCTACTACGCCAGCAAATGGCTCTATGGCAAGAAGCGCATTCTGCCGCTGATGCCGCTGCTACTGGCGCCGACCCTGCTGGTGGCCGTGGTGCTGCTGTTCCACATCCCCTATCAGGATTACATGGCGGAATCCCACTGGCTGCTCTGGCTGCTGGGCCCCGCCACCGTCGCCTTCGCGGTGCCGGTCTACGAGAACCGCCAGCTCATTCGTCGCCACTGGTTGTCGTTGTCGGTAGGGGTGGTCGCTTCCGTCATCATGGCGGTGGGGAGTACCGTGCTGCTGGCTCGCTGGCTGGATCTCTCCGACATGTTGCAACGCAGTCTGGCGATGCGTTCCATCACTACACCGTTTGCGGTGGAGGCGACCCGCGCCATCGGCGGTCAGAGCGACCTCACCGCGCTGTTTGTGGTGCTCACCGGCGTCATCGGCATGGCGGTGGGTGAGAGCGTGCTCACCGTGCTGGCCATTCGCAGCCGTCTCGGCAAGGGGGCGGGGTTTGGTGCCTCGGCCCACGGCGCCGGTACCGCCAGGGCCTATCAGATGGGCAACGAAGAAGGGGTGGTCTCCAGCATGGTGATGATGATCGCAGGTATGGTGACCGTGCTGCTGGCACCCCTGCTGGGCCGGATGTTCTGGTAGGCCTGGCTTCCCTTTAGAAGGCGGCTCGTCCCGGCGCTACACTCTAGTGAGCCTGTATTTCCGGGATGAGCAGTATGACCTTTCATCGCCTCGCTTCCTGCTTGCTGCTGTGCAGCCTTTCCCTCCTTGCCACTCCCCTACGGGCGAGCGACGTCATCACTCATATCAGCCCCGAGAGCGATCGGGACTTGCGTACCCTCTATTTTCGCGATCTGTTGCAGCTGGCGCTGGAGAAGACCCGCGACAGCTTCGGTGACTACGAGCTGCGAACCGCGCCGCCGATGAACCGTATCCGGATGCGACAGATTGTGCAGACTCAGCAATACCCCAATCTGTTTGTGGCTGACAGTCTGCGCCCGGCCGCAGAGAGCGGAGCGCTGGATTACGTCCGTTTTCCGGTGGAGCTGGGCATCCTCGGTTATCGCATCTGCTTTGTCAGCCCGCAGCAGGCCGATGCGGTGGCAAGGGTCAATACCCTGACCGACCTGCAGCAATTTCTGCACGGGCAGGGACGTGGCTGGCAGGATGCGGAGATCCTGCGTCATGGGGGATTCAAGGTGCAGGAGATCGACGGTTACGAGCGGCTGTTCAAGCTGGTGGCTCGCGGTCGCATCGATCTCTTCTGCCGCGGGGCCAACGAGCTCTTCATCGAGCAGGAGCAGCACAGTGATCTGCCCGGCCTCACCGTGGATCGGCGAGTGGCGCTGCACTATCCCTTCCTCCACCTCTTCTACACCCACAAGGATAATCAGGCCGCCATCCGCCGCCTCTCGGTCGGCCTCAAACTGGCGTGGCGGGATGGCTCGCTGCAACAGCTCTGGCTGCGCCACTTCAAACCTTCCCTTGAGCAGGCGCAGCTCCCCAGGCGCCTGCTGTTCGAGTTGGCCAATCCGCGCCTTGATAAGGTGGACTTTGATTATCGGGCCTACCACTACAACCCCGTCGACGGGACGTTCGGGCCCGGGCTGCCTTGATCCTGATGGTGTTGTTCCCGGATAAAGGGCCGGATCTGCCGATGCGCTTAAGCATGCCAAAAAGGCATGTTTTTTATTATTTAAATTCATTTTTTGAAGGTTGGTGCGCTGCATATACTGGGGGTCGCTTCACGGTTCAGGTTTGCTCCTGCCCGCTTCTGGCTTGTGCGAGTGAGCCTGAATCGTCCTGCTGCGGCGTCTTGATGTTCTGCATGAAGGCGTCCATCACTGGGCCGGGATCGATCCCGGCAGGTATTACAGCTGACGGAGCCTTGTTATGTTTAATTCCCACTCTTGCGCCCTGATTGTCGAAGGGGGGGCGATGCGCGGCATCTTTGCCAGCGGCGTGCTCGATGCCTTCGTGGAAAGCCACCACTACCCGTTCGATTTCGTCATGGGCGTCTCGGCCGGTGCCACCAATCTGGTCTCTTATCTGAGCGAGCAGCCGCGCCGCAGCCACCACATCATCACCGAGCTGGCTTGCAGTTCCCGGTTTCTCGATCCCCTGCGCTTTGTCAAAGGGGGCGATCTGGTGGACATCGGCTGGCTGTGGCAAGCCAGTCGCCATCGCTTCCCGCTCGATCTCGAGACTTTCTGCGCCCGCGACATTCCCTTCTATGCGGTGGCGACCGATGTGGCGAGCGGCAAGGCCATCTATCTGCCGGTGCGGCCCGACAACATGGATGAGGTGCTGACCGCCACCTGCGCCCTGCCAGTGGTGCAGCACGATACCCCCTGCGTCGATGGTCGCCCGATGGCCGATGGCGGGATCAGCGACTCCATTCCGGTGATCGAGGCCTATCGGCGCGGTGCACGGCGGATGACAGTGGTGCTGTCGGAACCCCGGGGCTATCGCAAGAAGCCGGCCCGTTTCTGCTGGATGGTCAAAGCCTTGCTGAAAACCCAGCCTGCACTGGCGCAAGCTATGCTGGAGCGGGATCGCGCCTACAACCGGGCGCTCGATTTCATCGCCAATCCCCCTGCCGATTGCGACATCGAGGTGATCGCGCCACCGACCGATTTCATGGTCTCCCGTTTTACCCAGGATCCGATCAAGCTGGAGTCCGGCTATCTGCAGGGCTACTGGCAGGGGCGCCAGAGCGTGCTGCGGGCAGTCAGGACTGTACGTGCCGCTTAGCGGCAACCTGGTGTCTTTAAACGTTGCCACCCTCTGAGGCAGGTCACTGAATCGGGGGCGCTGGCGTGGTTAAATGGTCGGCTCACATCTTGCCGGATATTGCTGTGACCATGCCATCTGACCTTCAGCCGCTGCTCGCTTGGCCTGACTATCTGCAGGCCTCCTGGCTGCGCTGCGCCCACCAGACCAGTGCCACCCTCTGGCATCCGCCCCACAGCGCCAAGGGGCAGACCTTGCAGAGCCTGCGTCAGCGCAAGCGTGACCTGCTCACCACCGGCGAGATGGCCCTCGAAGATCTCTACGAATTTATGGAGGGGCGCCCCTGCGCCCTGCTGCTCACCGACGAGAGCGGCTGCCTGCTGGCCCAGACCGGTCACCCCGACACCTTGCGCGAACTGGCAGCGCTGGGGTTTGGCCCCGGCGCCTTCTTCAGCGAGGGGCGCATCGGCACCAATGCCATCAATCTGGCGGCGCTGGAGGGGGTACCGCTCTGCGTCAGCGGCCCCCAGCACTTCAACCAAACCCTGCACCCATGGCACAGCTGCGCCAGCCCGGTCTACAACAGCAATGGCCGTCAGGTCGCCATCATCGCTTTGATCTGCAAGGTGGAGGAGGCGAGCGCCGGCGATCTGGCGCTCACCGTCAGCGCCGGGCGCGAGCTGGCACATCTGCTGCAGATGGAGACCCTGATGCAGGAGTCCCAGCACCACCTGAGCGAGCTTTACGCCCTGCTCGACGGCATGGATGACGGCGTGCTGGCCTGGGATCCGCAGGGTCGGCTGCGCTACCTCAACGCGCTGGCGGCCCACCGGCTGCGGCTCGATCCGGCGCTCTGCCTCGGCCAACCGCTGGAGCAGCACCTGTTGTTGCCCCAGCGGTTGCAGCTGGCCATCAGGGGGCAGACGCCGCTCAGCCATGTGGAGGTGACGCTGGAGCGGCTCGGCGCGCAGGGGGGAGAGTTTATCAATGCGCTGGTGAGCCTCAAGCCGCTGCCGGGGCCGGAGGGGGTCAGCTTTATCGCCCTGCTGCACCCGGTCGATCGGCTGCGGGCCATTCACCAGTTGCGCCAGACGGTGCCCGAGTTGTCGGCGCTGGTGGGCGAATCGAGCGCCATGCGCAAGCTGCTGCGCTACGCCCGGCAGGCGGCCCAGAGTCAGGGGCCGATCCTGCTGCGTGGCGAGGAGGAGGTGGGCAAGGCCCAGCTGGCGGAGGCGATCCACTTTGGCAGTGAGCGGGCCGCCGGGCCGCTTATTACCCTCAACTGCAAGGCACTGCCGAGCGAGCGGATGGCGCTGGAGCTGATGGGCTCCGACGAGGCGGGGCAGGAGCGGGCAGGCAAGTTCGAGCTGGCCCACGGTGGCACCCTGGTGCTGGAGCAGGTGGAGTGCCTCTCCGCCCCCATGCAGGCGGCGCTGCTGCAACTGCTCAAGACCGGCCGCATCCAGCGCTTCGATTCGGCCCGCATCCTGCCGCTCAAGGTGCGGATCATCGCCACCAGCAGCGCCCCGCTGGAGCAGCTGGTGCAGGAGGGGCTGTTTGGCCGCCAGCTGCTCTATGCCTTGCAGGCGTGCGAGCTGTGGCTGCCGGGGCTGCGAGAGCGCGCGGCGGATCTGCCGGGTCTTATCAGCCAGCAGCTAGGGGCGCAGGGGCGCGAGCCGGTACGCCAGTTCAGTCCGGCGGCCCTCGACTGTCTGCTCGCCTATCCCTGGCCCGGCAATCTGGGGGAGCTGCGCAGCGCCGTCGAGCATGCGCTGCTTCAGGCCGGTCAGGGGCCGATCCCGCCGGAGGCGCTGCCCGCCGCCATTCGGCACGGTTATCAGCGGGTGGCGGACGAGGTGGTGGGGCAACCGCTGCTCACGCTGGCGGAGCTGGAGCGGCAAGCCATCCTGCGCTGCGCCCATGCCTGCAAGGGGCAGGTGAGCCAGATGGCCCAGCATCTTGGCATCAGCCGCACCACCCTCTGGCGACGACTCAAGCTGCTCGAGATCGATCCCGCCGACTATCAGGGCTGATGGCTATTGAAGCCGTTGCAAACCGGCCCGCAGAAAACGAAACGGCCCCGCAGTTGCGGGGCCTTGTTATATGGCAGGGTCAGTCGTAGCGCGGTTACAGCCCCAGCTGGTGGGCAGTCACGATAGCTGCCAGCACATCTTCGGCAGTGACCTTGAACGGCATATTGTGGATGGTTTCGCCCTCGGCGGTGGAGGCTTTGGCCACCTCCATCAGGCGCGCCATATCCAGCTCCTTGACCCCCATCATATGCAGGTTGGTCGGCAGGCCCACCGAGCGGCAGAAACCCAGCACGGTTTCGATCTCCGCCATCGGGGCGTTCTCCAGCACCAGTTGCACCAGGGTACCGAATGCAACTTTCTCACCGTGATAGAGGTGGTGGCACTCGGCCAGCTGGGTCAGGCCGTTGTGGATGGCGTGGGCGGCGGCCAGCCCGCTGCTTTCGAAGCCGATACCGCTCAGATAGGTGTTGGCCTCGATGATGTTCTCCACCGCCTTGGTGCAGAGCCCCTGCTCCACCGCCAGCTTGGCCTTGTAGCCATCGGCCAGCAGGGTCTTGTAGCAGAGCTCGGCGATGGCCTGCGCCGCCAGGGTGGAGGCGCCACCGGCCATGGTCTGGCAACCGGAAACCTTGTTGGCGCGCGCCTCGAAGTAGGTGGAGAGCGCATCCCCCATGCCGGAGACCAGCAGCCGCACCGGGGCGCGGGAGACCACGCCGGTATCCATGATGACCATGTTGGGGTTGGTCGGGATCATCAGGTATTCGCTGAACTGCCCCTCCGGGGTGTAGATGACCGCCAGCGCGCTGGTGGGGGCATCGGTGGAGGCGATGGTGGGTACTATGACCACCGGCACCTTCTGGTAGAAGGCGACCGACTTGGCGGTATCCAGCGTCTTGCCGCCGCCGATGCCGATGATGACGTCAAACGGCGTCTGCTTGCAGCGGGCCAGCAAGCGGTCGATCTCGGGGCGGGAACACTCGCCGTTGAAGCAGTCGAATTCCGGCTTGATACCGGCGCCGTGGAAGCTGGTGGCCACGGTATCGCCCACCAGCTTGGTGACGAAGGCGTCAGCCAGGATCAGTGGCTTGCTGCCGAGCGCTTTGACGTAGTTGCCGATGTTGGCGAGGGCCCCGTTGCCTTGCACGTATTTGCTGGGGCTGATGATAATGCGGTCCATATTCTATCCCTCTCTCTTTACTAATTAAGAATCGGGGCGAAGGGGCGGCAGTGCCGGGGACTCCTTCGTCTTGAATGAAGCTGCACAGGCTCTGCGAGCGAGTGCAACCCCTTGAAACAATGGTGTGCGGCGTCAGTCGCCGAAGCGATCAAAGGCCAGCTGCTGGAAGCAGGCCAAGGCGGCGCTGGCATCCTCCCCGCGTGCCAGCAGGGTGAGTTGGTCGCCCTGACGCACGTTGAGCATGGCGAGCCGGGTCAGGCTGCGGGGATTGGCCTCTTTGTCCCCCTTTTGCAGCTTGAGTTCGGCGGCAAAGGGCTTGAGGGCGGCCACCAGCCGGGCGGCGGGGCGCACATGCAGGCCGTGGGGGTTATCCACCACCACCTCGCAGCGCAGCCAGCCGTCGTCAGCAACGGGGGCTGTCTCGGTGGCGGCCTGCGCCGCGCTGGCAGGCAGCATCGCCTGTTTCGGGCCCAGCGCGCCGAGTGCCTCGGTGGCCACCTCATCCAGCGTCAGGCCGGAACCGGCCGCCACCACAGCGGCCAGGGTGCCCTCCACCAGCGGGGCCGGGCAGAGCCGCACCCTTGCGCTTAACTCGGGTGGCAGCAGTTCTAGGGCGGTCTCGGCGCTGAGCAGAGCGCTGCCCAAGTCCATCAGCACCAGCACGCCGCTGCCGTCGTCCGCCTCTTCAATCGCACTCATCACCGCGATGGCATCGGTGCCGATGGGGTGGTCGGGGTCATCGACCCCGGCCGCCAGCAGCAATCGGGCCGGGCTGCCGAGCTGGTCGGCCAGCGCTTTCAAGCCGGCCGCCAGCATGGCGCTGTGAGAGACAACTACGATTCCGATCATGTCACAACCTCGCTCTGTCACGCAGGGCGCTCAGCAGCAGCAGGGTCGAGGTGGCCCCGGCATCCTGATGGCCGATGCTGCGCTCGCCAAGATAGCTGGCGCGCCCCTTGCGGGCCTGCATCTGGATGGTCGCCTCGGTACCGGCCGCGGCGGCTGCCACCGCCTTGTCCAGTGCTTCATTGAGGGGCAGCTCTTGCTGCTGCGCCTGTTGCAGGGCGGCCAGTGCCGGCCACCAGGCATCGCACATAGTCTTGTCGCCCGGCTCGGCACGGCCGCGGGAGACGATCCCCTCGACCCCGTCACTCAGCATTTTGCACAACTGGCTGAGGCTCAGGCTCTGGCAGGCATCGCTGCTGGCCGCGGCCCGGATAAAGAAGGTGCCGTAGAGCGGGCCGCTGGCGCCGCCGACCGAGGAGAGCAATGTCATACCGGTGGTTTTCAGTACCTGCCCGATATCCTTGTCTGCCACTGCGGGCAGCTTCTCGGCCACCTTGGCGAAGCCGCGCTGCATGTTGAGGCCGTGGTCGCCGTCGCCGATGTCGGTATCCAGCGCGGTGAGGTAGTCACGCTGCTCGGTAAAGATGTGTTCGCAGTCCAGCAGCCAGTTGACGATGTGATGCTTGCTTAACATGGGTTCTCCTTAGCAGCCGCGACGCAGGGCGGGGGTGTGAACGGGGGCATCCCACAGGGTCATCAGTTCGTCATCTACCTTGAGCAGGGTGATGGAGATGCCGGTCATGTCGAGGGAGGTGCAGTAGGGGCCGATCAGGTTGCGCACCAGATGGATGCCCGCCTCCTCGCACAGGGTAGCGAGGCGGCCATAGACGCCATAGAGCTCGGAGATGGGGGTGCCGCCGAGGCTGTTAACCAGCGCGATGACCCGATCGCCCTTGTTGAGCGGTTCGATAAAGGTGTGCTCTTCCTGCCAGCTGCCGCTGGTGCGATCCCAGTGGCGCAGGGTGCGCCCATAGGGGGTATTGTCCGCCAGCTCGCTGAACATGTCGTCCACCAGCATATTGAGGTCGGTGAAGGGGCGGCGCTCGATGCCCGGCTCGCCGTGGATACCGACGCCGAACTCCATCTCGTTGTCCGCCAGGGTGAAGGAGGGCTTGCCAGCGGCCGGCACGGTGCAGGCATGCATGGCTACGCCTATGGTGCGGCTCTGGTTGTTGATGCGACGGGCCAGCGCCTCGCAGCGCGCCAGATCGTAGCCCGCCTCGGCGGCGGCACCGACCAGCTTCTCGCACAGCACGGTCGTGGCAACGCCACGGCGACCGGCGGTGTAGAGGCTGTCTTTGACCGCCACGTCGTCATCGATCAGGGCGAAGCCTACCTTGACCCCGTCGCCGTGAAGCAGCTCGACCGCGGTCTCGAAGTTGAGCACGTCGCCGGTGTAGTTCTTCACCAGAAATAGTACGCCCGCGCCGCCATCAACGGCCTGACCGCACTCGTACATCTGATCCGGCGTCGGAGAGGTAAAGATCTCGCCGGGGCAGGCGCCATCCAGCATCCCTTTGCCCACCAGACCGCCGTGCATCGGCTCGTGGCCGCTGCCACCGCCGGAGACCAGCGCCACCTTGCCCATCACGGGGGAGTCGGCGCGGGTGATGTAGTGGGGTTCGATACGTACCTTGAGCTCGGGGTGGGCGGCTGCCATCCCCATCAGTTGTTCACGGACCACGGCATCGACGGCATTGATCAGTTTCTTCATGGCTCACTCCTTGGCTTGCCACCGCTCGGGTGGGCAAATGGTTGATGGAGCCAGTCTAACGACAGAAAAAGGGATAAAAATGACGGGCGATTTGGTTCGGATTTGAAACAGCAGAAGGGGGATGGATGTTTCAATCTGAAACGGCGCGGGGCTAGCGGGCGGGAAACTGTTAGCTGACTCACAGCCATGAAAAAGGGCCCCGCAGGGCCCTTCGCTATAACCGGAATATGCGGGCGGGTTAGATGGCCCAGCCACCGGCATAGAAGACCACCAGCGCCAGGGCGATGATGACGGTGCCGACGTTCAGCTTCTTCCACTCGGCAGCGAAGATGCGGCCAACGACCAGCGCCACGAAGCCCAGCATGATGCCGGTCACGATGTTGCAGGTGAGCACGATGAAGACGGCGCACAGCATGCCGGAGAGGGCATCGACCGAGTCGCTGAAGTCCAGCTTGGTGACGTTGCCCAGCATCAGCAGACCGACGTACATCAGGGCCGGTGCGGTGGCGTAAGCCGGTACCAGATAGCTCAGCGGGGAGAGGAAGATCATCAGCAGGAACAGCACGCCGACCAGCGCGGCGGTCAGACCGGTCTTGCCACCGGCTGCGGTGCCTGCGGCGGATTCGATGTAGACGGCAGCCGGAGCGCCACCAACGGCACCTGCCACCATGCTGCTGACGGAGTCGGCAGTCAGGGCCTTGCCGCCGCTGATGATGTGGCCACGTTCGTTGATGAGACCCGCCTGTCCGGCCACGGCACGGATGGTGCCGGTGGCGTCAAACACGGCGGTCATCACCAGCGCCAGTACGGTCGGAATGACTACCGGATTGAGGGCGCCCAGCAGATCCATGCTGCCTACCAGCGAGCCTTTCTCGCCAGTCAGGCTCGGCATGGCGAAGAAGCCCTGCCAGGTCACTTTCGGGTCGAAGATAAGGCCGAGGATGGAGATGGCGATGATCACCATCAGGATGCCGCCCGGCACCTTGCGACGCTCCAGACCGAAGATGGCAGCCAGACCCAGCACCGTCATGATCACCGGGAAGGCGGTCACTTCACCGAGCTGTACCGGCAGACCGGCCCCTTCGTTCTTGATCACCATGCCAACGCCGTTGGTGGCGATCAGCAGCAGGAACAGACCGATACCGATGCCGGTACCGTGGGCGATGCCGGAGGGGAGGTTGTCCAGGATCCACTGGCGCACGCCGGTGACGCTGATCAGGGTAAACAGCACACCCATCAGGAAGATGGCGCCCAGCGCGACCGGAATGCTCAGTCCCTGACCCAGCACCAGACTGAAGGCGGTAAAGGCGGTGAGGGAGATCGCGCAACCGATAGCCATCGGCAGCTTGGCCCACAGGCCCATCAGCAGGGAGCCGAAGGCGGCGATCAAACAGGTGGCCACAAACACCGGGCCCTGCTCAAAGCCGGCAGCGCCCAGCATGTTCGGCACCACTATGATGCTGTAGACCATCGCCAGGAAGGTGGTCAGCCCCGCGACCAGCTCCTGACGCACGCTGCTGCCGCGCGCAGAAATGGAAAAATAAGAGTCCAGAAAGCCGCCAGTCCCTGTTTGGGCGGCCATATCTTGCTTTGCCATAACTAATCCTGAAAGTGTGAAGGAAATCGTTTGCGTTGGTGGCGCGCAAAATAGCAAGAATTCGCGGCAAATACAGCGGATAACCTGACTTTTTCGTCACTATTTTACATTTTGAGTCCATTCGGAGCTCATTCTAAGACTCAAGCGGTGAGAGCGTGTAAGGGAGGGATCAAGCGGTCGGGGGAGGGGAGGTCAGTGAGGAAAAAAGCGTGGAACAACAAAAAACCCGCCGAAGCGGGTTTTTTTAAATTCTTGCAGAGCTGTCAGCAGTTGGCATAAGCCATCAGCAGCATGCTCCGGCTTGAATTACAGACCAACTACGTTGGCAGCAGCCGGGCCTTTCTGGCCTTGCTCGATGGTGAACTCAACGCGCTGACCTTCGTCCAGGGTTTTGAAGCTGGTGGACTGGATAGCGGAGAAGTGTACGAACACGTCTTTGCTGCCGTCAGCCGGGGAGATGAAACCAAAACCTTTCTCAGCGTTGAAGAACTTAACGGTACCAGTCATTTTGTTAGACATAATAATTTCCTTAAATAGTGTTGAATGCCACCTAAATGGCAATTTTTGATTTTTCGTCAGCAATACGTATTGGGAGCACTAAAGAAGGAGAATTATTTGATAAGAATTATCCGAGGATAACGCTTATGCTAATCACTGCTTTACTAAAATGACTGCCTAACATAATCAGGTCTGAACTGCCGAACCATCGAGAAAGATTAAAACACGCTCTCATTTTTAAAGCAAACTTTATCTCGATATTAATGTTTTGTAACAGCCAAAAATATCATTTTTTATAGTAAACATGATGCATTTCAACGGCATAGAAAAATCAGTGCGGACTCATATCACCCTGTGGCAAGTCAGATTCGGCTTTTTTGTCCTGACTATGTAGCCAGTTCTGACAAAAAATATGAGAAAAAATGAAAAGGTGGCGAGAGACGTGGATTGTCAGTTGGCGTTTTCTCTAACTCACAATGTAAATCACTTCTTTGCTGCTGCGATTAGCTTCTGAGCGGCAAATCAATGGCAGCACCAAATCTGGCGCATCGAGCATCGTCCAGACATGCAAACGCCCGCTGGCACCAAGTGCCAGCGGGCGTTTTGCAAGAAGGGATCAGCGCTTGCTGCGAAACTTGTTGCTGACCGAATCAATCCAGCTGAAGGTTTCCGGCAGTACCTGGTTCTTGGCACGCTCTTTGGCTTTCTCGCGAGCCAGCTTGGAGGCTGCCTTGGCCGCTTCGGCGCGGTCGGCCACAATTTTCAGGCGACCCTCTTCGCGGATCTTGTTCCGCTCTCCGTTGGTCAGCTGGTGGTCTACATTGGCTTGTGCCTTTTGCAATAACAAGGCTATCTCGGCTTTTTCGGCCTCGGTCAGATCTTTCATTTCCAGCTTTTTCACGGCGCGCTCCTGCGGCAGGGTGGTTAGACACCCTAACACAGTTGTGCCGATCACTTCTTATGCAATCGGCTTTCCGGCAGTAAAAATGCGGGTTTGTGCCAACTTTCTGTTATTTCGCTGCCACTTTCCCGCCTGTTTGCCACATTTCAATTTATGGCGAGCGGTGAGGGCAGCTCTTGCTCCTCCGGCTCGACGTGGATCAGCACGATGGCGTGGGGCAACTGCGCCATGATGGCGTGTTCGATGCGATCACAGATATCGTGGGCTTCGCCGATGCTCATCTCCGTGGGCAGGGTGAGATGGAAGTCGATATGGCGACGACGACCGGCACGACGGCTGCGCAGATCGTGAAAACCGCTGGCGGCAGGGCAGCATTCGGTGATGATGCGGCTGGTCATCGCCAGCTCTTCCGGGCTCATGCTCTGGTCGATCAGCGGCTGGAAGGCCTCGTTGAGCATGCTGATCGCCTCTCTGACAATAAAGATGGCGACCGCAATGGCGACCAGCGGGTCGAGGATGGCGAGTGAATGGCCAAACAGACCGGCCAGCCAGATCCCGCCAAGACCGACGGCGACCCCGGCGGAGGTGAACACATCCGCCTTGAGATGGAGCGCATCGGCCGCCAATGCAACTGACTCTTCTTCCCGGGCCACCTTGTAGAGGTAGGCCGAGACGCCGCTGTTGACCAGCGCCGAGATCACCATCACCAGCACGCCCCAGCCAATGCTTTCAATCGGGCTGGGGGTGATCAGCTTGTCGACGGCTTCGAAGATGATCCAGCCCGCGGCCAGCAAGATAAGCAGTGCTTCGATGACGCCGGAGACATTTTCAATCTTGTCGTGACCATAGGGGTGGCGTTCATCGGGCGGGAGATCGGACTTTTTCACCGCGAACAGGGCGATCAGGGCCGCCACCAGATCCATGGCGGAGTGGATCGCCTCCGAGATGATACTGACCGAGCCGCTGGCGAACCCGGCCACCATTTTCATGATGATCAGACTGATATTGGAGCAGACCGACACCATGGCGGCTCTGGTTTTTCTGTTCATGTCACAGCTTCCTGAATAAAAACGGATATTTCGGTGCGGCGCGCATTATATCCGGCTGACCGGAAATAACCTATTAGGTGTTGTAACCTGATGTTTCCGGTGATATTGCGAATGCTTATTAAAATGGTGGCCTCTTGCGCGGTAATAAATAATGAGAGGGATTTATATTTCTCCGTGAAAATATCTAGCCAACGATGACTTAATATAAGCGTGACAACATTTAATAATGCGAATTACTCTTTTTTGGTCTTTCCTGTTGAGGTCGTTTGGCCTCCCCTCTCAAGGGGCTGCACGCGACATCTTTTGGACGAGAATGAGGCTGGATCCGGATGCCGCTGGAGGGTATGCTGGGTCTGGTGATGGTCTTGCACCATCCCACCAAGCGTACTGAAGTTGATGATTCGGATGGCATGCTGGCTCCCATGAGGAACCAACTGTCTGGGTAACATTTTTGGAGTTTGATGATGAGTAACAAAGAACATCACAACGGCAAAGATGCCAAGAAAAAACCGCAGATGTCACTGAAAGAGAAACGCGAAGCCAAACGTCAGAAAGCAGAACTGAAAAACGGCAGCGCAATGAAGTAACGCTCCCCTACTGCTGTTCCTTCGGAGCCAGTACAAAGCCAGCCCTTACCGGCTGGCTTTTATGTTTGTGGCTCACGGCGTGGCGCCGTAAGCCGCGAAAATCTGGTGATAACGACCATCCTGACGCATCGCCTCAAGGCGCTTATCAAACAGATTGCGGGCATCGGCCGTTCGGAAGGCAAAGTGATAGACGGTGGGCGGGAAGAGGTCTGCTTGCCTGACCTGATTGCGCTCGTAGTGCTCGCCTGCCTGGGCGGTGGCGATCAGCTGGTCGAGGTAGTAGTAGAACACCCGCTCCTCCAGTACGACTGCATCCACCCTGCCGCGCATCAGCTGATGTACCTGCACCTGCTGCTTGGCTACCTCCTCATAGTGGGGATTCTGGTTGGCCATGGTGGCGAACGCGCCCCCCAGAATGATCCTTGCCCGTTGAAAGGCGGTGACCCGTTTTGAATGCAGGTCGTCCAGAGTACTGATGTGGGTGCTGCGCAGGGTGAAGATCCGGTTATGGAAGGTGATAACGGGCTGGGTCAGAACGTGAGGATCAACCATACCGGGTCTGACGTTGATGATGGCATCCAGCTTTCCTGACTCGAACAGGCGGAAGGTACGCTCCAGTGGCAGAAATTCAAAGCAGGGCTCATAGCCGCTGCCAGCGAACGCCTCTTTCAGCAGATCCAGCTCAATGCCGCGATTCTCGCCTTCGATGACATAAGGGGGGATGGCAAAGCTGACCCCGACCTTGAGTGGCTTTGCCTGCAACTGGCCGGAGAGCATGCTGGTCAGCATTAGCAATAAAGGGGTGAGCAGTTTCATTGCACTTTTCACAAAGCGTTCCTGTGGAGAATATCCATCACTGTAGGGGAGGCAACCAAAAAGCGTTATATCCCTTTCGGGCTGAGAGGTTCAGCCAGAGTGCATAAAAAAAGACCCTGAGTTATCAGGGCCTTTTCAATATTCTGTTCTTAGAACGGGATATCGTCGTCGAAATCCATCGGCGGCTCGTTATATACCGGCGGCGCAGATTGCGGCTGCTGGGCAGGACGGCCATAACCGCCTTGCGGCTGCATGTTCTGCTGCGGAGCTGGTGCCGGGCGCTGTTGATTCATCGGCTGCTGGGCAGGCATGCTCTGCTGCGGCTGACCCCAGTTACCCTGGGATTGGCCACCCATGTTCTGGCCCATACCCTGACCGCCTTGCGGACGGCCACCCAGCATCTGCATCACGCCAGTGAAGCTGTCGACCAGCACTTCAGTGGTGTAGCGCTCCTGGCCGCTCTGATCCTGCCATTTGCGGGTTTGCAGTTTGCCTTCCACATAGACCTGGGAGCCCTTCTTCAGGTACTCGCCAGCCACTTCGGCCAGCTTGCCCATGAAGACGACGCGATGCCATTCGGTACGCTCTTTCTGCTCACCGGTCTGCTTGTCGCGCCAGGTTTCGGAGGTAGCCAGAGTAATGTTGGTCACGGCACCGCCACTCGGCATGTAGCGTACTTCCGGGTCTTGCCCGAGGTTACCGATCAGAATGACTTTATTGATGCCTCGACTGGCCATAATCTCTCTTCCACCTTATTTACCGGCCAGGTCGAAACCTGGTCCAACACGACTAGATACCTGATTAGTTGCTGTGTGCGAGGCGCAATGTCCCGCAGACGCATGTGACGGTCATAGTAACAGTTGCGAAGCGGATTGGCAGCATCCTTAACCGGCTTGATGTGCCAAAGGTAACTGTTGGCTCCTGCTGTAGTGATGGTCGGGTTGCAGCTGTTTCCGGCGCGTCCGGCATCACATTTCTGCCATATATTCCTGTTATGCTGGCAGATTGGCGAATTGTAATCGGTTTTTAAATCGAATAAAAACATATGGTTACGATATTTATGAGATCCATTCTCATACTTTTTTAATATTGTGCTCCCATACCTCCTTGGTAGACTCAGTCGGCCAGATTAGGTGGTTTACAGGTTCAAGGAAGAGCACACAATGAAAGCCGCATGCCCGATCGCACTGGTCACTGAAAATAATGTGCAGGCCAGCACATTTGCTGCCTATCTCATCTCTCATTTGAGCCGTCCCGTCCAGCTAATCCACGAGATTAATCAGCTAGATAACCAGTGTGACGGCACGCTGTTTCTCATCGATCTCGACTATATCCGCTCTGGCCAGTCACTGGGCTGGAACCGGGCGATCTCCGAACGCTTTGGCATGGCGACCACTGTGCTGCTCAATGCTCCCACTGCGACGGATCGCGACCTGTTGCTGATGTGGCCGCAGATCTGCGGTCTGTTTTTCCGTCAGGATCCGCTCGACCGACTGGTTGCCGGGTTGCAGAAAATCCTGTTGGGCGAGTACTGGATGCCGCGCCACCTGCTGTGCGAGCTGGTCGAATACTATCGCCAAGGCAATAGCTACCTGCTACGCAACGACACCCTTCTGACAGCCAGAGAGCAGGAGATTATCCGTTATCTGATGACGGGCGCCTCCAATGTCGAGATCGCCGACAGCCTGTTTGTCAGCGAGCACACCGTCAAATCCCACCTCTATAACGTCTTTAAAAAGCTGAATGTGAAGAACCGGATCCAGGCGGTGAGCTGGGCCAAAGAGTATCTCGATGCTCCGGACTCCCACTGATGAAAGCGCTCTCTGTGGCGTGTTGCCTTGCGCTGCTCTGGGGCTGCACGAGCGTTGTGGCGGCCGAGGCCGATGCACCGCTGGAGTCGGTACAGCCGGAGCAGGAGAGTGATCGGCTGGATGTGGATGGTTTGGTGCTGGACCGCACTTTTACCCGCTTCGGTCAGGGCTTTTATAACGAATTTACCCGGTTGCGCAGTGATGAAGACCCGAATGCCAGAGAAAATCTGACGATTCATGAGCGCCCGACTGCTCGCTGGGGCAGCCTGATCTGGATCACCCATAACCGGAAGGTGATTTTTAAAACCGCGCTCTCTCCCGGCAGCAATCAGCAGGAGCAGAGTGCCAAACTGGCTTGGTCACAGGTCAGGCAGACCCTCGAACAGCAGAAGATCGCGACCCTGTTCATGGATACCTTCGATTTGGAACATGATGAACTATAAGGATATTTCTCATGCGTGCCCGGTTATGGCTAGTTGCAGCACTGATAGCGCCAGCGCTCCATGCGTCGGAGCTTGTCTATCGCCCCGTCAACCCCAGCTTTGGGGGTAACCCTCTCAACAGCAGTCATCTGCTTGGCACCGCCAATGCGCAGAATGATTACAAGGATCCCGCCAGTGGCAGTGGTAGCAGCGGCACCTCGGCGCTGGATCGCCTGACCTCCAACCTGCAATCCCGCCTGATCAGCCAGCTGTTGGCCGATATCGGCAAGGATGGCAGCCAGAGCGGCAGTCTGGTGACCGATGATTTTGCCATCAATGTGGTGGATGAAGATGGCACCCTGGTGGTTTCGATCACCGACCGGGTGACCAACCAGACCACCATGATCGAAGTGAATGGCCTGATTGCTGATTGAGGGCGCGATGAAACGACAACTGTTATTGATAGTGCCCCTGCTTGCGCTGGCTGGCTGTGCGACCCATATTGGCTCGCCCGTTGCCGATGAGAAGGCAACCCTGATGCCGCGATCCGTCTCTTACAAGGAGCTGATCAGTCTGCCCAAGCCAAAAGGGAAAATTGTCGCGGCCGTCTACGATTTTCGCGATCAGACCGGTCAGTACCTGCCCGCACCGGCGTCCAACTTCTCCACGGCGGTCACCCAGGGTGGGGTGGCCATGCTGAGCACGGCCTTGTGGGACTCTCAATGGTTTGTGCCGCTGGAGCGAGAGGGGCTGCAGAACCTGCTGACTGAACGCAAGATTGTGCGGGCGGCCCAGAACAAGCCCAACGTTCCCGGCAACAATGCCAATCAACTGCCCTCTCTGGTCGCCGCCAACATCCTGATCGAGGGGGGGATAGTCGCCTATGACAGCAATGTACGAACCGGCGGGGCGGGGGCCAAGTATTTCGGCATCGGTGCCAGCGGGGAGTACCGCGTCGATCAGGTGACGGTCAATCTGCGTGCCGTCGATATCCGTTCAGGCCGGATCCTGAACAGTGTCACCACCTCCAAGACAGTATTGTCGCAACAGGTGCAGGCCGGGGTATTCCGCTTCGTCGAGTACAAGCGCCTGCTGGAGGCCGAGGCCGGTTTCAGCACCAACGAACCGGTACAGATGTGTGTCATGTCGGCTATCGAGTCCGGAGTGATCCGGCTGATAGCCAATGGTGTACGGGACAATCTGTGGCAACTGGCCGACCAGCGGGATATCGACAATCCGATCCTGCAGGAGTACCTGCAAGACAACGCCCCGCTGCTTTGAGTTTTCCCTCTCTCGCAATGCCCTCCCTGGTGGAGGGCATTTTTTTGGCCTCTATCGAATACGACTTAAGACTTTCTGCTCAGCGACAGGGCGGTGTTTTTCATCCTCGAATCAGCGGAGTGCCTGATAGGCCGCCTCTTGTCTGACAGGGATACTGTGGGCGTTTTCCAACAAGGCGATGGCGCGATGAAACATCTGTTGAGTGCTCTCTTTTTTCTGCTGATATCGGGCGCCCCGCAACTCGCCGCAGAGCCTGCCGTCTTTGATGAGCTGGCGATGGCAAGCGAGCTGGATTCCGGTCTGCAGAACGACGGGAATCAGGCGCTGTTGTGGCAACTCGGTAGCGAGCAGCAACTGCACCTCACCCAGCAAGGGGAGCTGAATCAGGCGCGCCTGCTGCAACAGGGTTGGGCCAATGAGTTGGCGCTCTCCCAGGTAGGAGATGAGAACTGGGTCAATGGTGCGCAACTGGGTGAGGGCAATAGCGCCGAACTCTATCAGGCGGGCATCAATAACCGGATTTGGCTGCTGCAACAAGGCAGCGGCAATGAAGCCTGGATCAGTCAGCAAGGGGCAGACAATCAGGCCCGGGCGATCCAGCTGGGTGATGGCAATCAGGCCAGCATCGAGCAGAACGGAATCGGATTAACGGCCACCGTCATCCAGATGGGGGCCAATCAGCAAGTAAATGTCGTTCAAACCAACTGAGCCTAGGCTCAACCATTAGCACGAGAGGGAAATCATGTTTAAACGTACCATCATTGCCTCGGCAGTTCTTCTGGCGACCAGCACCGCTTGGGCGGCATCTACTGGCAACCAGGCTACGGTGAACCAGGCCCAGAGCGGCAATATCGCCACCATTAACCAGGTGGTGGGAAGCGTCGATAACAAGGCTAACATCGATCAAGCTGGTAACAACAACACAGCTGTTACCACTCAAAAGAATACCGGCCAGTCAGATGCCGATACTCGGCAGGTAGGTGACAGTAACGAGGGTTACATCTTGCAACAAGGTGACACTAACCTCTCCAAAGCCTCCATCGATACAAAGGGGAACGACAACTTTGCTGATGTGATTCAGCAATTTGAGAATGGCGGTGCGGTTGCCGGGGTTGTGCAGGATGGGGATCGCAACGACGCCAAGATCAAGCAAGATAATGGTGACTTAGCTGACTCCAGGATCACTCAAATCTCGGATGGTAATCGGGCTGTCATTAATAACCAGATATCCGATTTCGCTCGGGCGAGTGTACAGCAGCTAGAAGGGGGGGCTCACCAGGCTGACGTGACCCAGACAGCGGCTGATGGAGCCAACGCCGAAGTGGTACAACGTGGAGAGAGCAATATCACCAAGGTGCTGCAGGCAACCGGTAACTATGACTATGCACCGGCGGAAGGAACATCTGCAGTGGTGACTCAGAGTGGTTCTTTGAACAATGCAGACGTCACTCAATACGATAGTGCCAACGTAGCGACTGTTGAGCAAAGTGGAACCCGCGGTGAAGTGGTGACTCTGCAGCAAGGGTCTGATGCCGGGAATGGCAACGGCCTGTTGGCCAAACAGTCTGGAACCGGGGAGTTTGCTGACCTGACACAGGATGGTAATCGCAACCGGATTGAGACCGACCAGCAAGGTACTGGCAATGATGCCTTGGTCAACCAGACAGGTGATGACAACAAGGCCGTGGTCAACCAGTTAGCCAGCAGTACCGATGGTGCGGTCACCATTGATCAGGTAGGTAATGACAACTATGCCAATGCAGTGCAACAAGCAGGCAGCGGCAATACCATCGATATCGACCAGAACGGAACTGGCAACCAGGTTGCCTCTGCTCGTGATGGTGAAGGCAAAGGCGCCTGGACCTGGGGCTCGGACAACGAGCTGGTCGTTGCTCAGAAAGGCACTGACAACTGGGCCTATGCCGATGCGTCTCACTCTGAGTCTGTGGTCAAAGTGACCCAGGATGGTGAGTTGAACAATGCCAAGGTTGAGTCCTACTTGGGTAGCGAGAACAAGCTCACAGTGACCCAGAACGGCGCTGAGCACGAGGCCAATGTCTATGTCAATGCTGGGGTTGGTGGGGGGCGCAACACCGTTGATGTGGTGCAAAACGAAAGCTTTAATACTGCCAATGTGACCGTATTGGGCAGCGATAACCATGCCTATGTCTATCAAGGGGCTGGTAGCAACTGATGGTCATCTCCGGATTCAGGGGCCTGCGGGCCCCTCTTTTATTGGTGCTGCTCTGTGGGTTGATGCTGGTTCATCGCGTCGCTTCCCCAGCAAGCGCCAGGGGAAACGAGATGGAGCCCGATCCGTCGATCCGCTTGTCCCTCAATATTGCGCAGAACGAGCAGGGGCTGTCACTTGCGCCAACGCTGCTCAGCAAGCGCGACTTGACGGTGAGTGTCAGCTTGCTGGTGCATGGCGAAGGGGCGGCCGGGAGCACGACTCAGCGCCAGAGCCGTAATCTGTCGCTGCGGGCTGGAGTGGTCATGGCGGTTGGCAAAATAGGGCTGGGTTTGCGTTGTCCCTATCGGGTCGAGGTCACCGCTCTGATATGGCAAAACGAGCGGCTGCTGGTGGAGAAAAAAGAGCAGATGGCGTGCGCCGGATGATGCGCATTTCATCTCATGACTGTCTATTCATCCAGTAGTCTCTATGCCATACTGACTCGCTCAGGTTTCTGTATCGAGCGTGCAACAAGATGGAAAAGATCGTGGTCCGGGGTGCTCGCACCCACAACCTCAAGAACATCAATCTGACCCTGCCCCGCGACAAGCTGATCGTGGTCACCGGCCTCTCCGGCTCGGGCAAATCCTCTCTGGCGTTCGATACCCTCTATGCCGAGGGGCAGCGCCGCTATGTGGAGTCCCTCTCCGCCTATGCTCGCCAGTTCCTCTCCCTGATGGAGAAGCCGGACGTCGACCATATCGAGGGGCTTTCGCCCGCCATTTCCATCGAGCAGAAGTCCACTTCCCATAACCCGCGCTCGACCGTCGGCACCATCACCGAAATCTACGACTACCTGCGTCTGCTGTTCGCCCGGGTCGGTGAGCCGCGCTGCCCGACCCATGCCATTCCGCTTGCCGCCCAGACCATCAGCCAGATGGTGGATCAGGTACTGGCCCAGCCGGAGGGGAGCAAGCTGATGCTGCTGGCCCCGGTGGTGCGTGACCGCAAGGGGGAACACACCAAGCTGCTGGAGAATCTGGCGGCGCAGGGTTATATCCGTGCCCGTATCGACGGCGAGGTGTGCGATCTATCCGACCCTCCCGCGCTGGAGCTGCACAAGAAGCACACCATCGAGGTGGTGGTGGACCGCTTCAAGGTGCGCGATGACCTTGCCTTGCGTCTGGCCGAGTCGTTCGAGACGGCGCTGACCCTATCCGGTGGTATCGTGTTGGTGGTGCCGATGGACGGGGAGGAGGGGGTTGCTCCCATGACCTTCTCCGCCAACTTCGCCTGCCCGGAGTGCGGCTACTCCATGTCGGAGCTGGAGCCGCGCATCTTCTCTTTCAACAACCCGGCCGGTGCCTGTCCCACCTGTGATGGTTTGGGCGTGCAGCAATATTTCGATCCGGCCAAGGTGATCGGCGATCCGGCCATCAGTCTGGCCAACGGCGCGATTCGCGGCTGGGACAAACGTAGCTTCTATTACTTCCAGATGCTCAAATCCCTCTCCGAGCACTACAAGTTCGATCTGGAGACGCCGTGGGAGGATCTGCCACTGAAGACCCAGGATGTGATCCTGCGCGGTTCCGGTCGCACCGAGATCGAGTTCCGTTACATGAACGATCGCGGCGACGTGGTAGTGCGCAAGCACCCGTTCGAGGGGATCCTGCACAACATGGAGCGGCGCTACCGGGAGACCGAGTCCAACTCGGTGCGTGAAGAGCTCTCCAAATACATCGCCAACAAATCCTGTACCAGCTGCGGTGGCAGTCGGCTGCGGGAAGAGGCGCGCCACGTTTTTGTCGACAACCGCAACCTGCCGGCCATTGCCGAGCAGTCCATCGGCGATGCACTGGCCTTCTTCGAAGGGTTGAACCTCACCGGCCAGCGCGCCCAGATTGCCGAGAAGATCCTCAAAGAGATCGTCGAGCGGCTTGGCTTCCTGGTGAATGTGGGTCTCAACTATCTGAGCCTGTCCCGCAGTGCCGAGACCCTCTCCGGTGGCGAAGCGCAGCGCATTCGACTGGCCAGCCAGATCGGTGCCGGGCTGGTGGGCGTCATGTATGTACTCGATGAGCCTTCCATCGGTCTGCATCAGCGCGACAACGAGCGGTTGCTCAAGACCCTCACCCATCTGCGCGATCTGGGCAACACGGTGATCGTGGTGGAGCACGACGAGGATGCCATCCGCCTCGCCGACCATGTGCTCGATATCGGCCCGGGAGCCGGGGTACACGGCGGGGCCATCGTCGCGCAGGGTACGCCGGAGGAGATCATTGCCAATCCCGAGTCACTCACCGGTGACTACCTCTCCGGTCGCAAGCAGATCGCCATTCCTGCCGAGCGCACCCCGCTCACCGGCAAGTGGCTGAAACTCAAGGGGGCGAGCGGCAACAACCTGCGCAACGTCAACCTGGATCTGCCCATCGGGGTGATGACCTGCGTCACCGGCGTCTCCGGTTCCGGCAAGTCGACCCTGATCAACGACACCCTGTTCCGCATCGCTCATCGCGAGCTCAACAAGGCGACCGAGTCCACCCCGGCGCCCTATCGCAGCGTGGAAGGGCTGGAGCATCTGGACAAGGTGGTGGATATCGACCAGAGCCCCATCGGTCGAACCCCGCGCTCCAACCCGGCCACCTACACGGGCCTGTTTACGCCGATCCGCGAACTGCTTTCCGGCACCCAGGAGGCGCGTTCGCGCGGCTACCAGCCGGGCCGCTTCTCCTTCAACGTGAAGGGGGGCCGCTGCGAAGCGTGTCAGGGGGATGGGGTCATCAAGGTGGAGATGCACTTCCTGCCGGATGTCTACGTGCCGTGCGACGTCTGCAAGGGCAAGCGCTACAACCGCGAGACGCTGGAGGTGAAGTACAAGGGCAAGAACATCCACGAAATCCTCGAGATGACGGTGGAAGATGCCCGCGAGTTCTTCGATCCGGTACCGGCAGTGGCGCGCAAGCTGCAGACCCTGATGGACGTGGGCCTCTCCTATATCCGCCTCGGCCAGTCGGCCACAACCTTGTCTGGCGGTGAGGCACAGCGGGTCAAGCTGGCGCGGGAGCTCTCCAAGCGGGATACCGGTCAGACTCTCTACATTCTGGACGAGCCGACCACCGGGCTGCACTTCCACGATATCCAGCAGCTACTCAAGGTGCTGCACCAGCTGCGGGATCGTGGCAACACCATCGTCATCATCGAGCACAATCTGGATGTCATCAAAACTGCCGACTGGATCGTCGATCTGGGTCCGGAGGGGGGCGCCGGTGGTGGCCGCATTCTGGTGACGGGGACGCCGGAAGAGATTTGCACCAATAAAGAGTCTCATACAGCTCGTTTTTTGAGGCCACTTTTGGCGCGATAAGCCGTTATAATCGAGGGGCCTTTGGCCCCTTTTTGTTATAAAAATCGGGAGCATAGGGGGAAGCTCGTCAAGTGTGGGCAGGCTTGGCATCTCAGCATCATGGTAATGGATATATCGGGTTATGGCTCAGGCTCCGCGCACGATTGATCATCAGTTGGCTTACTCCATGTTCCCCATCTGGCTGGGGGCGATCCTGCTATTGCTGGTCCTGCTGGCGTGGGCCCAAATCCCGGCTGCCAGCCGGATTGAAGAGCAGCGAATGAAGGGGCATCTGCTGCGCGTGACCAAGGCGGTGCAGGCGGATGTGGCCGCTCTGGATGCATTCAGTCGGGATTGGGGCATCTGGGATGACAGTCACCGTTTTATGGACAACAAAAGCAGGGCGTACATCGAATCCAACCTGTTCAGTGATATGCCGATGCGGGATTTTAGTCTCAACCTGATGAGCTTCATGGATCTCACCGGCTACGAAATCTGGACGCGCACCCTGCTACCCGATGCGCCGGGGATCAATCCGGACCAGTTTCCCTACTTCCTTGATGAGCTGAAAAAGCAGTTAAGGGCGCGCTCGGTGGCGCAAGGGGGCATCAATCTGCACGGGATCCGTGCTTCCCAGTGGGGGCCGCTGATGTACTCGTGGCAGCCGATCAGAAACAGTGACGAGTCGGCACCGTTCAACGGTTTCTTGCTGGTTGTACGTTGGCTCGACAAGGCCTATCTCGAGCAGGTATCGGAGCGTACCGCGCTGCCTCTGGCGATCTCCCACGCCAATCTGGATGTCACCGCTACCTTCAAAAAACTGAAACCGCAAATAACGTATCGCCTGATCGACCTTGGGCTCACCCGGCTTAGGGGAGAGGTGCGACTGCTCAACAGCGATAACCAGCCGGTGCTGACTCTGGTGATTGAGGAGGAGAGAAAGATCTTGAGTGGCGTCATGGAGGGGGCGCTCTGGACCTTTATTGGTATGCTTTTTATCAGTTTTATCTGCGTCATGATCGCCATGTACCGGCTCAACAGCATTGTGCTTACCCCGTTGCAGCAGCTGGTGTCGGCGCTGCAACGCTTTGGCGATCGGCCAGATGCCACCTTGATCCCCTATATCGACAGCAGCGCCGAGATGGCGACCTTGAGCGGCAAGTTCAAGGAGATGGCCAGCAAGGTCAGTCAGCAACACGATGATTTGTTGGAAAAATCCAGCCAGATGGAGATGGCTGCATTCACCGACCCCTTGACCCGTTGTTTCAATCGTCGTTATCTGGATAGCTGGTTGCAAGACAATTGGGCCCGCCCTTGTCAGCTGTTGCTGCTCGATCTCGATCATTTCAAACGGATCAACGACCGATTTGGTCATGATATGGGTGATCTGGTGTTGCAGCAGCTGGCAGAACTGCTGCACAAGCTGGTGGTGAGTGACGCCGAGCCCGTTATCCGGTTGGGAGGGGAGGAGTTTTTACTCCTGTTGCAGGTGGATAATGAGCAAGAGTTGGTACAGCGTGCCGATTATCTGAGGCTTCGTGTTGTTCAGCACCGTTTCGGTTCGGAGGAGAGGCCGCTATGGTTAACGGTTTCATCGGGATATTGTCGGTATCCTCTGCATCCGGCGTGCCCCGATACCTTCTGGAGCCACAGTTTCAAGCTGGCCGACCTGGCGCTCTATCAGGCAAAACTGAGGGGCCGTAATCGATGCTGTGGCTATTCGGGCACTCTGTCTGTTCGGGAGGTGATGGAAAAGACCCCGGAGCAACTTGTCGAAGGGAATAGTCTTGCGTTGCAACATACTGTCAGCCCGGATTAGCCCTGCCGGACCAATACCAGATAGGCCAGGGCGACAATAAAACCGAGCAGGATAAAGAGAAAGGATCCGATCCCCCAAACGGCCGCGAGAAAGGCCCCCACCTTTTGCCATTTCGACTCATTTTTCATAAATAAACCATTACTTCCCAGTAACTTGCACGGCGCAAAAAATACGCTGATTTGCCCATATTAACAACAATTAATAGCCACTCTGCCGAGCGATAAGGTGTGGTTTGCTTGCTTGTTTTGGCGCTGAATGGGGTTGGTTACAACCTGTCGAAACAGGTATTCCGGCTTGTTGTCTGGGGACTCAAGGAGATTGGGATGGCGCGCAAAGATGTCACACCAATCGATTTATTTCCGCGCAACCTTTGCTTCAAGTCAATAACTTTGCATTTACAAGGGCATATAGTCAGCGGGCTTACAGCATCAAATGAAAACAAAAAAAGGGATTACGTGATGAAAAAATTACTTCCTCTGATGATTGCCGCTGCAGTGGCCTCTCCTTTCGCCATGGCCCATCAGGCTGGCGACATTCTGGTTCGTGGTGGTTTGGCATTTGTATCGCCGCAGGAAAGCAGCACGCCTGTAGAGCTGGAAATTAATGACAACATGCAATTGGGATTGACTCTCTCTTACATGATTACTGATAACTGGGGTGTCGAATTGCTGGCTGCAACCCCCTTCTCTCATTCAGTCAAACTGGGTGGCGCTGAAGTGGCCAAGATCAAGCATCTGCCGCCGACTCTGATGGGTCAGTACTATTTTGGCGATGCTCAAAGCAAGGTTCGCCCGTATGTCGGTATTGGCGTGAACTACACCACCTTCTTTGATGAAGAGGGTCGTGGTGCACTGTCAGGAACCGATGTCAAAGTCGATGACTCCTGGGGTGTTGCCGGACAAGTTGGTATCGATATGGCGATCACTGACCGCTGGCTTGTCAACGGTTCAGCCTGGATCATGGATATCGATACCGATGTGCATACTGCGATTGGCACCATTAATACCAAGGTCGACCCGATGGCCTTTATGGTGGGTGTTGGCTACCGCTTCTAATGATTCTGACTGCGGCTCTGAACGGATCGCGGAAGATAGCAAAGTACGTCTCTTTCAGCCCGGCTTTTGCCGGGCTTTTTTCGTATTGCTGATTTTGTCTGGACTGTGATCCAACCCGATACAAATCAATTAAATCCCTGTCGCTTTATTTCAGTTATTCGCCACCCTTGCCGATAGTGACTATGTTCACTTTACCTTCCCCCAATGAGTGAGGATGTCTCCATGGGCTTATCTATTGTGCAGCGGATCATCGCCGGATTCGTGTTGATGCTGCTGTTGCTGATCCTGCTTGGTGTGATCAGTACCTTTAAAATCAAGGGTATAAATGACGGCCTCTCTGCCGTATCTGACCGGGCAACCCCGCTGGTAGTGGCTGTCGCAGGTCTAAAGGGGGCACTGCAGGATAGTAACCGCTGGGTGCTGGTCTACCGCACCAGTGAAGATGCCGCCCAGTTGCCGCAGCTGGCCAATCAGTTCAAGGAGCAGCAGAACCGCTTCGCCCAGCTGAGTCAGGAGATGGGTAAATTTACCGACGTAGCGGATGCTCGTGTCCGCTTCCAGCAGGTTGAGAGTGCTACCACCCAATTTTATGGCTTGGCGGATCAGGTGTTGGCCCAGCATCGGCAGTGGGTCAGTGCGCTGGATCAGCGCCACAAGCTGGAGATGGAATTTATCCGCCTTGAGGATACCTACCAGTGGGCGGCGGATCTGCTGCTGCAACAGACCGCCAGCAAGCGCTCCATGCGCAACAAGGCGGAGCTTATTACCTCGGGTATCGCCCGCGATCTGAAGAATATCCGCCGTGCCGATGCCAAAACCGACCTAAATGAGCTGGAAAAGGTACTCAGCAAGGATATCGAGATGGCCCGCAAGCGGTTGGAGCGGGTAGTGGTGCCCGATGATGTGAAAGCGCGCTTTGTCTCCAATCTGGATCGGATGCAGGAGTTGGCGCTCGGCGCTCAGGGCTTGCTGGCAACCATGCGTCAGGCTCAGCAACTGGCGCTGTCGCTGGCCACGCAAAATCAGCAGCTGGATGCCAGTCTGGTCAACAGCCTCAATTTGCTCGATGAGATGGGCAAGTCCGCCGGTGCCATCGCCAGCGACAGCCGGATCAACGCCGATGCGGCGGTCAGCAGTGCCAGCTTCTGGATCCTGGTGGTTGCCGCGATGTCGGCCGCTGCGGCGCTGGTGATCGGCTATACCACTGCGCGCAGCATTCAGCGCCCGTTGCAGATGATCAACAAGGAGCTCGATTACATGGCGGCCGGTGACATGACCCGCCGCATCAACTACCGCAGCAGTTGTGAATTTGGCAGCCTTTCCCGCTCTATCGATACGCTGGCGGGCAAGACCGGTGAACTACTCTCTCAAATCAATGCGGGCTCCCGCCATCTGGTGGATGAGGCGAGCCGGGCCGCCGAGATCAGCGAACGGGCCATGTCCCGGGTACAAGAGCAGAAGAGCCAGACCGATCAGGTGGCCGCCGCCATTACCGAGCTGGAAGTGAGCGCCACCGAGGTGGCCCGCTCTACCGATGGCACCAAGCGGGAAGTGGATCTGGCCGATGAAGAGGCGCGTAATGGTCGCCAGAAAGTGGCCACCACTCGCCGGATCACCGAGCAGCTGGCTGGCGCCATGGAAGAGGCGGTCGGGATCACCTACAAACTTGGGGAATTCAGCAACAACATCGGCAGCATTCTCGATGTGATCCGCAGCATTGCCGAGCAGACCAACCTGCTGGCGTTGAACGCTGCCATCGAAGCGGCTCGTGCTGGCGATGCCGGTCGCGGTTTTGCGGTGGTGGCCGATGAGGTACGGGCGCTGGCCAATCGCACCCAGACCTCGACCGAAGAGATCCAGGGGATGATTGAGAACCTGCAGAGCTCCAGCAAGCATGTGGTTGAAGTGATGGGGCGTAGCCAGGAGCAGACCCAGAGCTGTGTCGAGCAGACTCGCGAGATGGATGTGGCGCTGCAATCCATTGCCGATCGGATGGGGGCCATCAAGTCGATGGCGGATCAGGTGGCCCATGCCGCTCAGGAGCAGATCTCCGTCAGTCAGGGGGTCGCTCGTCATATCGCCGGTATTGCCGATGTGGCATACGAGACTGAGCGCGAGGCGCGCGAATCCGCCAGTAGCAGCGAAGTGCTGGCCGACCTGGTCGCCAAACAGCAGCAATTGATCGCACATTTCAAGGTCTAGGAGGGCTTATGTCTAAAAAGTGGATTGGAGCCCTGAGTCTCCTGTTGTGTGGCCAGCTGATGGCCAGCGAGCTGGTGATTGAAAGCTGGCGAACCGATGACAAGGCGTTGTGGGAGCAGAAGATTATCCCGGCGTTTGAAGCGGCGCATCCCGGCATCAAGGTGAGTTTTCATCCGGTGCAGAACGTCAACTACATGCCCACCCTGTGGGAGAGCCTGAAAGGCGGTAAGGCGGGGGATCTCATTACCTGTCGTCCGTTTGATGACTCGCTCGCCCTGTTCAAGGCGGGCCATCTGGCCGAGCTGACCGAAATGGCAGGGATGGAGAACTTCCCGAGTTTTGCCCAGTCACCCTGGCAGACTGACTCCGGTGCCCAGACCTTCTGCGTACCCATGGCCTCGGTGATTCATGGCTTCTTCTATAACAAGAAGATCTTCAGTGAGTTGGGGCTCACCTTGCCGCAAACCCGCGATCAGTTCTTTGCCGTGCTGGACAAGATCAAGGCCGACGGTCGCTATGTGCCGCTGGCCATGAGCGGTTCCGAGAGTTGGGTTGCCTCCGAGCTGGGGTTCCAGAACATTGGTCCCAACTACTGGAAGGGAGAGGACGGCCGTCTGGCACTGATCGGCGGGCAGGAGCGGTTGGACAACCCGCAATATGTGAAGGTGTTCGATGAGCTGGCGCGCTGGCGCTCCTACCTCGGTGAAGGTGGCGAGAGCCGCGATTATGCGACCAGTAACGAGCTGTTCACCTCGGGCAAGGCCGGCTTCTACGTGGCGGGCTCCTGGGAGATTGCCCCCTTCACCGGCAAGGTCGATTTTGGCGTCATGCGTCCGCCGGTGGCCAAACAGGGTGATGGCTGTTTCTTTACCGACCACACCGATATCGGTATGGGGATGAACCCGGCCAGCAAGAACAAAGAGGGGGCAATGGCCTTCCTGCAGTGGCTGACGACGCCGCAATTTGCCGAGCTCTATACCAACTCGTTGCCGGGATTCTTCTCCCTCTCCAACCACTTCTTCGATGTCACCAATCCGGCGGCCAAAGAGATGATGGAGTGGCGCGATCAGTGTGACTCGACCATTCGGGTGGCGACCCAGATCCTCTCCCGTGGTACGCCCAAGTTGGGGGATGAACTGGCAGAGGTGAGTCAGGCTGTGCTGCTTGGCAAGATGGAGCCCAAAGCTGCCGCGGATCGCCTAGAAAGTGGCTTGAAGGGCTGGTATGCCCCTCATCAGGGCAACAAGGCCAAGAGCGTGGATTGTCAGTGTGATGCGGTTGCTCCTGCTTCGGCTTCAGCGCCAGCGACTGAGGTGTCTGCAGCCCCCGCGACCAGTGAAACGCCTGCCGTGGTGGCACCCGTAGAACCCGCATCAGCCGCCGCTGCACCATTACCGGCGCAGTCGGATGAGGTAGAGCAGGCGCTCTCCAACGAGCTGGAGGCGCCACAGCAGCCACAGCAATAGGTCATCTGCATCAATAAGAGCGGGAGGCATCAGCCTCCCGTTTTTTTATGGCTCGCGGCCAGCATGTATCGCTTTATTGTACTTCGTGGGGCCAGCGGCAGAGGCTGCCGATGCGAGCAACCGGGGCAAACCCCAGAGAGCGGTAAATGCGCTGCGCATGGTAATGCTCGTCGGCCACTATGATTAGCTGTTTGGCACGGGATAATCCTGCGCGAGCCACTTGACTCAGCAGCTGGCGGCATAACCCCTGGTTGCGCCACGCATGGTGCGTGCGTACCAACTGGAAGCGCCCAAGTGTGCCGCAAAAGAAGAGACCACAGCTGGCGACCAGTTGCCCCTCTTGCCAGATCCCCCACCAGTCCCCGAGACCATCGGCAATCATGGCCTGATAGAGCGCCTGGCGGGATCGCAGATAGGGGAGATAGCTCTGTTCAGAGTGTTCCTCATCCCGCTCATGGAGTTCGAAGTCGAGCCACTCAGGCCAATCAGCAGTAGTGAAGGTGCGTGCCTCAACCTTGTTCATGTCGTCGTGAGGGGGCGGGCAACTCTGTTCATCCAGCGCCAGCACCACGCACTCCATATATTGGTAACCCGTTGCGACAAAACCGGCGATCCGGCTGTTTTGCCCGGCCGCCAGTGGCCATTGGAAGGTGCGGTGGCGCACTCGAGGATCCTGGCCGATCAGCTGATCAAATGTGGCTTCCAGCCAGCCTTTGTCACGGTCGCTGGGTGGGTTGGGGAGCAGCAGGTAGTTGCCGAAGTAGTAGTCGGGAGCATCCGGCGTGCGAACCGCCCAGAACTGATCGTGCTGAACAACCTCGCCCTGATAGCGATCGAACAGCAAGTCGGTGGCAAAGCCGGGATGGGTATCCATGATGGTGCTCCTGCAAAGACTCATTCTGTTATCGGCAGGAGTGGGAAATAGATGAAAAGGGGCCGGAGAAACCTCCGGCCAAACAATCACACGCAGATTCAGAACGTCCAGGACGATCTGCCCCCATCATAACTCGACTGGGGCAATTTTGGGATGGGCACTTTTCGGTTACGTACCGTTAATTTTGTAAATATGAAGTTCGTCAGATCGGATGTGAGGTAAATCTCTGTTGACTTTGTGTCGTTTTGCTCATAAATATAAAGACGTTTAGACGTCCAAACATCCGTTTTGACGTAGGCAGATGGATTGTAGGACAGGGAGAAAAGCAGATGGGATTTCACAGTGCACGTCAGGTTGAGGCGCTCAACCAGAGCTTGGCAGATTTGAATGGCGATATATCGGTCAGTTTCGAGTTTTTTCCGCCCAACAGTGAAGGGATGGAGAATACCCTCTGGCAGTCCATCGAACGGCTGAAAGTGCTGGAACCCAAGTTCGTCTCTGTTACTTATGGCGCCAACTCCGGTACCCGTGATCGCACCCACAAGGTGATCAAGGACATCAAGGAGCGGACAGGCCTGATTGCGGCGCCGCACCTGACCTGTATCGATGCCAGCCGCGACGAATTGCGCACCATCGCCCGCGACTACTGGAATAGCGGTATTCGTCATATCGTGGCTCTGCGCGGTGATTTGCCGCAGGGGTTGGAGAAGCCGGATATGTATGCCACCGATCTGGTTGCCCTGCTCAAGTCAGAGGCGGACTTCGATATCTCGGTTGCCGCCTATCCGGAAGGTCACCCGGAGGCCAAGAGTGCGCAATCCGACCTGCTCAATCTCAAGCGCAAGATCGATGCCGGTGCCAACCGCGCCATCACCCAGTTTTTCTTCGATGTGGAAACTTACTTGCGCTTCCGGGATCGCTGCGCGGCCATCGGTATCGATGCCGAAATCGTGCCGGGGATCCTGCCGGTCTCCAACTATCAGACGCTGGCCAAGTTTGCCGGTTTTACCAACGTGAAGATCCCGCGCTGGATGCATCAGCGTTTCGAGGGGCTGGATAACGATCAGATGACCCGCAATCTGGTGGGGGCGAGCATCGCCATCGATCAGGTGCGCGTGCTGAGTCAGGAAGGGGTGAAGGATTTCCACTTCTATACCCTGAACCGCTCCGAGCTGACTTATGCCATCTGCCATACTCTGGGGGTTCGTCCCAAGGGTTGACCGGTGGTCACCGCGATAAAAGCAAAAAGCCAATGAGTTGCTCATTGGCTTTTTCGTTATGGCCGATTATCAAGGTCTGGTCGGGGCGATCTCTTTTGGCTCAAGATCGATAACCGCATTACCGGCAGCCCCCGGATACTGGCGATAGACCTGATCCTGCTCCAGTGTGTAGAAGGTATCCAGATAGTCGTCGTTGTTGGTCATCCAGGAGTCGGGCAGTGCCTTGACGATGCGACCGCCGAGATCGAGGAAGGGCAGGGCTTCCGGCACGCCACCCGCAGTAAAGCCGAGTTTGAGAGCTTCAATCAGCAGGGCGCTCAGCTCCTTATAGTTGACGTTGTCATCCTGCTCCATCATCACCACATCGACGGCACCCCAGCGATAGCGATCCCAGTAAACCAGGATCTGGTTGGGGGTGTAGTCTGTGTTGTCATAGTCGAGGTAGGGCATGTCGACAATATCGACCACTGGTTCATCCCGGCTGGGATTAACCCCTGCGACCACAGCATACACTTCGGCTGCGCCGAGCAGCCAGGGCTCCTGATCATCCTTCAGCCTGATCTTTTTCAGGATACTGGTCTTGAGTGGCACTGTGCTGGCCGTTACTCGCGGGGCGCTTTGCAGGTCCGCATCGGCCAGCGCCTTGCGCATCACCTTCAAGCCTGCGTTTTTGGCTTTGACGGGATCGGCTTCGACTACCAGAACCGGCCGGGCCGGAGCCTTGTCCACATCCAGATAGACGGGATTGCCAGCACTATCGAACGCTTCAATGGCGCTCCAGCTCTTCTCATCCCCACTTGGAACATAGGCGACCAGCGGTTCGACGCCCTGCTGCAGTGCTGTGGCCTGATCGGTGTTGGCCAGCCTCAACTGCATCAGTTGCTTGACCTCGCCATCCAGTCCTTGCCGGCTGATGGCTGCCTGGTTGGCATCGCTCGCCTGCCGTTTAAGGCGCGGGCTGGCCTTCTGCAGCAGGTTGGGAAGCGGGCTCTGGTATTGCTGATTGCTCAGCAGGGGCAGCAGGTTTTTCTGCTGAAGTGCGAGCTGGCGAGCCAGCTCTCGATCCGTATCGGCAGCCTGGACGCTCGTAGCACCCAGTATGGCCAGTAGTAACAAGACAGCCTGATTTTTCATTTTTATACTCCGTTGCATGGAACCTGACAGGGCACCATGTCCGGGAAGATTGGTGCCCTGACGCCACTAGAAGGAAATTAGTTTCACTTGTGAATCATTTTATCTGGATAGTGTGCAGAGGTTCACGGTTTGAGGTTCAATTGATTCCTTTGTCGATATAATTGGAACTGATAGATAGCCAGACCAATCAGCAGACCCCAGCAGGCTGCCGCGATGCCGAGCAGGCTGATCCCGGACGCGGTAATGATAAAGGTGAGCAGCGCAGCTTCTCGCGCTTCATCCTCTTGCAAGGCCGAGTGCAGGCTGCTGCCGATGGTGCCGAGCAGGGCTAGCCCTGCGACACAGGTCACCAGTATCGCCGGGAAGGCCGTGAACAGCGCCGCCACCGTGGCCCCGAAACAGCCGGTCAGCAGATAGAAGCAGCCAGCCCACACTGCCGCGGGCCAGCGCCGGTTGGCATCCGGATCCACCTCTTTCCCCATGCAGATGGCCGCAGTGATGGCCGCCAGGTTGAAGGCGTAACCGCCGAATGGAGCCAGCAGCAGACCGGTGAGGCCAGTCCAGCTGATCAGCGAGGAGGTGGAAGGCTGATAGCCGTGGGCCCGCAAGATGGCAATTCCCGGCATGTTTTGCGATGTCATGGTGACAATGAACAGCGGCAGCGCGATACCAAACAGAGCATCAAGGGAGAAGGCTGGCCATGTCCAGACCGGGCTGGCGAGTTGCCAGTGAAGGGTGCCCATTTGCAAATCCCCCCGCACGCTGCAGATCAGCATCCCCACTCCCAGTACTAGCACCATGGTATAGCGGGGCCAGAGATGACGACCCAGCAGGAAGGCCAGCAGCAGGGTGCCAAGCAGCAAGGGATCTTGCGGGGCGACCTTGAATAGATCCAATCCGAATCTGAGCAGCACGCCAGCGAGCATGGCGGCGGCCAGTGGAGCCGGAATATGTTTCATCAAACGGTCGAACCAGCCGCTGATGCCACACAGAGTGATCAGCAGGGACGAGATCACAAAGGCGCCGATGGCTTCCGCCAGAGTGAAGTTGCCCAGCGTGGTGATCAGCAGTGCCGCACCCGGTGTGGACCAGGCGGTTAGTATGGGTATGCGGTAATAGAGAGAGAGGCCGATGCAGCTCACCCCCATGCCGATCCCCAGCGTCCAGAGCCAGGAGGCGACTTGAGCTGTATCTGCACCCGCCGCTGTGGCGGCCTGGATGATCAGGATGACGGAGCTGGTGTAGCCGACCATCACGGCGATAAATCCTGCGACCAGATGGGGGATGGCGAAGGGCATGACTCTTCCTCTTGGCGTTGTGACGCGCTGTGCGTTATTACGTACAATACAGCTTTGACTATATCGCCGTGCGCTATAGCGCACAAGGCGCATCGTGCAAGAGTAATAAAGAGGCAGTTATGCAAGAGATGAGTCAGCATCTGGCTGCTCGACTGAAGGGGCTGCGCAGCGAGCGCGGCTGGAGCCTGGATGCCGCCGCGCGCGAAACGGGTGTCAGCAAGGCGATGCTGGGGCAGATTGAGCGGGGAGAGTCCAGCCCGACAGTGGCGACGCTGTGGAAGATCGCCACCGGTTTTCGAGTCTCATTTTCCAGTTTCATCGAGCCCACACCCGCCACGCCGGAAGAGGTGCTCTATCGCACCGCCGATGCTATTCGCCAGCAGCCTGCGGGTGAGGGCATGCAAGTGGCACCGCTCTTCCCTTATGAAAACCGGTTTGGTTTCGAGTTGCTTGAGCTGACCCTGTTACCGGGTTACCAGCGTGAATCCGAGCCCCATGAGCCGGGAGTGACCGAGCATGTCATCGTCATCAGTGGCATGATGGAGGTGCTGGTGGAAGGGGAGTGGCGCTCATTTGAGCAAGGGGAGGCGGTGCGTTTTGCTGCCGACCGTCCCCACGGTTATCGCAATCTCGGCATAGCCCCGGCTATTTTTCACAACTTGATCCACTATCCGGTGGCAACACCCTGAACATGTTACGCAGTCATCAACCCGGACGACCATCTGCTCTGGGGCGGATCAGTATCGGGGTATAGACCCAGACAAACAGACCATAGGCAGCGATCCAGGCAAGCGCGCTGAGGTTCCAGCCATGCAGGGTAAAAGTGGGCCAGAACAGCGGAATTACCACCCGCATTGTGGCGGCAGCGATAACCAGGGCGAATGCGCCAGTGATCCTGCGTCCTACCTGCAAGGCTCTACCGCTATGGCCGAGGGAGACTCGCGCAATCATGCCCAGGATCATGGTCCCCATGCAGCCTGCGCTGAGCAGGTGGCTGGCCATCGACAACGTGATGGGCAGATCCGCGCTATGTGCCGCAAGGGCGAACAGGCCAAGAGGGATAAACAGATAAGCGAGATGGAGTGACCACAGCAGGGGATGCGTAAGGGTCGATGGCAGATGCCAACGCAGTTGTCGCCACAGATGCAAACTCGCCGCCACTATATAGAGAGGCACTATATATATGCTGGTGACCCATTGGGTGGGGAGTAACAGCCAGCAGAGCAAGATAAGCCACTGTGTCGCGAGCGCAGTCCGTTCCAGCCAGAGTAGAGGTGCAGCTTTCTCCTGACCGGTTGCTCGGGCGGTGAAGAACGGAATCACCCTTCCACCCATCACGGCGATCAGGGTGGTAAACAACAGCACAGTGGTGATCAATAGGTGCTCAACGGTGGTCCAATCGGCCTGCCATAACCAGCTGGCGCCATTGAGCAGGGTCAGTATCAGCAACAGGGGCACGAAGAAGAGGTTGCGCCATTGCCGGGTTATCAAGATAGGCTTGGCAAGGAACCAGGCGCACAGCGGCAGCCAGAGCAGGTCTGCTACCATCAGGAGCGTATTCTCTTCACCCAGCCAGGGTAACAAGGTCCTTGGCAACATCCACAACCCCACCACCATTGCCAATGGCCAGCTCCGAACCCCGGGATGGGCCGTCCAGTTCTGCACCGCGGTGAGCAGAAAACCCGCGACGATGGCAGCCCCGAAACCAAACAGCATCTCATGACCATGCCACCAGGTCGGGTTGGCAATCCCTGGCAAGGTAAGCCAACCGTTGAGCTGCCCCAACCAGAGCAACATGCCGACGGCAGCAAACAGAGCACCGAACAAGAAGAAGGGTCGGAACCCCAGGCGGAACAGCGGGACGATTTGCTCTTCCTTATGGCTATCGAGGATTTGATGCATGAGGGCATTCCAATTAAACATTTGAGATGGCAATTATAAGTTGGCTTTTCAAATGTTCAATTTAAATCCGGCAATAGCCAGGATTGATGTCATTTTGAGCAAAAAAAGAGGTGGTTGCTTGATATCTGAGCGAACTAACTTTTTTGCTGAAAAAGCCCTTGTCATCCCGGCGCGGCTCCCTATAATGCGCCCCTACCAGCACGGCGGAACACGCCGGACTGATGAGCCAGCTTCCTAGCGAAGTGGGCGCCGAAAGAAAAGCGAAAACAACCGCTTGACTTTCGAGGTGAGAAGCGTAATATGCGCCTCCTCAACGCGACAAGCGTGATGTTCTTTAACAATTTGAATCAAGCAATCTGTGTGGGCACTCACAGCATCGAACATCAAAAACAATTTTTGATTTTCAATGTCTGGTGAAGTGACCAAGACGATTTCTTAGCAATAAGAAGTCGAAAAGTTTATTTCAGCAATTCATTGAGCCGCTTTTCGAAGCAACCAAACTTAAATTGAAGAGTTTGATCATGGCTCAGATTGAACGC
>NZ_JAAKPE010000012.1:0-141113 GCF_049171775.1 Aeromonas sp. 603404
TCGAGTCAAGCCTTATTTTCAAAGGCTTTTCGAGGTTACCGACGAGGTTGTTTGCGTTGCCGCTTGCCCTGTCGATGTGGCGCATTATAGAGATCCAGCTCACATTGGCAAGGCTTTACCGCAATAAAATTGCAAAAAAGTGCAATTTTTTGGTTATTCATATCAACACACAGCCTTTATACAGACTTATCCACAACCAAGGGTAAAGTGAGGACGTTTTACACCGGATAAATGCCTTACAAGGGTACTGGCTTGGCATTCATCCACCATTGCCGCACTGTCGCGTCTAACGCGCAGCGCCCTCGACATCTTCTATATAAGAAGGCGTATGAGGCATATATAGAAGCGCTTATCCCAATCGAGCCTCTTTGACCCAGCACGCCATCAGCTCGCCAGCGGAAAGATCCCGGCAGCCCGATACATTCTGGCCAGCCCAGAGCGGAGAGAAGCCGCTGTCACCCCTCTTTTCGGCAGTGGCCCGCAGCGGTACCAGTGCACCACTGGCATAGGGGAAGTGAGGGACAAACTCCGAGAGCGGGCCCAGCTCCTTCATAAGACGGTTGACGATACCCCGCGCCGGGCGGCCACTGAACAGATTGGTCAGCGCCGTCTGCTGGCCTTGGGGTGAGTGAAGGATTGCGCGATGCAGCGCCGAGGTGGTCGCTTCATGGCAACAGAGAAAGGCAGTGCCCATCTGCACAGCGCTCGCCCCCATTTGCAGCGCGTTGGCTATCCCCTTGCCATCGACGATACCACCAGCGGCAATCACCGGCAGGTCGGTTGCCGCGAGGATCTGCGCCAACAGGGTCAGGGTGCTCTGCTGCAGCGCGAGATCCTCAGAGAGGAAATGACCGCGATGACCTCCCGCCTCCAATCCCTGAGCGATGATGGCATCGGCGCCGTGTTGAGCGAGCCATACGCCCTCCGCGACCGTAGTGGCGCTGGCAAATACCTTGGCCCCCGCATCCTTCACTTGGGCAAGCAGCTCGGGCGCGGGCAGGCCGAAGTGAAAGCTGACCACCGCCGGTCTGAACTCAGCCACCATGGCGGCATGCTCCTCATTGAAAGGTGCACGACTTGGCACCATCGTGACCGCTGGGGGAAGTATGCCGAACTCGATGTAGTAGGGAACAAGGCACTGCTGCCAGCGGGCCAGAGCAACGGGATCCGGTTCCCGTTGCCGATGGCAGAAGAAGTTGATGTTAAATGGCCCAAGGCCGCTGTGGGCAAGTCGCTCCAGTTCGCTGCGCAGCTCCGCTGGCGTGAGCATGGCGGCAGGCAAGGAGCCCAAGCCGCCCGCACGGGTCACGGCCAGCGCCAGCTCGCTACCCTGCACACCGGCCATCGGCGCCTGAATAATGGGATAACGCATCCCCAGTTCGCTAAAGAGGCTCATCCATTCATCCCACTTGTCGTATCGGCGACCAGATGTGCACGGGCCAGCGCAATGGCGCCGTCGATGGCACTGCGAGCCTGCGGGCTGTTCTGCCAACAGGTCGAGCCCAGCATGCTGGCTACCCGCTGGACAATATGGGTGGTGTCGGCCTCGGCCAATCCGGCCAGGGTATGGTAGCCAAGCTGTTCGATCCGCTCGATAACCGTCGGCCCCACTCCTTTCACCCCGAGCAGCATTGCCCGCTCTTGCGGGCCAAACCGGTTGTTGCCATCCATCTTTCAGACTCCTTTCCGATAGCTGTGGTTACACATCAGGCCCGCAAGGGGCCCGATGATGAGTGAAGACTTAACGCACGCTGCGCAGCAGGAAGTCCGGCTGACCACAGGAGCGACGCTCACGCTTTTGCATCTCGGCGGAGCAGGTGACCGCATCTGTCCCCTCTTTATTGACGCAGATGTAGATCTCCCGCAGGAAGCGGCCACCATCGGCGCAAGCCACCGTGATGTTGTCGGGAGCCAGCCACTGGTTGGCGCTCGCCAGATCGGCCTTGAGCTGGAAACTGGTTTTGCGCAGCGGCTCTTCCGGGGATTGATAAGCCGCCGGGATCTTCACCTTCTGGCGCAAATCGCTCGCCAGCTGATGGAAGGCCTGCTGGCTCAAGCCGGAGCAGGTGCCGTGCTTCTCCCACTCATGGCGATAGAGGAAACGGCTGGGGTAGAGGTCGGCAAACTCGCTCTCCATATCGGGATTGAGCCGTTCGCGGGTGCAGTTGCTGGGGTAACCGCGATCGTACTGGGGCCAAAGACCATGCAGCACAAAGCCCAGCTTGCGGGAACACTGGTCCCGATCCGCCGGTTTGACGGCGCAATGCTCGGGCGACCAGGAGAGCGCCATAGCGTAATAGTCAAACTCCCCCGCCTCCCCTTTAGCCAGCACGGCCGAGGAGAGCAACAAACTACCCGCCAACAGGGCAATCATCTTCTTCATCTTTATATGTCCACCTTACGCGACTCGGGATGACAGCCATGCTCCCATATTCTGGCGGCGGGAAACAGCCATGCTGAGACGCCGCGCGACAAGGGTCAGACCAGTCAGGGGTTTCACCAGAGGGCGAGCAGGGGTAAGCTGACCGACCGGTAGGCTCCTCGTCCACCACCAGATAATCCCTCTTGGCAACCACAGGATGTAACATGATCCGCAAGAATCCCTCCGGCCATCTGCCTGTCATCGACGAATCCGCCTATATCGACAAGACCGCCATCATCTGCGGCAAGGTGATCATCAAAGAGAATGTCTTTGTCGGCCCCTATGCGGTGATCCGTGCCGACGAGGTGGATGAGAGTGGAGATATGGAACCCATCGTCATCGGCGCCAACTCCAATATCCAGGATGGCGTGGTAATCCACTCCAAATCCGGCGCCGCCGTCACCATCGGCGAGTACACCTCCATCGCCCACCGCTCCATCGTCCACGGACCGTGCGAAGTGGGAAACCGGGTCTTTATCGGCTTCAACAGCGTGCTGTTCAACTGCCATATCGGTGACGGTGCCGTGGTGCGTCACAACTCGGTGATTGATGGCTGCGATCTGCCGCCGGAGTTCTACGTCCCCTCCACCACCCGTATCAACCAGCAGAGCGATCTGACCCATATCCCACGGGTCTCGGTGGATGCCGCCGAGTTCTCCGAGGACGTGGCCCACACCAATATCGATCTGGTCAAAGGGTACAAGGCGCTCTCCAACGAGTTCTGATCCCTTTCTTTATTAACAGAGAACAAAACGGGCGCCGAAGCGCCCGTTGCTGTTTCTATCTCTACTTATATATGTGCGGGTCAGGAGCACTTCTTCAGGCTGATATGCCAGTTGGCACCGGATTGCACCTGATGCTTGGCGGCGAAGCTGTCCATGTTCAGCGCCACCGACACCTGCAGCAGGCTGTTGAGGTAGACCAGCGGCTGACCTTCCGGCACGTCACCGAAGCTGCTGACGTAAGGGGCCTTGCCGTCATATTTGACCACATCCCCTTCGCGGATCTTGATGCAGGCGTTATCCCCCTTGTTGATCCCCGCCTTGGTCAGCAGGACATCATCGATATTGGTCCAGACGTTGCCGTACTGCACATCGAGGATCGGGATGGTGCCCTTGAGGGTGCCATCTTTCTCGGCGACCGCAGGCTGATAGGGGATCTTCACCACTTCGGCAGGCAGCAGCGGGCCAACCTGCTCATAGCTGATGGCGCCAGAGGCGAGCCGTGCGCCCGTATAGGCGTACACATCGCGGCCATGGAAGGTGTAGGACTTCTCGGAGCCCTTGAGGCGGTTGAGCTTCTCATCGATCTGGCGCACCGCCTCGATGCCGAAGTGCTCGGCCACCAGGGTCAAAGTGCCATTGTCCGGGGTCACGATGTAGTGGCCGCTCCTGGTCTTGAGCACTACTGACTTGCGCTCGGTGCCGACACCGGGATCAACCACGCTGACAAACACAGTCCCCTTGGGCCAATACTGCAGGGTCTGGTAGAGGCGGTAGGAGGCTTCCCAGATGTTGTAAGCCGGGATCTCGTGGGTCAGGTCATAGAGCGGCAGAGTGCGGTCCACCCCGAAGGCAACCCCCTTCATGGCCGACACGGCGCCATCTTTGAGGCCGAAATCGGTCTGGATCACCAGCGCTTCGTTGGCGGCGGCGATGCCGCTTGCCAGCATGAGAGCGAGCGCGATGGCACGGGGAGCGGTGCGAATATCCATATCTGAACTCCTGAATCATCTGAGGATAACGAAACGGCGAAAGCCATTTAGACATCCAGACTGCCACCAATGAATTTTTTTGCAAGGGGTTTGCCACAAAGTGAGGGACGACTCGCAGAAATTGTGCTCGCCAAACGGCGACAGCAGGGGTATCAAAGGCGGAATGGGAAAACGTTTACAATACAGGAGCTCAGCACCATGACACAACCCGAACCGGAGATGATGACCCTGCTGCTGGAGGTTGGTGAACAGAGCAGTCAGCTCTGGCTGAGCCAGCCAGATGCGGCCCCGTCACACTACCCGCTGGCCTTCGGCACCCGCGCCATCCAGCCCGGGCCATTTCGCCACGCGCCACCCACCCCGCTCGAACTGGAGCGGGCCATCATGGTGGTGGAAGATGAGTTGATGCGCATTGCCCCGCAGATCCCGCCCGGCTTGCAGCTGACCCTGCGCAGCCAGCCGTCGCTGGCCGAAGTGCTGGGGGACAACCAGCTCGACCGGGATCTGGTGGAACAAGCCTTTGGCCAGCTGGCCGCCATGGCGGAAGGGGATCCCCTCGCCGCCAGCTTGCTGCCGCGCGACGAGCACTTTGCCGCCGTGCTGCTGATCGTCAGGGAGTGGCTGCACCATCTGGCCAGCGAGAGCGTGCTGATCGTCGAGTAGGGATAAATAAGTGGTGAGGTCTTCAGCTTCTGGCAAGGTTTGTCGGTGGATCCTGTCGGGATTTCATTCGCGTATACTTTGCCCGTATGGCGCCCACGCCCCTATCGGTACTCTAACCAGACACCTATGACCTTATTTTCAGGTAACCCCCCAGCCTTGCGCTGGCCCCCGGCGTTTGCTCGCCAGTTCATCGTCAAAGTGGCCGGATTGGCCCTGCTCGCCCTGACCGGATTGGGCACTGTCTTCTACTACACCTATCTCACTATCCAGCACGACATGGATCTCATCACCGCCAGACAGAAGAACGTGTTCGAGGTCTTCTACCAGCGAGCCAAGATCCTCAAGGTGGAGAACATCACCAGCTATCTGGCACAACACCATCTGCTCGATCAGCCACCGCCCCCGAATAGCGTCGGCAGCGACTATCTCTATGGGTATGACCTCAAAAGCAAATACCGCTTTGCCGATATTCCGCTGCAATACCCGGCCGCCAATATCCTCAACACCTTCCGCTATGCCCTCTCCTATCCGGAGGTGATCAATATCTACACCATCTGGAATGACTACCGGCTGATCGGCATGGTGGCCGACAACAATGTGCTGCCCACCAGACTGGCGCCGATCAAGGTGGATCTGATGACACTGCCCGCCTGGTATCACTACTTCGGTTGCGCCAGCTTTGCCCCCGGCCGCCCTTTGTGCAGCACCGATGAAGCCTTTGTCTCCGATATCGAGATCGACAGCTTCAGCATGCGCAACACCATAGTGATGTACTTCCCCTTCATTCATCAGTCGGGGCGCGGCGGTTACAAATACGGGCTGCTCGGTATCGATATCGCCGTCGATGAAGCATTTAACGATGTGTTGCGCCCCTTCGACACCATCAACCCGACCCGCACCAACATATCGTTTGAAGCCGCCGAGCCCTGCAGCCCGAGGCATCTCTGCCTGAGCAAACCCTTTATGCGCACCAAGGCGGGGGATGATCTCTATCTGAAGTGGTCCTACAGCTGGTTCGATTTCGTCAAGCTGGCCCTGCATGGCGCAGCATTCAAGGTCTATCTCATCGTGCTGTTGCTGGGCATGGTGGCCTGGAAGCAGATCTACCTGCGCCTGCGCACCCTGGCGCACACCGACCACCTGACCCGGCTGCCACGCAGGGATGTGCTCTGCCAGAGTCTGCTCCATGAGCACGACTACCTGATGATCCTGGATATCGACAACTTCAAGTCGATCAACGACACCTATGGCCATGGCGTCGGGGATCTGGCACTGGTCGCCTTTGCCCGCCATCTCAGAAGCAATATCCGCAAGGTGGACAGCGCCATCCGTTGGGGCGGCGAGGAGTTTATTGTGCTGTTCAAGGGGATGGAGGATGACGAGATAATGATCCACTCCGCTGGCCGCCTGCTGGATCGACCATTGGGGATCCCCGAGCTGCCCACCCCCATCACCTTCTCCGCCGGGGTGATCCGCATTCGCGACTATCTCACCGTCACCGAGGCGGTGCATCTCGCCGACGAGCTGCTCTACCACGTCAAACAGCACGGCAAGCACAACATCGCCTGCTACGAGGGCAAAAAGATCCGGCTGATCCGCCCGTTGCCGGACGACACAGAGGCATAGCCGCCTTCTGCCGCTCCCCCTGCTTCTGTTACCATCGCGGCCACGATCACTCATTGCATCGTGGCCGCAGGCCGCGATAACCCCGACTGGTGCCCCTATGTCCACAGCCTCCTTTGCCGAACTGGCCCTCTCCCCCCGCTTGCAGCAGACCCTGACCGAGCTTGGCTATGCCGCACCGACCCCCATTCAGGCTCGCGCCATCCCGGTCATTCTGGCAGGGCGGGATCTGATGGCGGGGGCACAGACCGGCACCGGCAAGACCGCCGCCTTTGTGCTGCCGCTGCTGGAGCAGTTGCTGGCGCAGCCACAAGCAGAGCCCCGCCCGATCCGCGCGCTGGTGCTGGTGCCGACCCGCGAGCTGGCGGTGCAGGTTGCCGAGAGTGTCGCGCGCTACGGCCAGGGTACCGGTCTCACCAGCACACTGGTCTACGGCGGGGTGAGTATTGCGGCGCAGGTAGCGGCGCTTCAAGCCGGAGTGGATATCCTGATCGCCACCCCGGGCCGCCTGCTCGATCATCTGCGGCAGGGGGCCTTGAGTCTGGCGGCGCTGCGTCATCTGGTATTTGACGAGGCGGACCGCATGCTCGACATGGGCTTTATGGACGAGATCAAGGCGCTGCTCAAACAGATCCCGGTGGATCGCCAAACCCTGCTCTTCTCCGCCACCTGCGACGACAACCTGTTTGCCCTCTGCAAGGTGCTGCTGCGCGACCCCGAGTTGATTGAAGTTGCACCGCGCAACACCACGGCGGCCGAGGTGGAGCAGCGGGTCTACACTGTGGACAGCGATCGCAAGCTGGCGCTGGTCGAACACATGCTGAAAGTGAAAAGGTGGGCACCGGCGCTTATCTTCAGCCGCACCCGTCAGGGGGCGGACAAACTGGCCCAGCAGCTTGGCAAGACGGGCATCAATGCGCTGGCCTTCCACGGCGATCTGTCGCAAAGCGCGCGGGAGAAGGTGCTGCTGGAGTTTCGCACCGGCACCTTGCAGGCGCTGGTCGCCACCGACGTGGCGGCCCGCGGCCTCGATATCACGGATCTCAACTATGTGATTAACCTCGAGTTCCCGTTTGTGGCCGAGGATTACGTCCACCGTATCGGTCGCACAGGCCGTGCCGGCAACAAGGGGCTCGCCATCACCCTGTTCAGTCCGGAAGATGCCCCCCTGTTGGAGAAGGTGGAAGCTGTGCTCGACACCCGTTTGCCCCAGCAGTGGTTTCCGGGCTTTGAGCCAGATCTCACCCGCTTCGAGCCCGAGCCGCGTCGCAACAGCAAGGCGGCTCAGAAGCAGCGCGCCAGAAAGCAGGCCCTCGCTGGCAACAAGGGTGGCAAGGGCAAGCGTTAAACCTCCCCTGCGCCGCCAATAAAAAAACGCCCGCACGGGCGTTTTTTGTTATCTGACAGGAGCCAGCTCTTGGCGAGTAGCACCCTAGCGGGTCGCCAGCACCAGTGGCAGGGATCGCAAGATCTGCCGCTCCGCCAGGGTCGAGAGAATAAACATCACCATATAACCGAGCCCCAGCGCCACGATAATCGCCACCACGTTGGCGGTGAACTCGGCCACCAGATAGTAGGCGGCGACCAGTGCCACTATGCCCGCCAGCCGGATCAGCAAACTCTGGGTAAAGTGACCGTGAGCCTTGATATAGGCGAGCTGATAGCCGTTAAGCATCATAAAGATAAAGAAGATGGAGAAGTGGAACAGCACAGGCACCGCCCCCACGTAGTCGGCGGGGAAGAACAACAGCACCAGCGGTTTGCCCGCCAGCAGCATCAAACCAAAGAACGCCAGACTGACGATGGCGGAGAGGCGGAAGATCCAGCGGCGAATAAGCCTTATCTGGCGGTGATCGCCGTTGCGCAGATTGACCGCCAGCTCAGGCAGCACAAAGCGGTAGATGGGGAAGACAAACAGGGTGGTCATATAGGTGAAGATGGGACGCACCACCACCTGAAAATCCCCCAGCTCGTCGATGCTGAAGTGGCGGATGGTGAGCAGCACAGTGATGTAAATCATCAGGATACTGGCCCCCGCCTCCAGCGAGGCGGTAAAGCTCTTCTTCACATAGCTCACCATCTCGGGGCCGAGCGCTACCTTGGCCAGCGGCCTGGTGGCGATGGCCCGACGGCGCGAAACATACATATAACCGGCGATGGCGAGCGAGGAGAAGGTCAGCCCGTAGAAGAGCGAGGCAAGCGCATCCATCCCCAGCCCGAAGTAACAGGCCATAAACAGCAGACCGTTGGCCAGCGGCTCCAGCCAGGTGACCCGGTTGGAGAGCGCATACATCCGGTACATGGCCACCAGATTGGTGAAGTAGACCTTGAGCCCCAGCCCGAAGATGACCCCCACCAGTTGCAGATACTCCACCCGGATATGGAGCCCGTGCTTGATATAGGGGATCACCGCCCCCCAGGTGAGCAGCACGATGCCGATGAGGAAGTAGCGGAAGATATTGATGATGTCCCGATCGTTCTTGGTCTGGGAGTAGCTCACCACCATGGAGGAGCGAAAACCTGTCATCAGGATAAAGGAGAGGGAGATCAAATCCACCACGCTGTTGAACAGCGCCAGCTCCCCCTTGGCGACCCACTGCGCCAGCCACACCTTGAAGGCGAAGCCGATAACGATGCTGACCAGTGAGGCCCACATCCCGGTGATAAAGGCCTGCTTGAGGCGCGCGAGAGAGGCGTATTGCATAACGAAAATTTATGGTTTTCCGGGGAATGACTAAACGCCATCTTATGAAAGCCCACCCGCCTTGAACAGCCTTAATCCCGCACACTCACAGCAACCAAGGGCAAAAGGCCCGATCCCGGGCGTTTTGTTGTTCATCACTTTTGATGACCCGCCAGTTGCCCTGCACCACCCCATCTCCACAAGGCCAGAGCAGCCCAAATAACCAGCTGCAATTAATCGAAAGCTCAATTTGATGCAATTGATGGATTTGGCATCCATCAATACCCCTTTTATAGTAGGGGGGCTGAAGCGGCCTCAATCGCCCCCCCCCACTCATTCCGGACAGGAATCTTATGAAAAAACTCACTCTCGCCCAGCTCGCCGCACTCGTGACCGTGCTGCTGGCTATCGTCTGCTGGCAGCTGCCAGCACCGGCCGGACTGGCACCTGCGGCCTACCACACCGCCATTCTGTTTATCGCCACCATACTGGTCATCGTCACCAACATAGCGCCGACCGGCTATATCGCCATCCTCTCCCTCGGGCTCTACGCCGTGCTCCATGCCGGTGGCGAAGCGACCCCCAAGGCGGCCATCGAAGGGGCGCTGGTCGACTTCAACCACCCGCTGATCTGGCTTATCGTCATCGCCTTCATGATTGCCAGCGCCTTTGCCAAGACCGGTCTTGGCAAGCGGATCGCCCTGCTGCTGCTCAGCCGCTTTGGCCAGTCCACCCTGCGCTCCGCCTACTGTCTGGCGGTTGCCGACTTTATTCTGGCCCCCGCTACTCCGAGCAACACGGCCCGCGCCGCCATCGTCGCCCCCATTGCCGACTCGCTGGCCAAGACCATCAACAAGGATGACCGCAAGCTGGGGCAGTTCCTGCTCTCCAGCGTCAGCGCCATGAACGACGCCTCGGCGGTCGCCTTCAGCACCGGCTTTGCCGGCAATCTGGCGCTGGTCGGCATTGCCGCCAGCGTCGCCGGGCTGACGATCGGCTTTCGCGAATGGGCGCTCTACCTGCTGCCGCCCGCCATCGGTCTGCTGCTGATCATGCCGCTGGTGCTCTATCTGGTGATCCGCCCCGAGACCCGCGACACACCGGATGCACCCCGCTTCGCCCGCGAGGAGCTGGCCAAAATGGGCCCCCTCTCCCGCCATGAGAAGAGCCTGCTCGGGGTCTTTGTCGGTCTGGTGGTGCTCTGGGTTGGCGGCAGCAATCTGGGGCTGGATGCCACCACGGTTGCCTTTCTCGGTCTGGCCGCCCTGCTGCTGCTCGGGGTGCTGAACTGGAACGATGTGAAGGGCAACAGCGCCGCCTTCGATACCCTGATCTGGTTCAGCGTGCTGATGGGGATGGCTGACAACCTGAAACGGGTCGGCTTTACCGGCTGGCTGGGGGATGAACTCTCCGGCTTTATGCACAGCACCCTCGGCGGGCTCGGCACCATTACCATGCTGCTGGTGGTGATGGGGCTCTACCTCTTTACCTCCTACGCCTTCGCCTCGGCCACCGCCAAGGTGGTGGCGCTGGCGCCGGTCATTGCCGGGGCCCTGCTGGCGGTCGGCGTACCTGCCGAGCTGGCCATCTTCAGCATCGCCGCCATCACCAACGTGGGTTGCAACCTCGCCACCTACTCCCACGCCCGCATCCCGCTGCTGATGGGGATGGGCTATCACACCAGCGCGGAGTGGATGCGCATCGGTCTGGTGATCGCCATCGTGGGCTTTGCCGTGGTGATGAGCATCGGCCTCACCTGGTGGCAGTGGCTGATCTGATAGCAAAAGGGCCCGTAACGGGCCCTTTTGCATGGCTGCGCAGCGTTCTATACCGGCGCAGCGCTTGCCACACGCTGCGGCATTGTTAAAAACAGCGCGGGTCAGCTCTGGGGCGCCGCCTTGATCAGTTCTTCATAGTGATCAATCAGCTCGGGGCCGTGCAACGGTGAGTCGTGACCGCCGATCACCGTCTTGATCGGCAGCTTCATCGCCTTGAGCCGCTCGATGGTCTGCGGATAGGCCTTCACATTGGCAAAGCTCAGGTTGCCCAGCTTCTCCTTGAGGATGCAGTTGCCATAGAGCACCTGCTCGTCGGGGAAGTAGACAAAGATGCCGTCCGGCGTATGGGCCGGGCCCGCGTAGAAGGCGCGCACCTTGCCCTCTTGCAGCGTGAAGTCGCCATCGTGCACCACGTTGGGCAACACCAGCGGCAGATCCGGGTACTCCGGCAGCCCCTTGCGGGTAAAGGCAACAATCTCGGCCCAGTCGCTCTTCATCAGATCCCGGGTCTGACGGGTCGCCACCACCTTGGCCCCGATGGACTTCCAATAGGCGTTACCGCCCGCCCGGTCGGTGTGGTAGTTGGTGTTGATCACCTCCAGCACCGGCTTGCTGCTGACCCGTTTGATCAGCTTGTGCAGCTCGCGGGCGGTATCCGGCGTCCAGGTCGCCCCCACCACCGTCACCCCCTTGGCCCCGAAATAGACCATGGAGTTTTCCTTTACGTAGTAGTTGTCCTCCACCACATACACCGGGCCGCTCACCTGCTTGAGGGAGATCCCCGCCGCCCGCACGCTGCCACCCCAGAAACTCGCCATCAGCACCACGGCTCCGGCCAACCCGCATTTCATCCAACCTTTCATCATCTTGCTCCCTCGAACCAATCGCCCCCTCGCCACCCCTGTGGCAAGCCGGGCCTTTTAAGCAGTGAGCAGAAGATACGGGGGATTTGTGAGGGGAAAATGAGGTTGTGTGAAGTCTGAGTGAAGTCAGGATCAATCTGCAGCGACCCACTATTCGCGAACGTCCGAATACGCTGCGCCATTCGAACCTGTAACACAGATAGCGGCCCCTCACCCTAACCCTCTCCCGAGGGAGAGGGTTAGGCCCGTGCCAATTCCAAACTCTCATCCCCACCCGAACCTCGTACGTAAAGCACAATCAGCGGAGCCTATTTGCTCCCTTCTCCCCTTGCGGGAGAAGGGCTGGGGATGAGGGGGAGGTAACAATAAGCCACATCATGTAGGGTCGATTAGCGCAGCGTAATCGTCCGCATACCGCCACGCACCGAGTCATGGCAAGACCGCTAATAAATTCCAGATATCAGCAGCCTCTCGGCCACGACCTGTTCGCGATCGTCAGAATCCGCATCTCTAATCTACTGCCCTGCATCATTCCTGCATTATAATCCCCTTCATTAAACAATATTTGTAACTCGAAAGGCTGTATATGTTTCAACATTTGAGAGAGCATAATAAGTACTTGTATCACTACACTAGCACTCACACAGCTATAAATTACATTCTGAAAAATAAAACACTAATGTTTAACTCCCTACGAGGAACCAATGATCCCAAGGAGTCAAAAAATTGGAAATTTGATTTCCATATTTTAGAAAACATCTCGCCTTCTCATGATGAATCAATAGAGTTATGGCAAGAAATATCAAACGAGATAAAAACAAAATGTAAGGTTCTTTGCTTTACAAAAGACATGCCACATTTAGGAAAAGATTTCCTGAATGATATATACCTTAGAGGCTTTGCAAAACCAAGAATGTGGGCTCAATATGGGGATAATCATAAGGGGGTCTGTCTAATATTTGATAGGCAACGCATTGAAACTCTGTTAAAAGAACAATATAGCTCTATAGCAGATTTATATGCAAGTGACATTAAATACAAAAACACTTTATTGAAAGGGGATATATTTAAGAGCCCTTACACTTTGAACTATCCACTTCTAAAAGAGATTGGAATAACAGAGTATGTTCGTCAACACATTGACGAATACAACAACGAACTGATTTTTGAAAAATCTTTGGATTGGCGAGATGAAAATGAATTCCGCTACTTAATGTATATTGACTCTACAGAAAACCAATTCCTTAAATTTGGTAACGCTTTGAGTGGCATCGTTTTTGGCACTGATACCACTGAGGAAGATCAACGTTCAGTATTCCAGGCCACATATAAAGAGGGGATTCAATTTGAGCAAATCAGTTATTCTAACTCTACACCTTGGCTTTCGTATAAAGATTTTCGCATTTATAATAGAAAGTGAAACACCATACAAACATCGAGAGCTCAATTATCTTAAAAGCTGGATGAAATTCGTATTTCATCGTTATTTATATGAATATTGTCGGACGTTAACCATCCCGAAATTGAGCCAATTAGTCAATCACTGTCAGCTTTTAATTCTCCCTGCACTAAAAATAAAAAACCACCCGCATAACGGGTGGTTTTTTCATTATCTCAGAATGAACCCGAGAGATTTAACTCACACCAACAATCACCCCAACGGCGGCGTCCGCGGCGGCACCATACGCTTGCTGCCGGTGGACTCGAAGGCCGAGGCGAAACGCAGCAGGTTGTTGTCGTCATAGGCGCGACCGGCGAAGGTCAGACCCACCGGCATACCGATATCGGCCATCACCCCCATGGGGACGGTGACGGTCGGCACGCCGAGGTGGCGAATGGCGAGGTTGCCGTTGGCCACCCAGATGCCGTTGCTCCAGGCGATATCGGCAGAGGCCGGATTCACGTCCGCATCAGCCGGGGCGACGTCGGCGACGGTCGGGAACAGCACGGCGTCGAGCTTGAGCCCGTCCATCCAGTCCTCCAGATCCAGCTTGCGGGTCTTCTCCAGACCGCGCAGGCCGTCCGGCACTGTGGCGATCTCGTCCCAGGATTTCAGGCCGCGCTTGGCCATATTGACGTACTCGTCCATGCCCGCCGCCAGATCACCCTCGCGGTTTGGCAGGGTGCCCGGATCGTGGGGGAAGATCTTCGGCCCATCGACATCGGCCAGCTTGTTGAGCTTGGGATCGCCATTGGCGCGCAGGAAGTCGTCGAACGCCCAGCCGGAGAGCTCCCACAGCTCGTCGTTGAGAAACTCCGGGCTCACGATGCCGCGATTGAACACGGTCGGCGCGCCGGGTCGGTCCCCTTCGCAGTTGGAGACCAGCGGGAAGTCCACTTCGATGACTTCCGCGCCAGCGGCTTCCAGCGCCTTGCGCGCATCTTCCCAGAGGGCAATCACGGAGTCGCGGGTATGGATGCGCTGACCGGTCGGGCCGCCGATGCCGGGGTTTTCGCTGGTGCCAGCCAGTTCATCCTTGTTGATAAACATGCGCGGCACGCCGAGGCGCTTCCCCTTGAGGGCATCGGCCTTGGCAGCCAGTTCCAGATAGGAAGCCGGACGCACCTCGGACGCCTTGGGCAGTTGCACCCAGGGCTGCATGCGCCACAGATCGCCACGGGTATCGGCATCGTCGGCGACCACTACGTCGAGCACTTCCAGCAGGTCATTCATGGTGCGGGCATAGGGCACCACCACATCCATGGTCGGAGTCAGCGGCCAGTTGCCGCGCACCGAGATGACGCCACGGGACGGGGTGTAGGCGCACAGGCCGTTGTTGGAGGCAGGGCCACGGCCGCTCGACCAGGTCTCTTCGGCGAGACCAAAGGCAGAGAAGCTGGCGGCGGTGGCAGTACCGGCACCGTTGGAGGAGCCGGAGGCAAACGGCGCGGTCAGGTAGTCGGCGTTGTAGGGGCTCTCGGCACGGCCATAGACGCCGCGCTGCATGCCGCCATTGGCCATCGGCGGCATATTGGTTTTGCCAAGGCAGATGGCACCGGCGGCGCGCAGGCGCTCAACGGTAAAGGCATCGCGCTGGGCCACCAGATCCTTGAAGGCCGGGCTGCCGGAGGCGGCGGTCAGCCCCTTGACCAGATAGCTGTCTTTGGCGGTGTAGGGGATGCCGTCGAGCGGGCTCAGGGTCTCGCCACGGGCGCGGCGGGCATCGGAAGCCTCGGCTTCTTTCAGCGCATCGGGATTGGCAACCACCACGGCGTTGAGGCGGGTTTGTGTCTCGGGGCCGTTGTAAGCCTCGATCCGGGCCAGATAGGCCTTGACCAGTTCGACCGCTGTGGTGCGGCCTGATTCGAGCGCGGCACGCAGCTCGGCAATGGAAACCTCGGTCACTTCGATCATGGGGATCTCCTGTAAAAGGGTGACTGTTTGTCATGATGATCGCCGCATCTGCGCCTGCGACCATCACACCATCAAGAGATAAAACCCCACGGTGTAGGGTTTTGAATGTCTACACTCTTCGACCAGCTTACTGACCTGAAGGGATCTGCTGGGTAATGCAGTGGATATTGCCACCGCCCAGCAGGATCTCGCGGGCCGGCACGCCGACTACGGTGTGGTCCGGGAAGATCTCTTCCAGAATGCGCTGGGCTTCGCCATCGGTGGCGGCATCCAGCAGCGGATAGACGATGCGATCGTTGGTGATGAGGAAGTTCACATAGGAACCGGCCAGACGGCCTTCGGCCTCGCGCGGTACACCGGTTCCGCTCTCGACACCGGCAGACTCCTCTTCGGTGCAGAACAGCGGGCCCGGCTGGGGCAGCTTCCACACTTTCAGCTTGCGACCCTTGGCATCGACCGCCGCTTCCAGCACCTTGAGGGCGGCCACGGAGCGGGCGTACTGGGGATCGTTCTGGTCATCAGTCCAGTGCAGGGCCACTTCACCCGGACGCACGAAGCAGCACATGTTGTCGATGTGGCCGTCGGTTTCATCCATGTAGACGCCTTCGTCCAGCCAGATAAAGCTGGTGACGCCCAGATAGTCGCGCAGGTAGGCTTCGATCTGCTCTTTGGTCAGATGCGGGTTGCGGTTTTCGTTGAGCAGGCACTCGGCGGTGGTCAGGCAGGTGCCTTCGCCATCGACATGGATGGAGCCACCTTCCAGAATCAGCGGCGCGTCGTAACGAGCCATGCCGTGCTGGGCCAGCATCTGGGCAGCGACCTCTTCATCCTGATTCCACGGGTAGTAGAGACCACCCTTGTGACCGCCCCAGGCGTTGAAGCCCCAATCCACCCCACGGCACTCGCCGGCAGCGTTGGTAACGATGGTGGGACCGGTATCGCGAGCCCAGCAGTCATCGCTGTCCATTTCGACCAGAGTGACGTGGGCGGGCATGATGGCGCGGGCCTGCTCCATAAACTGGGCCGGAACCCCCATAAAGACCGGGGTGGCGCCACCGATGGCATCGGCCACCTTGGCGAAGGTCTCTTGCGCGAAGCGACCGGCTACGCGCCAGTTGTCCGGGCGAAACGGCCAGATCATCCAGACGGCCTGCTGGTGCGCCCACTCGGCGGGCATGGTGAAGCCGTCGGCGGCCGGCGTGGAGTTAATGGTCTTGATGCTCATCGCAAGGCTCCTTGCATGGATTGAGGCCCCCGTTTACGCCCGATGCGGCGCGGGAACCCGGAAAAATAAGAGTGGGTCGCAGATTAAGACGTTGCGCCCCCATCCATCAAATGAATAGGATGGATTGTCCCATAAACACGGCGAATAATCCCCCCATGAAACTGCACCAGCTCGACCTCAATCTGCTGCTCGCGTTTGACGCCCTGATGACGCAGGGCAGCGTCACCCGCGCCGCCGAAGCGCTCTTTATCAGCCAGCCCGCCATGAGCCATTCGCTTAACCGGCTGCGCACCTTTCTCGGCGACCCGCTTTTGGTGCGCACCCCGCAGGGGATGCTGCCGACCCCGCGCGCCCAGCGGCTGCACCTCGGGGTACAGCAGGCGCTGCGGCTGCTGGAGCAGCAGCTCACCGAGGAGGAGGAGTTCGAGCCGAGCCAGTCGAAGCGGCGCTTCGTGCTCTGCACCACAGATTACGTGGAGTGCGTGCTGATCCCGCCGCTTATTCAGCGGCTCAGACGGCTGGCGCCGGGGGTCACCATCGAGATCCGCATCCTGCGCGACACCCTGCCCGAAGCCGAACTGGCAAGCGGGGAGATCGATCTGGTGCTGGGGTTTGACGAATACATGCAGGTGCCGGGGTATCTCGGCAAAGAGACCTGGCTCACCGAGCCGCTGGCCGGGCTGGTACGCGCCGATCTGCCCATTGCCAAATCGGCCCCCGCCGGCGCCGAGGATGACCCCTCCCAGTGGCAGGAGCGCATCACCCTGCAGCAGCTCATCGCCATGCCCCATGTGTTCCACTCGCCCCTTGGCACCTCGGAGGCGAGCCTCGACCGCTATCTGAAAAGTCAGGGCTTTAGCCGCACCATCTCGGTCAACAGCCAGAGTTATATGTCCGCCGCAGCCATTGTCAGCCAGAGCGATCACCTGCTGGTGCTGCCCAGCATGGTGGCCGAGCTGCTTGCCACCCACTGGCCGCTGAAAAGCCTGCCGCTGCCCGCAGACGTGCCGGATTACCACCTAAACTGCGTCTGGCACCCCGTTCATGCCCAGCAACCCGCACTGGTATGGCTGAAAGATTTGATGAAGGAGCTGGTGGGGCCGAGGTGAGGCCGCAGCGTCTGGCATACCCCATCGGCGCATACGCAACAACCGGCGCAGGTGTGGCTCAAGGATTTGATGAAGGAGCTTGTTGACCGACCATGATGCCCAAACCGAACCTCGATCAATTCCCTCTCCCTCCGGGAGAGGGTTAGGGTGAGGGCTGCTCCTGCTCCATCCCCTCATCCCCAGCCCTTCTCCCGCAAGGGGAGAAGGGAGCTGATCCAGTACAATCGGCAACATCACGGGTAACCAACTAGCAGGGCAATGCCCATCCACTCATCAGCTCATCAGCTCATCAGCTCATCAGCTCATCATTACCAAACACAACGATAGCTCGGTTGGGGTCAACAAATCCTGACAGCACCTAGATCTGTTCCCTCTCCCTTTGGGAGAGGGCTAGGGTGAGGGGACGCAATATCCAACCGGTAAACACAAAGGAAGCTGGCTATATCTATAGGGCCAAACAGAACTGGAGCCCTTTATGGAAAGCAACCGCTTTGCCAAACGACTGAGACGTGATGCCACGCTGGCAGAGCAGAAACTGTGGCAACACTTGCGCAATCGCCGTCTGGCGGGAGTGAAATTTCGCCGCCAAATGCCCATCGGCCCCTATGTGGTGGATTTCATCAGCCTTGAACAGGGATTGATCATCGAAGTGGATGGTTCGCAACATGGAACACTAGCGAACCAGATGCATGATGAGGCTCGGACAGCCTATCTCAATCAGCAGGGATTTCGGGTGATACGAGTGTGGAATAACGATGTACTGGGCAGGCTCAACTCCGTGCTGGATTTTATCCTGTTCTCATTACGTCAATCCGATTGACCCCTTCCCCTCAATTCAAAAAGCAAAAACGGAGAAGGGGAAACCTAACTTACGCCCGCAGGGCCCGCATCAGCTGGGCGACTACGTCGTCGAGCAGGGGGCGATCGGGGCGGCACTGGGCGAAAGTGACCAGCCCTTGCAGGTTGATCAGCAGCAGTGCGGTGAGGGTGTGGATATTGCTATCCGGGGCCAGTTCACCCTTGGCCTGCGCCTGTGTCAGCAACTCGGCCAGATCCTGCTCCAGCTCGCCATAGATCCCCTTGACCCGCAGGGTCAGCTCCTCATCCTGCTCGCTCAGCTCCATCATGGTGCGAGTCACCAGACAGGAGCCGCAGAGCGCCTCCCCCACAATCCGGTCGAGATAGGCAGCAAGACCCGCCAACGGGCTCGGGTTGTCGAGCAGGGAGCGGCGCAGGGTGCGTTTGCCCTCGACATAATGATCCACCGCCGCCAGCAGCAGGCCGCGCTTGTTGCCAAAGGCGCCGTAAATGCTGCCCGGGTGCAGACCGGTGGCAGCCACCAGCTCCTGCATGGTGGTCTTGGCATATCCCTTGGCGCGAAACGCTTCCATGGCATTTCGCAGTACCTCGTCCCGATCAAACTCGGCTATGCGCATGGTTCCTCCCGTGGGAAATGGTTCACCGGCAAGGAGCAACAGGGCCCGCCGATAAAGAGTGACTGGAAAGGGCGGCAAGTTTACCCCAGCCGCCCGCTCGGGCCAACCTTCTTGAACGCGCATTCAAAAAAAGCTTGCGCCCGACGCAAAAAACGTCTTGAATGCACGTTCAAGAATAACCCGTTCAGGACAACCTATCATGAATACCCTGTTTCAGCCGTATCGACTCAATGACACTCTGACCCTGGCCAACCGTTTCATGATGGCCCCGCTCACCCGCTGCATGGCAGGCCCAGGTCTGGTGCCGACCGAGCAGATGGCTGCCTATTACGGCCGCCGCGCCGACATCGGCCTGATTGTTTCCGAGGCCGTCATCATCCGCCCCGACGCGCAGGGTTACCCCAATACCCCGGGCCTCTTCACCCAGGCGCAGATCGATGGCTGGAAGAAAGTGACCAGCGCCGTGCACGCCAAGGGCGGCAAGATCTTCGCCCAGCTGTGGCACGTAGGTCGCCTCTCCCACCCCTTCTTCCATCAGGCTGAAGTGTTGGCCCCCTCAGCCGTGGCGCACGAGGGCACTGTGCCCCGCATGCGCGAGCTCACCTATCAGGTGCCGCGCGCCCTGACCGAGGCGGAAATCGCCCAGCTGGTGCTGGATTACGCCCAAGCCGCTGCCAACGCCATCGAGGCGGGCTTTGACGGGGTGGAGATCCACGGTGCCAATGGCTACCTGATCGACCAGTTCCTGCATCACTCCACCAACCTGCGCACCGACAACTACGGTGGCAGCCCGGAAAAGATGAGCCGCTTCGCGCTGGAAGTGGTCGATGCCATCAGCACCCGCATCGGCGGTGATCGGGTTGGTATTCGCCTCTCCCCGGGTGCCTATGTCCATCTGGCGGGCAGCCCGGAAGATCGCGCCGTGTTCGACTACCTGCTGGGCAAGCTCAACGATCGCCCGCTGGCCTATATCCACCTCGGCATCTTCGATGACAACCTCACCTTCGATTATCTGGGTGGCCGCGCCTCCGACTATCTGCGCGCCCACTACAAAGGAAATCTGGTCGGGGTGGGCAACTACGACGCCGAGCGCGCCGCTGCGGCCATTGAGGCCAACCGCTTCGATCTGGTGGCTATCGGTCGTCCGCTTATCGCCAACCCGGACTATCTCGCCAAAGTGAAAAATGGCGAAGCACTGGTGCCCTACGCCGACACCATGCTGGCTGAGCTGGTATAACCACGAAGCCATCGCCAGACGACAGGCAATAAAAAACGAGGGGAGCAGTTGCTCCCCTCGTGCTATCTGGCTGATGCCGTATTCCGTTGCTGCGGACTTAATTGGTGCGGAAGAGAGCCTCAATGGAGAGTCCCTGGCTCAGCAGGATCTCCCGCAGACGGCGCAGCCCCTCCACCTGGATCTGGCGTACCCGCTCGCGGGTCAGGCCAATCTCGGCCCCCACATCCTCGAGGGTAGCGGGCTCGTAGCCCAGCAGACCGAAACGACGGGCCAGCACTTCCCGCTGCTTGGGGTTGAGCTCCTCAAGCCAGTGGACAATGCTGCTGCGCATATCATCTTCCTGTGACTCCAGCTCCGGCCCCATGCCGCGCTCGTCGGAGAGCACATCCAGCAGCGCTTTGTCGCGATCGCCACCAATGGGGGTGTCCACCGAGGTGATCTTCTCGTTGAGCTTGAGCATGCGGTTCACATCATCCACCGAACGATCCAGCGCGAAGGCGATATCCTCGGCGGTCGGTTCATGATCGAGACGGTGAGAGAGTTCGCGCGCGGTGCGCAGGTAAACGTTTAACTCTTTGACCACATGAATGGGCAGACGGATGGTACGGGTCTGGTTCATGATGGCCCGCTCTATGGTCTGGCGGATCCACCAGGTAGCATAGGTAGAGAAACGGAAGCCGCGCTCGGGGTCAAACTTCTCGACCGCGCGGATAAGACCGAGGTTGCCCTCTTCGATAAGATCCAGCAGCACCAGGCCACGGTTGTTGTAACGGCGGGCGATTTTCACCACCAGTCGCAGGTTGGACTCGATCATGCGCTTGCGGGCGGCTTTATCACCTCGCAAGGCACGACGGGCGTAGTAGACTTCCTCTTCGGCAGTGAGCAGCGGGGAGAAACCTATCTCCCCCAGATAGAGTTGCGTGGCATCCATCACCTTGTTCAGTTCCGGTGCCAGCAACTCATCGGAGATAGTCTCGTCCGCCTCGGCGGCTACCTCCTGCAACTCTTCTACTTCATGAGATTCGGGTTCAGCGTCAAACTCTAACTCTGCATCCTGCATTACCAGTTGTTCTTGGCTCATGGTGTGTCTCCCTGACGTTACCAGAGTAAGACGGTCTCTCTGGGGTTAACGCTTTGGCAAATAGCTCATCGGATTGATCGACTTGCCTCTGTACCGGATCTCGAAATGCAATCGCACATCCGGCGCGTCCGTGCTACCCATGTTGGCAATGACCGAGCCCCCCTTGACGCTGTCCCCTTCCTTCACCCGCAACTCGTCGTTGTGTGCGTAAGCGGAGAGATAGTCATCATCATGCTTGAGGATAATCAGCTTGCCGTACCCCCTTAAAGCACTGCCAGCGTATACCACTTTACCGCTGCTGGCGGCGTAGACGGGTTGCCCCTTCTGGCCGGCTATGTCGATCCCCTTGTTACCCTGTTCTGCAACAGAGAACCCCTCGACAATCCGGCCCTTTGCGGGCCAGTGCCAAGCAAGTCTCGACTGGGAGTTGTTTGTTTTTTGTTCTTTGACCTGAGCGTATTCCTTCGGTGCTGCCGGAGCAACGGATTTCTGAGAGATGAACGGCGTGGTCTGACCAGATCCACTCGGCTCGGCCAACGGACGCGGACCGCTGCTCGGACGGCTCACGGCCACCGGCGTCACGGTTGCCGGACGAGCCGCAGCCACCATCTGGGTCGAACCGCCGCCTGCGGTCTGGACATTGAGCACCTGACCCGGTTGCAGCGCATAGGGGGCGCTCAGGTTGTTGCTCTGGGCCAGCGCCTGCGGCGTCATGCCGAACTGGCGGCCGATGCTGCTCAGGGTATCGCCGCGGCGCACCTCATAGGTACCGGCACTGCGGCTGCTGCCAACACTGGCGCTGGAACCATCGAGTCGCAGTCGCTGCCCCGGATAGATGTTGTAGGGCGGGCTGATGTTGTTGAGGCTGGCCAGCGACGGCACGTCGTTGCCGGAGTTGAAGGCGATGGAGTAGAGGGTATCGCCCCGCTTCACCACATAGCTGCCGCCCTGAATGGGGGCGCTGACCTGGGCACCGCTCTGGCGAGCCGGAATGGTCGAGACAAACTGCCCCTCATCAACACCATCTACCGGAGCTGCATTTTTACTGGAGGAGCAGGCAAGCAGCAGCCATGACAACACCACGACACTGCTTCCTTGCCAAATACGCGAACGCATAATGGATCCTTAACGACTAAACCAGAAATAGGCCACCACGGCCAGACCAATACAGAGCCAACCGAGCACATCTACATAGTGCATCAGTTTGCGTTCCATCTTCTCGCCACCCCAGCGCATCAGGCCCGCCACCAGGAAAAAGCGCATGCCACGACCGATGAGGGAGGTGATGATGAAGGGCAGCAGAGCCATTTGCAACAACCCTGCCGTCACGGTAAACACCTTGTAGGGGATAGGGGTGAAGCTGGCAATGAAAATGACCCAGATCCCCCACTGCTCAAACCAGTTGCGAGCAATCTCGATCTTGTCCTGATAGCCCACAGACTCCACCAGTGGCAGCACGACCGGATCCCACAGGGCATAGCCAAGGGCATAGCCAAACAGGGCGCCCAGCACAGAGAAGAGGGTAGCCAGTGTGGCGTAGTGCCACGCCTTGTGGGGCTTGGCGAGCGCCATCGGCGCCAGCATCACATCCACCGGGATCGGCCAGAACACCGACTCGATGAAAGCAGTGATGGAGAGATACCGGGGGGCATGCTTGTGGCGAGCCCACTGCATCACCAGTACGTACAAACGGGAAAACAACTTCACTCAACATCTCCGTCAATCAGGGGAACAAAACGTACCGGCTCCAGAATACGGCTGGTCAGCTGGGATCCGGATCGTTCGATCAGCTGCAGGGTCTGCTGGCTGTCACCCACGGGCAACACCAGTCGGCCCCCTTCGGCCAGCTGATCGGTCAGTGCCGTCGGGATCTCGCTCGCCGCGGCCGTCACCAGAATGGCGTCATAAGGCCCCTTGTTGGGCCACCCCAGCCAGCCGTTGCCGTGCTTGGCCGAGACATTGTGCAGATCGAGCTGGCGCAGTCGGCGTCTGGCCTGAAACTGCAGCGACTTGATCCGCTCCACGGTATAAACATGCTCCACCAGATGGGCGAGGATCGCCGTCTGGTAGCCCGAGCCAGTGCCAATCTCCAGCACATGGGCCGGATTGTTTTGCATCAGCAACTCGGTCATTCGCGCCACCATATAGGGCTGCGAAATGGTCTGGCCGTGGCCAATGGGCAGGGCGGTGTTGTCCCACGCCTTGTGCGCCATGGCCTCGTCCACGAACAACTGGCGCGGCACTTTCGCGATGGTCGCCAGCACACGAAAATCGCGAATATCCTGCGCAATGAGCTGATTTAACAGGCGCTGTACTATCACACCACCCTCATCCCTGCAGATCTAACCAGGCCCCCAGACCGGCGAGACTGTCATAGGCAGTCATATCGATGGTCAGGGGGGTAATCGAGACATAGCCCTGCTCGATGGCAGCAAAATCGGTGCCTTCACCGGCATCCTGCTGGCTACCGGGGGGGCCGATCCAGTAGATGGGCTGGCCACGGGGATCCTCGGTGCAGATCACCGACTCCGCCCGGTGGCGATTGCCAAGGCGGGTGGTCTTGATCCCCTTGATCTGCTCGAGGGGCAAGTCCGGCACGTTGACGTTGAGGATCTGATCGGCAGGCAGGGGGTGTTTCATCAGCCCCTTCACCAGCAGGGCCGCATAGTGGGCCGCCGTGGCGAAGTGGGTCTTGCCCACCAGCGAGATGGCGATGGAGGGATAGCCAAGATGGCGCCCCTCGGTGGCCGCGGCGACCGTGCCCGAATAGATGACATCATCCCCCAGGTTGGCGCCGTGGTTGATACCGGCCACCACCATGTCGGGTTCAGGGCGCACCAGCTCGTTGACCGCCAGATGCACGCAGTCGGTCGGCGTCCCCTTCACCGCATAGCTCTCGCACCCATTAAAGCCGTTTTCTGCAATGCGGGTAACCCGCAGCGGTACTTCCAGCGTCAGGGAGTGACTCGCGCCGCTGCGGTTGCGATCCGGCGCCACCACAATGACCTCGCCGCAGGCGCGCAGCGCCTCGCTGAGGGCACGAATGCCCTCGGCATGCACACCATCATCATTACTGACCAGAATTCGCATCGGTCTGATTCCTGAAACCGTGATCGGCCTCTTCGGCCTGCAATAACTCGCGCACCACGCTGGTGGCAAACGCGCCCGCCGGCAGGAAGAAGGAGAGGGTCAGCGCCTCGCCGTCCAGCTGCCAGCTCATCTGCTCCGGCTTGAGCAGCAGCGGGCGGCGGTCCTGATCCAGCCCGGCCTTCTCCAGCCCGTCACACCAATCGCTGTAAGGAGCCAGCACGCCCTGTTCGAACTCGGCAGCGGCGCCCTGACTGGCCAGGCGGCCACGGCCCCACTGGGGCGCGGTAAGTTGCACGTCGCCGGAGGCAAGACGCGCTTCCAGCTCGGGGGTCACGCTCTCTTCGCTGAAGATGGAGTGGCTGCCCTTGAGCATCACGCAATCACCGGCCAGCAGCTGATGAGCCAGCCCCTGCTCGATACGGGCGCTGACAATGGCGTTGAACAGCATGCTGCGGGCGGCAGAGAGGTAGAGGGAGCGCTTGTTGCGATCCTTGATCCGCTTGCCGGCAAACATCGCCTTGGCCGCTTCCAGGTTGTTGCCATCGCGGCCAAAACGCTGCTCACCATAGTAATTGGGTACGCCCTGAGTGGCGATGGCCTGCAGGCGCGCCTCCAGCCCATCGGCCTGTTCCAGACCGGTGAGACGCAGGGTGAAGTGGTTGCCCTTGAGGTAGCCGACCCGCAATTTGCGGTTATGACGCCTGGCTTGCAGGATCTGGATGCTGTCGCTCTCGATAACCGACAAGTCCGGCTCGGCCTTGCCCGGCAGGTGAATGCCGAACCACTGCTCGGTCACCGCGTGGCGATCCTTCAGGCCCGCCCAGGTCACCGTATTGCGGTTGACACCGGCCGCATCGGCCAGCAGACCCGCTACCCAGGCGGTGTTCTCGCCGGTTTTGCGCACCCGGACGAAGATATGCTCCCCTTCACCGCAAGGCTCGAAGCCGAGATCTTCATTGACCACGAAGTCGGCGGCCTCGGCCTTGAGGATACCGCGGGCGGTGGGCACCCCGTGCAGATAGGCAAGTTGTTCCAGCATTATTGTTTCACCAGTAGGACGACGGCTTCGGTGGCGATCCCTTCCTTGCGCCCCGTAAACCCAAGCTGTTCGGTGGTGGTCGCCTTGACGTTCACCCGGTTCAAATCACATTGCAGATCGGCGGCCAGCACGGCGCACATGGCGTCGATATGGGGCGCCATTTTGGGGGCTTGGGCGATGATGGTCACATCCAGGTTGCCGATGGCATAACCCGCCTGCTGTACCCGGGCAAAGACATCACGCAGCAGAATGCGACTGTCGATCCCCTTGAACTCGGCAGCGGTATCGGGGAAGTGTCGACCGATGTCACCGGCACCGATGGCCCCCAGCAGGGCATCGCTCACCGCGTGCAGCACCACATCGCCGTCAGAGTGGGCAATCAGCCCCAGCTCGTAGGGAACCGGCACGCCACCCAGCATGCAGGGGCCAACACCACCAAATTTATGAACATCAAAACCATGACCAATGCGCATCATCAGCGGCAACCTCCCAACATGCTGAAACCAACCCCATCAATTTTGTGTACGTCCACACCATGTCCAATCCGGATCATGCTAACTCCTTGTTCAGGCCTGTTTGTTCGAGACACTCTGCTCTGAACGGTCTGTTCTGACTGAGGGGCTTATGCCTGCTGGCTTAAAAACAGCCCCGCCAGCGACAAGTCTTCCGGCCGGGTCACTTTGATATTGTCGGCGCGCCCCTCCACCATCCGCACAGTGAATCCGGCCCGCTCCATGGCGGAGGCCTCGTCGGTGATGGTGGCGCCCAGCAGCAGCCCCTCTTCGAGCGCCCGCTTCAGGGCACGGGTCGGGAACATCTGCGGCGTCAGGGCATGCCAGAGCTGCTCGCGCTCGACGGTGGCGATGATATTGCCCTCCCCATCGGAGCGCTTCATGGTATCGCGCACCCGACTGCCGAGAATGGCACCGCCGCAGTTCATGGCTGCGGCAATCAGCGCATCGAGATCGCCGTGAGTCAGGCAGGGGCGGGCCGCATCGTGCACCAGCACCCACTCCCCTTGCGCCACATGGAGGCCATTGAGGACGGAAAAGGCGCGCTCGGCGCCTCCCTCTACCCGCACAATTCGCGGGTCGGCCGCCACGGGCAGGGCCTCGAACCAGCGATCATGGGGCGCCAGCGCCACGATCACCTGGGCGATGGCCGGGTGGGAGAGCAGCCGCTCCAGGGTATGTTCGAGAATGGTTTTACCCGCCAGTTGCAGGTACTGCTTGGGGCAATCGGCCCCCATCCGGCTGCCGATACCGGCGGCAGGGACGATCGCCGTCAGGCCGGATACCCGGCTGGCATCAGTCATCGTAGGGCTCATCGTCCGGCGCTGTCTCTTTGTCTTTCTCTTTGGGGATGATCCGGTAGAAGGTCTCCCCCTGCTTGATGTAACCCAGATCGTTGCGCGACAACTCCTCGATGGCCTCGAGGCCAGAGGTGAGATCATCTATCTCGCGGTAAATGAGGTCGTTACGATCCTTGAGAGTCTGGTTGTCCCGCTGTTGCTGCGAGATGGCCTCCGACAGGTTCTGATAATCGGATAGCCCGTTCTTCCCCAGCCAGAGGTCATATTGCAGTCCCCCCAGCAGGAGGATCAGGATCAGGGTGAATAGCCGCATGCACTAGGTCTCCTTCAGGCGGCCTAGTGTCCCATATTCGGTGCCAAGACAAAAGAAAGCGAGCACCCGGGAGCCACCGGCCGAACATAAAAAAGTGCCCAAGAGTGAATCAGATAGCACAAAGCCCCGCCAAACCGGTGCAAGGATGGCCAACCAGGGCGCTCCTTGTCCGGGGGCGGGGCTCTCAAGCAGAAAGCGGTAAGGGGGATCAGTTCACCACGAGCGGCTCTCCCGCGCTCTCGGCCGGAGTGTTGTACTCCTCCTCGGCATCGCGGAAACGCTCCAGCATCGCTTTTGAGGGCGCTTCACCCAGCAGACTGCCCACCACGATAGCCAGCAGTGCGAACAGGAAGCCCGGGATGATCTCATACAGCCCCAGCCAGCCGAACTGCTTCCAGACGATGACGGTGATGGCACCGACCAGCATACCCGCCAGCGCGCCGTTGCGGGTCATTCGCGGCCACAGCACCGAGAGCAGCACTACGGGGCCGAAGGCGGCACCGAAACCGGCCCAGGCGTAGCTCACCAGCCCCAGCACCCGGTTCTCCGGATTCATGGCAACGGCGATGGCGATCACGGCGATCAGCAGCACCATCAGGCGACCCACCCACACCAGCTCACGCTGGGAGGCGTTCTTGCGCAGGAAGGGCTTGTAGAGATCCTCTGTGATGGCGCTGGAGCAGACCAGTAATTGACAACTTAGAGTGCTCATTACCGCCGCCAGAATAGCCGAGAGCAGCACACCGGCGATCCAGGGGTTGAACAGGATCTTGGAGAGCTCAATAAAGACCCGTTCCGGGTTGCCGGTCACCCCAGCCGCCACTTCCGGGAAGCGGGCAAAATAGGCCAGCCCGAAGAAGCCGATGGCCACCGCGCCAGCGAGGCAGAACACCATCCAGGTCATGCTGATGCGACGGGCATTGGCCATGGAGTGGTGGGAGTCTGCCGCCATGAAGCGGGCCAGAATATGGGGCTGACCGAAGTAGCCAAGGCCCCAGGCCATCAGCGAGACAATGGCGATCACATCCAGATTCTTGAACATATCGAGGTTGGTGGCGCTCTTGGCGGCCACTTCGATCATGGCGCTATCCACCCCGCCCACGGCGATGATGACGAACACCGGGGTCAGGATCAGGGCGAAGATCATCAGGGTCGCCTGTACCGTATCGGTCCAGCTCACCGCGAGGAAGCCGCCGAAGAAGGTGTAGGTGATGGTGGCAGCGGCACCGACCCAGAGGGCGGTGTTGTAATCCATGCCGAAGGTGCTCTCGAACAGGCGGGCACCGGCCACCACGCCCGAGGCGCAATAGATGGTGAAGAAGAGCAGGATCACCAGCGCCGAGAGGATGCGCAGCACCTTGCTGTGATCTTCAAAGCGATAGGTGAAGTAGTCCGGCAGGGTCAGGGCGTTGCGGTTCTTCTCGGTATGTACCCGCAGGCGACCCGCTACCCAGCGCCAGTTGAGGTAGGCACCGATCACCAGACCAATGGCGATCCAGCTCTCGGAGATGCCGCTGACGAAGACGGCGCCGGGCAGGCCCATCAGCAGCCAGCCGCTCATGTCGGAGGCGCCGGCAGAGAGAGCGGTAACCCAGCTTCCCATTCGGCGACCGCCCAGAATGTAGTCATCAAAGTTGCGGGTGGCGCGATAGGCGACGAAGCCGATCAACACCATTCCGAGGATATACACCAGGAAGGTGATTAACATGGGTGTGCTAGCTGTCATGCAAAACTCCGTTTTGTGTCATTTTCTGCCCGCTCTGGTGACGGGCTCATCCCTAAAAAACCGGCCTAGCTTAATCAGCCGTTCGCGCCAGCTCAACCACTTTTAACAAACACAAAACACAATAAAAACCTTTGCGCATCAAATCATCTGCCGCATCAAGAGGATGGCGCCAGATTTCCTGCCGTTGCCGTGATGGTCATCTCGCAGCGCCAGCCGCTACTGAGCGTTATGTTTTCACATTTTGTTACTATCCATTTTTTTACAAGCCAGCGCCCCGCTCCTACACTCCCCGCCCTGTCTCATCACACCAGTCAGAGGTCGGCACCATGTCATCTCATCTGTCACACCTGCGAACCCTCGCCCGCCGCCTTCATCCGGTGGAGGAGTCGGGTCATCTCATCCGACGGGCCAAGTATGTGGGGCGTCTCTGGCTCAATCCCGGCGCCCGCGCCCTCTATCGCCAGCAGCAGGAGCAACCGCTGCTGGCGCAGGCGATCAGCCGCTTCCCCGATATTCTGGAAAAGCCGATCCACCCCTATCGCCACAAGGGGCTCCGCAAGCGCCTGCGAGCCGGGCTTATCAGCGGCCACTACCAGCAATTGGCACGTCAGCTGCCCAAGGCGCAACAACTGGCAATCTACAGCGGTCGCGGCCTGCTGCTGGCCCAGTGGCAGAGCGACAAGCTGACGGCCCCCCTCACCCTGAAACTGGATTACCAAACCCACATGGGCAAAGAGGGGGAGATGAGCCTGACCCTCAAGCTGGGTGACGCTGCGCTCTATTACATGGCCCTCAATCTGCGTCCCGCGCCAAACCCGACCCTCGAGATCTGTTCGCTGCAGGGCGGCAAGGGGCAGAGCGAGGAGATCAAGCTGGTCACCAAGGCGTGCGGCGGGCTGCGCCCCATGTCCCTGCTGGTCTATATGGCCGCCGAGCTGGCCCGGGGGCTGGCGTGCAAGAGCCTGCTCGGGATCCGCACCCAAAGCCACGTCTATCAGAGCAGCAAGCGCACTGCCGATCGGGTCAAGTTCGACCTCGATGGCTTATGGCAGGAGCATCAGGGCTGCGTGCAGGATGAACTCTGGATGAGCCTGCCGCTGGAGGTGCCCCGCAAGACGCTGGAGGAGATCCCCTCCCGCAAGCGGGCCAGCTACAAGGCGCGTTATCAGCTGCTCGATCAGCTCGGCAGCGAGCTGCAGACAAATCTGCTGCGAAGCTGAGTCAGTGCAGCAGAAACAAAAAGGGCGAACAGCATGCTGTTCGCCCTTTGTCATGACGGGGATTTGCCCTTAGCGGTTGATCGCCATCGGCATGCCGTTGCGCTGCTCCAGCGCCTGCTTCACCAGCTGGGAGTCGCTGTCGGCGTGGGCAATGAAGCGGGTCACCGCCGGAGTCATCGGCAGCGGTGCCGGCAGCTTGGAGTTGAACTCCTCTTCGCTGCGCGACAGCGGCTGATGCACTTCCAGATAGCGGACACCGTTGGGCTCGAGAGATGCCTTGATCGGCTGGTTGACGAACTGGACGCGAGTACCGACCGGTACCTGCTTGAACAGATAGGCGATGTCGTCGTTGCGCAGACGCACACAGCCATGGCTCACCCGCAGGCCGATGCCGAAGTTGGCGTTGGTACCGTGGATGGCGTACATCTTGCCGATGTAGAGGGCAAACAGACCCATGGGGTTGTCCGGACCGGCCGGCCATACCGCAGGCAGGCTCTCGCCACGGGCGGCATATTCGGCATGCATCTTGGCGGTCGGGGTCCAGGTCGGGCCCGCTTTCTTGCGCTGCACGCTGGTCACCCAGTTTTCCGGGGTGTCGGTGCCGAGCTGGCCGATACCGATGGGCAGCACTTCCACCACTTTTTTACCCTTGGGGTAGTAGTAGAGGCGCATCTCGGCCACGTTCAGCACGATCCCTTCACGGGGTGCATCCGGCAGGATCAGTTGCTGGGGGATCACCAGCTTCTCGCCGGTCTGTACCAGCAGGGGATCCGCATCGGGGTTGGCTTCGGTCATGTTGGTGAGCCCCAGCTGGAACTTGGCCGCAATGGCCTCCAGCGGCTGGCCGTTCTCTTCGGCCGGAACCACATATTCCAGATTCTCCCCTACCAGACGGCTGTTGGCCGCAGGCAGAGCATATTCAACAGCGAAAACCGGCGCAGCGGTCAGCAGCAGGCTGTAGCAGAGTGTTGCCACACTATTGCGAAGGAGCTTCATAACTTTCCCATGATGATGACTTGAAGTGACGTCTCTGGGCTGGCAGCTGATCAAGAGGGGATCAGGGGCGCGAAGAGAAGGCCGCCATTTTTCTCCTCTGCACGGCAAATTTCAACTGACAAGTGGCGACGGGTCGATGATTAATATGCGGTTTTTTCCGCGTCCCCGACCCGCCCGGTTTCCCTGTTTATCCCCGTTGCCAGGCACGCATATCGTAACCTGTGGGAGATTGATGCAACCGCAGATGAAATTGCTCAATGATGGCGAAGATATGGTCGAAAATATCGGCCTGGATCCCTTCGTAATCGGCCCATGCGGTAGTCGCGGTAAAGCAGTAAATTTCCAGCGGCAAACCGTCTGACGTGGGCGCCAGCTGACGCACCATCAGGGTCATGTCTTTGCGAATGCCGGGGTGGGCACGCAGGTAGGCATCCAGATAGGCGCGCAGGGTGCCGAGGTTGGTGAGGTGACGGCCGTTGATGGGGCAGCTCAGGGCATCGCTCAGCTGCTGGTTGTAGACACTCAGCTCCTGCTCCTTGCGACTCAGATAGGGTGCCAGCAGCTGCGCCTGCTTGAGCTGCAACTGCTCCTCGGCTGTCAGAAAGCGTACGCTGGTCATGTCGATATTGACGCTGCGCTTGATGCGACGGCCGCCCGACTCGGTCATCCCCTGCCAGTTCTTGAAAGAGTCGGAGATCAGGGCATAGGTGGGAATGGTGGTGATGGTCTTGTCCCAGTTCGACACCTTGACCGTGGTGAGGCCGATGTCGGTCACCTCGCCATCGGCGCCGTACTTGTCCATCTGCAGCCAGTCACCGACGCTCAGCATCCGGTTGGCGGAGAGCTGGATCCCCGCCACCAGCCCGAGGATGGGGTCCTTGAACACCAGCATCAGCACTGCGGTCATGGCACCCAGACCGCTGAACAGGAACAGCGGCGACTTGCCGAGCAGCAGGGCGATCATCAGGATGCCCACCAGAATGCTGCCTACCAGCTTGGCCCCCTGGAAGATGCCGCGCAGGGGCAAATCCCGACCAAGGCGGGTGTAACGGCTCACCGACAACAGGCAGTCGAGCAGGGCGAAGAAGGCCAGCAGCAGGAACAGCAAAATCCAGAGCTGGGCCACCATCTCGATAAGCTTGAGGCTATCCGATTGGCGGGGCAGCCAGATCTCCGCCTGACCGAGCAGCACGGCCCCCTGCAACACGAAAGCGAGCCGGTTGAAGAGGCGCTGTTGCAGCTGGGGCGGCAGCCACACCTGCTTGGCCTTGCCGAGGATCCCCACCAGCCGGACCAGCAGCACCCGGTGCAGCGCCATGTGCAGCAGCAACGAGGTGATGACGATAAAGCCCAGCGCGATCACCAGCGCCATCATGCTGGTCACTTCCACCCCAAGGCCCGACAACCAGTTAAAAAACGCCTCTTTCATTGCTCTCTCCCGAACCGGGCAGCCCGCTGGCTGCAAAAACAGTGGTGGTCAGGGTACCGCTCCCCTCCCCCATGTCAAATCGGCGTACGCCATAAATGACAACGCCCGGCACAGGCCGGGCGTTGTTTCAAAGCGAGGCTGACTTAGCAGACCAGGCTCAGGGCATCGCGGGCGATGACCAGCTCTTCGTTGGTCGGGATCACCATAGCGCAACGGCTGTCGGCGGTGGTGATGCGACCTTCGCCACCCAGTACCGCGGCGTTGTTGGCCTCTTTGTCCACCTTGAAGCCGAACAGGGCCAGACGGTTCAGCACCATCTCGCGCACCATGGCGGCGTTCTCACCGATACCACCGGTAAAGACCACGGCGTCCAGACGACCGTCCATCGCAGCGGCATAGGCACCGACATACTTGGCCACACGGTAGGTGAAGACATCCAGCGCGCGCTTGGCACCGGCGTCGGTGGCGTAGTTGGTGGTGACGTAACGGCAGTCGCTGCTCGCTTCGGTCATCCCCAGCAGACCGGACTCACGGGTCAGGGTGTGGTTGATCTGCTCCACGCTGTAACCGAGCTGGTCGTGCATGAAGAAGACCACGGCCGGATCGATATCACCGGAGCGGGTACCCATCGCCAGACCTTCCAGCGGAGTCAGACCCATGGAGGTGTCTACGGATTCGCCGTTCTTGATGGCGCAGACAGAGGCACCGTTACCCAGGTGGCAGTTGATGATGTTCAGTTCATTCAACGGCTTGCCCAGCTCTTTTGCGGCTTCTTCCGCAATGTAGCGGTGAGAAGTACCGTGGGCACCGTAACGACGAATACCGTGTTCGCGGTAGAGCTTGTGCGGCAGCGCATAGAGGTAGGCCTCTTGCGGCAGAGTCTGGTGGAAAGCGGTGTCGAACACGGCCACGTTCTTCTCGGACAGCTGCGGGAACACTTTCAGCGCGGCGCGAATACCGATGAGGTGGGCCGGGTTGTGCAGCGGGGCGAACGGAATGGCGGCTTCGATACCGGCGATCACGCCGTCATCAATGCGCACGGAGCGGGAGAACTGCTCGCCACCGTGTACGATTCGGTGACCGATGGCCACCAGTTGCTCGGCAAGAGTCGGATCCTGCGGCAGGATGTGACCCACGATATGGTCGAGGGCCTCCTGGTGAGCGGCACCCGCTCCCAGCATGGCTTCGCCCTTGACCCCGTGGAGTTTCCATTTGATACGTGCATCATCCAGATTGAAGCATTCGGCCAGGCCGGACAGCATGTCCTCACCTGTTTCGGCGTCCATTACGGCAAATTTCAGGGAAGAGCTACCGCAGTTAAGGATCAATACCAACTTGCTCATTTTCTACATCTTCCTGTGCTTCGGCTTTATGCCGACAGTGTCGTGTCATCCAAAAGAGGATGGGATTCCCCTGCCGGGGGCTTATGGTCGCAGGAGGGTGCGTCCAATTTTTCAATTCTTGCTCTTGAAAGAGTCATCGCAACCTGTGGTGCGTATCACTGGTTTCAATTCTTGCTCTTGAAAGAGTGATCGCAACTTGTGGTGCGTATCACTGGTTTCAATGCTTGCGAGTCTCAACGCATCAGCTGCGCAGGGCTCGCCTCAATGGGAATGCTCAGGCGATAGCCAGCAGATCCTTGTGTACCTTGACCACCAGCTTCTTCACCTTGGCGGGCTGGTTGAAGGTACAGAGCGGGCGGTGCAGCTCGCCCGGCCAGAAGATGGCAAAATCGCCCGGTTGCAGCGCCAGATAGCTGGTCTGCTCGTCCTCGACAAACCAGAGGTCAGGATGGGGATGGTCGGCGCCGTCGCTCACATAGTCGTGGGGGCCCACACCTATCCACTCTTCACCGCGCAGCAGCAACTGGATATCGAGATACTGCTGATGGAATTCGCCACGGCGATCCGCGGCTGGCTCGGTCAGATCTTCGCTCACCAGACAGAACAGGTTGAGGCCATCGATCTCGCTCTTGCCGAGCGGAGCGTCACCCCAGTGAGCCACGCTCTTCACCACCTCGGCCATGATGCGGGCCAGCGGGGCGGGCAGCGGCGTCCGCTGCAGGGTGTTCAGGCTACCGGTGATCATGGCGTCTGTTTCCTGTTAGGTATATCTGGGCGGCATCTTTGCCAGCCAATGAAAAAGGACCTGTGACAGGTCCTTCAATAATGCCGTCTGCAATCCGTGCAAACCGGTTTAGAGCTTTTGCTCATGTTCAGCTATATGGGCACTGTTACACACTCGTCAGCACCTTGCCAAGAGACATAATCCCATTTTCATAGTGATCGTACCAGCTGAAACCATATTATTCACCACCCTTTCCCCCTCGACTTTGACCAGACGCAAAAACGGGCGCATCAGCGCCCGTTTTTTTCGCAAAACCGTTTAACAACCGGTTTCATTCAAGCCTTTTGGGCATTTTCCACCGGTTTGGCGTACATGGCACGCCAGATCGCCTTGTGCTCTTCCGGCACCTCTGACTGACGGGTCAGGAAGGCCGCCTGCTCGATGGTATTGGCCTTGCCGGAGACATCTGCCGCCAGATAGTTGCTGGGGAAGAGGTGGTAACTGCTCCAGATCGCCTTGTCGATCAGCGCGGCCAGTTCGTCCGGATCGCTGAAGCCCTCGGTAATCGGCGCGCCGAAGGAGACGTGTACCCGCCCCTTCATGCCGACGATACCGGCGACGATACTCTCGATATCCTCGAACTCGCCCTTCTCATAGCTGCCGTTGACCGACTTCTCGTAGAGCTCGCGCGCCTTCGCCTTGTCGGTCGGATCCAGCTCGTAGCTGATGCTGACCGGCACGATATTGAGGCTGCGCATGTAGTCGACGAAGTCGATCTTCTGCTTCTTGCCGTCGACGTAGAACATCTTGAGGATGGCCGGATCTGTCTTGTCATCGCCATTCTTGGCGCGCCCTTCCTTTTGGGCAATCCAGATGGAGTGACCTTCGTGAACCGAGTTGCCAATATAGGCAGACAGCTCGCCGAGCGCCTTCATCATCTCCCGCGGCCCCTTGGCGGAGCGTTTGACGATAAAGCTCTTGTTGAGCTTCATCAGCTCGGTAGCGCAGGGTTTGCGCAGCAGGTTGTCACCGATGGCGATGCGCACGGTATCGAAACCGTGGGTGTGTAGCCCCCAGTTGACGAACGCCGGGTCCATGGCGATGTCTCTGTGGTTGGAGACAAACAGATAGCCCTGCTCTTTCTTAAGATGCTCGATCCCGGAGAAGGTCACCCCCTTGGTGGAGGTGGCGATCATGCGGGACATATACCGGGTAACCCCCATCTGGACCTGATGCACTGTGGTCACTTTTGACCATTTGCGGCGCAGGAACAGGCGGATCATCGGGCGGATGGCCCAACCCAGCCAGCTCATCAGGGAACCGAAACGATACTTGGCGATGGCGCCGATAAATTCATCATCCTGGATCAGCCGTTCGATGGCTGCCGGCACTTCTTCATCGCGGTAGGGGCGAATATCCGCGAATCTATCTACTTCAGTCACAATGTCAGCCTTGCATGCTAGGAAACCGCAGCCAACCCGCGTTGGCCGGGGAAAATTCAGGGCGCAATTTTACACGCTTTTATGGCAAGGGGTATGAGACAAGCATGAATAGTGAGATCTGACCAGTTTATTAATCAGCTGCCAGTGCCAGCGCGACCGCCGCTTCGGCATGGATGGCAGTGGTGTCGTAGAGCGGCACCGCCGCCCGGGCATCGCCCACCAGCAGGGCAATCTCGGTGCAACCGAGGATCACCGCCTCGGCACCAGCATCCACCAGCGCCTCGATAATGGCCAGATACTCGGCCCGCGACGATTCGCGGATCTCCCCCAGACAGAGCTCGTCATAGATGATCCTGTGTACCCGCTCCCGCTCAGCTTCGGCAGGCACCAGCACCGCCAACCCGAAGCGATCCTGCAAGCGCCCTTTGTAAAAATCCTGCTCCATGGTGAAGCGGGTGCCGAGCAGGCCGACTCGGGTGATCCCGTCAGCCCGCAATTTGGCCGCGGTGGCATCGGCGATATGGAGCAACGGGATATCGATGGCGGCCTCAATCTCGGGGGCGACCTTGTGCATGGTGTTGGTGCCGATCAGCAAGAAATCGGCGCCGCCATCCTGCAACTTGCGCGCCTCCGCCGCCAGCAAACGAGCGGTAGCGGGCCAGTCACCGGCATGCTGCAACCGCTCGATACCGGCAAAATCGACGCTGTTGAGCAGCACCCGCGCCGAGTGCAAACCGCCTAGCTGTGCCCGCACCCCACGGTTGAGCGCCTGATAGTAACTGACGGTGGACTCCCAGCTCATGCCACCCAACAGACCGATACATTTCATAGGAACTCCTTCATTCCAAGGGAGGGCAGAACCACGCCACCTTGCAGGCAAGGTCACGCAGGCGAGATAAAAAAGGCCCCGCAGGGCCAACAAGACAGCCGGTAAAGGCCCGGGTCAACCCCGGGCTAAATCCAGATCATCCCGACACAGGCGGCCGTCGCCAGCCCCATGCCGAGATTGAAACGCCGCCAACCCCGGGCAGTGCGAATGATTTGCCGCACCTGGGCACCAAACAACACCCAGAACGCCCCGGTGTAGAGGCCGGTAATAAAGAAGATCACCAACACCCAGAGCGCGGAGGGCCAGTAAGCCTCCCCCGCCAGAGTGAAACCGCTGATGGCGGAGAGCGCCATCATCCATGCCTTGGGGTTGAGCAGTTGCAGCATGGCCCCCTGATGGGCGGGAATGAGCGGCCGGTTGCCCTCGGCCGGGCCGCTGGCGGTCGCCACCTTCCACGCCAGCCAGAGCAGATACGCCGAGCCGATAATCTTGAGGCCATCGTGCAGCAGCGGCACCTTCTCGAACACCACGCCAAGCCCCAGCGCGGTAGCGAGGATCATCAGATTGATCCCCCCCACCACCCCCACCAGCAGGGGAATCGTGCGACGAAAACCCTGCGCCGCCCCGGCGCTGGTGAGCAACATATTGTTGGGCCCAGGCGTGCCGCAGGTAACCAGGGCAAACCCCGCCAGGGGCAGTAACCAGTTCAGATCCATCTCAACCTCTTGTCGATGCAACGCCCCCGTTATGGGGAAAGCCTTCTAATATGCAGAGCCAACCCCTTGGCGACAAGTCAGAAATGCCTCTTTCTCGGCCACCTCCCCCATCAGCGCAACACGACTCAATACCAGAGCATCACCACGCAGAGCGCCGTCAGCAGACCGAGAGAACCGTTGAGTCGCCGCCAGCCCCGATCCGAGCTGATCCAGTTGCTCAGCTGATGGCCGAACAGTACCCAGACAAAGCAGACCGGCAGGGCCACCAGCACAAACATAACCATCACTGCCAGCTGACTCGACCAGTAACTGGCGCCGGGCAGGCTGAACAGACTGATGGCGGAGATCCCCATCATCCACGCCTTGGGATTGAGGAACTGAAAGCCCAGCCCCTCCAGCATGGTTAGCGGACGGGCGCACCGGGCCGGATCCCCCGGCGCCCCGGCCACCGCGATACGCCACGCCAGCCAGAGCAGATAGAGGCTGCCGAAGATCTGCAAACCGAGGCGCAACAAGGGCCAGCGCTCGAACAGCGGATAGAGCCCCAGCGCCAGCACCAGTTGCAGCACCGGCTGCCCCAACCCCACCCCGAGCAGATGTGGCAGGGTGCGGCGCACCCCGAAGTTGGCGCCGGAGGCCGTCAGCATCAGGTTGTTGGGCCCCGGCGTACCGCAGGTGAGTACGGCAAAACCGAACAGGGTGACATACCACTCCATCGTCATATTGTGACTCCTTACTTGCCACATTGTATCGATACAATGTGTGCTATTTGGTTGTTATCAGGTTGAAATTCACGCTATATTGACAACAAATTTTGATCAATGGATTTATTGTCACCATGACAATCTGGACACCCGACCTTGCGGCCTTCGATGGCCCCCTCTACCTCAAGCTGGTCAAAGCGATCGAACAGGGGATCGCGAATGGCGAGCTGCCACCGCAGACCCGATTGCCTACCCACAGATCCCTGGCGGATCGCCTAGGCGTCACCGTCGGCACCGTCACCCGCGCCTACAGCGAGGCGGAGCGGCGCGGCCTGCTGGCCGCCCGGGTGGGCCACGGCACCTGGGTCAAGGGAGCGAACACAGATCCCGCCAATGAGTGGGTGATCCGCCAGGAGGAGGGGCACCGCATCGAGCTGTGGCAGAACCTGCCGGTGCAGCTGGATCGGGCGGCCATCATTCGCCCCATGCTGGGGGAAGTGGCGGACGGGGATCTCAACGCCCTGCTCGGCTACGACAAGGAGGCGGGACGACCGGATCAGCGCCAGCAGTTCGTCAACTGGCTGGCGGAGCAAGGGGTAGCCTGCAGTGAGGATCGCCTGCTGTTCAGCCACGGCGCCCAGCACGGCATCATGCTGGCGCTGCTGGCTACCCAGTGCGTGGGGGAGACCATCCTGTGCGAGGGGCTGAGCTACCCCGGTATGCTGGGCAACGCCCGCCAGCTGAAGAATCAGGTGGTGGGGCTCGCGATGGACGAGGAGGGGCTGCTGCCCGAAGCGCTGGACGCCGCCTGCCGCACCCGCCGGGCCAAGCTGCTCTACCTCACGCCAACCCTGCAAAACCCCACCACCGCCATTATGAGTCTGGCGCGGCGGGAGGCCATCGTCGCCATCGCCCGTCGCCACGATCTGCTGATCATCGAGGATGACGTCAACGGCCTGCTGCCCCAGCAACCTGTGATCCCTCTGGTCAATCTGGCGCCGGAGCGGGTCATCTATCTGGGCAGTCTGGCCAAGATCGCCTGCGGCGGCCTGCGGGTCGGCTTCGTGCTGACGCCCCCTGCCCTGCGCAGCGCCTTCGCCCAGACCATGCGGCTGTCGAGCTGGATGGTGAGCCCGCTGCTGATCGAGCTCGCCTGCAAAATGGTCAGTCAGCGCCAGATCATGCCGCTGGTCGAGCAGCAGCGGGAGATCCTCAAACGCCGCGGCGAACTGCTGCGCCACCTGCTGCCTGCCGCCCGCTGGCAGCCGGGCAGCATGCACGCCTGGCTGCCGCTGCCGGAGCCCTGGCGCAGCCAGCAGTTTGCCGCTGCCGCCGATGCCCTTGACGTTGGCGTGGCGAGCGGGGAACACTTCGCCGCCGGTCAGTTTGCCGCTCCGCAGGGGGTGCGCCTGAGCCTGAGCCAACCCGCCACCGACGCCCGGGTCGGCGAGGGGCTGGCCCGTCTGGCCCAACTGCTGCAGGGGACGCCCCCCAGCAATCCCCTGCTATAGTCAGGGCCAACCGACCTGACCTTCACGCTTCATCGTCATAGCCAAGGAGATGCCGTGCCCCCCATCAGAGCCGCCCTGCTGCTTGCCACCCTGTTGCTGGGTGGCTGTGCCTCGTCAACGACCCACCAGCAGCTGGGGGCCGCGCTCAATGGACTGGAAGGGGAGTTGCAACAGCTGGAAGAGGAGCTGGCGGCGATGAACGGCCTGCACTATCAAAAGGCGATCGATGCGCCGCTCAGTTTGCGCCGCGCACTCGGGGCGCCGCAGCCCACCCCAGAGGGGCTGGTGCCGGTGGCCAGCAAGCTGGAAGATGGGCCACTCCTGCGCTATCAATACCGACTGCCAGCGGGGATGGCGAGCCTACCTCAGGACAACCTCTGCCAGCGCTACGAATTTGAACTGCGCCATCTAGGCCGCCTCGGCAAGCTGGAATTAAGCTGGCAGGGGGAACAGGGGAGTGGCTCACACCAGATCCGTCAAACAGAGTGTGTCTTTCTCACCGAAGCACATAAATCCCGGTAACCGCCTATAATGCCCTTCCTCGTCTCGCGCCGACTACTGTCACTTTTCCTCCCCCGCAGAGTTGTCGCCATGTTCCTCTTGGGTCTAATCTGATCTACTCGTGGAGTATTGAAAGGACGCGTGCATGACGATACTGCTGCTCGAAGAGGATCCACTGCTCCGTAGCGCCATCACCCGGGAACTGACCGAACAGGGTATCCCTGCTGAACGGATCCACCACCACAGCCACCCGGGTCAGGAACGCAGCGGTCTGCTCACCCTGCTGCAACAACAGCCATTCGATGCCATTGTCTGCCAGCAAAATAGAAAACTGGGCCATGACGGCGCCCGCCTGCTGCATGAGGCACACTACCTCGGCCTGCTGCAACCCGCCTGCGTCCTGTTGTTGCTGGATGCGGACCAGAACGAGCAGGATTTTCTCCCCTCGGACCTCTACTTCTCCCTCCATCTGCCACTCCCCTTCATGGCAGGAGAGCTCACGACTGTGCTCAAGCAGTTGGCACAACTGAGCAAAATGACCCACACCCTCGCCCCTCCGGCCCTGCTGCGGGAGTGGAAACTGGCGACCGCACTCTGTGAAGACCTGCTCTATCAACGGGACAACCGCCCCCTTGCCCCCTGGCTGGATCGGTTCAAGGGCTACCTGCTGCTGCAATCCAGCGAACAGCTCACTGCCGCTCAGCATTATGCCCTCTGCGCCAACGAGTATCGGGCAAGCTGGCCAAGGGTCGGACTGTTTTACGCCATGTTGGGATTGGGCAAACTGCAGAGTGCCGAAACTGACTTGCAGCGTCATCAGGCCATATTGCCGACCGCCACCCGACTGGAGCTGCAACTCGCCAGCCAGCTGCACCAACATCAGTGGCAGGCAGCCTGGGAGACCATGGTGCAGCTGCAGCAAGTCCGCCCTCATCAACCACGCTGGCATCAGCTGGCCATGATTCTGGGACTGTTACAGCAAGACGAGAGGAAGGTACTGGAACAAGCCAGCACCCTGAATCTTCACTATTTCAGTGAGCTGCGCGTCCGGTTGGCCATCGACCACTTCATGATCAATGCCATGCTGGCGGTACTGTGGCATGCACCGTCCAGCAACCGGATCCGCTCCCTGAAACAGGAGTGGACCCACCTGCAGCGAACAGTGAACCTGCCTCCCCAGGAGTACGAGCTGCTGCAAGCACTGATGCAGGGACTGGATTACTGCTTCGACGAGGCGTTGATCCTGATCGCCCACCATCAACCCAACCAGGCGAGCGAGAACCATCTCACCCTGTTGTTGGGCTTTGCCGTCTGTCAGTTTTGTGGCCTGCCCCATCATGCCCAGCGTTATCTCGCCCAACTGGCACACTACCGTGACCGTGTCGCGCCCCACCCACTGACCCGTAAACTGTTTCACCATCTGCTAACGGAACTGGGCCAACGGTTGACGACGCGGGAGCAGCGCCTGACCAGCTTGCGCCAGACCCGCCATCAGGGGATACAAAAAGGTGATTATCAACTGGCTCTGCAGGCCGGCTTGCAGTTGCTGGAGGAGTTCCCTGCCCTGCCCGGCGATGCCTGGCAATTGCTGGAACTGCTGCAACACAGCTGGCCGACGGGCATGGCTGCCCCTAAGGTAGCGCTGCTGGTCGATACCCTGGAGCGGCGCCTCAAGCACAGCCCTGCGTTTCTGGATCAACATGCCCAGCAGTACCAGCGTACTCTGCAGGAGATCCGCACCCACTTGCAGCCGCACCTCTCCGGCAGTGGCCCATCCAGCCTGGCCAAGGGGCCCCCGGAGTCATGATGAAGCAGCAGGGGGTGCACTTACCTGCGCCACCAGCCACCACATAGAGAGAGGGGAGCCTTGGCTCCCCTCTATTCATTTCGTGTACCCTTATGGGCCTCAAGGACGGGCACAAGCAGCTACGGTGACAGATGACTGTTATGTACCCGGGCTCAGCCCAGTGCATCACTCTCCAGCGCCGCCTTGAGAAAATCTTTCCAGCTGATAATGCCGACCAGGGCGCCATTCTCCAGTACCGGCAGGCAGGAGACCCCCTTCTCCAACATCAGCTTGACGCCGTCGCGCACGGTGAGATGGGGAGCGATGGTGACGAGCTGACGACTCATGATCTGGTGCGCCCGCTTGTTGAGGGTTTCGGTATCGCGGCTCATCTCGGCTTCGGAGTCGAGATAGGGGCTGATGGCGCGGAACAGATCCCGATCCGAGATGACCCCTACCAGCTCCTCCTCTTCCAGCACCAGCAGGTGGCGAAAGTGTGCCTGCTCGAAGATATCCCTGATGACTCGGAGTCGATCATCCATTGAAACGGTGGCGACCCGGGTCGTCATAATATCCCTGATATGCATGCTAACCTCCCGTAACCAAACTGGTTTCTCTGTTATGGCATGTTTTTGCAGCGCCAGCCAGTGGCCAGCCCTTCGCTACAGTGCAAATCAGCGTCATTTCACGTAAGATCCGCGCCAGTTTTTCTCCTCCATTTTGAGCAAGCAGATCCCACCCATGATAGTTGCCAGTCAAATCGAACTGATCCGCGGCGGCCGCAAGCTGCTGGACAACGCCTCCGCCACCATTCACCCCGGCCACAAGGTGGGTCTGGTGGGCAAAAACGGCTGTGGCAAGTCCACCTTTTTTGCACTGGTACGGGGCGAGCTGGCCATCGACAGCGGCACCTTCAGCCTGCCCGCTGGCTGGCAGATTGCCGGCGTGGCGCAGGAGACCCCGGCGCTCGACTGCTCCGCGCTCGAGTATGTGATCGACGGCGACAAGGAGTTCCGCTCGCTGGAAGCACAGCTGGTACAGGCCGAGCAGGATGACAATGGTCTGCTGGTGGCTGAGCTGCACGGTCGCCTCGATACCATAGGCGCCTACAGCATTCGCGCCCGCGCCGCCGAACTGCTGCACGGCCTCGGTTTCAGCGATGAGCAACTCGGCTCGCCGGTGCGCAGCTTCTCCGGTGGCTGGCGCATGCGCCTGAACCTCGCCCAGGCGCTGCTCTGCCGCTCCGATCTGCTGCTGCTCGATGAACCGACCAACCACCTGGATCTCGATGCGGTGATCTGGCTGGAGAAGTGGCTCAAGGGCTATCAGGGCACGCTGGTGCTGATCTCTCACGACCGCGATTTCCTTGATTCGGTCATCAGCCGCATCATCCATATCGAGAACGGCAAGCTCAACGAATACACCGGCGGCTACTCCGACTTCGAACTGCAGCGCGCCGAACAGCTGGCCCAGCAGCAGTCGATGTACGAGAAACAGCAGCGGGAGATGTCCCACATGCAGGCGTATGTGGATCGCTTCCGCTACAAGGCCTCCAAAGCCCGTCAGGCCCAGAGCCGCCTGAAAGCGATGGAGCGGATGGAGAAGATCCTGCCCGCCCACGCCGACTCGGAATTCAGCTTCGAGTTTCGCGAGCCCTCAGCCCTGCCGACCCCGCTCATCGCCATGGAGAACCTCAGTGCCGGTTACGGCGACAAGGTGATCCTGGAGAAGATCAAACTCAATCTGGTACCGGGTTCGCGCATCGGTCTGCTCGGCCGCAACGGCGCCGGCAAGTCCACCTTTATCAAGATGCTGTCGGGCTCCAACCCGCCGCTCTCCGGCAAGCTCGAAGTGAGTGCCGGGGTGAGCATCGGCTACTTCGCCCAGCATCAGCTGGAGACCCTGCGTCTCGACGATTCCCCGCTCGATCATCTGGCCCGCCTCGCGCCGGACAAGACCGAGCAGGAGCTGCGCAACTATCTGGGCAGCTTCGGCTTCCACGGTGACAAGGCGCTCGACAAGGTAGCCCCCTTCTCCGGTGGTGAAAAAGCGCGGCTGGTGCTGGCGCTGATCACTTGGCAAAAGCCCAACCTGCTGCTGCTGGATGAACCGACCAACCACCTTGATCTGGAGATGCGCCACGCCCTCACCATGGCGCTGCAAGGCTTCGAAGGGGCCATGGTAGTGGTCTCCCACGACCGTCACCTGCTGCGCACCACCACAGATGACTTCTATCTGGTGCACGGTGGCCGGGTCGAGCCGTTCGACGGCGATCTGGACGACTACCACAAGTGGCTCGGCGAGCAGGAGAAAGAGGCCAACGCCAAACCGGCCGATGGCCCCGTCTCTGCCAACTCGGCAGTGGCGCGCAAGGATCAGAAGCGGCGCGAGGCGGAGTTCCGCCAGCAAACCCGTCCCCTGCGCCAGAAGCTGGAAAAGCTCGAAACGAGCATGGAGAAGCTGCAAGGCAAGCTTGGCGACATCGAGAGCCAACTGGCCGACCCCGCCATCTACGAAGAGAGCGCCAAGAACAAGCTCTCCGAACTGCTCAAATCCCAGGGCCCCCTCAAGGAGCAGCTGGAAGAGGTGGAGCTGGAGTGGATGAGCCTCTCCGAAGAGCTGGAAACCATGGAGCAAGCCTTCTTTGCGTGACGAACAGCTGATGGCCAGCGAGCGGGTCGCGGTCCACGAATTGCCGACTCCGATCGGCTTCTGGCACTGGAGCGGCAAGGTCTATGGTGAGCGCAGCCAGGATTGGCTCACCGTGCAGGAGCAGGGGGGCAACGTCAATCTGGCGCTGCTGCTGCACCGGCTCGATCAACTCGGCATCGTGGTCGATCTCACCGATCTGCAACCGGCGCTGGTGCAGACCGAGGCGGTGCTGACCCCGTGGCGCGCCCTGCGCCAGAGCGCCAAGACGCGGCTCGACGAGCAGCAGTATCAGTCGATGCTGGCCCACGAACTGGAGCTGGAGCGGCTGCAACAGGGCGTCCTGTTGCAGACCCTGCGCAGCCTCTCCCTGTTTCGCGGCAACAGCCGCAATTTGTTGAACTATCTATCGTTACTGGGTGCCCAGCAGGGCCCCCTCAGAGATCTAATATGCTGAGCTACCGCCACGCCTTTCACGCCGGCAACCATGCCGACGTGCTGAAACACGCCGTTCAGGCCCTGATCATCGAGTCCCTCAAGAAGAAGGAGAAACCCTTCATCGTGCTGGACACCCATGCCGGTGGCGGTCTCTACGACCTGCGCGGCGACTGGTCCCAGAAGAAGGCCGAGTATGCCGACGGCATCGGCCGCCTGTGGGACGAGCGGGCCCAGTGGTCTGCCATGGCCCCCTATCTCGGCGTCATCGAAGAGATGAACCAGAACGGCGAGCTGCACTACTACCCCGGCTCGCCGGAGCTGTCGCGTCGCCTCACCCGCGAGCAGGACAAGCTGGCGCTGATGGAGCTGCACAACAACGAGGTCGAAGACCTGCGCGCCAACATGGGCTATGACCCCCGCGTCGCCGTGCACCACCGCGACGGCTTCGAGGGGCTGATCGCCCTGCTGCCACCGACCCCGCGCCGCGGGCTGGTGCTGATCGATCCGCCCTATGAGCTCAAAGAAGATTACTTCGCCGTGGTCGACACCCTGAAAAAGGCGCAGAAACGCTGGGCGACCGGCATCTACGCCCTCTGGTATCCCATCCTCGGGCAGGAAGCGGACAAATCCCGCGACATGCTGCGCGCCATCAAGCGCGAGAACTTCGGCAACGTCCTGGTGGCCGAGCTGGAAGTGGCCGGTCAAACAGCCGACTGGGGCATGAACGGCTCAGGCATGCTGATCATCAGCCCGCCCTGGATGCTGGAAGAGCAGATCGAAGCCTTCCTCAAACCGCTCTGTGCCAAGCTGGTACAGGGCGCCGGCGCCCAATACAAGGTCGAGTGGCTGAACAAGGCCGAGGATTAATCCCCCGCCCCTACGGCGCTCACCGAGTTCAAAAGCAAAAGTCCCATCACGGGGCTTTTGCTTTTGGGGCGGCCGGTGTGTGCGGCAGCCTGAACCTGTGCGTCAACCGCAGCGCGCCCTATGAGCGGGCGGGCAGATCCTGTTTCAGCGCAACCAGCAACAAGGCCAGCAGGCCAAAAGGCGGAAACAGACAGAGCAGGGAGCAGATAAGGGTGATCAGCGCCGGATGCTCGCTCTTGCGGCGCGCCAGTCTCCAGGCGATGACGCCGACGATGACCATCAGCAACGCAATGAACTGGCCAAGCAGGGTGGCATTGATATTCATGAAAGATCCTTTTTCATGGGCAAGTGTGAAGAACCTGTACTTTATCGCCTTGGTTGCGATTGGCAACCGCTGAACCACACCGGCCACTCGCCCGTTGATAGGTTCTTTCTATCCTGGCAATAGATGAGAATAGTTTTCATTTAATCTCATTTCGGCGGATACTCTCATCACCAACAGAGGGAGCCGCCATCATGAAAAAGACCATCAGCTTTGCCATCCTGCACTTCGGTGTCGCCTTTACCGTGGCCTACCTGCTGACCGGTGAGCTGCTGACCGCCAGCCTGATCGCCCTGATCGAGCCTGCCGTCAACACGGTCGCCTTCTACTTTCATGACCTTGGCTGGCACAAGCTCAAGCCAAATCACAGCCTGCAGGCCAAGACCAGCAGCTTCGCGGTGGTCCATTTCTCGGTGGCCTTCGGGGTTGCCTTCCTGCTGAGCGGCGAGCTGCTCACCGGCGGCGTGATGGCGATGATCGAACCGGCCATCAACACCGTGGTGTTCTTCTTCCACGAGCGGCTGTGGCGCGCCCGCAGTCAGCAACTGGCGCTGGCCTGATCGACTGGGCAACCCGCCTCCCCTTTATCGCGGCCACAAAAAACCCGACATTCCGGCGAGGAGTGTCGGGTTTTTCCGCTTGGCAGCTATTCAGCTGTGCAAGTGGGCTCAGCTCCCCTGCTGCATTGCCCTGTAGAGTGTGCTGTAGTAGGCAGATATACCCTCCTCATTGCTGGAATCTATCGATGAACAAGACCTTGCTTGCCACCCTGCTGTTTGCCCCTCTGCTGGCCAGTGCCGCAACCCCTTCCTTTGACTGCACCAAAGCCTCCGGGTCGGTCGAAACCCTGATCTGCAAGGATGCCGGACTGGCCGCCCTTGATAACGAACTGGCGGCCCTCTACCCCAAGGCGATTGCTGCACTCTCTCCCGAACAGCTCAAGACCGAGCGCGCCATGCAGCGCGGCTGGATCAAGGGTCGCAACGACTGCTGGAAGGGACAGGATCTGCGCCAGTGTGTGGAGGATAACTACCTGCTGCGGATCACCGAACTGCAGATCAGCGGCGGCCAGCTGATGGTGCCGGCACCGGTCAACTACCAGTGCGGCAAGAGCGTCACTCTCTCCACCTACTTCTATAACGATGCCAAGCTGCCCGCCGCGGTGATCAACCTGAGCGAGGGCGACAAGCAGCAACAAGTGCTCGCCTATGAAGCCCCCAGCGCCAGCGGCGCCCGTTATGAAGGGCAAAATCTCACCTTCTTCACCAAGGGGGACGACGCCACGCTGGAGCGTTACGGCCAGCCAACCCTCACCTGCATGGAAAATCCAACCAAGGGCTGAGGCTCATAGGGGCGGCTCGTCTTGCCGCCCCCCACCTTGACTAGATAGCGATATCCAGCGGTTTTCCTTCCCGCACAATCCGCAACTTGAGCGACCCCGGCTTGCCGGTGCTGAGCAGCTCACGCACCTTGTCGATCTCGAGGGGACGATAAGCCACCCCGTTGATCTGTTCCAGAATGTCGCCGTTGGCCAGACCATAGGGGGCAAGATCCCGTTCGTCGCTGTAGTAGACCTGCAGATGCTCGCCATCAAAACGCACCCCTATATTGCGCAGGATTGGGGGCACTTTGCGCGCCAGGCTGTCAGCGTCGTAGCAGAACATCATCCGCCCGGGCATGATCGCAAAGCGATTGAAGCGGTTAACAAAATCCAGCCCCAGACCATACTGCTCATTGCTGTTTTCCGACACGCGCAGCTCACCGAGCTGGCGCTCATCAAAGTGCAGGCCGGTGAGGATATGTTCACGCCCCTCCACCATACCGCTGGCGTCCACCCCTTTGCGTGGCATCGCATCTTCGCCAGAGATCGCCTTCTGACTCACCATAAAGTCGATAAAGACATGGTCGGCATAGCTCTGATCGGCCCCGGTATCCAGATACATGCGCACGCTGCTCTCACCGTGGGTCAGATACACGGCCGGGGAGCGGTTGTAGCTGTCTTCATAGCCGATGCAACGCTCGAACGTGGCTGCCGACGGTGCCGTCAGCGAAGCCGTGAGCTGATGCCTGTCACGATCAAACACCCAGTTGAAACGGCGGATGGTGTCGATCCCGAGGATGCCATCGATACGGCTGCCAAGAGACTGGGAGAAAAGATCGAAATCAACGGTTGCCCACAGATCGCTGTCATCAATGGTGACCGACCCCACCGAGAAGGGTTGCGGCTCAACAAAGCCAAGCTGCTCGCTGCCCAGTTGGCTCGACACGCTGCTCACAGTGGCAAAATCAGCCTGATAGGCCCTGGGCAATTCGCTTAAGGTCAGCGCCTTGAAGCGGCTGGCCAAACGACGATCGATAAAGGTGATACTGGCCCCGGTATCGAGCAAAAACTGGTACTGCTCACCAGCGATGGTGACGGGGATCAGGGGCGCACTTTCGTAATGCACTGTCAGCACAGGGCCGGGAGCATTGTGCTTGGTGGATGAATCCGGGGCTGTGCAGCCTTGGACGACGAACAGGGCCAACATGGCCAGCGCCACTTTGAACTGCGACTTCATAACTCTCCTTCCCGATAGCAGATGCCCCCCCGCAACGCCACCGCATAATGCTATCTTGTTGATTTATAGATAAATAAGCTATTTCAGCGGGGGATGCGGACAATAACAAAGAGTTTTATGCTGCTTCAAGCCAGATATGACCATGAATATTCTATGGGGATAGTTCAAGAATGGTTGTTCACGCTATCTCGGCGCGTCATCAATCGCGGGTGACATTTGATTAATTTGTTGATCTTGCACAGAAATTCTCAATATTGAGCTTTCTCTCCACAGCGCCATGGTTAATATTGCCATTTGGCAACACTTGCCTCGTCGGAGTCTCCCATGAGCCATGCCAACCCCATCCCGTTGGTGAAACGCAGCAGACTGGAGGCTGAAATTCAGGGGCGGTAGCCATGCCATATCTCGCTCGGTCCCTTTTTGATCCAAACAAACTGACCGGCAAGCCACTGACTCATCCACAACATGCCAATCAAGGTGGTGTATGGAAACACAAACCCTGCATCGTGGTCGCTTGATCGACCATATCCAGCTGGTGGTCAAAGATTTGGTCGCCAGCCAGCGCTTTTATACGGCCATTCTCACCACCCTCGATATTCCGCTGGGCGGCACAGGTGAGGGCTACTTCTGGGCAGACGAACTGTTTGTCACCTCTGTCGACAGCCCCGCCGCACTGGGAGTGTTGACCGGTCGCCACCATCTCGCCTTTCAGGCGCAAGACAGCGCCATGGTGGATCGCTTTTATCAGGCAGCACTGGCCAATGGCGGCAAAGATAACGGCGCCCCCGGTGAGCGTAATTATCACCCCGGCTACTACGCAGCTTTTGTCCTCGACCCGGACGGAAATAATATCGAAGCGGTTTATCACGGTGAGGCAAAGCGTAGTGCTGGATCGGTGGAAATTTGGTTTTAGAATGAAGGTGAATTTATGCTCTTCTCATAGCGCTGCAGCAGCGCTAAGCCTTGTTTAAGATTGTGGGCATCCCCTAAATGCATTTAACGAGGTGTATGTATTTTTGAAGGAACATTTATGTCTATTGAAGTAATTAAAGAACAAATATTTCACTTTTTATCCACAGAACAACCCGAAGTTATGGCTATCAAAGGCGAGTGGGGGGTTGGGAAAACTTTTAGCTGGAAAAAATTCCTTGAAGAGGCCAATTCTGGAGGAATAATAAAGCTGGATCGCTACTCCTATGTTTCGCTCTTTGGTATCAATTCATTGGATGCCTTTAAATATACAATTTTTGAGAATGTTATAAAACGAGAGATTATCGGCACTGATGCTAGCATTGAAACATTTAAGAATAATACGACAAGCCTAATCGAATCGATAGGTAGAAATTCTTTTAGTTTCTTTAAAGGCGCACCAATCATTAAGTCTTTCACTCCGGCGATTGAAGCTATTTCTTTCTTATCATTGAGTAACATTATAATTTGCATTGATGATCTAGAAAGAAAAGGAAAAGGTTTGGATATAAAGGATGTTTTAGGATTGATGTCACTACTAAAAGAGCAAAAAAAATGCAAAATAGTATTGCTTCTAAATGATGGAGAAACAGGTCTAGAAGATTATGAAAAATATCGAGAAAAGGTAATAGACATTGAGCTTTCATTTAATCCTATTCCAGAAGAATGTGCATCTATTGCTTTTTCTGAAAAAACGCCAAACTATTCTAGATTAAGAGAATTAACTGCTAGTTTAGGCATTAAAAACATTCGCATTCTGAAAAAAATTGAGCGATTAGTTACCCTATCAATTCCTCTTACTGAAGACTTCGAACCAGAAATAGCCGATCAAGTTATGCACTCGTTAGTGTTATTTTCATGGTGCTATTTCTGTTCAAAATCAAATCAGGAAATACCAACTTTAGAGTTTATTACTAGCAAAAGCTATGCATTACTCGGCATAGGTGATGAAGATGTCAATGAACAACAAAAAAAATGGCAAACCATACTTCAATCATATAATTATCAACTTACTGATGAACTTGATTTATTAGTTGCCAAAGCCGTCAAGACAGGTTATTTCACTGAAGATGAATTTATATTGGAAGCATCAAATAAAAACCAACAACTAATAGCATCCAAAGCTGAGAGCTCATTTTCTGATGCTTGGCGACTCTATCATGACTCATTTAACGACAATGCTGATAAAGTAATTCATCGCTTATATGAAAGTTTCAAGAAAAACTGTAAATACATAACTCCAGTTAACTTGCACGGCACTGTCTCACTATTTAGAGAATTAGGTGAAAATGATAAGGCATCTGAAATAATTGATCTATATATAGAGAATAGACGAGATGACCTTGAAATATTCAACATGGAGGAAATTAATACCTTTGGCGATATTAAAGATCAGGAGTTAATAAGTAAATTCAACTTCGTTTACAATCAAAAAACCATTACTAAAACCGCAAGAGAAGTATTAAATGACATAGCAGACAAAAATGGCTGGGGCCAAAAAGATGAAATTATATTAGCCAATACATCGACTGATGAATATTACGATATATTTAAATCTGAGACTGGTCGTAATTTATCATCCTTTGTAACAACTTGTTTGAGATTTGGCCAATTTGGTAATGCGAGTGAACAACAAAAAGAGATCTCTAGAAGAGCCTCCGAGGCACTACGAAAAATTGCATCAGAGAGTAAAATTAACAGAATGCGAGTGAGAAAATTTGGTGTAAAAACAGATTAGTAATAATCTACACAGATATTGTCATTACCTGACATGGGACATCAAAATAGTCCGTATCCCGTAGGTTCGATTAGCGAAGCATAATCGGACGTTCGCGGTCACAATATGTCGTGATAGCACCAATTGCCTTTAGAGACCGACTTTCACGCTGTCTCATTTTTTACCTGTATCTTTGCTGGCGTAACACATCCCAAGGAGATTTATGAAGCCAGACTTAACCGGCACTCGGATTGTACTGCGCACCATTGGCCCGCAGGATGCTGCCGATCTGTTCGAGATTTATGGCAATCCACTGACCATGGAGTTTGCCTCTGATCCCTGCTTTACCTCTCCCGTCATGGTGGCGCAGATGATGGCGAGCGTAGTTCGGCTGGAGCAAATGGGGGAGTCGCTGGAGTGGGCGATTGTCGAGCGGAAGAGCAATAAGGTGATCGGCACCTGCGGCCTGCACAGTTTCAGTGAGGCGGGCCGCTGCTGCGAAGTGGGCTGTCTGCTTAATGTGGCCTATTGGCGCAGAGGGTTTATGTCGGAAGCGCTGGGATTGCTGTTCGCCCATGCCAGCAAACTGGGAGTCACCTGCCTCACCGCAGATATCGATGCAGATAACGTCCGCTCTATCGCCCTGTTTGAAAAGCTGGGCTTCAAGGCGCATGCAGGGCGCTATCAGCGCACGCTCCCCTTTGTCTGACCCGAGACCAGAGCCACAACGCCCTCGCCTCTCAGGCCATTGTGGCAAGGCTCAGGCATAAAAAAACCGGAACCCAAGGGTTCCGGTTTTTTTCATTCCAGCCGAGGCTGGCAAACCAGCAAATTAAGCCTGGTTTTTAACTTCTTTCAGACCGCGGAAAGGAGCTTTGGCACCCAGAGCTTCTTCGATACGGATCAGCTGGTTGTACTTGGCAACACGGTCAGAACGGCTCATGGAACCGGTCTTGATCTGGCCAGCAGCGGTACCAACAGCCAGGTCGGCGATGGTCGCGTCTTCGGTCTCACCAGAGCGGTGGGAGATGACGGCAGTGTAGCCAGCGTCTTTGGCCATCTTGATGGCAGCCAGAGTTTCGGTCAGGGAACCGATCTGGTTGAACTTGATCAGGATGGAGTTGGCGATGCCGTTGTCGATACCGCGCTTCAGGATCTTGGTGTTGGTTACGAACAGGTCGTCACCAACGATCTGGATTTTCTTGCCCAGTTCAGCAGTCTGGTAGGCAAAGCCTTCCCAGTCAGATTCGTCCAGGCCATCTTCGATGGAGACGATCGGGAACTTGGTGGTCAGGTCAGCCAGGAAGTCGGAGAAACCGTTGGAGGTGAAGACACGGCCTTCGCCTTTCAGGTTGTACTCTTTCTTCTCTGCGTCGTAGAACTCGGAAGCAGCGCAGTCCATAGCCAGGGTGATGTCGGTGCCCAGTTTGTAACCGGCAGCGGCAACGGCTTCAGCGATAACTTCCAGCGCTTCGGCGTTGGATTTCAGGTTCGGAGCGAAACCACCTTCGTCACCAACTGCAGTGTTGTAGCCCTTGGACTTCAGCACTTTGGCCAGGTTGTGGAACACTTCTGCGCCCATGCGAACGGCTTCTTTCAGGGTCTTGGCGCCAACCGGCTGGATCATGAACTCCTGGATGTCGACGTTGTTGTCGGCGTGCTCACCACCGTTGATGATGTTCATCATCGGCAGTGGCATGGAGTAAACACCCGGGGTGCCGTTCAGCTCGGCGATGTGGGCGTACAGCGGCATGCCTTTGGCAGCAGCGGCAGCTTTGGCGTTAGCCAGGGAAACAGCCAGGATGGCGTTGGCGCCGAACTTGGATTTGTTCTCGGTACCGTCGAGGTCGATCATGATCTGGTCAACGGTGGCCTGGTCCTTGGCATCTTTACCCAGCAGAGCTTGAGCGATCGGGCCGTTTACGGCTTCGATGGCTTTCAGCACGCCTTTACCCAGGAAACGGCTCTTGTCGCCGTCACGCAGTTCCAGCGCTTCGCGGGAACCGGTGGACGCGCCAGACGGAGCGGCTGCCATACCAACAAAACCACCTTCCAGGTGAACTTCGGCCTCAACGGTCGGGTTACCACGGGAGTCGATGATTTCACGACCGATCACTTTAACGATCTTGGACATGTGTATTTCCTCAGGTTTCGTAAAAAAACAACAAAAATATGCCAAAAAAAGCGGCTGTGGCACAGTGCCCCAACCGCATTTATTTTCAATTACTTCAAATTACGCTTCTGATACTCGCCTGCCGCCTTCACAAAACCGGCGAACAGAGCGTGGCCATCACGAGGAGTAGAGGTGAACTCCGGGTGGAACTGCGCAGCCACGAACCAGGGGTGATCCGGGATCTCGATGATTTCCACCAACTTCTTGTCGGCGGAGAGACCGGTCACTTTCAGACCTGCCGCTTCAATCTGCGGCAGCAGCTTGTTGTTTACTTCGTAACGGTGACGGTGACGCTCGTAAATGGTCGGGCTGCCGTACATCTGACGCACCTTGGAATCTTCGACCAGGTGGCAGAGCTGGGAACCCAGACGCATGGTACCGCCCAAATCGGACTTCTCGGTACGGGTCTCGACGTTGCCCTCTTCATCCACCCACTCGGTGATGAGGCCGACGACCGGGTACGCGCAATCTTTCTTGAACTCGGAAGAGTGAGCCCCTTCCATACCCGCTACGTTGCGAGCGAATTCGATCATGGCAACCTGCATGCCGAGGCAGATACCCAGGTAGGGGATCTTGTTCTCGCGGGCATACTGGGCAGCCAGAATTTTGCCTTCCACACCGCGCTCACCGAAGCCACCCGGCACCAGGATCGCGTCCAGACCTTCCAGCAGCTCGGCGCCACGGGTCTCGATGTCCTGAGAGTCGATGTACTTGATGTTGACGGAGTGACGGGTCTTGAGACCACCGTGCTTGAGCGCCTCGTTGACGGACTTGTAAGCGTCCGGCAGGGAGACGTACTTGCCGACCATACCGATGGTCACTTCACCAGTCGGGTTGGCCTCTTCGTAGATAACCTGTTCCCACTCGGACAAATCAGCCTCTTTGCACTCCAGACCGAAACGCTCGGTGAAGTAGGAGTCCAGATTCTGGGACTTGAGCAGTGCCGGGATCTTGTAGATGGAGTCGACGTCTTTCATGGAGATGACGGCGCGCTCGGGCACGTTGCAGAACAGGGCAATTTTGGCGCGCTCGTTGGCCGGAATGGCACGGTCGGAGCGGCAGATCAGCACATCCGGCTGGATACCGATGGAGAGCAGCTCTTTGACGGAGTGCTGGGTCGGCTTGGTCTTCACTTCACCGGCAGCAGCCAGGTAAGGAACCAGCGTCAGGTGCATGAACATGGCATTGTTGCGGCCCACTTCGGCAGCCAGCTGACGAATGGCTTCGAGGAACGGCAGGGACTCGATGTCACCCACAGTACCGCCCACTTCGACGATGGCAACCTGATGGCCTTCGGCACCGGCAATCACCCGCTCTTTGATGGCGTTGGTGATGTGCGGGATAACCTGAATGGTGGCGCCCAGATAGTCACCACGACGCTCTTTACGCAGTACGTCGGCGTAGATACGGCCGGTGGTAAAGTTGTTGCGACGGGTCATCTTGGTGCGGATGAAACGCTCGTAGTGGCCCAAATCCAGATCGGTTTCGGCCCCGTCCTCGGTTACGAACACTTCACCATGCTGGGTCGGGCTCATGGTGCCCGGATCCACGTTGATGTACGGGTCCAGTTTCATGATGGTCACATCCAGACCACGGGCTTCCAGAATGGCTGCCAGAGAAGCTGCGGCAATGCCTTTGCCGAGGGATGAAACAACGCCACCAGTAACAAAAATATATTTGGTCGTCATGCTGAACCTGAAAGAAGTTTAGGGAATTTTAAGGGGTGCTTCGGGGATGAAGCAGGACGGGGAAACAGTATACCAAAAACCCCTCTCCCAAACAATGAGCAAAAATCTATCAGGCTCACCGCCCCCCCATCTTGCGCCAAATCAACTTTGCTCGGTTTCCTTCGCCTTATCCCAGGCGGCATCGAGCTTTTCGAGGGTGCAATCGGTCATTTTCAAGCCTTCTGCGGCGATTATCTGCTCAACCTGACGAAAACGACGTTCGAACTTGGCGTTGGCACCGCGCAGCACCTGCTCCGGATCCTTGCCCAGATGACGCACCAGATTGACGGTGGCAAACAACAGGTCGCCGAGCTCGTCGCTCACCCGCGCCTCGTCCACATCGGCCATCAATGCCTCTTCCATCACCTCGTCGATCTCTTCGTGGATCTTGTCCACCACAGGCCCCAACGTCTTCCAGTCGAATCCGATGGTGGCACAGCGTTTCTGGATCTTGGCGGCACGGGTCAGGGCCGGCAGCGCCTGCGGGATATCGTCCAGCACGCTCTCTTTGTCGAGGGCCGCCCGCTCTTTGGCTTTTTCCGCCTCCCAGTTCGCTTTTACCGCCTGCTCGTTGGAGAGAGCTGCATCGGAAAAAACGTGGGGGTGACGGCGAATAAGCTTTTCGCTCACCGTATCGACGATATCGGCAAAGTCGAACAAGCCCCGCTCTTTACCCAGCTGGGCGTAAAACACCACCTGAAACAGCAGATCCCCCAACTCCCCTTTCAGCCCCTGCCAATCTTCAGTCTCGATGGCATCGGCCACCTCGTAGGCCTCTTCCAGGGTATGCGGCACTATGGTCTGGAAGCTCTGTTTCAGATCCCAGGGGCAGCCGTTTTGCGGATCGCGCAGGCGAGCCATGATGTCGAGCAGTTGAGGCAGATCGTAACGTTGGGACATGGGATATTCACTTTCGATTCGTTCAAAAAGGGTCGTAAATGCAGACCGGCCACTGGGGCCGGTCGGTTCGCTATCAAAGCCGCTTGGCGCTGATCACGTCGTTAAGCTGACTGAGCTTGGCCAGCGCCCGGTTGAAGGCATTGATGTTGTAAATCTCCAGCTCCATGTCGATCTCCGCGGTCTGCTCGCGCACGTTGGAGCGCGAGCGCACCCCCATCACATTGATCTTCTCGTTGGCCAGCACGGTAGTGATATCGCGCAGCAGGCCGGAGCGATCGTTGGAGATGATCCGGATGGTGAGGCCGTAACCGCCGGAGTAGTTCTCCCCCCACACCGCATCGATTAGCCGCTCAGGGTTGCGCCGTGACAACTCTTTCAACTGCTCGCAATCTTCCCGGTGGATCGAAACGCCGCGCCCCATGGTAATAAAGCCCTGAATGGAGTCCCCAGGAATCGGCTGACAGCAGCGGGCAATATGGGTCATCAGATTGCCAACCCCTTCCACCACGATATGGTCTTTGGGCTTGTGGCGCATCGGCGCATTGGCCTTCTGCTCCAGCTTCTCCAGCAAGCGGCGATCTTCCTCTTCCGCTGTCGGCTTGTTGTAACAGGTGTCGAGATAGTTGAGCACCTGGTTGATGCGGATATCGCCGCTGCCGATACCGGCCAGCAGATCGTCGGTGCTCTCCAGATTGAAGCGGCGCAGCATGTTGCCCTTGTCGATCTTGGACATGCTGAGATTGTGGCGATCCAGCTCCTTCTCGAACAGCTCGCGACCGGCCAAGATATTCTTGTCCCGATCCAGTTTTCTGAACCAGGTCGCCACCTTGGCCCGCGCCCGGCTGGAGCGCAGGAAGCCGGCGTTGGGGTTCATCCAGTCGCGGCTCGGGTTCGGCTCTTTCTGGGTGATCACCTCCACCTGATCGCCGGTCTGCAGCGCGTAGGTAAACGGCACGATGCGGCCATCAATCTTGGCGCCGATGCAGCGGTGACCGATCATGCTGTGGACGTGATAGGCAAAATCAAGCGGGGTAGCGCCAGCGGGCAGGTCGATCACATCCCCTTTCGGGGTGAAGACGTAGACTCTGTCCTCGAACACCTGACTGCGCAGATCTTCCAGCAGGGAGCCGCTCTCGGAGAGATCTTCCTGCCAAGCGAGCAGCTTGCGCAGCCACTCGATCTTGTCTTCGAAGGTGTTGGCCTTGCCACCTGCCTGTGCCCCTTCCTTGTAGCGCCAGTGCGCCGCAACACCGAGTTCGGCATCCTGATGCATCTGGTCGGTACGTATCTGGATCTCGACGGTCTTGCCCTCCGGCCCCACAACTACGGTGTGAATCGACTGATAGCCGTTGGGTTTGGGGTTGGCGACATAGTCGTCAAACTCGCGAGGAATGTGGTGGAACTGGGTGTGGACGATACCGAGCGCCGCATAGCAATCCTGCAACCGCTTGGTCACTACCCGCACCGCGCGCACGTCGAATAACTCGTTGAATTCGAGGTGCTTCTTCTGCATCTTGCGCCAGATGCTGTAGATGTGTTTCGGGCGGCCGTACACCTCGGCGTCAACTCCCGCCTCTTTCAACCCATTACGCAGGGATTGCACAAACTCGCGGATATAGCGCTCGCGGTCGAGCCGCTTCTCGTCGAGCTGCTTGGCGATCTGCTTGTAGGTATCAGGGTGCAGGTAACGGAAGGCAAGATCTTCCAGCTCCCACTTGAGCTGGCCAATGCCGAGACGGTTGGCGAGCGGCGCATAGATATTGGTGATCTCCTGGGCCATCAGCACCCGGGTCTCTTCATCTGCCGTCTTCGCTTCCCGCAGGCAGGCGATCCGCTCCGCCAGCTTGATCACCACGGCGCGCACATCCTCGACCATGGCAAGCAACATGCGACGCACATTGTCGACCTGCTCCGGTGAGGTTTCGCTGCGATGGAGGGTTTGCAGGGAGCGGATGGCCTCCATCTCCAGCACCCCTTCCACCAGCTTGGCGATCTTGGAGCCGAAGTCCTCGTCCATCCGCTCCTGGCTGATGAGACCGGCTTCGACGAAGGGGTAGATGATGGCCGCTTTGAGAGTGCCGATATCCATGCTGAGCATCTGCAGGATGCCCACCATTTCGATGCCGCGCACCAGCAGCTTGCTGGTCAGCGCCTCGTCACCGAGCGTCAGACAATACTGGTAGACGGTTCGCAGCTGATCCTTTTCACTGTCACTCAAAGAGAGCGAGCTGACCCACTCTTCCAGGGTGAAGTTGTCTTTCAAATGAATATCGCGAACCGCAACCATGGTATCAATCCTTTAAATTATCGGGCCGAAAGCTGTCACTTTCTCCCCTCATGAGATTGCCTCAAATGGGGATATCCAGCGCACTTTTCAAGGCATATTGTCCAGAAAGACAATAGAGCGCGCCAACAGGCCCTGCCGAACGACGAGGGTCTAGATTACCCCAATCACACCAGCTCAAACAGCCGCAGACACGCCAGATTACATATCTGCATCGCCGTACTGATGAGCAGGATTACTTCATATACACACCCGCTCAAACAGCCGCAGACATGCCAGATTACATATCCGCATCGCCGTACCGATGAGCAGGATTACTTCATATACACACCTGCTCAAAGAGTAACAAGCATGCCGGATGACCTATCCGGTATCGCCGAACTGATGAGTCATTTACTCCCGTTCAAACAGCGCCATGGACTCCAGATGACCGGTGTGAGGGAACATGTCGAGCATGCCGAGGCGCACCAGACGATAACCCCCTTTCACCAGCACCTGACTGTCCCGCGCCAGGGTGACCGGGTTACAGGAGACGTAGACCACCCGCTTGGGTGAAAGTTTCACGACGTGTCCCATCACTTCCAGCGCGCCGGGACGAGCCGGATCCAGCAGCACCAGATCAAACCCTTCCCGCGCCCAGGACATGCCGACAATGTCATCGCTCAGGTCGGCCTTGTAGAAACGGGCATTGCTGATGCCGTTGCGACGGGCGTTCTCTTCGGCCCGCTGCACCATGGCCAGTTCACCTTCCACACCCACCACTTCGCGAGCCTGACGGGCCAGCGGCAGGGTGAAGTTGCCTATGCCGCAGAAGAGATCGAGCACCTTGTCATCCTTGCTCGCCCCGAGCCATGTCAGCGCCTGCTCAACCATGCTCTGGTTGATGGGGCCGTTGACCTGAATGAAATCACCGGGGACAAATGCAAGAGACAGGCCATCCAGCGAGTAGGATGGGGAAAATTGTTGCTGCAGCGCTTCGATGCGATCATCGGCCGCTTGCAGATAGAGGTCGATCCCCTGCGCTTTTGCAAACTCCACCAGCAGGGCGCGATCCGCCTCATTGGGGCGGCCGGTGTGGCGCAGCAGCATCATGATCCCCTGCTCGGCCTGGATAAGCTCCGCATGGCCCAGCTCGCGCTGGCTCTTGAGGCGATTGAGGCACTCACGCAGCGGGGCAATCAGCGCAGAGAGCGGCTCGGCCAGCACAGGGCAACCGTCGATCTCCACCAGATCGTTGCTGTTACGGCGGCGGAAACCGACCCGGGTGCAGCGACCGTTCTTGTCAAATTTGATGGCCAGACGACAAACCCGGCGGTAGGCGCGATCTTCACCGGTCAGTACCGGCTCCAGCGCCGGTGCCTTGATGTTGCCCAACCGCTCGAACAGGCTGACCAGTCCGGCCGCCTTGGCGGCTTGCTGATCGGCAACCGACATGTGCTGGGCACTGCAACCGCCGCACTCGCGATAGTGGCTGCAGAAGGGGGCGATACGGTTGGCTGCCGGGGTCACCACCTGCTGCAAGGCGGCGTGACCATACTGCTTTTTCTCTTCGGTGATGCGTGCCTTGACGGTCTCGCCAGGCAGTGCCCCTTCGACAAAGATCGCCTTGCCCTGATGGCGACCGATACCGACGCAATGGTGATCGAGGGTGTCTATCGTAAATTCAATGCGTTGGAGCTGGGTGGACTTCTTTTGGGGCTTGAAAAACTGGGCCATAAAACTTGGTGCCTATAGGTGGCTATGTCATGATTGTGGAATCTGCTGCCGGGTATTGTCCCACAAGAATAATAGTATGACCAAATACGGCCACAGAGCCCGTGTATTGCCATCAACCCTATCGCCAACCCTGTTCACTGGTGGCCTGTTCGTATGACCAAATATGGCCTGAGAGCACGCGTTCTCGCCTTCACCATCCTGCCGACCCTGATCATCGGTGGCCTGATGGCCGGTTACTTCACCTTCCACCGCTACCAGCAGCTGGAAAACAACCTCATTGATCAGGGGATCAACATCATCGAACCACTGGCAATCGCCAGTGAATACGGGATGACCCAGCACAGCCGAGAATCCCTCAAGCGGCTGATTGGTCTGACCCATCGCAAGAACTCTCCCTTTATCAAGTCCATCGCTGTTTTCACCCAGGACAACCAGCTGTTCGTTACCTCGAACTATCACCGGGATTTCACCCGACTCAGACTGCCCGATGGCGAGCCCATTCCGGATCTGACCAGCGTGACGTTTCAGGGGGACGACATCATTTTGCGCACCCCGATCCAGGCTGAAACCAGTCTGGATGGCTTCCCGCTGCCCAGCGATGTAGAGCCGCCGATGATCGGCTACATCTCGATGCAGATGGCGACCGATAGGGCCATGTTGCTGCAATACCGCGACACCTTCTTTGCGGTGATCATGGTGCTCATCGGGGTGGCCTTCAGCACCCTGTTTGGCTTCCGTCTGGTCAAGAGCGTGACCCAGCCCATCACCAACATGGTGCAGGCGGTGCACAAGATCAGGGAGGGGCGCCTCGATACCCGGGTCAGCGGCCAGCTCACCGGCGAGCTGGATATGCTGAAAAACGGCATCAACGCCATGGCCAAGGCGCTCTCCGAATATCACGAAGAGATGCAGCAGAATATCGATCAGGCCACCTCTGACCTGCGCGAAACCCTGGAGCAGATCGAGATCCAGAACGTCGAGCTCGACATGGCCAAGAAGCGGGCGCAGGAGGCGGCGCGGGTAAAGTCGGAGTTTCTGGCCAACATGTCCCACGAATTGCGTACCCCGCTCAACGGGGTCATCGGTTTTACCCGCCAGCTGCTGAAAACCAGCCTGACCCCGAGCCAGACCGACTACATGCAGACCATCGAGAAGTCGGCGCGCAACCTGCTTGGCATCATCAACGACATCCTCGACTTCTCTAAGCTGGAAGCGGGCAAGCTGCAGCTGGAGCATATCCCGTTCAGCCTGCGCGACACCCTCAACGAGACCATGCACCTGCTCGGCCCCAGCGCCCACGACAAGCAGCTGGAGCTCTCCCTGCGGGTGGATGCCGATGTGCCGGACTACCTCACCGGCGACCCCATGCGTCTGCAACAGGTGCTGACCAACCTCACCGGCAACGCCATCAAGTTCACCGAACAGGGCAACGTCGATGTCCATATCGAGCAGACCGGCAGTGGCAACCACAAGGTGAGGCTCAACGTCCAGATCCGTGATACCGGCATCGGCATCTCCCAAGAGCAGCAACATCAGCTTTTCCAGGCCTTCAATCAGGCCGACTCCTCCATCTCTCGCCGTTATGGCGGCACGGGCCTGGGCCTCGTCATCACCCAGAAGCTGGTGCAGCAGATGGGCGGCCAGATCCGCTTCGAATCGGAACTCGGCAAAGGCTCCATCTTCTCGTTCAGTCTGGATGTGGAGGTCTCCCCCCTGCCCCAGACCGATCAACTGCCGCTGGATCGGATCCGTGGCAAACGGCTCTGGCTGCTGGAACCGGATCCCTTCGCGCAAGCCTCTCTGCTCGCCCTGCTGGCGGAGTGGCGCCTCGACGTGCACCCACTGACCAGCGATGATCCCTGGCCCGAGATGAGCGAGCAGGAGATGGTGATCATCGGCAGCAGCACCCTGCATACGCCGCAGCAGGTGATCGGCCGTCTCGACAGACTGAACGGCCAGCAGCAGAACACCATAGTGCTGCTCAGCAGCCACGAGCCGGCGCTCTATGAAGCGATGCTGGCCCATGGCGCCCAGCACTGTCTCTCCAAACCGGTCAACCACCGCAAGCTGCTGCACGCCCTGCTCTCGCCGGAATCGAGCCGCCAGAAGCTGCCCGCCCAGCCTGCACCGCGCCAGTTGCAGCCAATCAAGGTGCTGGCGGTGGATGACAACGCCGCCAACCTCAAACTGATCGCCGCCATGCTCAAGGAGATGGTGAGTCAGGTGGTGGTGTGCAAAAACGGCAAGGAGGCGGTCAAGCAGGCACAAAGCCAGCCGTTCGACATCATCTTCATGGATATCCAGATGCCGATCATGGATGGCATCAGCGCCACCCAGGCGATCCGCAACCAGTCCCTCAACACCACCACCCCGATCGTGGCGGTGACCGCCCACGCCATCCCCGGCGAACGGGAGCGGCTGATCCGGCAGGGGATGGACGACTATCTGGCCAAGCCCATCGACGAGAGCATGCTGGCCCAGCTCATCACCGACTTTGCCCATCGTCGCCACCAGAATGATGGTGCCCAGCAGATCGACTGGGCACTGGCTGTGCGGCAGGCGGCGGGGAAAGAGGATCTCGCCAGAGAGATGCTGACCATGCTGCTGGCCAGTTTTGACGAGGTCGAGCCGGTGCTGGATAGCGCGCTGGCTGGCGAAATTGAAGATAGCGAAGTGCTGGCCCAGCTCCATCGCCTCAACGGCGGCTGTGCCTATTCCGGGGTGCCGGGGCTGCAACGGCTGCTCTCCCAGCTGGAGCAACAGCTACGCGACGGCGTGCCGGTCAGCGAGCTGGAACCCGAGTTGCTGGAGCTGCAAGATGCGCTGGAACTGGTGCGCCAGGAGGCGCCCCGCTATCTCGGCAAAGCTTGATGAGCTTGACCTGAACTGTATCGGCCCCCGCTTTTTCTGACGCGAGGGCCGCCAGATGGTAAAGTTGCGCCGTTTACACAGGAGTCAGCATGACCAACAACGATATTCTGCGCCGTCTGCGCTACGCCCTCACCATCAGCAACGACCAGATGGTCGAGATGTTTGCCAAGGGCAACCTGACGGTCACTCACGCCCAGCTGCACAGCTGGTTGATGAAAGAGGCGGCGGAAGGTGAAGAGCAAGAGGCAGGCTATGTCGCCTGTCCCGACTCGGCCCTGAGCCAGTTCCTCGACGGTTTCATCATCGCCCGCCGCGGCGTGCGCGAAGATGCACCGGCCCAGGTGATCCCGAACCGGATCAACAACAACATGATCCTGCGCAAGCTGCGCATCGGTCTCAACTTCAAGGAAGAGGATATGCTCGGCACCCTCAAGCTCGCCGACTTCAACCTCTCCAAGTCCGAGCTCAGTGCCCTGTTCCGCTCCAAGGATCACAAGCACTATCAGGATTGCGGGGATCAGATCCTGCGCAACTTCCTGATCGGTCTCACGGCCAAATACCGCGGCTAACCAGCCGCGCGACTGACCAGACCGGGCCTTCGACATGTGCCAGCGACTCACTCCTCCCACGTTCAGCAGCCTGGCTGTGGCAGGGGGATTGCGCTGGCGCTGTCTTCTTCCCCTCTTCTTTCTGCCACTGGTTCTGCTGCTGAGCGCCTGCACACCGTCCGAGTACCAGCTATCTACCCGCTATCAGAGTGCCAACCAGAACGAGCGGATCGCCTTTCTGATCCTCCACTACACCGATGAAGATGATGCCAATTCCCTGCGCCTCTTGACCGAGCCGGAGCACAAGGTAAGCGCCCACTACCTGATCCCCCGCGACAGCCACAAAACACCGCTCACCGTCTATCAGCTGGTGCCAGACAGCGCGCGCGCCTGGCATGCGGGACGCAGCCGTTGGCACCAATATGCCGGGCTCAATGCCAGCTCTCTTGGCATCGAGATCGTCAACCTCGGCTATCCAGCGGAAGATGAGCCGCTGGCCCCCGATGCGCGGCGCTGGCAACCCTATACCCCGCAGCAGATTGCCGCCGTCGGCGCCCTCAGTCGGGAGCTGGTCGCCCGCTACCAGATTCCACCGACCCAGGTGCTGGGCCACAGCGATGTCGCCCCCGAGCGCAAGCAGGATCCCGGCCCCCACTTCCCCTGGCGCCAGCTCTATCTGACGTACGGAGTCGGCGCCTGGCCAGATGAAGGTCGGGTGGCCGAGTTGCTGGCCAGCCCCTTGCCCGACTGGGATGCAGCCATGTGGCAGCAGCAGTTGGCCCGCTATGGCTATGGCCTGCCCCAGACTGGCCAGTGGGATGAGCAGAGCCGCGCCGTCATGCGCGCCTTTCAACTCCACTTTCGCGCCAGCAAGGTCGATAGCAAACCGGACCGCGAGTGTCAGGCCATCCTGATGGCGCTGCTGGAAAAATACTTCCCCTAATCCTCATCCATTGCCCCCGTTGCTGCGTACTGTTTGATAGCCTTTAGCTATCAAACAGTTAGGCACAAGCAATTGTCCCTGCATTTTGCAAGGCGTTACTCTGACTGCGTTCCGAAAGAGAATTTCAAACCGATTTCCAAATCTGGAGGTGAATGATGAAAAGCCCGATTGGTCTTGATACTGCTCAATCACAAGCCCTGGCAGCCGAGTTGAACAAATTACTGGCCAGCTACCAGATCCTCTACATGAACGTGCGCGGCTTCCACTGGAATATCCGTGGCAACCAGTTCTTCGAACTGCACCTGAAATTTGAAGAGATTTACAACGACCTGCTGCTGAAAGTCGATGCACTGGCCGAGCGGATCCTGACCCTGGATGGCGTGCCAATGCACAGCTTCAGTGAATACCTGAAAGTCTCTGCCATCCCGGAGCAAAAAGGGCTGCACGATGGCCGCGCCTGTGTCGAATCCCTGCTGGAGAGCTTCCGTGAACTGCTGGTCGCCCAGCGCCGTATTCTGGGTCAGGCCGCCGAAGCCGGTGATGAGGGCACAGCCTCCATCCTCTCCGACTATGTGCAGCAGCAGGAAAAACTGGTCTGGATGCTGCGCGCTTATCTGGCCTGATAGTGAACCAAGTCGACTACAGCGTACGTATGCTGGCTTGAGTAAGCACCGGGCCGAAAGCTCCTGACCAGACCACGGCCCAATCCATCTGATTGTTATGTTCTGTTGCAAACCTGAGTTGTCTCTCCTTTTATCCACCCGCTTGCCGCCCTGTTTGGGCGGCTTTTTTTGTTTTTGATCTGCATCAAGGGAATCTTAATTGGCAAATTGAATGCCTATTAAGTTTTTCGCGAGAGGAATAGAATCGCCACAAAACAGACAACTGAAATGTCCAATTAGGAGAGGCATGATGTTTTGTGTGCAATGTGAACAGACTATTCGTACCCCGGCTGGCAACGGCTGTGCCTACGCACAAGGTATGTGCGGCAAGACGGCTGAAACCTCGGATCTGCAGGATGTGCTGATCTATACCCTGCAGGGACTCAGCGCCTGGGCGCTGGCCGCCCGTGAGCAGGGCATCATAGATCGCGAAATCGATGCCTTCGTGCCCAAGGCCTTCTTCGCTACCCTCACCAACGTCAACTTCGACTCGAATCGCATCGTGGCCTACGTCAATCAGGCCCTCGCCTATCGCCAGCAGCTGGCCGATCGTCTGAGCACCATGGCGGTGCAGGCAAACGACTTGCCACACTCCGCTTACTTCGAACCCGGTGCCGAACTGCTGGAACAACTTGCCCATGCCGCACCAGCCGCCCCGAATCGGGGCAAGAACGAGGTAAACGAGGACATCATGGGGCTGCGTCTGCTCTGCCTTTACGGCCTCAAGGGCGCAGCCGCCTATATGGAGCACGCCCGGGTGCTGGATCAGCAGAGTGACGAGGTGGCCGCCGAATTCCACCGCATCATGAGCTGGCTCAGCACAGATCCGAGCGAAATGGGTCGGCTGTTCAGCTGTGCCATGGAGATCGGTCAGCTCAACTTCAAAATCATGGAGATGCTGGATCTCGGTGAAACCAGCGCCTTCGGCCATCCGGAGCCGACCCGGGTCAGGGTCACCCCGATCCCCGGCAAGTGCATTCTGGTCTCCGGCCACGACATGATGGATCTCAAGCTCATTCTGGAGCAGACCAAAGGGACCGGCATTCATGTCTACACCCACGGCGAGATGCTGCCCGCACTGGCCTATCCCTTCTTCAAGCAGTACCCCCATCTGGTGGGCAACTACGGCTCCGCCTGGCAGAACCAGCAGAAAGAGTTTGCCAACTTCCCGGGCGCGGTGGTAATGACCTCCAACTGCATCATCGACCCGAACGTGGGCAACTACTCGGACCGCATCTTCACCCGCTCCATCGTCGGCTGGCCGGGCGTAACCCATCTTGAGGGGGATGATTTCTCCGCCGTGATCGCCAAGGCCCAAGCGCTTGAAGGCTTCAAACACACCGAACTCGAACACTTCATCACCATCGGCTTTGCCCGCAACGCCCTGATGCAGGCAGCACCCGCGGTGATCGAGAAGGTCAAGGCCGGGGAGATCAGCCACTTCTTCCTGGTGGGTGGCTGTGACGGCGACAAGGCCGAGCGCGCCTACTTCACCGAGTTTGCCAAGGCGGCACCGCGCGACAGCCTGCTGCTCACCCTGGGTTGCGGCAAATACAAGTTCAACAAGCTCGACTTTGGCGACATCGGCGGCATTCCGCGTCTGCTGGACGTGGGTCAGTGCAACGATGCCTACTCCGCCATTCAGTTGGCGCTGGCACTCTCCGAGGCGTTCGAGTGCGGGGTCAACGATCTGCCGCTGACGCTGGTGCTCTCCTGGTTCGAGCAAAAAGCCATCGTCATTCTGCTCACCCTGCTCTCCCTCGGGGTGAAGGACATCCGCACCGGGCCAACCGCCCCCGCCTTCCTCACCCCGGCGCTGCTCAAGGTACTGGAGGAGCAATTTGGCCTGAAAGGGACCACCACCGCCGAGGCTGACCTGGCCGAGATCCTGGCGGCCTGATCGGTACCTCATGTTGTAAGCGTTTGGCGAGCCGCCCGGCTCGCCTTTTTTCTGGATCCGGCTTTTTCACCAGACGTTTTTCAAACCGTTTCAAACCTTATCAAACCCAAGGAGCCTTGTGATGACCTCTCTCACGCTCACCTGCATTGGCCGCCAACAGAACACCCACGACGTCGTGAGCTGGCAGCTGGCGCCCCTTTCCGGCAGCCTCCCTCCCGTACTGGCTGGCCAGTGCATCACCCTGCATACCGAGATTGACGGCCAGCCGGAGTGCCGCGCCTATACCCTCTCCTCCAGCCCGCAGGATGCATGCTGGCAGGTCACCATCAAGGATGTGGGACGGGTCTCCCACCATCTGCATCAGACCTTGCAGGTGGGAGACAAGATCCGGGTGGATGGTCCCTTTGGCGACTTCAACCTGACCGCCCTGCCTTGTGAACGGCCACTGCTCTTGAGCGCCGGTTCCGGCATCACCCCCATGTGGTCCATGTTGCGGGACGAGCTGGCCAAACGGCCGGATGCCGATATCCGCTTTATTCATAGCGCCCGCTCGCCAGCAGATGTGATCTTCGCAGATAACTTGGCTGCACTGGCTGAGGCCCATGCCGGTGTACGGCATACCCTGATTCTGGAAGATGCCCCAGCAGATCACCCCTGGATTGGCCGACTCACCCCCGCCATGCTGGCCGAACTGGCTCCAGATCTGCGCGAACGCCATGTCTATCTCTGCGGCCCGGCCCCCTATATGGCGGCGGTCAGCGCCATGCTGGCAGAGCTGGGATTGCCGCCGGAGCAACTGCATCAGGAGTCCTTCGGTCTTCCTCCAGCAGAGCCCATCAAGACCACCAGCGACCACTTCTGGCTAACCCTGAAAAAGAGCGGCAAGAAAGTGAAAATCCTGCCGGGTCAGACCCTGCTGGCGGCGCTGGAAGCGGCGGGCGAAACCATAATGGCGGCTTGTCGCGCCGGGGTATGTGGCAGCTGTCGTTGCACCACCACAGGTGACATCGAGCGCCAGAGCGTGATGACCTTAAGTGCTCAGGATCTGGAGAGCGGCGTTGCTCTAGCCTGCTCCTGCACCGCGAAAGGGGATATCAGTCTCGATTATTGAGGCGTGGTGCAGGCTTTTGTGAGGTGCGGTGAAGGCGTCATCGGTATCCCAACCTTTTCCCAAGTAGACAGGGGCGCTAGACTCGGCCCCAGTTTCACCAGAACACGGGATAAAAAATGACAATACTGGTCACAGGGGGCGCTGGCTATATCGGCTCCCACACCCTGGTTGAGCTGCTCGGCGCGGGGCAGCAGGTCGTGGTACTCGACAACCTCTCCAACTCCTCACCGGAGTCACTCAAGCGGGTCGAGCAGATCACCGGTAAACCGGTCACCTTCGTCGAAGGGGATGTGCTGGACAGAGCCTGCCTGCAGCAGCTGTTCGCCAACCACCAGATCGAATCGGTCATCCACTTCGCCGGCCTCAAGGCGGTCGGGGAGTCGAGCCAGATCCCGCTCACCTACTACCAGAACAACATCAGCGGCACTCTGGTGCTGTGCGAAGAGATGGCCAGGGCCGGCGTGTTCCGGCTGGTATTCAGCTCCTCGGCCACCGTCTATGGCGATCCCGCCTCGGTACCGCTGCGGGAAGATTTCCCCACCAGCGCCACCAACCCCTATGGTCGCTCCAAGCTGATGGTGGAGGAGATCCTGCGCGATCTCGCCAAATCCGATCCCCGCTGGGCTATCGTACTGCTGCGTTACTTCAACCCGGTCGGCGCCCACGAGAGCGGCCTGATTGGTGAAGATCCCAACGGTATCCCCAACAACCTGCTGCCCTATATCAGCCAGGTGGGTGTCGGCAAGCTCAAGGAGCTGGGGGTATTTGGCAACGACTACCCGACCCCGGATGGCACCGGCGTGCGCGACTACATCCATGTGGTGGATCTCGCCATCGGTCACCTCAAAGCGCTGGCACGCATCAAGAGCGACACCGGCGTCTTCACCTACAACCTGGGTACAGGTCAAGGCTACTCGGTACTGGAGATGGTCAAGGCGTTTGAAGCGGCCAGCGGCCGACCCATTCCCTACCAGATCAAACCCCGTCGCCCGGGCGACATCGCCGAGTGCTGGGCAGAGCCGACGCTGGCCCGTGCCGAGCTGGGCTGGCAGGCAGAGCGCGGTCTGGAGCAGATGATGGTCGATACCTGGCGCTGGCAAAGCAACAACCCGAACGGCTATCAAGGCTGATCTCTCGCGGGTTGATAACAAAACGCCCCGACATTTTCATGTCGGGGCGTTTTATTTTGCGACGTTCAATCAGTGGGTCTGACTGCGCAACAGCGGCACACGGGCCAATCGGGGGGCGAGGCGCTCTATCAGCCGATCCGCCAGCGGGGTCAGCAGCAACCAGGGCAGACAGAGGGTCGCCAGCCCCAACGCGCCGACATAGACATCGGTAAACCAGTGGGCGCCAGCCAGAATGCGCGGAGTGGAAAAGATCGGCACCATCAGCAATGCGGTGACTCCCGCCCAGCGCGGCAGATAACGCAAGGCGTAGCCGGCGAAGATCATCAGAAACAGGGCGTGATCCCCGGGGAAGCTGTCACCGGAAGAGTCCTTGGTCGGAATAGCACTGATCTGGGTCACCCGCAGCGCATCGGCCACCATCAGGGTCGGGCTGGGTCGCTCCACCGGCAATCGGTGGCCAAGCTGGTTGATCACCAGTGCACTCAGCAGCATCACTATCCCCATCGCCACCAGTTGGCGACGACCTGCCAGATCCCGTGCAAAGAAACATCGGGCCAGGATCAGCCCCATACAGGCCAACACCGCCAAATCGAACAGCCGGTTATTGGTGATGGCCACCAGATCGGCCCACAGAACCGACTGGCCGAGCCAGCCGTTAACGGTATGAAAAATCGCGAGGTCCCACTGATCCCAGGGACCATGAGCGGGCAGCGCAGCCCAACTGATGGCCACCAGACCACCGACCAGATAGCAAAGCAGGAACTTGCCCATGGGGACTCTCCGTTTGAAAAGGGCGATATCGTAAAACTGTAGGGTGCGTCACAAAACCGAAGAATTGTAAGAAAGTGCGACACAAAATCAAGCCTCAAATAAAACCCAACAACCCACTCCAGCCTCGCACACCGCGACAGCGACAATATTTCTGCCTCCAGTGCGTCATCTGTGGGCCTCTCACCATGAGTGCGGCTTGTGCCACCACCGCAACACCCCCTAGAATGCCCACTTCCCTTTACTGCGAAAGGAAGCGGTATGCATATTCACATTCTCGGGATCTGCGGCACCTTTATGGGTGGTCTGGCGGTGTTGGCAAAACAGCTTGGTTATCGGGTGACCGGTTCGGATGCCAATGTCTATCCCCCCATGAGTACCCAGCTCGAGCAACAGGGCATCGAACTGACCGAAGGCTATGACCCCTCCCAACTCGATCCGGCGCCGGATCTGGTGGTGATTGGCAACGCCATGAGCCGTGGCAACCCCTGTGTTGAATATGTGCTGGATCGCAATCTGCCCTACATCTCCGGCCCCCAGTGGCTGCTGGAGCATGTGCTGCAAGATCGCTGGGTACTGGCCGTTGCCGGCACCCACGGCAAGACCACCACCGCCAGCATGCTGGCCTGGGTGCTGGAGTATGCCAAGCTGGAGCCCGGTTTCCTCATCGGCGGCGTGCCGGGCAACTTCCCGGTCTCGGCCCGTCTCGGCTCCGCCCCCTTCTTCGTCATCGAAGCGGACGAGTATGACTGCGCCTTCTTCGACAAGCGCTCCAAGTTCGTCCACTACCACCCGCGTACCCTGGTGATGAACAACCTGGAGTTCGACCACGCGGACATCTTCCCGGATCTCGCCGCCATCCAGCGCCAGTTCCACCACCTGATGCGTACCGTGCCGAGCAACGGCCGGGTGCTGTTCCCGCAAACGGATGACAACCTCACCACCGTACGCAAAATGGGCTGCTGGAGCGAAGTGGAGCTGGTGGGTCAGGACGACGCCAAGTGGAAAGCGGTCAAGCTGGCCGATGACGGCTCCGCTTTCGAGGTGTGGCTGGATGGCGAAAAGCAGGGCGAGGTGCACTGGGAGTGCATCGGCGAGCACAACGTCAACAATGGCCTGATGGCCATCGCGGCCGCCCGTCATGCTGGCGTGATGGTAGAACATGGTATTGCGGCGCTCTGCCAGTTCAAATCCCCCAAACGGCGGATGGAGCTCAAGGGCGAGGTAGCTGGCATCAGCGTCTATGACGACTTCGCCCACCACCCCACCGCCATCGAAACCACCCTTGGCGGTCTGCGCGCCAAGGTAGGCAGCTCACGTATTCTGGCGGTGCTGGAGCCTCGCTCCAACACCATGAAGCTGGGGGTTCACAAGGAGGAGCTGGCTGGCTGCTTCGATGGCGCCGACGAAGTGTTCTTCTTCCAGCCGCCCAACATCGGCTGGGATCTCGGCGAGGTGACCGCCCATATGACCCGACCGGCCAAGGTATTCAACGATCTGGAGACCCTGATCAACCGGTTGGTGGCCGAGAGCCGCGATGGCGACCATATTCTGATCATGAGCAACGGCGGCTTCGGCGGCATTCATGACAAGCTGATCGCCCGCCTCAAGGATTACCACGGCGAACTATGAACAAAGCGATCACCCTGGCGCTGACCGGCGCCTCCGGCGCCCCCTACGCCCTGCGCCTGCTCCAGTGTCTGGTGCAGGCGGACTATCTGGTCTACCTGCTCGCCTCATCGGCGGCTCGTGTGGTGCTCAAAACCGAGCAGCAGCAGGATTGGCCGGGCTCGCCGAAAGAGCTCTCTGCCTATCTTTGTCGCCAATATGGCGCCAAGGAGGGGCAGATTGTCGCCTGCGGCAAGGAAGAGTGGTTCTCGCCGGTGGCCTCCGGCTCGGCCGCGCCCAAACAGATGGTGGTCTGCCCCTGTTCCATGGGCACCGTCTCGGCCATTGCCAACGGCACCTCGGACAACCTGCTGGAGCGGGCAGCGGACGTGGTGATCAAGGAGCGCGGCCAGCTGATCCTGGTGCCCCGCGAAACCCCCTTCTCGGCGATCCATCTGGAGAACATGCTGAAACTGGCACGGCTCGGGGTGACCATCATGCCCGCCGCGCCCGGTTTCTATCATGAGCCGAAAATCATCGAGGATCTGGTGGACTTTATGGTCGCCCGCATCCTCGATCATCTGGGTGTCGAGCATGAGCTAACCCGCCGCTGGGGCTATGGCCACCACTGAGCTGACCGCCACATCCGGCCATAAAAAAAACGGCGCCACTCAATGAGTGACGCCGTTTTTTCGTTAAGCCGTGTTAGCGAGCCTGAATTGGCGCCGTCACGTACTTGAACAGGAAATCAGTCACCTCTTGGCGCGCCGGGCGCTGAGGTTGATTGATCATCTGCATCATCACATAGCCAAAACCGGTCAAAGAGCGGGCCAGATCCTGTGCTGACAGCACGCTGGTGATCTCCCCTGCATCCATGGCGGTTTGCAGCTCGCTGGCGATCAGCTCAAGGCAGTGATCGAGCAGCCGGGTATAGCGGGGCCATACCTCTTCCCGAACCGATGAGCTCCACTCCAGCCAGATACCGGCATAATCCGGTTGATCGTAGGCGGCATCGACAGAGAGGCGTACATGACGCTGGATCTTGTCGAAAATGGAGCCCTGGTCACCGTATGCCTGCGACAGCATTTGGTTCACAAAGCGTTCGATCTCGGCCAGCACCTCATCTACCAACTCCTCGCGGGTGTTGAAATAGTTGAAGACGGTAGCCACAGAGACCTTGGCCTGTTCGGCTATCTCGGCGTGACCTGCACGGCCAATGCCGCGACGGGAGAACACCTCGATGGCACATTCCATCAATTGGGAGCGACGAGCTTCCGGCGACAGCCGGGTACGACGTCTTATTTCTGCGCGTGGTTCCATAGTTTTTATCATCTAATAGTTATTGATTATGGTGTTTATAGTATTTTAACTAATCATGCCTGAGTGCCTGCTAACTCTATCAATTAAAATAAGCCGATAAAAGCACCACGTATCTCTAGCACCCTTCAACATGAGTGGTAGAATCATCGGTTTTGATATTCATGAACGGCCAAATCCCCTTTGGCCTTATGGGAGTAAGTGATGAAACACACCGTCGAGGTGATGATCTCCGAGGCTGAAGTAGCCGCCCGGATCGCCAAATTGGGTGAAGAGATCACCGCCCGCTATCAGGGTTCTGACGAAGTCGTGATGATTGCGCTGCTGCGCGGTTCCTGCATCTTCCTGGCCGACCTCTGCCGCCAGTGCCAGCTGCCCATCACCCTGGACTTCATGACCGCCTCCAGCTACGGCTCCGGCATGCACAGCACCCGTGACGTCCGCATCCTCAAAGATCTGGACGACGACATCAAGGGCAAGGATGTGGTGATCGTGGAAGACATCATCGACACCGGTTACACCCTCAACAAGGTGCGCGAGATCCTCTCCCTGCGCGAGCCAAAATCCCTGGCCATCTGCACCCTGCTGGACAAACCCTCCCGCCGCGAAGTGCAGGTGCCGGTCGACTGGATTGGCTTCGCCATCCCAGACGAATTCGTGGTCGGCTGTGGCATCGACTACGCCCAGAAGTACCGCAACCTGCCGTTTATCGGCAAAGTGGTACCCCAGGAGTAAGCCAGGTTCAGGAATATCACGGGTGAAGCGGCCTTGCGCCCTTTACTCTGTGCAGGCGGCCTTGGCCGCCTTTTCTGTATCGAGCCGGATTCAACCATCACAGAGGTTGCAATGAACGCACTGGAAATCAGCGGCCTGAAAAAGACCTATCAGGGGGGCGTTGAAGCCCTTAAAGGCATCGATCTTACCGTCAGGCAGGGGGATTTCTTCGCCCTGCTCGGCCCGAACGGCGCGGGCAAGTCCACCACCATCGGCGTCATCAGCTCGCTGGTGAACAAGAGCGCCGGCAAGGTGAAGGTGTTTGGCTACGACATCGACAGCGATCTCGAACAGGCCAAGGCCCAGCTCGGACTGGTGCCGCAGGAGTTCAACTTCAGCCAGTTCGAGAAGGTGATCCAGATTGTCACCCATCAGGCCGGTTTCTACGGCGTGCCCAAGGCGGAAGCCAAGATCCGCGCCGAGAAGTACCTTCGTCAGCTCGATCTGTGGGAGAAGCGCGACATGCCTGCCCGCACCCTCTCCGGCGGCATGAAGCGCCGCCTGATGATCGCCCGCGCCCTGATGCACGAGCCCAAACTGCTGATCCTCGATGAACCGACCGCCGGGGTCGATATCGAGATCCGACGCTCCATGTGGACCTTCCTCAAGGATCTCAACGAGCAGGGCGTCACCATCATCCTCACCACCCACTATCTGGAAGAGGCCGAGATGCTCTGCCGCAACATCGGCATCATCGACAAGGGTCGGCTGATCGAGAACACCAGCATGAAGAATCTGCTGGGCAAGCTGGGTCGCGAGACCTTCCTGCTCGACCTTGCGCCAGGTTCTGCCGTACCTGAGGTCCCAGAGTTCAACGGCCGTATGCCGGATGAACGTACTCTCGAGGTGGATCTCGACAAGAGCCAGTCACTCAACAGCCTGTTCGAGCAACTGTCGAACCAGCAAGTGCAGGTCGTGAGCATGCGCAACAAGGCCAACCGGCTGGAAGAGCTGTTCGTCAATCTGGTCGAAGAGGGGAGAAAAGCATGAATCTGGCCATCTATTACATCGCCTTCAAGAGCATTCTGGCCAAAGAGGTAAGCCGCTTTACCCGGATCTGGATCCAGACCCTGGTGCCACCGGCCATCACCATGAGCCTCTACTTCGTCATCTTCGGCAACCTGATCGGTTCGCGCATCGGTGACATGGGCGGTTTCACCTACATGGAGTTCATCGTGCCCGGCCTCATCATGATGTCGGTGATCACCAACTCTTACTCCAACGTCGCCTCCTCCTTCTTCAGCGCCAAGTTCCAGCGTAATATCGAGGAGATGCTGGTGGCGCCGGTGCCCAACTACGTCATCATCGCCGGTTACGTGGGCGGAGGCGTGGCACGCGGCCTCTGTGTAGGCCTCATCGTCACCCTAGTGTCGCTGTTCTTCGTGCCGCTGCAGATCCACCATCTGTTCAGCGTCTGCTTCACCGTGCTGCTCACCGCCATCCTCTTCTCGCTGGGTGGCCTTATCAACGCGGTGTTTGCCAAGACCTTCGACGACATCAGCATCATCCCCACCTTCGTGCTGACACCGCTCACCTATCTGGGCGGAGTGTTCTACTCCATCAGCCTGCTGCCCCCCTTCTGGCAGGGTGTCTCCCAAGTGAACCCCATCATCTACATGGTGAACGCGTTCCGTTACGGTTTCCTCGGTATCTCCGACGTGCCACTCGGCACCGCCTACCTCATCATCATCGGCTTTATCGTGGCCCTCTACGGTATCGCCTGGTGGCTCATCTCCCGCGGCACCGGCCTGCGCCACTGATGACCAGAACGGGCACCTCGCGGTGCCCGTTTTTTATTCCCCCTGTAGCCCCTTCAACCTGCCAGCCCCCTTCCCAATAACCAGCCTGTCATTAAGGAGTTACCTGACACCTTGTGATCCACCGCAATTTTCGAATTACCCCCAAAGGTATAATTCTCGCGGTTGGATGTGCCGTCACGGATGGCCCGTCCGTCTCTTCATTTCTCTCATCAGGGCAGGATCGCCTATGTCACTTATCACCGAGTTGCCAGCCATATTCGATAGTTTTTCAGATGCCCGTCGGCAGGGCTTTCTGGCTGTAATGGCACTCAAGGAGCGACAGATCCCCCTGATCGGTACCTACTGCACCTTTATGCCGCAGGAGGTGGCGATAGCCGCCGGCGCCGTGGTGGTATCGCTCTGCTCCACCAGCGACGAGACCATCGAGGAGGCCGAAAAGGATCTGCCCCGCAACCTCTGCCCGCTCATCAAGAGCAGCTACGGGTTCGGCAAGACCGACAAGTGCCCCTACTTCTACTTCTCCGATCTGGTGGTAGGGGAAACCACCTGCGACGGCAAGAAGAAGATGTACGAGTACATGGCCGAGTTCAAACCGGTGCATGTGATGCAGTTGCCCAACCGCGCCGATGACGAGGCCTCCCGCACCCTGTGGCGCAGCGAAATCGTCCGCTTCAAGGAGTTGCTGGAGCAGCAGTTCGGCAAGCCCATCAGCGAGCAGGCATTGCGAGACGCCATCGTGCTGAAAAACCGCGAGCGCCGCGCGCTGGCCGATTTCTACCGGCTGGGCCAGCTCAATCCGCCGGCACTCAGCGGTACCGACCTGCTCAAGGTGGTCTATGGTGCAACCTTCCGCTTCGACAAGGAGCAGCTCATCAGCGAGCTGCAGGAGATGACCCGCAGCATCAAGGTCGAGTATGCCGAAGGCAAGCGGCTTGATGCCCGCCCGCGCATCCTCATCACCGGCTGCCCCATCGGCGGCGCGGCCGACAAGGTGGTGCGCCTTATCGAGGAGCACGGCGGCTGGGTGGTGGGTTACGAGAACTGCACCGGCGCCAAGGCGACCGAGCAGTGCGTCAGCGAAGAGGGCAACCCGTTCGATGCGCTGACCGACAAGTATCTGGCCATAGGCTGCTCCTGCATCTCTCCCAACCACCAGCGCATGAATCTGCTGAGCCAGATGGTGGAGGAGTATCAGGCGGACGGAGTGATCGATGTGATCCTGCAGGCTTGCCACACCTATGCGGTGGAGTCGCTCGCCATCAAGCGCCATGTGCGCGAACGCCACGGTATCCCCTACATGGCAGTCGAGACCGACTACTCCAGCGCCGACAAGGGACAACTGGCGACCCGGCTGGCCGCCTTTATCGAGATGCTGTAAGGAGGCGCCGTGTCACTCTCCATCGGGATTGACTCGGGCTCCACCGCGACCAAGGGGATCCTGTTCGACAGCCGGGATGGCGGGCGTATCGTCCGCCGTTTTCTGGTGCCGACCCCCTTTCGTCCGCTGGCTGCCATCGAGCAAGGCTGGGAGGAGCTCTCGGCCGATTTGCCCCAACGACCTTATCTGACGCTGACCGGCTATGGCCGGGATCTGGCGTCGTTCGCCGATCGCCGAGTCACCGAGATCTCCTGCCACGGGCTGGGCGCTCGCCTGCTCTGCCCATCGGTACACACCGTCATCGACATCGGCGGGCAGGACAGCAAGGTGATCCAGCTCGATAGCGACGGCAACCTCACCGATTTTCTGATGAACGACAAGTGCGCCGCCGGCACCGGTCGCTTTCTCGAGGTGATCACCCGCACTCTGGGTGCTCGGGTCGAGCAGCTTGACGAACTGCTGCAAGGGGCCGAGCCCCACGACATCAGCAGCATGTGTACCGTGTTTGCCGAATCGGAGGCTATCAGCCTGCGCTCGGCGGGCATTCCGGCCGAGTCAATCCTGGCCGGTATCGTCCGCTCCATGGCCCGGCGCAGTGCCAACTTTATCGGCCGCCTCGGCGCCCGACCGAGCGTACTCTTTACCGGCGGTGTCAGCCACTGCGCCACCTTCCGCCACTATCTGGCCGAAGGGTTGGGCTGCGAAGTGGCCACCCACCCGGATGCCCAGTTTGCCGGTGCGCTGGGTGCCGCCCTGTTCGGCGCGCGCGCCAGCACGGGAGGCAAATCATGAATCAGGAGTTTCTCTACCTGTTCCACTCTACCCTCGGCACGGTCAGACTGCGCAAGCGGCTGGAGCAGCACGACCAGTCGTTTCGGGTCTGCGACGTGCCGCGCCTGCTCAGCGCCGGCTGTGGCCTCGCCATTCGCCTCCACTGCCCGCCAGATGAGTGGCAACAGTGGTGTCAGAACGGTGAAACCGCTGCCGTCTTTCGCTGCGAAGCGGACGGCGACTATCAGGAGCTGGCCCGCTATCCGGCCGATAGCCCGGACATGGCGAAGCAAACGCCTGTGGCTGGCAGTCGGAGTCATGGATGATAAAGAGCTCTCCCATGGCCGTTTATCTGCGCATGCTGGCCAATCTGGCGCTGGGGGGATTCTTCCTCGCCTCCGCCGGGTTCAAGCTGATATCCTCCGCCCTGTTTGTCGAACAGATCGCGGCCTTCGGACTGATCTGGCCACCGCTGATCCCGTTCGCCGCCTGGGGGCTGATCGCGCTGGAGCTCTGTGCCGGGCTTGCGGTCATCGCCAACCGGCGCTGGGGACTGTGGCTGGTGATCGGGCTGCTCGCCCTGTTTATTCCGGTGTTGGGCTATGGCGTTGCCATCGGGCTCGACATCTCTTGCGGCTGTCTGGGCAGGGCTGACCTCAGCTCATTGCCGGAGGCCATTGTGCGGGATCTGCTGCTACTGACGCTTGCGGGCGCCCTGCTGCGAACTTCCCGCCCCGTTTTTCCCGTACTAAAGGAGTAGTGACATGATGACATTGCGATCCCGCACCCTGCTGGCCTCGCTGATCGCCGCCAGCTTTGCCCTCACGGGCTGTGGCGACAACCAGTTCGAGCAGGAGGTGAAGCTGGAGCAGTCGGCGGTGCAGCTGGCGCAAGAGACACAGCAAGGGGGCTATCAGCTGCTGACCGTGGCCGAGCTGAAGACCCGGATGGACAAGGGCGAGGAGCTGGTGATCATCGACACCATGCCCTATGAGGACTCCTACAAGAAAGAGCACATCCCGGGCGCCAAGAACTTTGTCTTCGTGAAGGAGGCCAAGGCCGGTGACAACTGGAGCGAGATTGTCGAGGGGAACGGCACGGCGGAGCAGTTCCAGGCGCTATTGGGTGAAGACAAGTCCCGTCCTGTGGTGATCTACTGCGGCTTCGTCAAGTGCGGCCGCAGCCACAATGCCGCCGCCTGGGCGGTAACTCAGGGCTATCAGCAGGTCTATCGGGTGCCGGGCGGCATCTTTGCCTGGAAAGGCGCCGGTTACACCGTCTCTGCCGAGTAACCGCGTTTGCTCACAAGGCAACACAGCCGATATGAAAGAAGCCCGCAACTGCGGGCTTCTTTCATATTGGGCAACACTCGGGGTTAGCTGGCGGCCTGCACCTGCGGCTGCTCCGCTTGGGCCAGCTGTTGCTTGCCCAGCAACCGCTTGGTGATCATCGCCGCCATGATGGAGCCGTTGACGTTGAGAGCTGTGCGGCCCATATCCACCAGCGGCTCGATGGCGATCATCACCCCCACCAGCGCGATGGGGAAGTTGAGGGTGGAGAGCACGATCAGCGCGGCGAAGGTGCCGCCACCGCCGACGCCAGCCACCCCGATGGAGCCCAGCGCAATGACCGGCAGCAGAGTCAGCAGGAACAGGGGTTCAAACGGGTTGATGCCGAGCATGGGGGCAATCATCGCCACCATCATGGCCGGATAGATGCCGGCACAGCCGTTCTGGCCGAGGTTGGCACCGAACGAAGCGGCAAAGTTGGCGATGCTGGAGGGCACGCCAAGACGTTGCTGGGTCTCGATGCTGAGCGGGATGGAGGCGGCGCTGCTGCGGGAGATAAAGGCGAAGGTGAGCACGCCCCACACTTCCCGCAGATAGTGCAGCGGGTTCTGACCGATCAGCAGCAGGATCACCATGTGCACCGCAAACATCGCCAGAATGGCGACGTAGCAGACCAGGATAAAGCCGAGCAAGCTGAGGATCTCGCTAAGCGGATAGTGGGCCACCACCCGGGCGATCAGCGCCATCACCCCATAGGGGGTGAGCGCAATCACCACCCGCACCATCTTCATCACCCACAGTTGCAGGGTGTCGATGGCCACGGCGGCGCGAGCACCCGCCTGCGGATGCTCCGCCTTCAACTGCAGCAGGGCAACCCCCGCCAGCACGGTAAAGATCACCACGCCGATCACCGAGAGGCCGCGGCTACCCGCCATATCGGCGGCAAAGTTGGTGGGCACCAGCGAGAGCAGCAGGGCCGGCAGAGTCTGGGCACTGTCGATGGTGCTCATGCTCTGTTGCAGCGCTGCGCTGTCGCTGCCATGGCTCAACAGCCCCTCGGCAGTGAGGCCACTCAGATGGGTCACCGTCATCCCCACCACACCGGCGATCATCACCAGGGTCAGCATGGAGCCGATCAGCACGGCGCTGATCTTGCCGAGGGACTGGGCCTGCTCCAGCTTGTTGATGGCAGAAAGGATCGAGGTGAACACCAGCGGCATCATCACCACCTTGAGCAGGCTAACATAGCCGCCGCCGATGATATTGACCCACTCCAGGGTCTGCTGGACGCCGGCATCATCGGCACCCCACCCCAGTTGCAGCGCCAGCCCGAACAGGGCGCCAAACAGCAGACCCGCAAGCACCTTGCGCGAGAGCGGCAACCCGGTGGGTAACCGGGTGATAGCAAAACAGAGCAGACAGAAAACAAGCGATGCAATCAGGACAAACATCATGAATACCTGTAGCGGCCATCAGGCCGAGAGTGGATTGAAACAAAGGAGGATGCGGGCAGGGCCGCAGAACAAAACGCCGGGATGCAGGAGAGTGCAGGCGTGAAAAAGCAGCGGACGCCCGGGAAGGCGCCCGCTGGCAATCGGGGGAATTACTTCTTTACGGTGACGACGCGGTTGTCGATAAGACGGGCCTTGCCGAGATACGCAGCCATCAGGATCACCAGCTGCTCGCTCTCGTCGGTAGCAGCTTCGAGGTTGGCGGCATCGACGATGTCGATGGCATCGGTGCGAAAACCGGCGTTGTCGAGGCGCTGGCTGGCCTGCGCCACCAGGGAGGGCAGGTGGTGGTCACCCGCTTCAATCTGCTCGGCGATCCAGTTCATGGTGCGCGCCAGCTCGGGGGCAATGGCCCGCTCGGCGGCAGTCAGGTAGCCGTTGCGGGAAGAGAGCGCCAGCCCGTCTTCGGCCCGCACGGTGGGCACGCCAACGATCTCGATGGGCATCGCCATGTCGGCCACCATCTTGCGAATAAGCGCCAGCTGCTGGTAATCCTTCTGGCCAAAGCAGGCCACATCAGGCTGCACCAGATTGAACAGCTTGGTAACGACTGTACTGACCCCGCGGAAGTGACCCGGGCGCAGCGCCCCCTCCAGCAGATTGGAGAGACCCGGCACCTCGACGAAGGTCTGGCTCGCCAGCCCCTGCGGATACATGATCTCCGGGGTCGGGGTGAACACCATATCGACCCCGGCCGCTTCCAGCGCAGCGCAATCCTGCTCCAGAGTGCGCGGGTAGTTGGCAAGATCCTCGGCCTTGTCGAACTGCATCGGGTTGACGAAGATGCTGACCACCACCTTCTCGGCGTGGCTGTGCGCCTCTTTCACCAGCGTCAGGTGGCCCTGATGCAGGTTGCCCATGGTGGGCACGAATGCGATGGCACGCCCTTCACGGCGCCATTGGCTGATCTGCTCACGCAGAACGACGGGATTATTTACGACCAACATCAGCAGTTCACCTTCCGATAAATCAAAAAGAGAGACGGGTTGCATCTACCGGTAGCACTCGGGCGGGATGAAGCACGAAAATGGCTATCAGCAGTTCACCTTAGATGAATCAATAAGATACGGATTAGCTATACGGGTTAACTGTGCGAGGCTGAGAAGCAGAGACGGGGGCCGCAGCCCCCATCATGCAACTGCCAGGGTCAGTTGAAGCTGTGCTCCGGGCCGGGGAAACTCCCCTCGCTCACCTGCTGCACATAGAGGCGGATGGCGGCACGCACATCGCCGGTCTCGGCCAGGAAGTTCTTGGTGAACTTGGGCACATAGCCAGAGGTGACGCCAAAGGCATCGTGCATCACCAAAATTTGACCATCGGTCGCGGGGCCGGCACCAATGCCAATCACCGGGATGCGAAGCGCCTTGGTGATGCGCTCGGCCAGCGCAGTGGGCACACACTCGAGCACCAGCAGCTGGATACCGGCCGCTTGCAGTTCGAGGGCCTGGCGGTAGATCTCCTGCGCCTGAAACTCGTCACGCCCCTGCACCTTGAAGCCGCCAAAGACATGGACGGATTGCGGGGTGAGACCGAGGTGACCACACACAGGCACCCCGTTGCGGGTAAGGTGACGGATAGAGTCACAGAGCCAGTCGCCCCCTTCCATCTTGACCATGCGGGCACCGGCCGCCATCAGGCGGGCAGCGTTCTGGTAAGTCTGCTCGGGGGTGGCGTAGCTCATGAACGGCATGTCGGCGACCACCAGTGCCTTGCTGGCACCGCGCGCCACACAGCGGGTGTGATAGACCATCTCATCCATGTTGACCGCCAGGGTATCCTGACCCCCTTGCAGCACCATGCCCAGCGAATCGCCGATAAGCAGCACGTGGGCCCCCTCGTCGTCGAACAGCTTGGCAAAGGTGGCATCATAGGCGGTGATGGCGGTGAACTTTTGACCTTCCTGCTTCATCTTCAGCAGGCTGGCGGTGGTGATCTTGCTCATAGAGGCTCCTGTACGTCTGCACGCGGGGCAATGATGGCCAAATCATTGTGCGGGCAGCGGGCAACCAGTCGGGCGAGCGGGGTGCCGCAGGGCAGCACCAGAGCAGGCGCAATTTCGGCAAGAGGCAGCAGCACGAACTCCCGCTCCTTCATGCCGTAGTGGGGTACGATCAGGCGCTCATGGTTGATCACCTGATCCCCATAGAGCAGCAGATCGAGATCCAGAGTTCTCGGCCCCCACCGCTCATCTTTGCGCACACGTCCCTGTTCCAGCTCGATTTTTTGTAATTGATCCAGCAGCGCAAGGGGTGCGAGCCGGGTGTTGAGCCGGACCACGGCATTGACGTAGTCCGGTTGGTCAGCAGGCCCCATGGGGCGGCTGCTGTAAAACGACGAGGCCTGCACCAGCACAGATTCCGGCAACCTTGCCAGGGCGGCAACGGCGCGACGAGCCTGACCCAGCGGATCAGACAGGTTGGAACCAATGGCGATGAAGACCTCGGTCATCACGTCTGTGGTCACTCGGCCGTTTTCGGTTTACGACGGCGCGGGCGGCGGCGGTTGCGGCTGTTGCTGCTGCGCTTCTCGCCATCTTGGCTACGGGCTTCGCCGGCCCGACCGCGCTCACCGCTGGCCGGGCGACGGGTCGCTTCACGCTGCAGTTGCGGGCGCACATCCGGATTGGAGGCAACATAGCGCTCCCACCAGCTGGCCAGCTCGCCGAGACCGCGCTCGACCCGGTTGCGCAGCAACAGGAAGTCGAACGCCGCGCGGAACTTGGGATGCTCCATGGCGCGCTCGGGATGCTTGCCCTGACGACGGGTCAACCGCTGTTGCAGTGCCCAGATGTCGCGGACATCGGTGGTGAAACGGCGGGGAACGGCGATGATCCGCACCTGATTGTCCAGCACCTCGTTGATCGCCAGCATGAACGCGTCATACCAGGGCAGGCCGCTCTCGTTCTCCAGCACCCGACCACGGGCCTCGACGCAGCCCCACAGCAGGGTGGCGTAGAGGAAGGCGGGAGTGACGCGTTTATCTTCACGAACGCGGGTATCGGTATCGATCAGTGCCTGCTCGATAAACTGCTCGTAGGGCGAGTTGCCGTGCGGGGTAAACAGCGCAGCCACTTGCGGGAAGAGCTGTTGGAACAGGCCATACTCACGCAGCAGCTTGTAGGTCGCCAGACCGTCGCCAGCCAGGAACAGCTTGAGGGTCTCCTCAAACAGGCGGGCTGCAGGGATGTCTTGCAGCAGAGGCGCCAGCTCCTTGATGGGGGCGGCGGTACGCGGGCTGATGGTCATATCCAGCTTGGCGGCAAAGCGCACGGCGCGCAGCATACGCACCGGATCTTCACGATAACGGGTCTCGGGATCGCCGATCAGCTCAAGCTTGCGCTCGGCCAGATCTTCCAGACCCCCTTCGAAATCGTGCAGGGTGAAATCTTTGGCGCTGTAGTAGAGGGCGTTGACGGTAAAGTCGCGGCGCTCGGCATCCTCTTCGATGGTGCCGTAGACGTTGTCGCGCAGCAGCATGCCTTCATCAGACTGGGCCGACACATGTTTGCTGGTATTGACCTGATGGTGGTGACCCCGGAAGGTGGCCACTTCGATCACGTCACGACCAAAGACAATGTGGGCCAGGCGGAAACGACGGCCAATCAGGCGGCAGTTGCTGAACAGCGCCTTGATCTGCTCCGGCGTCGCATCGGTTGCGATGTCGAAATCCTTGGGCGTCTTCCCGAGCAGCAGATCCCGGACTCCGCCGCCGACCAGGTAGGCCTCATAGCCCCCTTTGTTCAGGCGATAGAGCACCTTGAGTGCATTCTCGCTGATCTCTTTGCGCGAAATAGGGTGCTGATCACGGCTTAAGGTACGACGTTGACCGGCGACACGGGCTGGAATGGGGGATTCCACCGACTGCTCGCCGTCTTCCTTGCCGAGCACCTTGCGGCAAAAGTTTGCGATCTGGGAAAAAATGGTACACCTCTTCATGACTTCTAAATTGACGGGAGGCCAAAAAATAGCGGCCTATCATAGCTCACGCCTAACCAAATGAAAAACCGTGCTGACAATTGATCCCGCATGAAACCGTCCGCCAGCGAAAATAGCGGTCAATCTGCACATAGCTCACACCTGACCAAATGAAAAACCGTGCTGAAAATTGATCCCGCATGAAACCGTCTGCCAGCGAAAATAGCGGTCTATCAGCGCCCAGCTCACGTCCTATTACACGAAAACCGGCTCTCTTTACTCTATGTCCAGCGGGATTTTCTCGCTGGCGGGCACCCGTTCGAGCTGCCAGTTAGCGATACCCCACCGGATGATCTCGTCGATCCGGCTCGCCATCAGCTCGGGCGGCGGGCACTGGCCGAGGAAGTGCAGCGCCTGCCACAGGGCCGGTCGCACCTCATCGAGCGCCAGGGCCGGCGCATGGTTCTGCTTGGAGAGCTTGTTGCCATCGGCCAGTACCGCCAGCGGCAGGTGCACCCAGTCGGGCACCGGCGCCCCCAGGGTCTGGTAGAGGGCAATCTGGCGCACCGTGGGCTCCAGCAGATCGGCACCGCGCACTATCTCGGTGATGCCGCTGTCCATATCATCCACCACCACTGCCAGGTTGTAGGCGTAAAGCCCGTCGCGGCGGCGGATAATAAAATCCTCCTCGGCAAGCGCCGCCGGGACCGCGATATGGCCCTGCAAGCGATCGTCGAAGTGGTAGACCGGATGGTGCTGGCGCAGCCGGGCGGCGCAACCTTCGGCCGCAAGCCCGAGGGTGCGGCAGTGGCCGCTGTAGAGACCGCCCGCGGCCATGATTTCTCGCCGGGTGCAGCGGCACCAGTAGAGATCCCCCGCCCGATAGAGCTGGTCGATGATCTCGTCATAACGACTATGGCGCGCGCTCTGGAACATCACCTCCCCATCCCACTCGAGGCCATATGCCTCAAGGGTTTTGAGGATCAGGTGCGCTGCCCCCGCCATTTCCCGCGGCGGATCGATATCTTCGATGCGAACCAGCCAGCGCCCCTGCTGCGCTCTGGCCTGCAAAAAGCTGCCGAGGGCGGCGATCAGCGAACCGAAATGAAGCGGGCCTGAGGGTGAGGGGGCAAAGCGGCCGACATAGGGGCGCACAAGGGGTGAGGACGGGAAATTCACTGGCATGACTATTCGGGTAAGCGATTCATTGAGGCTGCATTCTGGGGCGCGACCGCCAAAAGCTCAATAAAAAAGGGAGCCCGCGAGCTCCCTTTTTCATATACCAGAGGGTCGGGATCAACCGGCCATCTGTTTTTCCTTGATCTCGGCCAGCGTCTTGCAATCGACACAGAGGTCGGCAGTCGGACGGGCTTCCAGACGACGGATACCGATCTCGATACCGCAGTGTTCGCAGTAACCGAAATCATCGTCTTCAAGCAGCTGCAAGGTCTTCTCGATCTTCTTGATCAGCTTGCGTTCACGGTCGCGGGTACGCAGTTCAAGAGCGAACTCTTCTTCTTGCGCGGCACGATCCACGGGATCCGGGAAGTTGGCAGCCTCGTCTTTCATATGGTCGACGGTACGATCAACTTCCTGCATCAGTTGGTTGCGCCAGGCACCCAGGATCTTGCGAAAATGCGCCTTTTGTTGGTCATTCATGTACTCCTCACCCGGCTTTTCCTGGTAAGGCGCGACACCCGCAATGGCCAGGGGGCCCAGAGATTTCCTGTTTTCGCCTGTTGGCATGCCCTGTCTCCTAATTCAGCACGCTACCCGTGCCATCCATAAATTGAGGGCGACATCTATAGCAGAAGGGTAACGGGTAAGCAAACGAGCCGTACCAATAATGTTACCCACTCCAATATTTATGCACTCCCCTCGGGTAACAGGTGACCAGATTCAAACGGGATAAACCCTTGAGCCACCATGCCTTGCACCCCAACATGGGGCCGATAGCATAAAATTTCAACCCCCGCCGCGATTGCCTGCTCAATTAGCAGACTATAGTGCGGATCTATATGGGTTGCAGGGCGCATCCGGCTTATTCCGGAGTGCAACACCATAAAGAGCAGCACGGCCCTGTGGCCCGCCGCTTTCATCGCCATCAACTCGCGCAAATGCTTGGCACCACGGGCGGTGACCGCATCGGGGAAGTAGCCCATGCCAGCCTCCTCCCGCTCGTCGAGCAGGGTGACCGATTTTACCTCGATGTAACAATTGCCCTTTTCGTCATCTTCCAGCAACAGATCGATGCGACTGTTCTCTTCGCCATACTTCACCTCGGTGCGCAACCGGCTGTACCCCGCCAGCGGAGCGATAGCCTCCTGCTCGATCAACTCCCGGGCGATCTGGTTGGCGCGCGCCGTGTTGACGCAGATAAAGTGGCCCGCCGGGCTCTCGGCGATCTCCCAGCTGTTGGGCAGCTTGCGCTTGGGGTTATCGGAAGTGGAGTACCAGACCCGGGTGCCCGGATCGGCACAACCGGTCATGGCACCGGTATTGGCGCAGTGGATAGTGATGACCTCGCCGTTATCGAGTTGCACATCGGTCAGAAAGCGCTTGTAGCGGGCCACCAGCTGGCCCGATTGCAGGGGGGGATCAAAGATCACGGGTTAGCCCTCCGCGCATCTTCTTTTACCCGGGCGCGCAGCGGCCAGCAGGCAAGCGGCTCGTAGCGCACCCCGTCCGGGGTCGAGATGGATTGATAGAGGCAGAACTCATCGGCCTGCAGCAGAAAATTTGGGGCAGGCAGGATGGCAGGCGCCTCGACCGCCTTGCGCGACAGGGTGACATGGGGGCGATAACCCTGCTCGCCATTGCCAAGACGCAACTTCTCGCCGTGGCGGCGCAGCGCCTTTGCCAGCACGGTCAGCTCGTTGGGCCACTCCTTCGGGCCAATCCAGGCAGCCTTGGCCCGGCTGAACCAGCCGGTCTCATCCAGCCTGATGGAGAGCGGCGGACAGTGCTGGCGCTCTACGGCGGCGATCAGGCGGCGGGTAGTCAACTCGTCAGCCTCACCCAGAAATGCCAGGGTCAGGTGGAGGTTGGCTTGCGGCACCGGCTGACCGGGCCAGGGCTGCTGATCGCGCCAGGCGATGAGCTCGGGGGCGAGCTCCTTGACGGGCAGGGCAAAGAAGAGTTTGGCCATGTGGTGATAATGCCTTTTTCACGCTCATTGGATGGGCCCATTCTATGGCAGCCATCCGGCCATGTCTCGCCACCCTCCCGCCCGAGTGACCATCTGCGCACATCCACTCACGGTGGCGCGGGTGGCTGTGGCAGAATAGGCGCCGTTTTACCGGTTGCCACAGAAGGTGCTCATCGCTTTGTCCCAGCTCCCCATCGTTTCGGTATTACCCGAACTCTTTGCCGCCCTCGACAGCCACACCAGCGTGATCCTGCAGGCGCCACCCGGCGCGGGCAAATCGACCCTGCTGCCGCTGGAGCTGGTGCGTCAGAACCGGCTGCCCGGCCGCATCATCATGCTGGAGCCAAGGCGCCTCGCGGCGCGCAATATCGCCACTTTTCTGGCGCGCCAACTGGGGGAGAAGGTGGGCGAGCGCATCGGCCTGCGGGTGCGTGGCGAGAGCCGCACCAGCTCAGCGACCCGGCTCGAGATCGTCACCGAAGGGGTGCTGACCCGTATGTTGCAGCAAGACCCTGAGCTGAATGGCGTCTCGCTGGTCATCTTCGATGAGTTCCACGAACGCAGTCTGCACGCCGATACCGCGCTGGCCTTCGCCATCGAGAGCCAGCAAGGGCTGCGCGATGACCTAAAGCTCTTGGTGATGTCCGCCACCCTGGATGGCATGGCACTCGAGACCTTGTTGCCGGATGCCCCTGTGGTTCGCTCCGAGGGGCGTGGCTTCCCTATCGATTACCACTACCGCCCCGCCAACCGCCAGCAGTGGCTGGAGCCGCAGGTCGGCGCCGTGGTGCTCGAAGCGCTGGCCGAGCAAGATGGCAGCCTGCTGGTCTTTCTGCCGGGACAGGGTGAGATCGAGCGGTTGGCGCAATGGTTGGCAGACAAACTGCCGGACGACGTGACCCTCGCCCCCCTCTACGGCCGCCTCGACATGGCGGCGCAGCAGGCAGCCATCGAACCGGCGCCTGCCGGCCGCCGTAAGCTGGTGCTCACCACCAATGTGGCGGAGACCTCCCTCACTATTGAGGGGATTTCGGTGGTGATCGACAGCGGGCTGGAGCGACGCGCCTCATTCGATCTGAAAAGCGGTGTCACCCGACTGGAGACCCGCCAGATAGCCAAATCCTCCGCCACCCAGCGAGCCGGTCGCGCTGGTCGCCTCGGCCCCGGTGTCTGCTACCGGCTCTGGAGCAGCGAGGTGCAGGAGCGGCTCGCCGAGCAGAGCCCGCCAGACATCCTCACTCAGGAGCTGACCGGCCTGCTGATAGATGCCGCCCAGTGGGGCGCCAAGGTAGAAGATCTGCCGCTTCTCGATATGCCTCCCGCCGCCGCGGTGGCCAGCGCCCAGAGGTTGCTGGTGGCCCTTGGCGCCATGAAGCCGGAGGGTGAGCAACAACTCACTCCCGCTGGCCGCGCCATGGCCGCCTTCGGTACTCACCCTCGCCTCGCTCGCATGCTGCTGCGCGCCCGCGAGCTGGAGTCCGAGGGTCTGACAGGGATTGTCGCCGATGCCGCTTATCTGGTGGCGTTGCAGGAAGAAGATCTGCGAGGATCGGAGCGCCTCTCTGTGCTGTTCCACCGCCATCAAAACGCTCTGCGTCAGGGGGCGGCCCGCTGGTTTGAACGGCTTGGCGTGCGCCCTGCCAGTGCGCAGGGTCAGTGGCTGGGGCTGCTCTGTGCCCTCGCCTGGCCGGATCGCATCGGCAAACTGCGTAGCGGCAGTCGTTATCAACTCAGTGGTGGGGTGAGCTGCGATCTGGTAGAAGGTCATCCCTGTCAGGGACAAGGGGCCCTCATCGCCATCGAAATGGGGCAGAACGATCGCGGCAGCCACATCTTTATCGCCGAACCGATAGAGCTGGATGAGCTGGCGCGTCTGCTGCCGGAGCTGGTGAGCGAACGGCAGTGGTTCGACTGGGATGAGCGGGAAGAGCGGGTGCGCGCCGAGCGCCAGCAGGTGATCGGCGAGCTGGTGCTGAGCCAGCGACCGCTGACCGAACTCTCTGACGAGCAGAAAGGGCGCTGCCTGTTGCAAGGCATTCGCCGCAAGGGGCTGCATGTACTGCCTTGGGACGAGAGCAGCGAAGGGCTGCTGGCCCGCCTGCGCTGCGCCCGCGACTGGCTGCCCGATGAGGGGTGGCCCGCGATGGATGACGAGAGCCTGCTGGCCACGCTGGAACAGTGGCTGCTGCCAGCGATGAGCGGTATGACCCGGCTGGAGCAGCTGAAGAGGCTCAATATGAGCGACATCCTGCGCCAATCCCTGCCCTGGCCGTTGCCCAAACGGCTGGACGAGGCGCTGCCGAGCCACTTTGCGGCACCGACCGGCAGCCGGGTGCGGATCCGCTATCAGCTAGGGCAGGCACCGGTGATCCCGGTGCGCATTCAGGAGATGTTCGGGCAAGGTTCGACCCCCTGCGTGGCCGATGGCCGGGTGCCGCTGGTGGTGGAGCTGCTCTCCCCCGCCCAGCGACCGCTGCAGATCACCGCCGATCTGGCTGCCTTCTGGGCTGGCTCCTACGAACAGGTGAAGAAAGAGATGAAGGGGCGCTATCCCCGCCACTACTGGCCGGATAATCCGCTGGAGGCGATGCCGACCAAGGTCACCAAGAAGAAGATGGGCATCTAGGTTCGGCGGGTTAATCCCGCTCGAACGTTCGCGAATGCGACATAACAAGTAGAAAGGAAAGCAAAGAGGATTTATGGCAACCCAACGACGCAAGCGTGCCCCCAAGAAGGCAGCGCCCAAACGCACCATCTGGCGCAAGCTGTTCTGGCTTGGCTTCAAGCTCTCCCTGGTGGTGGCGGCCTTTATGGTGGTGTTTGGCATCTACCTCGATACCAAGGTGCGCGAGCGCTTCGATGGCGAGAAGTGGCAGCTGCCGGTGATGGTCTACAGCCGCCCGCTGGAGCTCTACCCCAGCCAGCGCCTGTCGCGGGACCAGATGCTGCGCGAGCTCAACATGCTGAGCTACAAGCAGGTGCGCCAGCCTCACACGCCGGGTGAATATACCATCAACGGCAACCGCATCGAGCTGATTCGCCGTCCATTCGAGTTCTATGACGGCGCCGACGGAGCCCGTGGCCTGCGCCTCACCTTCAACGGCCCGCGCCTTGAGGGGATCCAGTCGCTGGAGAACCAGCGCCAGCTCGGTTACGCCCAGATGGACCCGGTGCTGCTCGATCGCCTCAATACCGAAGATCGGGAAGATCGCCTGCTGGTGCGTATCGCCGAAGTGCCCGACAGCCTGCTGGTGACCCTGCTCACCACCGAAGATCGCGACTTCTACCAGCATGGCGGCGTCTCGCCGGTGGCCATCATGCGCGCCATGTTCGCCAACCTGATCGCGGGTCGCACCGTGCAGGGGGGCAGTACCCTGACCCAGCAGCTGGCCAAAAACTTCTTCCTGACCCGTGAGCGCAGCCTGTGGCGAAAGCTGCAGGAAGCCTATATGGCGGTGCTGATCGACTATCGCTACAGCAAGGACGAGATCCTCGAGTCCTACCTCAACGAGGTCTATCTGGGGCAGAACTTCTCGCAAGGGGTCTACGGCTTCGGGCTTGCCTCCTACTTCTACTTCGGCATTCCGGTCAACGAGCTGGATATCGATCAGGTCGCCCTGCTGGTCGGTCTGGTAAAAGGCCCCTCCTATTACGACCCATGGCGCTTCCCGGAGCGGGCCAAGACCCGCCGTGATCTGGTGCTGAAGCTGCTGATGGATCACGGCAGCCTGACCCAGGCCGAGTATGAACTGGCCAGCCGTCAACCCCTCGGCATCATCGCCCGCGGCCAGATGAGCTACGGCCGCACCCCGGCCTTCATGGGGCTGCTCAAGCGAGAGATCCAGAGCCGCTTCGGCGCCGATCTGCTCAAGCAGTCCGGCCTCAAGATCTTCACCAGCCTCGACCCCATCGCCCAGCACGCGGCCGAGCGGGCGGTCGAATCGGGCCTCGCCGATATCGAGAAACTGCGCGGCAAGAAAAAGCTGGAGGCGGCCATGGTGGTCTCCGACTGGCACAAGGGCGAAGTGGTCGCGCTGGTGGGTGGCCGCGATCCCCGCTACGCCGGGTTCAACCGGGCGCTGGATGCCCGCCGCCAGATCGGCTCGCTGGTGAAACCGGCGGTCTACCTTACCGGTCTCTCAAACGGTCTGACCCTGGCGACCCCGCTCAAAGATCAGCCGATCCGCATTCGCGGTCAGGATGGTCAGGTCTGGACGCCGCAAAACTACGATCGCAAGTTCCGCCAGAGCGTGCCGCTGATGGATGCGCTGGCCAGCTCCCTCAACGTACCGACCGTCAATCTCGGTCTGCAGGTGGGGCTGGAGAAGGTAGTCGACACCCTGCACAAGCTGGGAGTCCAGCAGGAGATCCAGCCCTATCCGTCGCTGGTGCTGGGGGCAGTGGCCCTCTCGCCGCTGGAGGTGAACCAGATGTATCTGCCCATCGCCAATCAGGGACTGACCCAGCCGCTGTCGGCCATTCGCGCCGTAGTCAACGGGGATGGCAGCCTGCTCTATCAGCATGATCAGACCGCCAAGCGGGTCACCGACCAGCAAGCAAGCTGGCTGACCCTGTTCGCCATGACCAAGACGGTGAGTCAGGGCACGGCCCGCGCCCTCAGTGCCAAGTTCCCCGGCGCCACCATGGCAGCCAAGACCGGCACCACCAACGAGCTGCGCGACTCCTGGTTTACCGGGATGGACAACAACGAGCTGGTCAGTATCTGGGTCGGGCGCGACGACAACACCCCGGCGGGCTTGACCGGCGCAAGCGGGGCACTGCAGCTCTTTAGCGGCTACATGAGCCAGCGAGGCGTCAACAGCCTGAGCCTGCAGATCCCGGAGGGGATCACCTGGGCCAACTTCTCCCGTGCCAGCGGCACCCGCGTCACCAGCGACTGCCCGGGCAGCCTGCAGGTACCGGCCAAGACCTCGACTATGGGCTCCCCGACCAGCTGTGCCGGCAGTACGACGCCACGCAGTGCCCTGGATGAGTGGTTCGGTGGATTCTTCAACTGACATCGCGAGAGGGGCTGCACGGGCGGCCCCTCTCCCCAGCCTGCTTACAAGGAGTCATCATGAGCCAGCCGTTGTTTGAGGCTATTCACCACATTGCCATTATCGCCAGCGATTACCAGCGATCGCGCCACTTCTACCACGAGGTGCTGGGACTGCCCATCATCGCCGAGACCCTGCGCGAGGCGCGCCAGTCGTGGAAACTGGATCTGGCCCTGCCGGACGGCAGCCAGCTGGAGCTGTTCAGCTTCCCCTCGCCTTCCGAGCGCCCCTCCCACCCCGAGGCGTGCGGCCTGCGCCATCTCGCCTTTCGGGTCAGCGACCTTGACCGCGTCATCGCCCATCTGCATGCCCATCGAGTCGATGTTGAGCCAGTGCGGGTGGATGAACTGACCGGCAAGCGCTTTACCTTCTTCGCCGACCCGGACGGTCTGCCGCTGGAGCTCTACGAAGCGCCGCGCTGAGCCTGCATCGACCAAGCAATCAGCCAAACAAAAGCCGCTCGGTTGCGACCGGGCGGCTTTTCTTATTGCTTCAGGTTATCAGGCGGTAGTCAGCATAACGACAGCCAGCGCCATCACCATCATGCCAGCCCAGCCGATGGGCTTGAGCCGCTCACCGAAGAAGAGCAAACCGCCCAGCGCCGTACCGACGATGCCGATAGCCCCCCAGGTGGCGTAGGCAACAGCCAGGTCAATCTGGCCGCCACTTACCGCTTCCGAGAGCAGGGTAAAGGCGCCGAGTACCAGCATGATCCCCAGGAAGCCCCACCCCTTGTAACGAAAGCCTTTGGAGCGGTTGATGGCCATGTTGGCGCCGATATCGATCAGTGCTGCCCCCAGTACAATCACAAACGGACTCATGCTGTGGCCTCCGTTTCAACTGACCCGGTTGCAGGCTCATCATGGGTCTCCCCCATGGTCACCATAACAATCCCCACTATCGCGAGAGCCAGGCCAATCAGCTCCTGAACGGTCACATCGTAACCAAGGAACATAACCGACACTATGGTGATCAAGGTGATCCCGAGCCCCTCCCAGAGCGCAAACGCAATACCAATGGAGATTGTTTTGGCGGCTTTTGCCAGCAACCAGTACGAGAAACCGATCAACAGCCACATCGGGATGTAATTCATCCAGCCAGCCCCCTGCTCGGGGATCATGGTCATGCTGGAGGTGCCGGCGACCTCGGTCAAGATGGCGCCGGTCAAAAACAGCCGGGCCAGAAACATACGACTTAATAACATATAGGATGCCTTTGTTGCTTCGACGGGAGAGATGGTAAACGGGGAGAAGCAACTCGCGACAATCGCTCAGCGTCGATTATTCCGACGCAACAGGTTTGCCTTGCCTTGGTTCGGCACGCTAAGGTGATGGTGAAAAACTCCGCCATGGTCTGTAAAACATGAAGCTATATCAGATAGAACTCTTTGTAGAGTCAGCCAATAGCGGCTCTATAGCCAACACCGCCCGTCGTCTCGGCAAAAGCCGCAGCGCTGTCAGCACCTCCATCGCAGCACTGGAAGTTGAGCTTGGCGTCGAACTTTTCGAACGAGGAGCCAATCAGAGTCGCCTGACCGAAATCGGCGAGCTGGTACTTGATGATTGCACTCGCCTGCTACAGGCGGCCAACAGCTTGCAGCAGAAGTGCAAACATTACGCCTCGGGTGCCGAAGTGGCGCTGCGGGTTGCCCGCGATGACGCCATCCCCGAGCAAGTGTGGCGCGAGATGCTGGCCAGCCTGCACAACCAGTTTCCCGGCACCAGTATCTCGCTGGTGCTTGCCTCTCCGCCTGAACTGCCAGCGCTGGTTGAAGAGGGGTTCGTCGATGCCGCATTTGGCCTTATTACCGAGGATCAGGAGCGCAGCGGCCTCAACATCGATCTGCTCAACCCGATCCGCACCCTGATGGTGGTGGCGCCCAGCCATCCGCTGGCCGGACTGAAGCGGGTCAAACAGCAGGATCTGACCGATCACACCCAGGTAACTCTCTCGTATGTAGATGAATTTTCTGTAAAAAGCCTGCTACCTGTGGGAGGCCAGCATATAGGTCTCTCCAGCTTCGAGTTGATGCGTAACGCGGTCCTCGATGGGCTGGGCTGGGCGGTGCTCCCCTCGCCACTTATCCAGAGCCAGCTGCGACAAGGCACCCTGCTGACCCTGAAGCACAAGTTCAGCCTGCAGTGGCGAGACTATGGCGTCTATCTGGCAGAAAATGCCTATCACGGCAAAGTATTGGCCTGGTTGAAAAAATCGATCCAGAGTTATCTTGAGCCTTTCGAGTAAAGATGAAAGAGGCGGTGCCAGCTCACGATATCTGCTTATCCTGATGATCCTGACAGAGGTGATCGTGCATACTCTTCACATACTCATTGAGCGCCGGAGGCGTAACCGATATGAGCAGTGCCCAAGACAAGGACGATATCTGGCTGGATGACGACATCATCGAACTCGATGATGAAGAGGTCGTGGTCCCCAAGGCACTCAATCCCTGGCAAGTGCTGATCGTGGATGATGAGCCGGATATTCATCACGCCACCCGGCTTGCCCTCTCCAATATTCAGTACAAATCTCGCCCGCTCGAGCTGCTCAACGCCTACAGCGGTGCTGAAGCCGCCACCATGCTGGAGGCCAATCCCAGGATTGCCCTGATCCTGCTCGATGTGGTGATGGAGACCGAAGATGCCGGTTTGCGGCTGGTGCACCGGATCCGCAACGAGATGCGCAACTCGCTGGTGCGGATCGTGCTGCGTACCGGCCAGCCCGGTCAGGCACCGGAACAAAGGGTGATCCTCGATTACGATATTAACGACTACAAAACCAAGACCGAGTTGACGGTACAAAAACTCTTCACCACCGTCATCGCCTCCCTTCGCTCCTACGAAACCCTCAGCGCCATCGACAAGAGCCGACAGGGACTCGGCAAAATTCTGGAGGGCGCGGGCGATCTCTACCATCTCCATTCACTCAAGGAGTTTGCTTCCGGCGTGCTCAAACAGATCAGCGCCATTCTCGATGTGGGCACCGAAGGGGCCATCTGTGCCGAACGCCGCCCAGGAGAACATGGGCTTGAGATCCTGGCGGCAACCGGAGACTACGAGGCGCTGCTGGAGGAGAAGAGCCTTGATGAATTTTCTGCCCTGAAAGAGTCGGTCATGAAGGCGTTAAACGAGCGCTGCAACCGCTTTGAACACCCTCAGGATTCCCTCTATATCGCCGCCCAGAATGGCCGCGAGTTCGTGTTGAGCTTCACCCCGACCCAGCCTCTGGATCCTCTCGAGTGCGACCTGCTGGATGTCTTCTGCCAGCGCATCTCGGCGGCCTACGACAATCTCTATCTATACAACCAGCTGCTTCGTGCCCAGGAGGCCACCGTGGTGGCGCTGGCGGCGCTGGCGGAGTTTCGTGATTCCGATACCGGCGAGCATGTCTTGCGGGTGCAGAAGCTCTCGGATGCCATCGTGGCCGAATTGAAGCAGATGGCGGTCTACCCGGAGCAACTGACTCCGGAGTTTGTCGAAATGATCGGTATGGCTTCCATCCTGCACGATGTGGGCAAGGTGGGCACCCCGGACCATATCCTGCACAAGCCCGGCCGTTTCGACCCGGAAGAGCGGGCCATCATGGAGCAGCACGCCGGCATCGGCGCCAATATCCTGCACAAGGCGGGCGAAATGGTGGAGGGAACCAGTTACCTCTCTCTCGGCGCCGAAATCGCCCGGGGCCACCACGAGCACTTCGATGGCAAGGGCTATCCGCTGCAGCTGGCTGGCCAGCAGATCCCGCTGTCGGCGAGGATAGTGGCGGTGGTCGATGTATTCGATGCCCTGCTCAGCAAGCGCCCCTACAAGGAGCCCTGGACGCTGGCGCAGACCATGGAGTATATCCAGTCCCGCTCCGGTACCCAGTTTGACTCTCATGTCGTAACAGCCCTGTCGCGACTGGTCAACGAGTCGAGACTCCCCTACTCGCTCTGACTCTCTGCACTTGCCACTCAGCATCCCTTGCTGGTGACCAAGGTCACCGGCAAGGCATCAAAACAGCTGTTTTGTTGCATCCTGCACACATCAACGCGCCGCAAACCGGCAACATCACCCTTCTTTGGCTGCGATATCAGCTGAAATATGGTCATTTAACATCACATCGCTATAATATCGGCCTGCAATCCTGATACTAACAACGAAGGAAATATCATGAGCCTGAACCTGGTACCGGCCGGCAAGAGCCTGCCCGACGATATCTATGTCATCATCGAAATCCCGCAGAATGCCGACCCGATCAAATACGAAGTCGACAAGGACAGCGGTGCTATTTTCGTCGATCGCTTCATGTCTACCCCGATGTTCTATCCGTGCAACTACGGCTACGTGAACGCGACCCTCTCTCTGGATGGTGACCCTGTCGACGTATTGGTTCCGACCCCCTACCCGCTGCTGGCCGGCTCCGTCATTCGCTGCCGCCCGGTTGGCGTGCTGAAGATGACCGACGAATCTGGCGAAGATGCCAAGATCGTTGCCGTGCCGCACTCCAAGCTGACCAAGCAGTACGACCACATCCAGGATGTGAACGATCTGCCGGAACTGCTGAAAGCCCAGATCCAGCACTTCTTCGAGCGCTACAAAGAGCTGGAAGCGGGCAAATGGGTCAAGGTGGAAGGTTGGGGCGACAAGGCCGCTGCCGAAGCCGAGATCAAAACCTCTGCCGAGCGTTACGCTGCCAAGTAAGCATCACTCGGTTTGTAAAAAAGGCGCCTTATGGCGCCTTTTTTGTCGGTGTTTGCGGCAGCAGACCGGCCGCATCTTCGGCAGGATTGCCCTGAATGTATATTTCACGGCCATCTTTCTGGTAGGGACGATAGTAATCACCGCCACAGCGATAGCCGCCGCCCGGCTGGCTCATCAGCTCGCAGTTGACCGGCAACACCTCCAGCCACTTGATGGCCTGCTGGTAGCGCAGCCACTCCTGCCATTCGTGTTCGCGCGCCAGCTGGTCACGCAGAGCAAAGGTATCCGCAACGGACATCCCCTTGTTGACGATCACCTGACCCGCCATGGCTGGCAGGCTGAGCAGCCCAAACAGCACTATGATCCAAGGCTTCATAACCCCTCCAGAGTGACTTAATTTCACAATTAAATTAAAAGTCACATCAATCTGTTATCCAGATCACAAAACGAAACATCACCAAAGTGGTGCCGGCTCACCTAGTTGTTAATTATCGTCCACGGCAGGAAGCACCACCATGAAGCTGACCCCCGCGCTGTTGCTCAGCCTCACTCTCTGCACCACCCTTGGTGCTACAAGCAACGCCAGCGAGATCAACATGAGCTGGCAGTGGCAATCCACCGATGGCCAGCGCAAGCACTTCCAGCTGACCACCGACGATCAGGTGATGGCCGCCAGTCGCCACGAGATGAGCCTGCTGAAGGCCTCTCTCACCAATCCGCTGGAGACCCTTTACGCCTACATCAGCCCGCGGCTCTACAACAGCATCAACCTGATCAATCAGAGCAGCCCCGAGACAGCTACCAAGTTTCGCAATCTGGAGCAGGCCTTCACCCTGCGGGACGACAGCATGGAGTCGCTGCTGTTCTGGCAAGCCTACCAACAGTATCAGGAGGATGCCTTCTACCAGATGAGGGTGATACCCTGCGTCCATCCTGCCAATCGCAAACTGCCTTGCGTACGCCCCGATTACTCCCAGCTCTTCTACCACTTCAAAGGGCACCTCAAGCCACTGGCGCAGCAGTTTGCCGCCAAGGATCTCGCCACCAGCGTCAGCCTGATGCAAGAGTGGCTAAACGCCATCCCCACCCAGCCGGAGCAGCTGGATCACTTCGCGCCGCCGCTGCAGGCACTGCAAGATAACAAGGCCGACAGCGATGAGAAGGCTCTGCTGATGGCCAGCCTGCTGGCAGAGCTGGCCCCGCAATATGTGCTCAGCATCATCTATCCGGATATCAGCATCGGCAGCGTCTCCCCTGCCTGGCTGGCCATTACGGCAGACAGTGGCGTACCCGGTGATGTGGTGGTGATCAACAATCAGCGCCATGTGCTGCTGACCGGCTCGTCCCTGCTGGCCCAGCAGATGACCATGGCCAAGATCCCCCTCATCAGCGAGTCGCTCTACTGACGCAGACAGCTCAGACCAGCTGCCAATTCATTGATTTTTATCGATGTCATGCCATCCTAGCCGCCCTTGCCAGCCAACCACCTGACTGGCGGGGCGCCGACGCTTCTGAATTGCGATCTTATTTAACACTTTTTAAACAGATCCGATCAGTTTAGGATGAAGCTCGCCCATTCCCTCAATCCGAAACTCGTTATAACATAACAAATGGAGTGTCATCAGGATGAAACATCTCGTACTTACTTTGGCGCTGCTGCCATCTCTGGTCTTTGCTCACAACTTCAAGGATGGCAACCCGGTGCCGCTGGTCAATGTCAGTGACAAGGGCGAGCTGGTACTGAATGGCAAGGATATCGGCTACCAGCCGTGGCAGAGCACCTCGCTCACCGGCAAGGTGTTTCTGATCCAGCATATTGCCGGCCGCTCCAGTGCCAAGGAGCTGAACGCCCCGATGATCGAGGCGATCAAGGCCGCCAAGTTGCCGCAAGACAAGTACCAGACCGTTACCGTCATCAACAGCAATGACGCCATCTGGGGCACCTCCGGCTTCGTGAAGAGCAGTGCCGAGGACAGCAAGAAAGAGTTCCCCTGGTCCGCCATGGTGCTGGATGCCAGGGGGATGGCGCGCAACGCCTGGGATCTGACGCCGGAAAGCTCGGCGATCATCCTGCTGGATAAAGAGGGCAAGGTGCTGTTTGCCAAAGATGGCCAGCTCGATGCCAACAACATTGCTACCGTGATGGGGCTCATCAAGTCCCATCTCTAAGTCAGAGAGAAAGGGCGCTGATGGCGCCCTTTCCATAAGGGTCTATGGGTCGTATCAAGCTGAAAATCTGGATCTTGCTGCTGGGCTGGTTATGGCTGCAGCCTGCCCTTGCCCGGCACCAGTTTGAATCTGCCCTGCCCGGCCACGACGACCATCACTGCCTGGTTTGCGCCCTCCATCTGGATGGCAAACAGGTCATCACCGCTACCCCCTATTGTTTCCCCAGTTCGACCTCTGTTTTGCCCGCTGTTGCAACCATGCAACGCTCGGCAGATACCGCCACGCTTCACAGCTATGCCATCCGTGCGCCGCCCGCCTCTGTTTTTCTCTATCCCTTTGTTTAAGCTCACTATTTGTTTTGAAAAAAAGGATTAAAGATGAAAGCAGTTACTCTGTTGCTGGCCGCAGCGGCCTTTGGCGCACACGCAAATCACGACGAACACGAGAGCCACAGCCACGGCGCCCACGAGCATGGCCATGGCCACCTCAATCTGGTGGTCGATGGCGACCAGTTGATGATCGAACTGCAGGCACCCGCAGCCGATCTGGTGGGCTTCGAGCACGCCGCCAAGAGCGATGAAGAGAAGGCGCAATACGCCAAGGCGGTCGCCCGCCTCCAGCAACCTGACGCCCTGTTCCGCTTCGACCCGGCTGCTGGCTGCAAACTGACCCAACAGGAGTTGCAAGCAGCCAAAGAAGATCACGACCATGACCATGACCATGACAAGGCTGCCAGCGACAAACATGAAGACCACCATGATCATGACGAAGCGGGTCACGCCGATATGGGCGCCATGTACACCTACACCTGTGCCACGCCGGCCAAACTGACCGGCCTTGAGGCGACCCTGTTCAGCGTCTATCCGAGCCTTGAGAAGCTGAGCGTGCAGGGCATTCTGCCCACCGGCCAGACCGCAGGCGAGCTGACCCCGTCCGCCAACAAGCTGAGCTGGTAACGCCATGAAAAAAGCCGTGGTTGAGATCCGCGATCTGGCCTTTGCCTGGCCAGGTGGCGACGCTGTACTCGATCTGCCCGCCCTCACCATCCGCGAGGGTGAGCGGGTCTTTATCAAGGGCCCATCGGGCTCTGGCAAGTCGACCCTGCTCGGGTTGCTGGCCGGGATCCAGACCGCCAACCACGGCACCCTGGAGGTGCTGGGCCAACCATTGGCCCGGCTCTCTGGCCGTGCCCGTGACCACTTCCGGGCGGCCAATCTGGGTTATATCTTCCAGCAGTTCAATCTGCTGCCCTTTCTCTCGGTGCAGGACAACGTGACTGCTGCCCTCACCTTCTCGCCCGCCAAACGGGCCCGCCTGCAAGGGAGTCCGGAGCAGGAGGCGCGCCGTCTGCTGGCGGAGCTGCAACTGCCGGACGACGCGCTGCATCGCCCCGTCCATGCCCTCAGCATCGGCCAGCAGCAGCGGGTTGCCGCCGCGCGGGCGCTGATCGGCTCGCCGCCACTGGTGATCGCTGACGAGCCCACCTCGGCACTCGACACCGACAACCGGGCCGCCTTTATCAAGCTGTTGTTCGAGGAGTGCGACAAGCAGGGCTCGACCCTGATCTTCGTCAGTCACGACCCTTATCTCGAACCCCTGTTCCCGCGGGTCGAAAACCTGCAACAGCTCAACCGGAGGGCATCATGCTAAAGCTCGCCCTGCAAAGTCTCTGGGCCCGCCGACTCACCGCCGGGCTCACCCTGCTGGCCGTCGCCATCAGCGTCACCCTGCTGCTCGGGGTGGAGCGGGTGCGCACCCAGGCCCGCGAAAGTTTCTCCAACACCGTCTCGGGGACCGATCTCATCGTCGGCGCCCGCTCCGGTCAGGTGAACCTGCTGCTCTACTCGGTGTTTCGCATCGGCAACCCCACCAACAACGTGGGGTGGGACTCCTATCAGGCCATCAAACAGAAACCGGGCGTCGCCTGGACCATCCCGCTTTCCCTTGGTGACTCCCATAAGGGATTTCGAGTGCTCGGCACCAATGGCGACTACTTCACCCACCTGAAGTACGGTCAGCAACAGTCGCTGCAACTGCGGGAAGGTCGGCCGTTCGACACGCCGTTTGAAGCGGTACTCGGCGCCCAGGTGGCTGAGAAGCTCGGCTATCACCTCGACCAATCCATCGTCATCGCCCACGGCGCTGGCAACACCTCGTTCAGCCAGCACGACAATCTGCCGTTCAAGGTGGTGGGTATTCTGGCGCCGACCGGTACGCCCATCGATCGCACCATCCATGTGCCGCTGGCGGGGATAGAAGCGATCCATCTCGGTTGGGACACCGGCCGCCACAGCAAGAACGTGACGCCGGAGCAGGCGCTGGCGCTGGATCTCACCCCGAAAACCATCACCGCCTTTATGGTGGGGCTGAGCAACCGCATTCTGGCGTTCCAGCTGCAACGCAGCGTCAACACCTATCCCAAAGAGCCGCTGATGGCGATCCTGCCGGGGGCCGCCCTGCAGGAGCTGTGGAGCCTGATGAGCGTGGCGGAAACCGCTCTCTCGGTCATCGCCGGTTTCGTGGTGGTAGCGGGCCTGATCGGCATGCTGACTACCCTGCTGGCGGGGCTTAACGAGCGGCGCCGGGAGCTCGCCATCTTGCGATCCCTCGGCGCGGGCCCTGCCCATCTGTTCCTGCTGCTGGCGCTGGAGGCCATGGCGCTGACCACGGTCGGCATCGCTCTCGGGGTCGCAGTGCTCTATCTGGGGCAGGGGCTTGCCTCGCCCTGGCTGCTCAGCCACTATGGCCTGCAACTGAGTCTGGGGCTGCCGAGCACCTACGAGTGGCAGTTGCTGGGGGTGGTCTGGCTGGCAGGCATGGTGATCGGCCTGCTCCCTGCTGCCCGCGCTTACCGCTACAGCCTGAGCGATGGCATGAGCATTCGCGTCTAGCGAGACGCCCTAAATAGAAACAGAAGGACAGATGATGAAGTGGAAAATTGTGGCGCTGCTCGCCAGCCTGCTGGTGCTGCCCGCCCTGGCCGCCGATTACAAGACCATCGACTGGGATGTGCTCATCCCGGAAGGGGAGAAACTGCTGCCACCTCCGCAGGTGAACCACGATGGGGATCTCGCCTCCGTGCCGCAACCGGTGGGCGGGGTAAACAAGAAGCTGGACAACCAGGATGTGCGCATTCCGGGCTTCGTGGTGCCGCTGGAGGGGGATGCCAAGAAGATCACCGCCTTCCTGCTGGTACCCTACTTCGGCGCCTGCATCCATGTGCCTCCGCCCCCCACCAATCAGGTGATCTATGTGAGCTACCCCAAGGGTGCGCCGGTGGATGATCTGTGGGACGCCATCTGGGTGAAGGGCAAGATGCGCACGGTCAGCTCCAGCCACGAGATGGCCACCGCCTCCTATTCGATGGAAGCGGTCGAGGTGAGCGTCTACGAGGAGTAATCCTCCCGTTGCAAAAAAAGCGGCCTCCACGGAGGCCGTTTTGTTATCTTGGCATCCCGGTTGGAGTAACATTCAGCTCCAGAACCTGTGCGAATGGAGTCAGCATGGCAGACCTCCCCCCCCCGAAAAAAGAGAGTTCGATCCTGAGCAGCCAGGAGCAAACCCTGCGTCTGGCCCGCAGTCGCGGCATCGACGGCATGCTCACCCGCAATACCGACAGCACCTTCGAACAGCGCGCCACCTTTCGCCATCTGGCGGATCAGGCCGCCCGCCAGCGCAATCTGGAAGCCATCATGGTGATGGCATCCCGCCACTGCGAAGAGACCGCGGCAGGCGGCGAGATGGACAGCGACTGGCTGACCCGCTTTCTGCAACTGGCGGAAGATATCAGCATGGTGCCGATGCAGCAGCTGTGGGGGCGGATCTTCGCGCTGGAAGTCGCCACGCCGGGCCGCTTCTCCATCCGGGCGCTCGCCACCCTCAAAGAGATGACCCAACGCGAGGCCCAGCTGTTCCAGCGCATCTGTTCACTGACTTGCCACTACACCGGCAGCGACGAGCAGCGACTGCTGCTGGGGCTGCACAAGGGGGCCACCCTGCTGAGCCGCGCCAAGGCAACGCGCCTTGGCCTTGGCAAATACCGACTGCCCTACAACGCCCTGCTGCAACTGTTTGAGCTGGGACTGCTTCATCGCGCGGAGCTGGAGTCCGGCCCGCTGCCCGCCGATGGGGTCGAGCTGGAGTTCGGCAACCAGCGCTGGCGGCTGCAGTGCAAGCAGAACAACATCACCCTGCTCTACTACCGTCTCACCCCGGTGGGCAACGAGCTCGCCCAGCTGCTGCAAGAGTCGCCGCTGGAGGAGTACCTGCAGGATCTGAAAACCGTGCTGGTGCAGGGGATCCAGATTGAAGTGATGCAGCTCGTCAGCGCCCCCTCCTCACCAGCTCCCGACCCTCTCCCCTGATCTCTGACGGGGCAGCTGCTGGCTCCAAGCTTATGGGCTTGCCCAGAATAGGTTGCAAATTGCAGATGCCGCAGAGGCACACCCCGTCAGATCCGTTGCATATTGCAAACAGCAACGGTCTTTTCCTGCCAAAACGGCACTAATAACACATCAATCATTAGTTTTTGCCAGCTGGCCCGCCCTTTGCACATGTCTTGATGCAGATCAAAATTTAACCACCACAGCTCGGGAGCAAGGCCATGAGAATCAATCAACCGGTTACTCAAAGAGAACGCCTCTATCCAGACCACCAGAGCCTCATCTCCACCACGGATCTGGAGAGCCGCATCACCTACGCCAACGAGGAGTTCTGCGATATTGCAGGCTTCTCGCTCGACGAGCTGGTGGGGGAACACCACAATCTGGTGCGCCATCCTGACATGCCGAAACAGGCCTTTGCCGATCTGTGGGGTCACATCAGGGATGGCAAGAGCTGGATGGGGCCGGTGAAAAATCGCTGCAAGAGTGGCGATCACTACTGGGTCAGCGCCTTTGTCACCCCCATCAAGGATGCCAGCGGCCGGGTGGTGGAGTATCAGTCGGTGCGCACCGCCCCGAGCGAGGAGATCAAACAGCGGGCCGAGAAGGTCTATGCCGACCTTCGCAACAACAAGCTGCCGCTGGCGCTCAAGTTGCCCACCTTCTCCCATACCCTGGCCATCAACCTCTGTCTGCTGCTGAGCCTGCTCGCCATGTTTGCCCTGGGCTACAGCCACGATATGAACTGGCAACTGGCGCTGGTCGCCCTGCCGCTGGCGATAGCGGCCATCACCTTGAATGCCCTCTCCCGCCGCCTCGGCAAGCTCAACAAGATGGCCCGCAGCCGCTTTGACAACCCGCTGATGCAGCTGCTCTACACCAACAAGGTGGACAACATCGCCGCCATCGAACTCTCGATGGTGATGAATCAGGCCGAGTTCAACGCCGTGCTGGCCCGCACCCAACAGACCTGCAGCAAGATCCTGCAGGCCGCCGAGGGGGACCTGCGCAACGCCGAATCCATCACCGACAACCTGCAACAGCAGCAGGCCGAAACCAATCAGGTAGCCACTGCCGTGACCGAAATGTCGGAATCCATTCGCGAGGTGTCACAAAGCTCGACAGACTCCTCCAGCCTGCTGGATGAAACGGCCGTGCTGTTCAAGAGCGGCAACAGTAGCGTGGCCGAAACCGTGGCTGCCGTGGCAGGTATGAACAGCGAACTGATCACCTCCAAGAGCGTGATCAGTGCACTGGTCGGCCACTGCCGCGATATCGATGGCATCCTCGATGTGATCAACAACATCGCCAACCAGACCAACCTGCTGGCCCTCAATGCCGCCATCGAAGCGGCCCGGGCTGGCGAAGCGGGTCGCGGCTTCTCGGTAGTGGCCGACGAGATCCGCACCCTCGCCATCAAGACCCAATCCTCGACCAGCGAAATCCAGAAGATGATCACCGAGCTGCAAAACAGTTCTGGCGAGGCTGAGCAAGCGATGGAGAAGGGCTGGCAACTTGCCGACAGTTGCCAGCAGAAGGCCACCGCGACCGGCACCATACTCCAGCAGATTAACAATATGTTGCAGCAGGTCGCCTCCGGCAGCAGTCAGATTGCCCAAGCGGTGCAGGAGCAGTCCCACGTTACCGCCGAGATCAACCGCAACGTGCTCAGCATCAAGACCCTGGCCGATGACTCCAGCGTCGGCAGCCAGCACGCCGTGCACGGCATCACCCAGCTGGTAAATCAGTTAAGCGATCTCGACCGGCTGGTACGCCAGTTCCAGAAAGGGGCTCCGGCCACCCAAAGCCGCTACGAAGTGGCCACCACCCGCGCCGTGCCGGTACGCCAAGCCAGATAACCACCACACCAACCATCACCGCAGAAAAACCCTATGGGCCAGCAGGCCCATAGGGTTTTTTAATGTCCGCCAACCAGAGGGCGACACTCCCGCTTTCACCGTCCGATTTTCCCCAGCTCTGATGGCCGCCACTGTTGAGCGGTTATATCGTCGTCCGTTATTTATTAATTTATTGATCTTGCTCAGAAAACCGCCCGCTTGCGCTTTTCACCCAAGCCCCGTTCGGTAACATAGCCACTTGGCAACCTCTTGTCGGAGTCAGCCATGAGCCAAGCCAGTGCCAAAACGCAGGTAAAAGGCAGCAAACTGGAGGCTGAAATTCAGGGGCGGTAGCGTGGTTTTTTGCTGGTTGGCGCAGAGCGTAGCCAAGCCCAGCAAATGAGCATGATCACCTCAACCAGAGCAGGATAAACATCGATTGGGTCGCTCGGTAACACAAATTTGTAGATACGTTTCGCGATAAACGTTGTGCTTCACTGCGTTCAGCACCAACCTACGATTTTTAGCCCAACATACGAGATAAAATTAGTTACGGCCACAAAAGATGTGGCCGTAATGCTCACCGTTTTAGCATGCGTTAGTGTACAAGGAGATATATGGCAACTAGTTACATTAGTGAACGCAGCGCTGAGTATTATTTAGTCCCTACACTAAAGGAAATATTACAGGAACAATATAGTCATGTTGCTCCATTGTTTCCGTGGATATCTCGAGAGCTTAGTAAACTCTCAAGGCTTCTCCATAAAGATGATCAGTTTCATGTGCTTGTTATGTTTTCTCGCAGGCCAAAGCTTCACGATCCAAAAGTAGTGAAATATATGTCACCATTAATTTGGAGTTAGAAGCCTATAATGAGGTCTGGAAAAATAGCAGCGTTCCAGTGATAGCTGGCTGCCCTCTAGCATTAGATATATGGGAATTATCTAATTGTCAGAATTACGCATGGTTAGATCTTACAAAAAACACCCCTTATAAATATTTAAACACAATAAGCGAGCTGAAAGAGCATGGTTTTTTGCTTGAAAAATCGGACATTTTAACACTAGTAAGAAATAGCGCAGTGTTTAATTTAGAGTCTTTTGAGAAGCTATTCCTAGATGCAAAAAAACTCAACCTTATAGAATGTATGGCAGTCAATACAAGCCCGTATATTTTCTAATTAGAGCACACTAACAAATCGTTCAGTGCGACCGCTATCCGCAGCACCTTAACACGGCATTAAGTAACCAGGATATATTATGGAAGACAATAACCCAATATCATTCGGTAACTCTGATATTGAAAAAATCAGAGATGAATTGAACCAACTATCTCCAACATTGAAAAAGAGAGCGTTAGAAAAATTTGGTTTAGCCGCGCTAGGTAGCATTCCATGGATCGGAGGATTCATCAGTGCAGCTGCAAATATCAAAACCGAAGAAGGTACACTTAAAACAGATGCATTGCAAACACGTTGGTTAGAAGAGCACGAGAATAAGATCGATAAGTTATATTCTGCTTTATTAGAAATTAGTCAACGATTCGAGCAGCTAAATGATGCAATTGATGATAGGATTCAAGATGAAAGCTATTTAGATTTAGTACGGAAATCATTCCGCGCTTGGGATACAGCTGACACAGATGAAAAACGAATGTACATCTGCAATCTTATCACTAATGCTGCTGGAACTAGAATTTGCTCAGATGATGTTGTCCGATTATTTATTGACTGGTTGAATTTATACCACGAAGCTCACTTCGCAGTTATAAAACAAATATATTCCCTACCTGGCATTTCTCGTTATGAAATTTGGAGCAATTTATACGGAGAAACACCACGCGAAGACTCCGCTGAGGCAGACTTATATAAGTTGTTAATTAGAGACTTAAGTACTGGCGGTGTTATTAGGCAAGCAAGAGATACTAACGAAGATGGTCAATTTCTGAAAGCTCGCCGTCCTGCTCCACGAACTAACTCATCAACCAAAACTCTCGAAACTGCATTTGAACAAACAAAACCCTATGTTTTGACAGAGCTTGGTAAGCAATTTGTTCATTACACAATGAATAATGTTGTCACAAGACTTTCAGGTGAATAATTGGCAAACAACAAGGGGGAAGATTTCCCCTTGTTTATCAATCTTCAGCCCAGACAATACACCTTAATCGATCCCCCCCCGCAGCCTTAACGCAGTCAGCAACTCCTCCACCAGCACCTCCACCGGTTTACCGGCATTCAGCAGATGAATTTCCGGCTGCTCCGGCGCCTCATATGCGGAGTCGATACCGGTAAAATTCGTAATTTCCCCCGCCCGCGCTTTTTTATAGAGCCCCTTGGGGTCGCGCTCTTCACAGATGGCGAGCGGCGCATCGACAAAGACCTCGACAAACTCCCCTTCGCCCAAGAGACTGCGCACCAGCGCCCGCTCGGCACGGAACGGCGAGATAAAGGCGGTGAGCACGATAAGGCCCGCATCCACCATCAGTTTTGCCACCTCGCCAACCCGGCGGATATTCTCCTGCCGCGCGGCATCATCGAAACCGAGATCGCCACACAGGCCGTGGCGCACATTGTCCCCATCCAGCAGATAGGTGTGCTTGCCTTGTGCCGCCAGCGCCTGCTCCAGCGCCCCCGCCAGGGTCGATTTGCCCGCCCCCGACAGCCCGGTAAACCAGATCACCAGCGGTTTTTGCCCTTTAAGCTCGGCCCGGCTCTGTTTGTCGACGGCATGTTTGTGCCACACGATATTGCTCATCCAATACTCCTTGATTGGCGCTCACGCCTCAAAACTTAAACTGTCCGGCACCACGGGGAGCCGCCTCGGGCTATCAGCCGACAACCTGCTGATGCCATGGCATTGCTCACCCAACACGCCTTGATTGGCGCTCACGCCTTAAAACGGAAACAGCAGGGGCACCATCACAATCACCCCGAGGCTATAGGCCAGCGAGACCGGCAGGGCCAGCTTGAGGTAGTCCGGCATCTTGTAGTTGCCCGCGGCATAGACCATCAGGTTGGTCTGGTAGCCGTAAGGCAGGATAAAGCTGGAGCTCGCTCCAAACAGCACCGCCAGAATAAACGGCATGGTCGAGACATCCATGCTGAGCGCCAGCTGGTAACCCATGGGGAAGGCCAGCGCGGCGGCGGCGTTGTTGCTCATCAGCTCGGTCAGCACCAGCGTAAACACATAGATACCGATAAAGGCGATGATGGGGCTGGCACCGTTGAACTCCCCCATCAGCCAGTCGGCGATAAGCTTGGCCAGCCCGCTTTTTTCCAGCTGATCGGCGATGGCGAGCGCCCCGCCCACCACCAGCCAGATATCCAGCGGAAAGCGGCGGCGGATCTCGTCCAGAGTCAGAATGCGGGTAAGCAGCAGCGCCACCAGCATCAGCAGCAAGCCCTTGAACAGCGGCACCAGATCGAATACCGAGAGCGCCAACACCCCGAGAAACCCCAGCACCACGGCGGCGCTGCGCTTGCCATCGAGGCGGGTGGAGGCCTCCAGCCCGCTCACCACCACAAACTCCCGTCCCAGCGACTTGTTGCGGGCAAACTGGGGGCCGGGGGCCAGCAGCAGAGTGTCCCCTGCGTGTAGTTCAATCTGGCCAAGGCCGCCGGTAAGCTGGGTTTCGCCACGGCGCACCGCCAGCACCACCGCATCGAAGTGGGTACGAAATTCGGCATCCTTGATGGTCTGACCCACCAGCCGCGAGCTGTGGCTGACGATCACCTCCACCAGATGCTGGCCGTTGAGGCGGTGCTGGCCGTAGAGATCCAGCCCCTTCATCTCCTGCAATACACCGACGCTCTCCACATCGCCGCAAAAGAGCAGTACGTCCCCTTCGTGCAGCTCGTGTTCCGGCTGCACCGGGCAGATCACCTGATCGCCGCGAATGATTTCCGCCAGATAGAGGCTTTTCAGGCTGCGCAGGCCGTTCTCCTTGACGCTGCGCCCCGCCAGCGGCGAACCGGCGCCCACCTTGGCTTCGAGAAAGTAGCCGGATTCGCGGCTCATCTCGGTATCCTGCACCGGCAGGTGGCGGGCAAACAGCAGCACGGCCATCAGACCGGTCAGCAGGGTGCCCGCCCCCACCATAAAGAAGTCGAACATGCCGAGCGGCGGCGCCCCCATCTTGATGAGGAAGCTGTTGACGATCAGGTTGGTGGAGGTGCCGATCAGGGTCAGCACCCCGCCGAAGGTGGCCGCGAAGCACATGGGCAGCAGCAGCCGTGACGGCGCATGGTTGGGGTTGCGTTTGACCGCTCCCAGCATGGAGGCCACCACGGCGGTGTTGTTGACGAAGGCAGACAGGAAGGCGGTGGAGAACCACACCTTCACCAGCACCTTGTTGAATGAACCCGTGCCCACCAGATTGGCGAACCAGCTCATGATGCGGGTCTTCTCCACCGCCAGCGACACCAGCAGCAACAGCACCAGCGTCAGCAGGGCACTGTTGGTGTAGCCCGCCGCCACGGCGTTGATATCCGCCAGCCCGCTCAGGTAGGTGATGAGCACGGCGCCCGAGAAGAGCAGCGCCGGGCGGAGTTTGCCCTGGATCAGCAGGGCCACGAGAGCAGCCAGCAGACCCAGCACCAGGAATTGTTGCCAGGTCATGGGCTTACTCCTTGCTTGTGTCGTTACCGATGGCAAGGGCTTGCCAGTGCGGGAAGTGCTTGCGCACCAGCGCGTTGAGCTCGATTTCGAACTCGCTGTAGTGCCCTTTTGCCACTTTCGCGGCCAAGCCTCCCACTATCATGCCGGCGCCGACGGTGACGTTGGTCAGCCGGTCGATCAGGATAAAGCTGCCGGTGTCGCGGATCTCCTGATACGGGTCGAACGCCACCGGGTCGGTGAGGCTCAGCTCGCACAGGCCGATCTCGTTGAGCTTGAGCTCGCTCGCGGGCAGTTCGTCCAGCTTGTTGATCTCGATGCGGTGGCGGATGGCCTCCACCTGACCGCGACTCTTCTTGGTGGCCAGCTTGACGTCGTAGACCCGACCTGGTTGCAGGGACTCCTCCCCCATCCAGACGATATGGGCCAGCAGGTTCTGGGTCACTTGCGGCTGCTTGGCGGCATCCACCAGCAGGTCGCCGCGGCTGATGTCGATCTCGTCGGCGAAGGTGACTGTGATGGCCTGACCCGGCAGGGCGTACTCCAGATCCCCGTCGAAGGTGACGATGCGGGTCACTGTGCTCTCCTTGCCCGATGGCAGCACCGCCAGCTTGTCGCCCACCCGCAGGATGCCGGAGGCCAGCGTCCCCGCGAAGCCGCGAAAATCGAGGTTGGGGCGGTTCACATACTGCACCGGCAGGCGCACTGGATGGCGCTCCAGCTCGCGCTCCACTTCCGCAGACTCCAGCAGAGCAAGCAGGGTTTCGCCCTGATACCAGGACAGCTTGTCGCTCGGGTTGACCACGTTGTCACCGTCCAGCGCCGAGACCGGCACGATATGAATGGTGTCGACGCTGAGCCTCTTGGCGAACTCGCGGTAGTCGGCGCTGATGCGCTCGAACACCTCCTGACTGAACTCCACCAGATCCATCTTGTTGACCGCCACCACGAACTGCTTGATGCCCAAGAGGCTCGCGATAAAACTGTGGCGGCGGGTCTGATCCAGCACCCCTTTGCGGGCATCGATCAGGATAATGGCCAGATCGCAGGTGGAAGCGCCGGTGGCCATGTTGCGGGTGTACTGCTCGTGGCCCGGGGTATCCGAGATGATAAATTTGCGCTTGGCGGTGGAGAAATAGCGGTAGGCCACGTCGATGGTGATGCCCTGCTCACGCTCCGCCTGCAGGCCGTCTACCAAGAGCGCCAGATCCAGCTTCTCGCCGGTGGTGCCGAGCTTCTGGCTGTCGGACTCCAGCGCTTTGAGCTGATCTTCATAAATCTGCTGGGAGTCGTGCAGCAGGCGACCGATAAGGGTGCTCTTGCCGTCATCCACGCTGCCGCAGGTGAGAAAACGCAGCAGACTCTTGTGCTGCTGGGCGCGCAGATAGGCTTCGATGCCCTGTTCGGTGATGGCGGTCTGAATATGGCTGTTCATGCTGACGACTCCTTAGAAATATCCCTGACGCTTCTTCTGCTCCATGGAGCCGGCCTGATCGTGGTCAATCAGCCGCCCTTGCCGCTCGCTCGAGGTGGTGAGCAGCATCTCTTCAATAATTTCCGGCAAGGTGGTGGCATCGGATTCGATGGCCCCGGTCAGCGGGTAGCAGCCGAGGGTGCGGAAGCGCACCAGCTCCTGCTTCACTTCGTCTTCCGGGCCGATGGGCATACGCTCGTCATCCACCATGATCTTGATGCCGTTGCGCTCCACCACCGGACGGTAAGCGGCGAAGTAGAGCGGCACTATGTCGATCTTTTCCAGATAGATGTATTGCCAGATATCCAGCTCGGTCCAGTTGGAGAGCGGGAACACCCGGATGCTCTCCCCCTTGTTGACCTGGCTGTTGTAGACGCGCCACAGCTCCGGGCGCTGGTTCTTCGGATCCCAGCGGTGGGACTTGTCGCGGAAGGAGTAGACCCGCTCCTTGGCACGGGACTTCTCTTCGTCGCGGCGGGCACCGCCGAAGGCGGCATCGAAGCCATATTTGTTGAGCGCCTGCTTGAGCGCCTCGGTCTTCATGATGTCGGTGTGCTTGCCGCTGCCGTGGACGAAGGGGTTGATGCCCATGGCGAGCCCTTCTGGGTTCTTGTGGACGATCAGATCCAGCCCGTACTTTTTGGCGGTCTCGTCGCGGAACTTGATCATCTCCTTGAACTTCCAGTCGGTGTCGACGTGGAGCAAGGGGAACGGGATCTTGCCCGGATAGAAGGCCTTGCGGGCCAGATGCAGCATGACGGAGGAGTCCTTGCCGATGGAGTACATCATCACCGGGTTTTCAAATTCGGCAGCCACCTCGCGGATGATATGGATGCTCTCGGCTTCCAGCTGCTGCAGATGTGTCAATCTTTCACGGTCCATGTTGGTCCTCGGGTCATTGCTTATGCGCCTGCTCGGGGCGCTGGGTGGTTCAGTGCGCGGCCGCGCTGGCAGCCGCATCAAATATCTCTTTCCGGGTCAGGCCAGCTGCACCAGCTTGAGGTCGCAGCCATCGAGATCCGGGTTAGCGCGCTGCTGCTCGCAGCCCTTTTCTCCAAACCAGGCGAGCCGATCGCGCAGGGCAACCACTTCGCCGATGACGATAAGCGAAGGGCTCACCGCCTGTTTGGCCAGCTCCGCCAAGTCGGCCAGCGTGCCGGTCAGCACCCGCTGACGGGATGTGGTGCCGCGCTCGATGATGGCGATGGGGGTGGCTTGGCTGCGGCCGTGATCCACCAGCTGCTGCTGGATATGCTCGGAGCGCATCAGCCCCATATAGATGACCAGGGTCTGACTGGTGGCGGCGAGCTGCTGCCAGTCGGGCTCCTTGCCCTCTTTCTGACAGTGGCCGGTAATGAAGACGGCGCTCTGGGCGTAATCACGGTGAGTCAGCGGAATACCTGCATAGGCGGTGGCACCGGCAGCGGCCGTGATGCCGGGCACCACCGAGAAGGGGATACCTTCATCGGCCAGCACTTCCAGCTCTTCGCCGCCACGGCCAAACATAAAGGGATCGCCCCCTTTCAGCCGCACCACCCGGTTGCCCGCCTTGGCGTACTCCACCAGCAGGCGATTGGTCTCCTCCTGCGGCACGCTGTGGGCGCCCGCCTTCTTGCCGACCGACACCAGGGTGGCATCGCGGCGCACCAGATCGAGGATCTCAGGCGAGACCAGCTGGTCGTAGAGCACCACTTCGGCCTGTTGAATCTGTTGCAGCGCCTTGAGGGTCAACAGGCCCGGATCACCGGGGCCCGCGCCGACCAAGACCACTTCGCCCACTTCGCTTTTCGCCTGATCGAGGCCATCGCTCAGCCACTGCTCGGCTCCTTGCCAATCCTCTTTTTCAATCAGGCTGGCGAGGGTGTTGGAGGCAAAGGCGCGCTCCCAGAAGCGGCGGCGATCGGAAATCGAAGAGAGCACCCGCTTGGCCTTGTCACGCACCCGGCCGGAGAGCTCGGTCAGTCCGCCGAGATGGCGCGGCAGCAGGCTCTCCAGCCGCTCGCGCAGCAGGCGCACCAGCACCGGCGCCTTGCCGCCGCTGGAAACCGCCACCATCAGCGGAGAACGATCGATGATCGAGGGGAAGATAAAGCTGGAACGCTTGGGGTCATCCACCACATTGACGAACAGACCCAGCTGGTTGGCACTTTGATAAACCAGTGCGTTGACTTCGAGGTTGTCGGTAGCTGCCACCACCAAGATCTGGCCTGCCAGATGGGCCGGGGTGAAGCGCTCCGCCAGATGGGTGAAACGACCGGTGAATTCCGAAAATTCCGGTTCAAGCTCCGGGGAGACCAGGGTCAGCCGGGCACCGGCCGCCAGCAGCAGGCGCGCCTTGCGCAGGGCAACCTCGCCCCCGCCCACCAGCAGTACCGGGCGGCCTTCCAACTTGGCAAACATAGGTAAATAATCCATTTCGGCCCATCCCTCGGAACACGACTAATATGGGGCGACTATAGGCAGGGCAGCTTATCCCTCAAAATAATAAAAAATGCTTTTTAATGCGTTTTGGTAATTAGCAAAGCCAATTCATGACAAAGGCGTACAAAGTCACTTGTGGTACCTGACGCCAGACCATAGGCTAGGGACTGTGTTTCATAAGGAGCTAAATGATGAATGAATCATTGATTGTGCTAGGGATTTTTGTGTTCCTGGTGCTCGCCACCCTGAGCGCGGGCATCAAGATAGTGCCTCAGGGCTACAACTGGACGGTAGAGCGCTTCGGCCGCTACACCCGCACTCTGACCCCGGGTCTCAACCTGCTGATCCCCTACGTGGATCGGGTCGGCCACAAGATCATCATGATGGAGCAGGTGCTGGATATCCCGGCACAAGAGGTGATCTCCCGCGACAACGCCAACGTCACCATCGATGCCATCAGCTTCGTGCAGGTGGTGGATGCCCGCAAAGCGGGTTACGAGGTCAACGATCTCACCAGCGCTATCCGCAATCTCACCATGACCAATATGCGGACCGTGCTCGGTGCCATGGAGCTGGACGAGATGCTCTCCCAGCGCGACACCATCAACGAGAAACTGCTGCGCACCATGGATGCCGCCACCGCCCCCTGGGGCATCAAGGTGACCCGCATCGAGATTAAAGATGTGCGCCCGCCGCTGGCACTGGTCGAGGCGATGAACGCCCAGATGAAGGCCGAGCGCCAGAAACGGGCCGAGGTACTGGAAGCCGAAGGGGTGCGCCAGTCCAAAATCCTGAAAGCGGAAGGCGAAAAGCAGTCCCAGATCCTCAAAGCCGAAGGTGAGCGTCAGGCCGCCTTCCTCGCTGCAGAAGCACGGGAGCGGGCTGCAGAAGCGGAGGCCAAGGCGACCCATATGGTTTCCCAGGCAATTGCGGAAGGAGACCTGCAGGCCATCAACTACTTCGTGGCTCAGAAGTACACCGAGGCACTGGCCCGCATCGGTGAAGGCCCCAACAGCAAGATCATCATGATGCCGCTGGAAGCGGGCAGCCTGATTGGCTCTGTGGCTGGCATGGCCGAGCTGTTCAACAAAGATGGCAAGGGCAGCAAGTCATGACAGCCCTGTTAGAGGGGCTGACCCACTGGCACTGGCTGGGACTCGGCTTCGTGCTGCTGGCCATCGAGGTGCTCGGCTCGGTGGGCTTTTTGCTCTGGACCGGCATCGCCGCGCTGGAAGTGGGCCTGCTGCTGCTGATCTGGCCCTTTGGCTGGCAGGCGCAGTTGCTGCTGTTTGCGGTGCAATCCCTGCTCACCACCTGGGCCTGGTGGCGCTGGCAGCACCAGCGCGACAACTCGGGTCAGGATGCTGCCAGCACCATCAACGAGCGGATGCAGAGCTATATGGGCCGCGAGCTGACCCTGCTGGATGATGTCGCCCAAGGCACCAGCCGGGTACATCTGGACGACACGGTCTGGACGGTGCGCTGCGACGAGTCGCTGCCTGCAGGCAGCAAGGTCAGGGTGGTGGGGGCCGACTCCCACATCCTGCTGGTTGAACCCCGCAACTAACGCAACTCTGCCATCGAGTCATAAAAAAGCCCGCGATCGCTCGCGGGCTTTTGTCTCTCTGGCTGCCACTCAGGTACGCAGCCGATCGAGCTGACTGGCGAGCGCCGTGGCCGCTTGCTCCAGCGCTTCGCTCAGTTGATGGCTGGAGCTGGCCTCCTGCCCGATCACGTTGGCGGTATCGCCGATCCGCATCAGGTTCTGGTTGATGGTATCGCTCACCGCACTCTGCTGCTCGGCGGCGGTGGCTACCTGACTGATGTGGTCATGGATCTGCTGGATCTGGGCCACCACCCGATTGAGCGCCTCGAACGCCTGCTCGGTGCCCTGCACCGTGGTAGTGGAGCGCTCGATGCCGGTATTCATCAGACGCTGGCTGCTGCTCACCTCAGTCTGCAAACTGCCAATCAGCTGGCCGATCTCGTCGGTCGATTCACGGGTCTTGTTGGCCAGCGCCCGCACCTCGTCTGCCACCACTGCAAAGCCGCGGCCCATATCACCCGCTCGTGCCGCTTCGATGGCGGCGTTGAGGGCCAGCAGATTGGTCTGCTCGGCAATGGCGCGGATCACATCGAGGATCCTGCTGATATTGGTGCTGCGCTGGGCCACCAGCGCCACCGCTTTATCCGCCTCATGTATATCGCCGACCAGAGTATGGATCTCGTTGCGGGCATTGCTGAGGGTCTGCTGGGCGGTATTGATGTGGTGGGTCGCCGCTTCCGACTCCTGCGCCGCCTGCTCGGCATAACCCGCCACGCTGACAGCCGTGGTGCTCATCTGATGCATGGCGCTTACCACGCTCTCCAGCTCCAGATTCTGCTCGTCCAGACTACTGCGCATGGTGTCGGCGGTATGTTTCATCTCCCGCGCCTGCTGGTAGACCTGCTGACCGATCCCCTTGCTCATTTGCACCATGCCCCGCAGCTTGCCGAGGAAGGCATTGAGCTGGGAACCCAGATCGATTAGCTCCTGATGGGTGTCGATCTCCATCTGCTGGGTCAGGTCCCCCTCGTTGCTGGAGAGATGGCCCACATGGCGGCTGATAAGAGAAAGCGGCGCTGTGATGGTCTGGATAAACCAGACCAGCAGCCCCAGCACCAGCAGGGTAATCCCGCCCATGGCGATGATCTGCTGCCGCTGGGCATCCACCAGCAGGGTGCCCAGTTCATTGCTGATGGCGTGCGCCTTGCTCAGCGCCAGCGCCTTGGGCACCTTGATCATCAACCACCACTGGGTATTGGCTGCCTCAACCCGAATGGGCTGATGAAGAATAAAGTCACTGTCGCTGCTGACCGGCCGACCGTCTGGCAGGGTCAGGCCCACCTCCTTGAGTGGACGGCCCAGCTTGTCGGCATAGCGGTTGCTGCCCACAATCAGCCCCATCTTGCTGACCAGGGTCACATCCGCCTTGTTGTCATAGAGGCTCTTGCCAAGGTTTTCAGCCAGTTGCTGGAAGATGGGCAGGTTCATATCCACCCCGGCCAGCCCGACAAACTTGCCGTCACGCAGCACGGGCACCGTCAGACTGGTCATCAGCATCTTGTTGCCCGGGCTGATTTCGTAGAGGTAGGGCTCCATCAGGCAGGGCTGGCGGGTATCGCGACCACAGAGATACCACTCGCTGTTGCGAATGCCGAACTCGTTGAGGGAGGTATCAAACTTGGCCTCACTGGCGGCGGCGTCCACCGCTTGCTGAGCGACGGCCCCTCCCTGATCCTTGGTGAAATAGACCTCCAGACTCCCCTTGCCTGCCACCGAGTGGCTGGCTCCGCCCAGCCAGTTGCCATCCTCGCCATCATAGCCATCCGGTTCAAACTGGGCATAAATGGAGCTAATCCCGCTCGCTTGCAGCAGGCTGCTGCCGAGCAAAGACTCCACTTGGGGCCGCGACAACCGCAGTTCCGGTTTGGCCATCCCGGCTTCAATCTGGGCGGTCACGGTCAGGGGGATCTGATAGGAGTTCTGCATCAGCGAGGCAATCTGGATGGCATAGCGTTCTGCCTGATACTGCAGGCTGCGGGAGACCTCCTCTTCCAGTGCATCGCTGGTCTGGGTCATCACCATGTTGCGAAGGGAGCTGAAAGAGGCCGATTGCAACAGGGTCATGGCCAGCCCGGTCAGCAGAAACAGCCCCATGGTAAGGCACAACAACTTGAACTTGAGGGGACGTTGCTTCATGCGACAACTCCTTATGGCAGAATAACAACGAATTACTTGAGTATATTCGCCCACTTGCGCTTCACCCGATTTGTTGATGGGTTTGTGGCAGGCTTCTGGTTATAATTTTTGCCTTCCCGAGCGTTGATGGAACAGTCGCAATGAGCAATGCACTGAGCAGTGTCCCGCCGGTAGTCGCGATGGACTACCCCTTTCCGGCCAAACCTCTTCCCCTGAGTGCCGAGCAGAGAACGACCTTGACCACAGAAATCAAGGCGCTGCTCAAGGAGCGCAAGGCGGTACTGGTTGCCCACTACTACACGGATCCCGAGATCCAGGCGCTGGCCGAAGCCACCGGCGGTTTCGTCGGTGACTCGCTGGAGATGGCCCGCTTTGGCCGCGATCATGAGGCGCAGACCCTGATCGTCGCTGGAGTGCGCTTCATGGGGGAAACCTCCAAGATCCTGAGCCCCCACAAGCGGGTGCTGATGCCGACGCTGGAGGCCGAATGCTCCCTCGATCTGGGCTGTCCCATCGAACAGTTTTCCGCCTTCTGCGATGCCAATCCCGACCATACCGTGGTGGTCTATGCCAATACCTCGGCAGCCGTCAAAGCACGGGCTGACTGGGTGGTGACCTCTAGCATTGCACTGGAAATCGTCGAACACCTCGACAGTCTGGGTCACAAGATCATCTGGGGCCCGGATCGCCATCTGGGTGCCTATATCGAGAAGAAAACCGGGGCGCAGATGCTGCGTTGGCAGGGCCACTGCATCGTCCATGACGAGTTCAAGGCCCGTGCCCTGCGCGAGCTGAAAGAGCAGAATCCGGACGCCGCCGTGCTGGTTCATCCGGAATCCCCCGCCTCGGTGATCGAGCTGGCCGATGCGGTGGGCTCCACCAGCCAGCTGATCAAGGCGGCCAAGGAGCTGCCCCAGCAGAAGCTGATCGTGGCGACCGATCGGGGCATCTTCTACAAGATGCAGCAGGCCTGTCCGGAGAAAGAGATGGTGGAAGCTCCGACCGGTGGCGATGGCGCCACCTGCCGCAGTTGCGCTCACTGTCCCTGGATGGCGATGAACGGTCTGGTGGCGATCAAGGAGGCCCTCACCGACGGTGCCGAGCACCACGAGATCCATGTCGACGAAGATCTGCGGGTCAAAGCTTTGATCCCCCTCGATCGGATGCTCAATTTCGCCGCCGAACTCAAGCTCAAGACCCAGGGCAACACCTGATTGCCGCCATTACAAGATGCAAAGAGGGCTCCCGCGGGAGCCCTCTTTATTTATCTGAACCTAATCCAACTCAGATGATTACGGTGGAGAGACTGTGCTCTTCATCCGGTGCAACGGTCACACCCGCCTCGCCAGCGATGGCTGCTTCGACGCAGAGCATGGTGCGATAGCCATCGTCGCTCATGTCGGCCATGGCGGTGGCCCCTTCCAGCCAGGGGGTCCAGACCACCACGCTGTCGTGGTTGCCACTGACAATCCGGGTCTCGCGCTCACCATCCTGCACCTTCACCAGCGCCTCTGGCTGCCAGTAGACCCGATCCAGCGGCCCGTTCAGGGTCAATGCACCCTGCTGCTTGGCATCCTGTCCGGTCAGCTTGTCGGCATAGGGCTCACCCAGGCCGGTGACGCTTACCGCCTCCGGTGCGCTGATCTGCAAATAGGTGTGCAGCGCACCGCTATAGGTCAACGGCTGAGCACCTGTGTTGCGAGTGGTCAGCACCAGCGAAAGCTCTTTGCCAACCAGCACGTCCAGTTCCAGCTCGAAGGTGTGATCCCACAGGGCGCGGGTCGCATCGCTGTCGCGCAGGGAGAGATGAACGAGCGTGCCGTCAGCGTGATCGGAGACCCCGTCCAGCATCCAGAGGGTGGTACGTGCAAAACCGTGGGAGGGCTTGCCGCTACCGACGCGGGCGGGCGCCGGGCCAAACCAGGGCCAGCAGATCGGGATACCACCGCGAACAGGCTTGCTGCCATCCAGCACCGCCTTGTCACTCAGCCAGATGGAGGCCGGCTCGCCATGACGCTGATAGCTCAGCACATGGGCGCCAAACAGGCTGATTTCTGCCTTGGCATAGTCGTTGTTGATGGTGAGAACCGGCAGACCGGCCGCATTGTTGGCAAGCTTGCAATTGGCTGTCAGGGGACGAATGGATTGCATGTGGACTCCTGTCATCAGGGGAAACCGAAAAACAAAAAGGCGGCCAATGGCCGCCTTTTTCAAGCTACGCGATTGCGCATCCCAAATTACTTGGAGATGTGAGCGATCAGGTCCAGAACTTTGCTGGAGTAGCCCATTTCGTTGTCGTACCAGGATACAACTTTAACGAACTTGTCGGTCAGCTGGATACCAGCTTTGGCGTCGAATACGGAGGTCTGACGCTCACCCAGGAAGTCGGTAGATACAACTTCGTCTTCGGTGTAGCCCAGAACGCCCTTCATGGAGCCTTCGGAAGCAGCTTTCATCGCTTCGCAGATTTCTGCGTAGGTGGCAGCTTTCTTCAGGTTAACGGTCAGGTCAACAACAGACACGTCCGGAGTCGGAACACGGAAAGCCATACCGGTCAGCAGGCCTTTCAGTTCCGGGATAACTACGCCAACAGCCTTGGCAGCACCGGTAGAGGACGGGATGATGTTCTGAGCCGCGCCGCGGCCACCGCGCCAGTCTTTGGCAGACGGACCATCAACGGTCTTCTGGGTAGCAGTGGTAGCGTGAACGGTGGTCATCAGGCCAGACTCGATACCGAAGGTGTCGTTCAGTACTTTGGCGATCGGAGCCAGGCAGTTGGTGGTGCAGGAAGCGTTGGAAACGATGTCCTGGCCAGCATAGGTAGCGTGGTTAACGCCCATTACGAACATCGGGGTCGCGTCTTTGGACGGGCCAGTCAGAACAACTTTCTTGGCACCGGCAGCGATGTGCTTGCGAGCAGTCTCGTCGGTCAGGAACAGACCGGTAGCTTCGGCAACAACGTCAACACCGATTTCGTTCCAACGCAGGTTGGCCGGGTCACGCTCAGCGGTAACACGTACGGTTTTGCCGTTTACAACCAGGTTGCCGTCTTTAACTTCAACGGTACCCTTGAAACGACCGTGGGTAGAGTCGTACTTCAGCATGTAAGCCATGTAGTCAACATCGATCAGGTCGTTGATACCAACAACTTCGATGTCAGAACGCTCGCAAGCCAGACGGAATACGAAACGACCGATACGGCCAAAACCGTTAATACCTACTTTGATAGTCATATTTAGTTACCTAACTGTTCAGTAGTCAAAGAAAATTCCGCTTGTAAATTTACTAGAACTCTCCGGTGAGTCAACCAACATTCTGTCTGAAATTGCGCTATATCATGAAAAACTGTGAAATTAATTTTCTGTTTATGTAACTGATTACCACGTTTTGACGAAAAAAGTGCCAGATCGTGGCATCGCGCAGATATCAACAATAGTGCCTACTCGGTCACACAACCATTCACTGAGATATGTAAAAATGTGCGCGGTTTAGCATGGCCCATAGAGCCACTGTTCAAGTACCACCCCATAAAAATCAAACAAAATAGTATAGATAGAATCCACAGCGGGAATTCTCAAACTATGACCACCCTGATTGAACAGCTGGCTGCCGCAAAAGGTATCGCCAGCGAGTATGTCGATGCCTGGGGCCACCCGGCCCAGGTATCCGAAGAGAGCAAGGCCGCCATGCTGGGCGCCATGGGCTACCGCGTCGATGACGAGGCCGCACTGGTGCAGCAGCTGGAAGAGGAACATCGTCAGCACTGGCTGCGGGCGCTGGATCCTGTGATGGTGGTTCGCACCGGCGACGCCGTTACCCTTGAGGTTCGCCTCCCCATCGAATTCGTCAACGACGCCCTCACCTGGCAGCTCCAGCAGGAGCAGGGTGCTGTGTTGTCCGGTCAATTCACCCCCATCGAGGGTGAGCTGGTCGGCGTGGCCGAATTTGAAGAGATGGAGTGCCAGGCCTATCGCGTCACGCTGGATATGGCCCCTGAGCTGGGTTATCACCAGCTGGTGCTGCTGGAAGAGGGCAATGACGAGCCGCTGGCCACCATGCGCCTCATCGTCGCCCCCAAGGCCTGCTACAAACAGGCGCCGATTGCCAATGGCCGCAAGGTATGGGGCCCGAGCGTACAGCTATACTGCCTGCGCAGCCGCCACAACTGGGGTATCGGTGATTTCAGCGATCTGGGCCAGCTGGTCGAGAAAGCCGCCGCCTGGGGTGCCCACTTCGTCGGCCTCAACCCTATCCACGCCCTCTATCCGGCCAATCCGGAGAGCGCCAGTCCCTACAGCCCCTCTTCCCGTCGCTGGCTCAACGTGGCCTATATCAATGTGGAAGCGGTGCCCGAATTCCAGCAGAGCGATCGCCTGAAAGCGGAAGTGGCAAGTCCTGCCTTCCAGCAACATCTGGCCGACCTGCGCGCCAAAGAGAACGTCGATTACACCGGTGTGATCCAGACCAAACTCGGCATGCTGCGTCAGGTGTTCGATGAAGCCACCCTGAGCGCCGAGCGTCAGGCCGCCTTTGATGCCTTCGTGGCCGCCGGTGGCGACAGCCTGCAACAGCAGGCCGCATTTGATGCCCTGCAGGCCCACTTCTATGCCAAAGGCGAAAATGCCTGGGGCTGGCCGGTATGGCCGCAGGAACTGCGCGATTACCACAATCCTGCCGTTGCCGCCTGGATGGCCGAGCACCCGCAAGATGTCAACTTCTACCTCTATCTGCAGTTCCTGGCTGACGAACAGCTGGCGCAAGCCGATGCCCGCGCCAAGGCTGCCGGCATGGTGATGGGGATCTACCGGGATCTGGCGGTGGGCGTCTCCGAAGGCTCCACCGAGATCTGGGCCAACCAGGATCTCTACTGCCCGAAAGCCTCTGTCGGTGCGCCGCCCGATATCCTCGGCCCGCTCGGTCAGAACTGGGGCCTGCCCCCGATGAACCCGAACAAGCTGTTTGAAGCGGCCTACCAGCCGATGGTGGACTTGTTCCGTGCCAACATGCGCTCCTGCGGCGCACTGCGCATCGACCACGTGATGGCACTGCTGCGCCTGTGGTGGGTACCGCCCGGAGCGTCCGCCGCCAAGGGCGCCTACATCTACTATCCGGTCAACGATCTGCTGGGCATTCTGGCCCTCGAATCCCACCGCAATCAGTGCCTGCTGATCGGCGAGGATCTGGGCACCGTGCCGGAGGGGATCGACGTGACTCTGAAAGAGAACGGCGTTCACTCCTACAAGGTGTTCTTCTTCGAGCGCTCCAAGGAAGATGGTGGCTTTATCTCCCCGGCACACTACACAGAGCAGGCGATGTCGGCCCTGACCACCCACGACATGCCGACCCTCAAGGGCTTCTGGCACTGCGATGACCTGGCACTCGGCCGTCAACTGGGTCTGTATCCGGATGAAGATGTATTGAAGACTCTGTATGCTGATCGTCACCAGGCCAAACAGCGGATCCTCGACAGCTTGCATGCCCACAAGGTCATCTCTGACAACATCAGTCATGACGTGAACTGGGTCGGCATGAACACCGAACTCAACCACGGTCTGCAGATCCATATGTCCCGCGGCAGCTGTGCCCTGTTCAGTACCCAGCTGGAAGACTGGCTGGAGATGGACAAGCCGGTCAACGTACCGGGCACCAGTTACGAATACCCCAACTGGCGCCGCAAGCTTTCCGCTGATCTGGAAGATATTTTTGCCAATGAGGCACTCAAGGCACTGGCTGGCAAGATGAGCCAAGCCCGTGATGAGGCCAGTCGTTGAGACGCTGTCTCCCACAGCGCTCTCACCTAAATCCACTCCGGCTTCGGCCGGAGTGGATGCTCTGTCATGAAAGGAAATCTCGATGCTCGTTGAACGTTTGGTTGCTGCCCGCTGTTCCGATCCCTTCTCTCACTTAGGCCTGCAGGCCAATCCGGATGGGCCCGGCCTCAAACTGACCGCCTGGTTGCCTGATGCCCTCGAAGTTCGCGTCAAGGATCTCAAGTCGGGCAAAGTCGTTGCCACCCTGGCGCCCACCGATGAATCGGGTCTTTTTGAAACTGTTTTCACCCGCCGCAAAAACTCCTTCCCCTATCAGCTGCTCGCCAGCTACCAAGATGCCACCACCGAGGTCATCGACCCCTATCAGTTTCAGGATGCCGCCTGGGCAGGCCTGGCCGAACTGACCGCCCAGCCGGAAAACCTCTATCACACCCTTGGCGCCCAGCTGCGCACCGTGGAGCATCTTGGCCAGCAGGTGGAAGGGGTGCGTTTTGCGGTCTATGCGCCGAGCGCCACCGCCGTGAGCCTCATCGGCGATTTCAACTTCTGGGATGGCCGCCGCCACCCGATGCAGCGCAGCCTCTGCGGTCACTGGGTGCTGTTTGTGCCGGGCCTCAAGGCCGGGGATCGCTACAAGTTTGAGCTCAAAGACCCCATGGGCAACCGGCTGCCCCACAAGAGCGATCCGGTCGGCTTTTACTGCGAGCAGTATCCGTCGTTCGCCTCCGTGGTCTATGACCACGCCCAGTACCAGTGGCAGGATGCCGAGTGGATTGCCAGCCAGCACAACGACAAACGCGAGCAGCCGCTCTCCATCTATGAGCTGCACGTCGGCTCCTGGAAACGCCACCCCAACGGCGACAGCCTGAGCTGGCGTGAACTGGCAGTGGAGCTGGTCGCCTACGTCAAGGAGATGGAGTACACCCACATCGAGCTGCTGCCTGTCTCCGAGCACCCCTTCAGCGGCTCCTGGGGCTACCAGCCGGTGGGCATGTTCTCCCCCACCAGCCGCTACGGCACCGCTGATGATTTCAAATACTTCGTCGATCAGTGCCACCAGGCCGGGATCGGCATCATTCTGGACTGGGTGCCCGCCCACTTCCCGTCCGATGCCCACGGACTGGCCCGTTTCGACGGCACCCCGCTCTACGAATATGAAGATCCGCGCCGTGGCTGGCACCCGGACTGGAACTCCTACATCTACGACTTCGGCCGCGACACAGTGCGCCAGTTCCTGGTGGCGAGCGCCCTGTTCTGGCTCGACAAGTTCCACATCGACGGCCTGCGGGTGGATGCGGTCGCCTCCATGCTCTATCTGGATTACTCCCGCAACGCCGGTGAATGGGTACCGAACGTCGATGGCGGCAACCACAACTACGAGGCGATCAGCCTGCTCAAGTGGACCAACGAGGAGGTCTACGGCAAGTATCCCCACGCCATGACCATAGCCGAAGAGTCCACCGCCTTTGCCGGTGTCTCCCGCCCCACCTTCCTCGGCGGCCTCGGATTTGGCTTCAAGTGGAATATGGGCTGGATGCACGACACCCTTACCTATATGCAGAAAGAGCCGATCCACCGCCGCTACCACCACAACGACATGACCTTCTCCATGGTTTACCACTATGACGAGAACTTCATCCTGTCGCTCTCCCACGACGAGGTGGTGCACGGCAAGCACTCCATGCTCTACAAGATGCCGGGCGACGAGTGGCAGCAAGCAGCCAACCTGCGGGCCTACATGGGTTTCATGTACGCCCACCCGGGCAAGAAGCTCAACTTCATGGGCACCGAAATCGCTCAGAGCAACGAGTGGAACCACGACGCCCAACTGCCGTGGCATCTGCTGCAATATCCCAAGCATGCCGGTCAGCAGCGCCTGATCCACGATCTCAACCACCTCTACCGTCATGAGCCTGCCTTGTATCAGGCCGATTATGAGCAGACCGGCTTCCGCTGGCTGGATCATAACGATGCCGACAACAGCATCTTTGCCTGGCTGCGGGCGGACAAAGAGGGCAAGCAGGCTATTGTGGTGGCTTGCAACTTCACCCCGGTGCCCCGTATCGAATATCGGATCGGCGTCCCTGCGGCGGGCCACTATCGGGTGGTGCTCAACACCGACAGCGAGTATTACTGGGGCAGTAACTATGATGTAGGTCTGGTGTTCGCTGCCGAGCCGACCCCCTGGCAGGGGATGGCACACAGCATAGTGCTGGATCTGCCGCCGCTGGCGACCTTGTTTATCAAACAGGAGTCTTGATGCTTGTAATGGAAAAAGGGGTGGGCCACCCGCTGGGGGCCCGCCTTGACGAGAACGGTTGCCACTTCTGCGTCTGGGCCCCCCAGTCGGACAAGGTGGAGATCTGCCTGTACGACGAGCAGGAGCATGAGCTGATGCGGCTGGAGTTGCCCGGCCGCCGTGGCCAGTATCGCTTTGGCTACGTGCGCGGCGTAAAGGCCGGTCAGCGCTACGGCTATCGGGTCTATGGCACCCCGCAGGAGGGGATGCTGTTCGATCCGCAAAAACTGCTGATTGACCCCTACGCCAAGGCGCTCAGTCGTCCCACCTACTGGGATGAAGCCCTCTATCAGGGTGATAGTGCCGGGATGATTGCCAAGTCGGTGGTAGTGGATGACAGTTTTGACTGGCAAGGGGTTGGCAAACCCGGGATCAGTCCGGCCCGCACCATTATCTACGAGACCCACGTCAAGGGCTTTACCAAGCAGCACCCGGGGATCCCCAAAGCGCTGCAGGGCACCTATCTTGGCATCTGTCACCCGCTGGTTATCGAGCACATGAAGAGCCTCGGCATCACCTCGGTGCAACTGATGCCGGTGGCCGCCTTCATGTCGGAACCGCGACTGGAGCAGTTGGGACTGACCAACTACTGGGGCTACAACCCCATTGCCTTCTTCGCCCCGGAGCCACGCTACAGCACCAGGGCCGACGAGGCGGTGACCGAGTTCAAGACCATGGTGCGCGAGCTGCACCGGGCCGGGCTCGAGGTGATCCTGGATGTGGTCTACAACCACACTGCCGCCTCTGGCTTCGATGGCCCTACCCTCTCGTTCAAGGGCTTTGACAACGCCGGTTACTACGCCTTCGAAGCGGGCCCCCACGGCCCGGACTACACCCGTCACGCCAACGTGACCGGTTGTGGCAACAGCGTCAATCTGGATCACCCCAACACCCTGCGACTGGTGCTCGATGCTTTGCGCTACTGGGTCACCGAGATGCAGGTGGATGGCTTCCGTTTCGATCTGGCGGTGACGCTGGCGCGGGAAGCGGGAGAGTTCGAGCCCATGGGCGCCTTCTTCAAAGCCGTGATGGCCGACCCTGTGCTGTCACAGGTCAAGCTCATCGCCGAACCCTGGGATATCGGCCCCTTCGGCTACCGGCTGGGTCAATTCCCGAGCCAGTGGCAGGAGATCAACGACCGCTACCGCGACACGGTGCGCGCCTTCTGGCGCGGTGATGCGGGCAAGATGGGGGACTTCGCCACCCGGCTGGTGGGTTCGCGGGATATCTTCCCGAAAAACTGGCGCTCCCCCCACACCAGCGTCAACTACCTCTGCTATCACGACGGTTTCACCCTGGAGGATCTGGTCTCCTACAACCAGCGCCACAATCAGGCCAACGGTGAAGACAATCGGGACGGCCACGGCAACAACCTCTCCTATAACCATGGGGTAGAGGGGCCGACCCTGGATCCGCGGGTCAACAGCCTGCGCCAGCAGCAGAAGCGCAATCTGATTGCCACTCTGCTGCTCTCCCAAGGTACTCCCCACTTCCTCGCCGGGGACGAGATGGGACGCAGCCAGCTTGGCAACAACAACGCCTACTGTCAGGACAACCAGATCAGCTGGGTCAACTGGCAGTGGCGACCGGAGGATGAGCGGCTGTTCGCCTTCACCCAGCAGATGATGGCGCTGCGGGCGGAGTCCTGCGTCTTCTCCAACCTGCAACTGAGCGACGACAGCTGGAATGGCACCCCGTCCAGCTGCCATCAGGTCAACTGGTATCACCCGGACGGCCACCAGCTCACCGATCAGGATTGGCACGCCCCCATGGGGCAGGCGTTCGCCATGGATATCGGCATGATCAACTGTGTCGGCGAGCGCTGGTACGTGCTGTTCAACGCCAGCGATTACGACATCCAGTTCCGCCTGCCGCCGCCGGGGGAAGGGCTGGAGTGGATCCAGACTATCGACACCGCCACCAACGATGGCCTCCCCTTCCTGCCGGATGACATCAAACGGCAGGTGGCGGTCGGCCGGGCCCACTCCCTCAAACTGCTGGAGCGGGTGGCGCTGGCCAGCACGGCGGAGGATGCCCAGCCACCGCAGCAGGAAATTCTCCCTGCATCCGGTGAGGAGATGGTTGCCACCTCGATCACAGATACAGGCAAAGCATAAGAGGCATGCTGGAGTCAGCTTTACGGAGCCGCTATGCTGGGCTCCGGTATGGATGGCAAGGAGTCGGTATGAGCAGTAACAATCCGGAACAGTGGCGCAGCAAACTGACCGCCGAGCAGTTTCACGTCTGCTGGGAGAAGGGCACCGAGCGCCCCTACAGCGGCGCCCTGCTCCACAATCGCAAGAGCGGCGACTACCTCTGTGTCTGCTGCAAGAGCGTGCTGTTTCACTCAGGAGCGAAGTTTGACTCCGGCTGCGGCTGGCCCTCGTTCGACAAGGCCATCGAGGGGACGGTGGAGTACACCGAGGACAACAGCCACGGCATGAAGCGGGTGGAGATCACCTGCCGCCAGTGCGGCTCTCACCTCGGTCACGTCTTCCCCGATGGACCGACCGAGACCGGCCAGCGCTACTGCGTCAACAGCCTGAGTCTGGATTTCGAACCCGAGGTCTGAACGGTTTACCCATTGCAATAAAAACGGCACCTCCGTTATGGAGGCGCCGTTTTTTTATCGGGATTTCACCGGCTTCACGCCAGCAGGATAGCAGCCATCACCAACAGGGCCGCGATGGCCGGCACCGGCAACTTCAACACCCGCAGCAGATAAAAGCCGATGGCCGCCAGCGCAAGATCGGTCGGCGCCAGCACCGCACTCTGCCACACCGGCTGATAGAGGGCCGCCAACAACAAGCCCACCACGGCGGCGTTGATTCCGGTGACGGCCCCCGCCAGACGGGGCCGGGCCAGCCACTGTTGCCAGCAGGGGCCCACCGCCCAGAGCAGCAGAAAACCGGGCACAAACAGCGCCATGGTCGCCAACAGGGCCCCGATCAGCGGCATTTCGGGTTGCAGCTGGGCGCCAAGATAGGTGGCAAGGGTAAACATGGGGCCCGGCACCAACTGGGCCAGGCTGTAACCGGTCAGAAACTGCTGCTCGTTGAGAGTGTGTCCCACGCTCTCTTGCAGTAGCGGCAACACCACATGGCCACCGCCAAACACCAGACTACCGGCGCGATAGAAGTCGGCAACCAGCTGGCCAAGCGGGCTACCGAGCAGCGGCAGACCGATAAAAAGGATGCCAAACATCAGCAGGGTAGGCCAATGAGGCTGACTGCTGGCGGCAGAAGGTAGCTCGGCGGAGGCTGGCACACTACCCGCCCCGCTCTGGCTGCGGGCGCAGATCAACGCCGCTCCCGCCAGCATCAACAGTTGAGTCAGCAGACCGGGCTGCCACCAGAGTGCGGCAGCGGTCACCACCATAATCCCTTGGGTCATTCCAGTGGCACAGAACTGACGACTCATGGTGAACACCGCATCGGCCACCACGATAAGCGCCAGCAGCTTGAGGCCGTGCAAAGCCGCATCGAGCCACAGATTGCTGCCCAGCTGGCCGATGCCGATCGCGGCCGCCAGTAGCAGCAGAAATGAGGGCAGCGTGAAGCCAAGAAAAGCTGAGAGCGCCCCGCCCAGACCGGCGCGATGACGACCGATGGCGAAACCAAGCTGGCTGGAGGCGGGCCCCGGCAGCAGTTGGCACAGCGCCAGCAAGCGGGCAAATTCGGCCTGTGTCAGCCAGCCAAGCCGCTGGACGAAGGTGCGCTGGAAATAGCCGATATGAGCGGCCGGACCACCAAAGCTGATGCAGCCCAGCCATAAAAACTGAATAAATACCTGTCCCACGCTCTTCTCCCTCATCCCTCTTCTCCCGATGGAGAGGGGATATTATGACAGCGCGATGATCGTTTTATGACAATCAGACTGATTAGGCCGACACCATGGGCATATCACCCGGCAAATAGCAGCGTCCCGCCAGCCAGCAGGCGATGGACTGACGGCTGGCGTCGAAATGGGGCTCGGGCAACGCGCGCGGATCGCACCAGACCCAGCCTTCGCACTTCTCCGGCTCCAGCAGTTGCGGCTCACCATCGGCCTTAGCGTGCAGCGTCACCGAGATATAGTGCAGCCCGCTCTCGCGCCATGTCTCCAGATTGTTGGTCACCGCCACCACCTCGGGCCCGTGGATCTCAAGTCCCGTCTCCTCGGCCACCTCGCGGATCGCCGCCGACTCGAAGCTCTCCCCCAACTCCAGATGACCACCCGGGATCGACCAGTAGGGGGCATGGCTCCCTTTGCGTTTGCCAAGCAGCACCTGGCCTTGGGCGTTGGTCAGGATGACGCCGACCCCGACGCGGGGATAGAGAGTGGACATGAAAACGCTCCTTCAATCAGGCAATAAAACGGCCTCACCTTAGGCCCAAGGAGGGCACAGGGCAAGCCCCGGCTGCACGGCACCTGCGGCCGTCAGTGGTCCCCCCCCTTGCCCCTTAACCGGTTATCACTGATGCTGGGGAGTGAAGCCCGGATGGAGAGGTCATCCCCATCCTCTCAGTCCCCCATTACCCCGAGGAGTCCGCCATGAAAAAATTGCTCCCCCTGTGCGCCCTGCTGCTCACGGCTTGCCAAACCACGCCGCCCCCCAACTCGCTCGCCATCGATGATGCCGACGCCTGGCAGGCCATTTGCAAAGATGGCACCCGGGTTCGCGCCGTGGTGGCAGAGGGGATCTGTGGGGATCATCGTGGGGTAGCCATGTGGACGAATAAGCCAAGAGAGGAACGGATGGCAGAAGAAGCCGCCAAATAGTGTGATCTAGACACCATAAAATGACACTGCCGGCCAATTGGCCGGATTTTTTCGCGATCTCGCCAGCACTTTGCCACCTTGTTCATGGTGCGCTCAGTTTTCTGTTCCCATACTGGCCCTACAGTTCCAAAAGAGGAGAGACAAGATGCAAACATCCATCGTCGGGCTCTCCATTCTGTGGGGGCTAGCCAGTTTTGGTGTTCAGGGGGATTTCATCGAGAGCCGTGATTCCGTTGCGCCATCCTGGCAAGCCGAGTCCAGAGTGGAGATGGAAGGTTATCTGATTGAATCGCTTGGCGAAGATCGCTGGCTGTTCGACAACGGCAGCGAGAGCCTGCTGGTCTCACTGCCCGAGGGGCAATGGGTGCCGACCGGCGAGCGGCTGCGGGTCAGCGGCGAACCGCTGCAGGAGCAGAGCGGCTGGCTGCTGCAGGTGGCAGACATCAGCCAGGTCAGCGTCTGACAGCGGCAGTCGCCCCGTCACCGCGACAGCTAATCCAGACCCGATAACCACTACCGAATAACCAAGAGCGAATAGCAAAAGAGGAGGCCAGTGGCCTCCTCTTTCTGTTTATATAAGCGGCTTGCGCGGGCTCACCCCAGATGGTTGAGCGGTAGTGCCGTCTTGTGCTTGATGCGACGCAGCACGAAGCTGGAGCGCACTCCGGTCACCCCCGGAATATGGGTCAGCTTGTCCAGCAGGAAGTGCTGATAGTGCTCCATGTCGCGCACCACCACCTTGAGCTGGTAGTCGGCATCATTACCGGTGATGAGATCACACTCCAGCACTTCGGGCAGTTCGCTGATGGCGCGATCGAAGTTTTCGAACCGCTCGGGCGTGTGTCTGTCCATGGAAATGTGAATGTAGGCGGTGAGGGTGAGGCCAAGCTGGCGGGCGTTGAGCAGAGTAACGTGGGTGTCGATGAGACCGGCATCCTCCAGCGCCTTGACCCGGCGGGAGCAGGGGGACGGCGAGAGCCCGACCAGCTCGGCCAGTTCCAGATTGCTGATGCGGCCATTCTCCTGCATCAGCTCGAGAATATGTCTGTCTATGCGATCAAGTTTCAGCATCTACCCTTCCTCGTTGCAATGACTAATCCACTTTTCCTAGATTAAGGGTGAACTATTGCAAAAACAACCGAAAAAAGTGGTTACTTTGCAACCACTCACCGGCACGGGAGGGATACTATGGTTACATCTTCCGGTGGCAAAGCAGATACCTGACCGGGTCTCTGCGGTGAAGGACCTTACCGGGTCAAGAGCCCCATCAGCCGTCTTACCTTATCGGGAAACGACGGGCTGGAACGAGAGAACCCCCTCCCCGAAGGCAACAAAGCAGGCATCCCGGCGCCTGCTTTGTTGTTTTTGGGCGTTTGACGAAATCAGAGCGCGGGCGGCGTGATGCGATAGAGGCAGCGATGCGCCCCCTCCAGCAGATATTGCTCCCGCTCCACCCTCGCCGGCGCCAGCAGCTGGCGAAACAGCGCCAGTTCGCTGCGACAGAAACCGCGGCAGGTGCGCGCCGCCGCACAGATGGGACAGTGGCTCTCCCACAGCAGCCAGCTGCCATCCTCTTCGCGGCGGATCTCCGCCATGTAGCCCTCGCGAGTACGCAGCTCCTTGAGCGCCGCCAGCCGGCCAGAGAGACCATGGGACCCCAGCGCCTCCTGATAGCGAGCAAGCATCTGCAGCTCCCGCTGCTGGATCAGCCGCTCCATCCCCTCCTCGCCAAACAGCTCGCGCACGTTGTCGATCAGTTGCACGGTCAGGTCGCTATGGCTATCGGGGAAGCGCTGCCAGGCCTGCTCGGTGAGCTGCCACAGCCGCACGGGACGACCGCGCCCGCGCGCCTCGTCGCTGAATGTAACCCACCCCTCCTGCTCCAGCGTGAGCAGGTGCTGACGGGCGCCCATGGAGGTCATCTGCAACTGCTCCCCCAGCGCGGCGGCGCTCTGCGGGCCATGGCTCTTGAGCAGAAACAGGATCTTGTCGGTGCTTGCGTTCATGGTCTCATTATGGGGATCGCCCTTTATTAAATCAACAATTCACTTTACTTAATCCCATCTATGAATCAGCATAAATAAACAAATAACTTTACTTAATGGGTGCAACATGGAGAAACACGGGCACAAAAATCCCCTCTGGGTGCTGGTAATGACGGTCACGCTGGCAGTTGCAGGCTTCAGTCTCCCCTCCCCGGTATTGGCACCTTTGCTGCTGGATCCGGCCCACGGCATGCTGACGCCGGAAGCCTCCGACTGGAGCCGCAAGGTGTGGCTGGGGGTCATCATGGGGCTCTATCCCCTGTTCCAGCTGGTGGGCAGCCCCTGGCTCGGTCGCCTCTCCGACCGCTATGGCCGCAAGCCACTGCTGTTGCTATCGCTGGCGGGGGTGCTGGCAGGCTATGCCCTGATGGCATTCGGTATCGCCTGGCGCTCACTCCCCCTGTTGCTGCTCAGCCGGATTGTGGAGGGGCTGTGCAACGGCAACATCGCCATCGTGCAGGCGATGGCGGCGGATCTCGCCGGCAAGGAGCACAAGGCGCGCAGCTTCGCCTGGATCAACATCGGCATGAATCTGGGCTGGGTAGTGGGGCCGGTGATCGGGGGCTACGCCGCGGTGATCTCGGGGGATTACAGTCTGGCGGCCTGGCTGGCCGTCGCGATGACCCTGCTCAACCTGCTGCTGGTGCTCTGGCTGATCCCCTGTCGTCCGCCGGTGGCGGCCACCCTTCAGGCCGCGACTCTCTCCAGCCGCCAGTTGCTGCTGCAACCGGCCCTGCTGCCCTACTTCGCACTCACCCTGATCAGCTATGGCGCCGTGCAGCTCTATTTCACCTACTTCAACATCTGGCTGGTAGAGCGGCTGGCCTGGGATCCGGCCCAGCTGGCGCAGGCGGCTGTGCTGGTGAGCCTGCCCATGATGGCGGGCTCCTGGCTCGGCTCCCGCATCGCCCGTCACTGGCGCGGCAGCTCCCTCGGCATTGTCGGCCATCTGGTGATGGCGAGCGGCATGCTGCTCTTTATCCTGCCCGTGCACTGGTGGGGACTGGCGCTTACCTTCGTTCCCGCTGGCATCGGCATGAGTCTGGGGGAGCTGGCCACTTCGGTGGCGATCTCCAACCGCAGTCACCCGGAGCAACAGGGGCAGGCGATGGGGCTCTACCGCGCCCTCGCCGTAGGCAGCGAGATCCTGGCGGTGCTGCTCGGCAGTCTGGTGCTGCTGGCCGGTACCGAGTGGCCCTTCTATCTCGCCACCCTCTGCTCCCTTGCCAGTGCCGCCGGTTTCTATCTGCTGCGTCGCCGTGCCGACCGTCGTCAACAGCTGGCCAGCTGCACCTGAGCCACGAAGGGATCACAGTTCGGCGCTTCGGCTGCGGGCAAGACTTGCATCGGGGCGCCGGGTCTGGGACGGTAAAGCTCTTTGCGGATTTGTTCGATGCTGGAGGAGCTATGAGTGAGTACAAGGCCATCGCGCTCGATATGGATGGCACCCTGCTGACCCGGGATCACAAGATCTCGTCGGCCACCCGGGCAGCCCTGGCGCAAGCCCGCGCCCACGGCATCAAGGTGCTGCTGGTCACGGGACGCCACTACATGACGGCACGCCCCTTCCACCACGAGCTGGCCCTCGACACCCCCCTCATCTGCAGCAATGGCGCCTATCTCTATGATCCGGTGCAAAACCGGATCCTCAGCGGCGACCCGCTGGCGGCCGCCCCGCTTACCGAGCTGCTGGCCGCGGTCGAGGCGCAGCAGATGGGCGCCCTGTTCCACCTGAGCGAGGGGATCGGCTACATCGGCTGCGAAGAGCATGTCACCCGCATCCGCCATTGGTCGGCCAATCAGCCAGACCACCTCAAGATCGCCCTCCACCCGGTCGAGGAGCTGGCAGGCTGGCTCGACAACCCGGTCTGGAAACTGGAGCTGTTCAATCAGGATCCGGCACGCCTGCACACCTTTATGGGCGAGGTGGTCGAGCAGATACCCTTTACCCGCGACTGGGCGGCCCCCTATGCGGTGGAGCTGGTACAGCCCGGTTGCAGCAAGGGCAACCGGCTTGCCCAGTGGGCAGCCAGCGAAGGGATTGCGATGGAGCAGGTGGTGGCGTTTGGGGATAACAACAACGACATCAGCATGTTCGAGCAAGTTGGGCTGGCGGTGGCCATGGGCAATGCGGCCCCGCAGATCCAGAGCCATGCCCATCGGGTCACGGCCGACCACAACGAAGATGGTATCGCACTGGCACTGCAGCGCTGGGTACTGCCCTGATCTGACAAGATGCAACATGGCCAGCACGCGGGCTGGCCATGAAGAGAGGGATTAACCGCCGAAGGAGAACTGGATCACCCGATCCGGATAACGCAGACGGTTGTACTCCCGGCGCAGGGATTCGTAGTGGCGAATGGCTCGATCGCGCTTGGCACGGTAGTAGTCGCGCTGTTCCGTGTTGGTTTCGTTGCGGATGCTGCGTTCAAGCGTATCGATATCCCGCTCGGTACGCTCCAGCTCGTCGCTGATCTCCCGCAGGCGGGCAGCCAGTTTGTACTCTTCGTAGCCACGCTGATACTGCTTGAGGAAGCTGGCGTCATTGGGGCATACCCCCAGATAAGCCTGCCCCTCCTTGCCCTTGCTGTAAGCCAGCTCGGGAATGCAGTAGAGCTCCAGCCCCTTGTCGTAGCCCCGTTTCCACTCGGCCTCATCCACTTTGAGGCCATATTCGCTGCAAGACGAAACGTAATCGCGGGTCGCCTGACGGGTTTTGCCTTCCGATCCATCCTGATAACCCAGGTTGTACCAACTCATGGTACGGCACTCATCTTCTGACAGGGCACTGCATCCCGCCAGCAATACCGGCAGGGTCAGCAACAGGATTTTGGGGGACATGAACAGACTCCGGAAAAGATAGTGAGCGGCATTCTAGAGAGGATAAAAGGCCATAACAAGGGATGCGCCCCCGTGTGATCTGGCGCGGTTTATTTGATGCTTTTGTCACTATTCAACGCAGTGCCAGACGGGCGGCCAACCCGCTTTCCTTGTTATCAGGTGCAAGGTAAACTGCGCCATCTTTTAACTGGCGCGCAACAAAAACAATGAAAGTCCTGACCGTCGATTACCGCTCACCCGATGCGGCCCAACGCTTCACCGAATCCCTGCGAACCACCGGCTTTGGCGTGTTGACCAACCACCCCATTCCGAAAGAGCTGGTGCAGTCCATCTACGACAACTGGTATCGCTTCTTCATGAGCGAGCAGAAGCAGGATTTCCTGTTCAACCGCGAAACCCAAGATGGCTACTTCCCGCCGTCGGTCTCCGAGGTGGCCAAGGGCCATAGTCAGAAAGACATCAAGGAGTACTTCCACATCTACCCCTGGGGCCAGATACCGGAAGAACTGAAGGAGCAGGCGATGGAGTACTATCGCCTCGCCAACGGTCTGGCCGCCGAGTTGCTGGGCTGGGTCGAGCAGCACACCCCGGCCGATATCGCCGCTCACTACAGCTGCCCCCTCTCCTCGATGATCGAAGAGAGCCAGAAGACTCTGCTACGGGTGCTGCACTATCCGCCGTTCGATGGCACCGAGGAGCCGGGCGCCATCCGCGCCGCCGCCCACGAGGATATCAACCTGCTTACCATTCTGCCCGCCGCCAACGAGCCGGGGCTGCAGGTGAAGGGTTCCGACGGCGAATGGATGGATGTGCCGTGTGACTTTGGCACCCTCATCATCAATATCGGCGACATGCTGCAGGAGGCCTCTCGCGGCTACTATCCCTCCACCACTCACCGCGTCATCAACCCGACCGGTGGCAGTGCCAGCAAGTCACGCATCTCGCTGCCGCTGTTCCTCCACCCGCGCCCGGATGTGGTGCTCTCCGAGCGCCATACCGCCCACAGCTACCTGATGGAGCGGCTGCGGGAGCTCGGGGTGATCTAGTCCGCCGACGAACAGTTGTCAGAGACCAAACCGGAGCAATCTCGCTCCGGTTTTTATTTGGTGGCAGGATTGGGTAAAAAACAGAATTAAATTAGACAATCGTGCCAATAAATCGCATTTATACCTGATAACCGTCGTAGTGATTGCGCCGTGACCTCCGTAACATGAGCGCCATTCTGCCCCTGCCAAGGGGCGCTCGATTGGAGTTCTTATGAAGCAGTCCCAATGGTCATCCCGACTCGGCTACATCCTCGCTGCAGCGGGTTCCGCGGTCGGTATCGGCGCAATCTGGAAATTCCCCTATGTCACAGCCGTCAACGGCGGCGGCGCCTTCCTGCTGGTCTTTCTGCTGTTCAGCTTCACCCTGGGGGTTGCGGTACTGATGGGGGAAACCCTGCTCGGCAGCATGAGTCGCCGCGGGGTAGTCGGTGCCTTCTCCGATCTGCTCGGCAAACAGTGGCGATGGGTTGGGGTAATGGGGGTGATCTCTACCCTGCTCATCTACTGCTTCTACAGCGTGGTGGGCGGCTGGACCCTGGGCTATACCGGCATGGCCATCTCAGGCCAGCTCAACCATGGGGATGCGGCGGCCCTCACCGCCCGCTTCAATGACTATGTCAGCGGCGACGTCTGGCCCATTCTCACCCATCTGCTGTTTGCCGCCCTCACCTGGATGGTGGTGCAAGGCGGCATTCAGAAAGGGGTGGAGCGCACCCTGCGCTGGATGATGCCGGCCCTGTTCCTGATGATCCTGATGCTGGTCGCCTTTGGCCTCACCCTGCCCAATGCGATGGCGGGAGTACGTCACTTCCTGATGCCCGACTTCAGCAAGCTGGGGATGTCTGGCGTGCTCGATGCCATGGGACTGGCCTTCTTCTCCCTCTCCATCGGTCTGGGCATTCACACCACCTACGGCGCCTATCTGCCGACCAGCGAAGGGGTTGGTCGCTCCAGCCTCTGGGTGGTGCTGCTGGCCAGCATGGTGGCGGTACTGGCGGGGCTGATGATTTTCCCGGTGCTGGCCTCGACCGGTATCGACCCGGCCTCCGGCCCCGGTCTCACCTTTATGACCATGCCGGCGGTGTTTCAGCTGCTGCCATTCGGTCAGGTGCTTGAGGTGATCTTCTTCGCCCTGCTGGTCTTTGCGGCGCTCTCCTCGGCCATCTCCCTGCTGGAGCATTTGCAGTGCTTCCTGTGCGAGACCTGGGGCTGGTCACGCCGCACGGCCTGCAGCGCCATCACTGGATTCGTCATGGTTAGCGGTGTTCCGGTCAGCCTGTCGTTTGGCCCGTTGCAACACGCCACCCTGTTTGGCAAAACCATTTTCGAGTTGCTGGACTTTGTCACCTCCAACCTGATGATGCCGCTGTTCGGCCTGATGCTGACGCTGCTGCTGGGCTGGAAGCTGGGGCGCAAGGCACTGCCGCAGGGGATTGCCAGCCACTGGCATCACCTGCTGATGAACTGCTGGCGCTGGATTGCCCCCTTGCTGATCGGCGGGATCTTGATTCGCGGTCTGGTGTGACGGTTACTCTTCGCGGGTGGGCTCATCGGCCCGCCCCTGGGCGGCTCTGACGGCATCCAGGGCATGCTGCCAGCGGGTGATCTCGGCATCATCCGTTCCCTTGGAGAAGACGATATAGAGACCGGCCTGATGGAGCAGCACGCCACTGCTGACGATGCTGCGCCGGGATAACCCCATCTTGTCGAGGGTGGCCTCCATCACCAGCTCCGCCATCGGCAAGGCATCGATCTTGCCCAGCATCAGCCGCTCTATCGCCTCCCCGACCGTCTTGTAGCGCACCAGATTGGTGTAGCCCTCATGACTCAGCCGCACATCATCGGCATTACCCAGCACTACCCCCACTCTGGGCAGATCTCGCAACTGTGCCAGCGAGGTCAGCGGGTGGCGACTATCGGGCGCCTGATAGATAAAGACCCGATTGATAAAGAGCGGGCCAACCCATTTGAAATGGGACTCCCGCTCCGGGAGCCGCTGTACCACGAACAGTCCATAGCCGGGCTCGACCCGTGCCAGCGCCAGCGCCCGCTTGAGCGGGTAAATCCGCACCGGATAGCGGGTGCCAAGCTCCTCCTGCACCTCATCGATCAGGCGAATGGCAAATCCGTCGAGCTTGCCGTCGCGGTATTCGGTAAAGGGGGGTAAGTCGTGACTCAGCAGGGTTAATGCGGGCTGCGCCGACACACTCAGGCTGATCAGTAACCAGGGCAGCACCATCCATCTCATACGACATCCTGTCTCATCGTTGTTCCCATCAGCGCCATGTAGCGGTCACTAGTTCCAGAAGAAGCTACGTCGATTATCGCCCAGTAAATAGCTACAAGGTAGAAAAGATACGGCCAGGTAACGCGCTCACCGATTGAGTTGTACGTACAGTCAGAGTGATGACAGCGGCACACATAAAAAATTTTTGATTTTATGTGTCAATTATTCTTTCCATGGTTTAGGCTGTTCCCTCATTCATTAGTCAGGTTGTCACCTCATGTCTGCCATCCTCGTGCTGTTTGGTCGATTTTTTAGCTCGCAAGAGAGGTGACCTTGCACGCACAGTTTTTCTGAATGTTCATTGCAAAGGTCGCCTCAGGCGGCCTTTTTTATGGTCTGTCGTTTATTGCTACAGAGGAGTATTGCTTCGATGTCGTGTTACCCGGAGGTTGTATGAGCCAGGTTCAGTGGTCTTCCCGTCTCGGTCATGTGCTGGCCGCAGCAGGCACAGCGATTGGCCTTGGTGCCATCTGGAAGTTTCCCTATGTGACCGCCACCAATGGCGGTGGTGCCTTTCTGCTGGTGTTTCTGCTGTTCAGCTTCACCCTGGGGGTAGCGGTACAGGTCGGCGAAACCCTGCTCGGCAGCCATAGCCAGCGCGGGGTGCTCGGCGCTTTTCGCAAACTGGTGGGGCCGAACTGGCGCTGGATGGGGTATATGGGGATTGCCTGCGGCTTCTTTATCTACAGCTTCTACAGCGTGGTCGGTGGCTGGACCGTGGGTTACGCTGCGCTGGCGATGGCTGGCAAACTCAACCTGAGCGAGGGGAGCGCCCTCACCGCCCTGTTCAACGGCTATGTCAGCAACCCCTGGTGGCCGGTGCTGACCCATCTGGTGTTTGCTGGGCTAACCTGGTGGTTCGTGCAGGGAGGTATTCAGAAAGGAGTGGAGCGGGCACTGCGCTGGATGATGCCCGCGCTCTTCATCATGATGTTGTTGCTGGTAGGGGTCGGTCTCTCCATGCCGGGCTCCATGGCGGGTGTACGCCAGCTGCTGCTGCCGGACTTCTCCATGCTGACCGGCCAGAGCGTGCTGGACGCGCTGGGGCTGGCCTTCTTCTCCCTCTCCATCGGGCTCGGGGTACACACTACCTATGGCGCCTACCTGCCCAATAGCGAAGGGGTGCTGCGCTCCGGGGTCTGGGTGGTCACTCTGGCAAGCCTTATCTCGGTGCTGGCGGGCTTGATGATCTTCCCGGCGCTGGCCTCCACCGGCATCGATCCCACCGCAGGCCCAGGGCTCACCTTTATGACCATGCCTGCCGTGTTTAGTCATCTGCCGTTCGGTCAGGGGCTGGGGGTGGTCTTCTTCCTGCTGCTGCTGGTGGCGGCGCTCTCCTCCTCCATTTCCATGCTGGAGCATCTGGTGCGCTTCACCACCGAGGAGTGGGGTTGGTCGCGTCGTGGCGCATGCCGGGTACTGACCCTGCTTATCATGGCCTCCGGCATTCCGGTGAGCCTGTCGTTCGGCCCATGGAGCGATCTGACCCTGTTTGGCAAGACCATCTTCGAGCTGCTCGACTATCTGACCTCCAACCTGATGATGCCGCTGTTTGGTCTGGTACTGACCCTGCTGCTGGGCTGGCGCCTCGGTGATGCCATTCTCCCTGTAGGCCTGTCACCCGCCCTGCGTCTGGCGCTGCTCTGGTGCTGGCGCGTGGTGGCGCCGCTGCTGATCAGCGGGATCCTGATCCGCGGGATCATGTAGCACCTTGCGCATCTTTGCGGGCAGGCCTTGGCCTGCCCTTTTTATTGCTGGCGTTTGCTTTAACAGGCGTTCATATGAACAGCATCACGATGGACAGGAGTGAAGTCAGTGGCCGTCGAGCAATCTAGGAAGAGCAGGATGAAGAAGGATCGGAGTGGCAGAGTGGCACAATAAGAGGTGGCGTTCGGCTCGCCACACCGGCAACAGAAGAAGTTGAAGTACTGAATTGCGGGCAAAAAAAATCCCCATCTGAGTGGGGACTTTATCTGCAACTGAAGCTGATATCTCAGCCTCGCTTGCGAATATGGTGGTCGTTACTGGGATCGAACCAGTGACCCCCTCCTTGTAAGGGAGGTGCTCTCCCAGCTGAGCTAAACGACCT
>NZ_JAAKPE010000013.1:0-138444 GCF_049171775.1 Aeromonas sp. 603404
GAAAATCAAAAATTGTTTTTGATGCTCGATGCTGTGAGTGCCCACACAGATTGCTTGATTCAAATTGTTAAAGAGCGTCACGCTTGTCGCGTTGAGGAGGCGCATATTACGCTTCTCACCTCGAAAGTCAAGCAATTGTTTTCGCTTTTCTTTCGGCGCCCACTTCACTAGGAAGCTGGCTCATCAGTTCGGCGTGTTCCGCCGTGCTGGTAGGGGCGCATTATAGGGAGCCGCGCCGGGATGACAAGGGCTTTTTGCAAAAATGCGTTCGTTTGCTGAAAAAGCGAACTGAACGCCCCAAAACAACCCCTTGGCATCTCTTTTACGCCGCTTTTTTGCTCAATTCTTCGCTTTGTGCCCGGATATAGTTGACCCAGCTGGTTGCCTTCTGCTGCCAGTTATCCTGTTGCTGCAGCTCACGGGCCAGTTCCAGCGCCTGGGCATACTGCTCCTTATTAAGGTGTGCCTGCACCAGCAACGCTTTGGCGCGATTGCCTTGCTCGCCCTTCACCGACTTGATGGCAGCGAGCTGGGTCATGGCAGCATCAGTCTTGCCCTGTTGCAGCAGCAGTTCGGCGGCGCGCATGGCGGCTTTGGACTGACCATGTTGGCTGGCCAGCTGCTGCCAGCTATCAACTGCTTGTGACCACTCCCGGGCACCTTCCCACAATTGGGCAAGCAGTTGGCGGTTTTCAGCACTTTGCTTCATCTGTCCCTTGGCCATGGCCGCTTCCAGCAGACGGGCACCACGATAAGGCAGCCCTTGCCAGGCATAGAGGCGGATCAGCTGATTGCGGGCAGACGCATCATCCATCAGTTTTCTGTCGATGGCAGTTTGCAGCAATGCCAACGCCTGATCCCCACGTTTGGCGGAGAGGTTGAGCGATACCGCCTGCTGCCACCATTTGCTCTCTGTCGGCTCGTGACGGATCAGCTCGGCCGCCTGATCGGCCGCCACGCCATAACGTTGCTGGGCGGTGAGGGCGGAGAGACGAATGATGGCGGCCTGCTTCTGCCAACCCTTCTTCAACAACTGTTCGCTCTGGCTGGCAGCGTCACCATACTGTTTGTTGTGGTAATAGAGGCCGGCCAGACGCAGGCGCAGCCCATCGTCTTGTTTGAGTGCCAGTGCCGCCTTGTAGCTGGCGATGGCACCAGACCAGTTGGATTGCTGGGCCTGAATATCGCCGCGCAGCCGCAATAGCTGGAGCTGTTGCTGCTCGGGCCACTCTTTATAGGCAAGAGCCTGTTCGACATAACGGCTCGCCTGGGCGGTCTGTTGCAGATTGGCCGCCAGCGAGGCTTGCAACTGCGCCAGCCAGGCACGCTCGGCATCGCTATTTGGCTTGAGGCCGGATGCCTTGCTCTGGGCTTGTTGCCACTGACCGGACTGATAGAGCTTCATCACGGGTTCAAGCTGACGGGAGAAATGAGGGCTGACCTCCATCGCCAGACAGGCTTGGCCGACCAGGGCCAGCAGACAGATCCAGATCCGCAACATAGTTATGACTCCAGTTTGAATTTGAGCGTGATGACTTGCACCAGCTTGTCGGTGGCGCCCGGTCTCGGCTGATAGCGCCACTTGTTGATCGCCTGAATGGCCGCCCGCTCGAACTGACGCTTGGGTTTGGCCTCGACCACTTCCACATCCTGCACGCCACCTTCGGCATTCACGCTAAAGCGCAGGGTGACGAATCCTTCGATCCCTGACTGCTGGGCACGATAGGGGTAGACCGGCTCGATCCGTTGCAGCGGCATCAGCATGTCACCGGCGCCGATACCCGCTCCCTGCTGCTGGCCGTGGTAGTTGCCACTCAATACCGGTGCGGTACTGGTCGCCACACCGGGGGCATAGACCTGCACCGCGCTGAGGCTGGAGACCAGATCCAGACTCGGCTCAACGGCCGCCAAAGGGGCCGCGGCAGGCATCGGCAGCGGTGTCGAGGCCAATGCAGCGGGAGGCTCTGGCAGAGGCTCGGGCTCCTGCGGTACCGGACGCTCGCGTACCTGCACCTCGGTCACCTCGTTCTGCATATTGATGACGATGGGCTTCTGTTCGCTCGCCACCTTCTCGCCCCGGGGCGGTTCAACCAGCGTGGCCATAAACAGCAGGATGCCCAGACTGAGGGCAATCCCCAGCCCCAGGCTCATCAGCTTGTATTTCATTTCGGCGCCACCGCCACGGCGATATTGGCGATACCCGCCGCCTTGGCCTCATCCATCACCCGCACCACCTTGCCGTGGGGCACCCGCTCGTCGGCCTGGATCACCAGACTGGCATCGGGTTGCTCCGCCAGCAGACGGGCGATGGTGGCCTGCACCCGCTCCACATCGATCTGCTTGCGGTCGAGGAAGATCTGACCCTGAGCCCCGATCGCCAGCATGATGCTGGAAGATTTCTGCGCCTTGGCCTGACTGGCCTGAGGTCTGTGTACCTCTAGCCCGGCTTCGCGCACGAAGGAGGTGGTGACAATAAAGAAGATCAGCATGATGAACACGATATCCAGCATGGGGGTCATGTCGATCTGCACTTCGTCACGCTGGCGTTTGGATTGCCGTCTCATTGCATTACCTTCTCTTCTCGCAGGCCGTCCCGGGTCTTGGCCAGCGCACGCTTGGCCTGACTCTCGAGCCGACTGAGTAACAACACACCGGAGAGCGCCACCACCATGCCTGCCATGGTGGGGATGGTGGCGCGGGAGATCCCGCCCGCCATACTCTCCGGGTTAAAGCGGTTGGCCGCAGCCAACGCATCGAATACGCCGATCATGCCGGTCACTGTGCCCAGCAACCCCAGCATGGGACAGAGCACCACCAGGGTGCGGATGAAGATCAGATGACGGTTCAGTTCCAGCTCTGCCTGCGCCAGCCAGCGGCTGCGGATCGCCCGGGCGTGCCAGCTGTGGCGCTCGCGGCGAGCCTGCCAGCGGCCGAGCAGCTGTTGCTGCAAGGGGCCAAAACCCAGATTGAGGTAGAGCAGCCGCTCGATCATCAAAATCCACATCAGCACTAGCAGGGCCAGAATGACCCAGAGCACAGGGCCGCCACGGCCCATGAAACTCTGCAGCTGTTGCCAGATGTCGAGCATCATGCTGCTCGCTCCATCCCGCCATTATTGCTCTCGGCGCGCTCAGCCAGAATGCCGGCTACTTGCTGCTCCAGCACATTGGAGAGCTCGGTGAAGCGCGATTGCAGCAGGCTGTGGGCCAGGATCAGCGGAATGGCCGCAACCAGACCCTGTACCGTGGTGACCAGCGCCATGGAGATGCCGCCCGCCATGATCTTGGGATCGCCGGTACCAAACTGGGTGATGGCCTGGAAGGTGCCGATCATCCCGGTTACGGTACCGAGCAGACCCAGCATGGGGGCGATGGCCGCGATTACCTTGACCATGCCGATACCGCGCTCCATACGAGGAGTCTCCTGCAGGATCGCCTCATCAAGACGCAGCTCGAGGGTCTCCATGCTCAGCTCGGGGTGTTTGTCTGCTACCGTCAGCACCCGGCCGAGGGCGTTGTCGGCGTGATACTCGCCGCTCTTGAGCTGGCGGCGCACCAGAGTAAGTTCGCGGGAGAGACTCCACAGCCGTACCGCAGCAATTCCCAAACCGATAGCGGCCAGCAGCACGATAATGGCGCCGACCTGACCACCTTGCTGTACCTGCTGCCAGAAGGTGGGTGCCAGTGCCAGCATCGCCAGCAGAGTGCCATGAGAAGGATCCAGCGGCAGCGCTTCCCCTTCCTGACCCTGATAAGCCGCAACGGCAGAGAGCACACTACCGGGCAGACCCAGTACCGGGCTCAAGCCTTCGGCGGTCGGTTGCAGGAAGCCTTCGCTCCCCAGCAGGGCAAAACTGCCAACCCGGGTCAGCGACTGCTCGCTGGCAGCCCCCTGGGCATCGAGCACCTTGCCGTTGAACTGGGCAATCCGGCCAGATTCGCGGATCTCCTGCAGCAGCGTGGCGGGCAGCAGGGCGAGAGCGGCACGATCCGGCACCTGTTTATCCTGTGCCATGGCTTTCAGCGGGGCGAGACGCTCCGGGTACTGGCCCTCGACGGCGGATTCGCTCAGCAGCTTGACCGCATCGCTGGCGCCCTGACGGGTGACCGCGAAGATCTCGTTCATATCGCCGGAGGCTTGCTCCCACCGGGCGTTAAGCTCGACCAGCTGCTTCTCGTTGCTGGCGAACTTGCCGGCCAGCTCCTTGCTCAGGCGCTGGGCCTCGGCCAATTTGGCGCGGGCACTGTTCAGCTCTTTGGAAACAGATGCCAGATCTTGTTGAGCCTGCTGTTCGCGAGCCTGTTCCTGCTGCTGCCACTCATCGGCGACAGCGGCGTTGGCAGCACAGGATAGGGCAATAAGGAGGGGGAACCACTTCATGGTGACTCTCATGATTGGGCCTCCTGACTACGGCTGACAGAGAGGGGGACATTGAGCAACTGGGGAACTTTCTTGTCGGCGGCCACATCCATCGCCTCGGCGATGGGGGAGAGCCACTGGCTATCGAGGGCTTGCCACTGCTTCGCCTCGGCAGACCAGCGCCATGCCTGACTGCGATCGGCAGTCATCGCCAGCAGGGAGACCCGACCCAGCGCCAGCACATCGACCCGACGCGGAGCACCATCCAGCTCCAGCTCGGCGGAATAGCTGTCCATCCGGCTGCCGTACTCGGCTTCAATCTGATAGGCCTGCAGCAACTGACGGAATTTCTCTGCCTCGCTAACGTCTGCGCGAGCCAGGGTCGCTTTCAACTGTTCAACCCGCGCCAGCCGATCTTCCTTGCGCAGCGGGATGTCGTTTTGCACCAGCTGTTCCAGATCTGCCTGCATCTGCAACATCAGCGGGATCAAGCCCTGACGGGTCTCTTGCACCGCTTCCAGCTGCTGGCTCAATTTACCCAGCTCATTTTGCTGATCGGCCACCAGAGATTGCATGTAGCGGTTGTAGGCTTCGAGGTCACGCAGTTGCAGCTGGGCATTTTGCAGCTCCAGTCGTGCGGCAACAGCGGCATCGGCGGCTTTTTCCACCCGCTGCTGGGAGGCTTTCCCGGCAGCTATGCTGTTCTTGAGGGCGGGAGCAACCAGCTCATCCCCGATGGCAGCAAAGTGGACTGACAGTGGCAGCAGGGCCACACCCCATAATTTGTTCATTGAAATACATCTTACTAATGATAACTATTATCATTATCTCAAATGCAGGGCGGACTGGCAACGAGAGGATTTTCTTGGCCTTTATGCACAAAAACAGGATAATTTTTAGACACGCACGGAATAAGTGGCGCCAATAGCCACCGCACAAATATAAATAACGAGAAAAAATCTTTTCGATCAGTGTGATAGAGATCGAAAAAGGAGAAAGTCATGCTCAACGATGCGATCTGGGAACATATCGACAAGTTCACCAAGGCAACAAAAACCAGCGATATCCAGCAACAACTGGAACGCTTCAGTCATCAAATGGGCTTTGATTACTTCCGGCTGTTGATTATTTTCCCCATCAGCATGCAGAAATCCCACGTGGCACTGTTCAACAACTGTCCGACCAGCTGGTTTGACGCCTACAGCGAAAACCAGTATCTGACCCAGGATCCGGTGGTCTATCTGGGGCTGAAACAGACCCAGCCTATCTTCTGGAACAAGCTCGACTGCGACTCGCCCTGGCTGCCCAGCGCCAGCCGCGATGTGATGAATCTGGCTGCCGATTTCGGGGTGCGCAACGGCGTCTCCTTCCCGCTGCACACCCCGCAGGGAGAGCACGGCATCCTCTCATTCATCACCAAGGACAAATCCAACACCGATCTGATGTTTGAAAACGTTCCCCTGCTGTCGTTTTGCGCCAGCTACATCTTCAACTCCGCGCTGCAACTGATCAAAAGCCGGCCTGACCTGATGAAGTACCTGACCGAACTGTCGGATCGGGAGAAGGAGTGCCTGTTCTGGGCCAGCGAGGGCAAAACCTCCTGGGAGATCGCCACTATCCTCGGCATCAGCGAGCGGACGGTCAACTTTCACCTGACCCAGGTGACCAACAAGACCGACTCGAAGAACCGCAGCCAGGCCATCGCCAAGGGGATCACCAGCGGCATCATAGTGCCCTCCCTCGATGAGGTCACCATCACCAACCTGCGGCTGTCGTAACCCCTCAGCCGAAACAAAAAGAGCCGCAATAGCGGCTCTTTTTCATTTCAGAAAGTGACTTACTCAACAGTCACCGATTTTGCCAGGTTGCGCGGCTGGTCGACGTCAGTGCCCTTGATCAGGGCGACGTGGTAGGAGAGCAGCTGCAGCGGCACGGTATAGACGATGGGGGCGATCACCTCTTCCACATGGTTGAGGTTCATGACCCGCATGGTCTCGTCGCTCTTGAAGCCGGTGTCGGCATCGGCGAACACGTAGAGGATACCGCCACGGGCGCGCACCTCTTCCACGTTGGACTTGAGCTTCTCCAGCAGATCGTTGTTCGGCGCCACCACAATGATGGGCATCTCGGCATCGATCAGCGCCAGCGGGCCGTGCTTCAGCTCGCCAGCGGCGTAGGCTTCGGCGTGGATGTAGGAGATCTCTTTGAGCTTGAGCGCCCCCTCCATGGCGATGGGGTACTGGCTGCCGCGGCCGAGGAACAGGCTGTGCTGCTTGTCGGCAAACTCTTCGGCCAGGGTTTCGATATCCTTGGCCAGCGCCAGACTCTCTTTAATACGCAGCGGCAGGGCTTGCAGCGCCTTGACCAGTTCAGCCTCGGCGGACGCGCTAAGGTGGCCACGGCAGTGACCGACCGAGGCCACCAGCATCAGCAGGCCAGCCAACTGGGTGGTGAACGCCTTGGTGGAGGCCACACCAATCTCTGCCCCCGCGCGGGTCATAAAGGCCAGATCCGATTCACGCACCAGCGAGGAGCCCGGCACGTTGCAGATAGCCAGCGAGCTCATGTAGCCGGATTCCTTGGCCAGACGCAGCGCCGCCAGGGTATCGGCGGTCTCGCCACTCTGGGAGAGGGTCACCAGCAGGCTGTTGGGACGCACTACCGATTTGCGATAGCGGAACTCGGAGGCAATCTCCACATCGCAGGAGACGCCAGCGATCTCTTCGAACCAGTAGCGAGCCACCATGCCGGAGTGGTAGGAGGTGCCGCAGGCGACGATCTGCACGTGCTCCACCTTGTCAAAGATGGCGCGCGCACCGTTGCCGAACGATTCGACCACCACGTGATCGCTGCCCAGACGCCCTTCCAGGGTGTTGGTGATCGCTTTGGGTTGCTCGTGGATCTCTTTGAGCATGTAGTGACGGTATTCACCCTTGTCACCGGCATCGTGGGAGAGTTCGGACTCCTGCTCTTCACGCACCACGGCGTTGCCGTTGGTATCGAAGATGTGCACGTCACGGCGGGTCACTTCGGCCACATCACCCTCTTCCAGGAAGATGAAACGACGGGTCACCGGCAGCAGCGCCATCTGGTCGGAGGCGATAAAGTTCTCGCCGATACCGCGGCCGATCACCAGCGGTGAACCGGAGCGGGCCACCACCACGCGGCTGTCGTCGCGGCTGTCCATCACCACGGTACCGTAGGCACCGCGCAGCTGCTTCACCGCAGTCTGCATGGCGGCCAGCAGGCTACCGGCGCTCTTCAGCTCGTGATGGACCAGATGGGCAATCACTTCGGTGTCAGTGTCGGAGCTGAACACATAACCCAGCGCCTTCAACTCTTCCCGCAGCTCTTCGTGGTTCTCGATGATGCCGTTGTGCACCACCACGATATGCTCGGAAACGTGGGGATGGGCGTTGCGCTCGGAGGGCTCGCCGTGAGTGGCCCAGCGGGTATGGGCGATGCCGGTACCACCGTGAACGAACTGCTCGTCGAGCGCCTTGGCCAGCTCGGCCACCTTGCCCAGACGGCGAACCCGCTGCAACGGCTGGTTGGCGCTGAACACGGCCACACCAGCGGAGTCATAACCGCGGTACTCCAGACGGCGCAGGCCCTCTACCAGAATTTCAGCCACATCACGTTGGGCGACAGCCCCGACGATGCCACACATACACTTCTCCTTGAGATGCAAATCGTAAAGTCAGTTGGATGGTTCAGAGCTCGATGTCAGCAAGTGACCGGGGCGCAGATAAGCGTCACCCCCTGGGCTTGAATCTGTTCTCTGGCCTCGCTGGCCAGCCCCTCGTCGGTCACCAGGGTATGGATGCTCGACCAGGGAAGTTCGAGATTGGGGATCTTGCGGCCGATCTTTTCCGATTCGACCATCACAATGACCTCCCGCGATACCTCTGCCATAACCCGCGACAGGCCCACCAGCTCGTTGAAGGTGGTGGTGCCACGCTCCGGGTCGATGCCGTCGGCACCGATAAAGAGCTGGTCAAAGTCGTAGGAGCGCAGCACCTGTTCCGCCACCTGCCCCTGGAAGGATTCGGAGTGAGGGTCCCAAGTGCCACCGGTCATTAACAGGGTAGGCTCATTTTCCAGCTCGCGCAGGGCACCGGCCACATTGAGGGAGTTGGTCATCACGATGAGGCCGCGCTTGTTGCCCAGCATGGGGATCATGGCGCTGGTGGTGCTGCCGCTGTCGATGATGACGCGGTTGTGATCACGCAGCCGCTCGGCCGCCGCACGGGCAATGGCTAACTTTCGGTTCGAAACTTGTTCAGGGTTGACCTCGACCACCATCTCGCTCGGCAAAGGGACAGCACCACCGTAACGGCGCAGCAACAGACCGCCGGTCTCCAGTACCGCCAGATCTTTACGGATGGTCACTTCGGAGGTAGAAAAGTGTTTGGCGAGGGCGTCGACGCTCACTTCACCCTGCTCTTGTACCAGGGTCACTATGGTGTGTCGGCGTTGTTGAGTATTACGTTTGGTCATTTTTAAGTTTCGATTCGAAAGAACATCGAAATATTAGCCCCTTTTTCGGAAAAATAAAACAGCAAATAGGATCCGATTTGGTTCGATGCCAGAATGGGGTGCCAATTTGCGACGAGGATGCCATGCAAAAGAGAGTCATCTGGCTGGTGGAGGATGAGGCCAGCATCGCCGACACCCTGATTTACGCCCTGCAGACCGACGGGTTCGAGGTGGAGTGGTTCATGCTGGGCCAGCAGTTGCTGACACGACTGGAACAGACGCGACCCGACTTCCTGATCCTCGATGTGGGGCTGCCCGACATCAGCGGCTTCGAACTCTGCAAGCAGGTGAGAGCGCTGACCGATATTCCCCTGATGTTCCTCACCGCCCGCAGCGAGGAGATAGACCGGCTGATCGGGCTGGAGATCGGTGCCGACGACTATGTGGCCAAACCCTTCTCGCCACGGGAAGTGTGTGCCCGGGTGCGGGTCATCCTGCGCCGCAGCCAGCCCGTCGCCCCCCAGCCCAGCGCCCTGCTGGTGCTGGATGAGGAACGGGCCCGCATCCATTTTCGCGGCCAACCGCTGGCCCTCACCCGCTACGAATATCTGCTGCTCAAGACCTTGATGCAGGCGCCGGGCCGGGTCTACTCCCGCCAACAGCTGATGGATCTGGTGTGGCAGGATGCGGAGGAGAGTCTGGATCGCACCGTCGATACCCACATCAAGACCATCCGCGCCAAGCTGCGCGAACATGATGCAGAAGCCAACCTGATCCTCACCCACCGCGGGCTGGGCTACAGCCTGGAGCTGGCATGAGACTCGGGTTGCAACTGCTGTGCGGCCTGCTGCTGATCTTCGCGCTGGCCGCCTGGTTCGTGCTGGAGATCTTCGTCGAGGAGATAAAACCCGGGGTGCGCAGCGCCACCGAAGATACTCTGGTAGACATGACCCAGCTGCTGGCGCCGCTCGCCCTCGATGATCTGAAAGAGGGCAATATGATGAACGGGCGGTTGGCCAGTGCCTTCGCCCGCCTCAACCAGAATCCCATCAATGCGATGATCGATGGCCACCTCAAGCAGCAGGCGGAGTACCGCATCTATGTCACTGACCAGAAGGGTATGGTGATTTACGACTCCGACGGCACGGATCTGGGCAAGGACTATTCCCGCTGGAACGATGTCTACCGCACCCTGCGCGGCCAGTATGGCGCCCGCAGCACCCGCACCGATCCCGACGATGCCGCCAGCTCGACCATGTATGTGGCGGCGCCGCTGCGGGAAGGGGCCGAGATCATCGGCTCCCTCACCGTCGCCAAACCCAATCGCACCCTGATGCCAGCCATCGAACGGGGGGAACAGGAGCTGCTGCGGGCCGGCGGCCAGATGCTGCTCATCTCGCTGCTGATCGGCAGCCTGCTGGTGTGGTGGCTAAACCGCGCCATCGGCAAGCTGGTGCACTACGCCGACTCGGTCAGCAAGGGGGAGGCGGCACCGCTGCCACGGCTGCACACCGTCGAGCTGGATCGGCTCGGCCGCTCGCTGGAGACCATGCGCCACCAGCTCGATGGCAAAAGCTACATCGAAGCCTATGTGCACAGCCTGACCCACGAGCTGAAGAGCCCGCTGGCCGCCATTCGCGGGGCAGGGGAGATTTTGGCCGAAACGCCGCCCCCCGAAGTTGCCAAACGCTTTATCGGCAACATCAATCTGGAAACCGCCCGCATGCAGCAGCTGATCGAGCGAATGCTGCAACTCGCGCGGCTGGAGTCGGGGCAGGGGCTGGATCGCCAGTCGGTGGAGCCAGCGAAACTGGGCAAGCGCACCCTCGACGCCCGCCAGATCATCGCCCAGCGTCGTCAGGTCGAGTTGGTGGCCGAGCTGGCCAGCGCGCCGAAACAGAAGTGGGATCCGCTGCTGGTGGAGCAGGCCATCGGCAACCTGCTGGATAACGCCATCGACTTCTCTCCCGCCAACGGGCAAGTCACCCTGAGCGGCAGCCAGCAGGAGGAGGGCTACTGTTTTCGGGTCACCGACAGCGGCCCCGGCATTCCCGACTACGCCCTGCCGCGCATCTTCGAGCGCTTCTACTCCCTGCCGCGCCCGAACAAGGGCAAGAGCAGTGGTCTGGGGCTCAGCTTCGCCCATGAAGTCGCCCACCAGCATGGCGGTCGTCTGACCCTGAGCAACCAGCCGGAGGGAGGCGCGCTGGCGGAACTCTGGCTGCCGTTCGCCTAGTCCCCCCGCAACTTCACATTCCCCACACAAAGCGGCATTAGACTGCCGCTTTCTCTCATCCATTTGCTCAAGGAAATGCTATGTCCCGCCTGCTTCTCTCCAGCCTGCTGGCTGCCGGTCTGCTCGCAGCCCTGCCTGCCTCCGCCGCCAGCGGCTGCTTTCTCTATGCTGACGGCAACGGCCAGACCCTCTCCAGCGAAGGGGACTGCTCCAGCCAGCTGCCGCCCGCGTCCACCTTCAAGATCCCGTTGGCGCTGATGGGTTACGACAGTGGCTATCTGGTGGATGAAGAGCATCCGGCACTGCCCTACAAGCCGAACTACGATGGCTGGCTGCCCGCCTGGCGTGAAACCACCACCCCGCGCCGCTGGGAAACCTACTCGGTGGTCTGGTTCTCCCAGCAGATCACCGAATGGCTGGGGATGGAGCGCTTCCAGCAATATGTCGACCGCTTCGACTACGGCAATCGGGATCTCTCCGGCAATCCGGGCAAACATGACGGCCTGACCCAGGCTTGGCTCAGCTCCAGCCTCGCCATCAGTCCGGAGGAGCAGGCCCGCTTCCTCGGCAAGATGGTGAGCGGCAAGCTGCCGGTCTCGGCGCAGACCCTGCAGTACACCGCCAATATCCTCAAGGTGAGCGAAATCGACGGCTGGCAGATCCACGGCAAAACCGGCATGGGCTACCCGAAGAAGCTGGATGGCAGCCTCAACCGCGATCAGCAGATCGGCTGGTTCGTCGGCTGGGCCAGCAAACCGGGCAAGCAACTGATCTTCGTCCATACCGTGGTGCAAAAGCCAGGCAAGCAGTTCGCCTCTATCAAGGCGAAAGAAGAGGTGCTGGCCGCATTGCCCGGGAAGCTGAAGACCCTGTAATTCCTCCAGAAACCGGCGCAATGCCGGTTTTTTTATCCCCCTTCACCACCACTTCACACAAGCCCATCCCCCCTTCACGTCCGGCCGGCAGACTCACTCCATCCAACAAGGAGACGTGTCATGGTCAAACAGATATTCACCCACAAGATATTTCTGCTGCTGTTGCTCAGCCTGCTGTTGATGGTGCCGGTGCAATCCATCATGGAGCTGAACCGGGAGCGTCAGGCTTACCGCAGTCAGGCCATTCACAGCATCATGGCCAGCAGCAGCGGCCCGCAACGGCTGATGGGGCCCATTATCGTACAGCCCTATACCCGTTCGGTGACGGTCGAGCAGGAGGGCAAGCGCTTCGTCCGTCAGGAGCAGATCTACCGCTACCTGCTGCCGGAGCAGTTGGATATCAAGGCCAACATGGAGGTCACCCCGCGCAAGCTGGGCATCTATCAGGCGCAGGTCTACCAGACCCGCCTCACCCTATCCGGCCGCCTGCCCACCCGGCAGAGTTTGCTGAATGACGCGACCTCACCGCTCGGTGAAACGGCCGAGCTGGTGGCGGGCAAACCCTACCTGAGCCTGGTGCTCTCCGATGCCCGCGGTATCAACAGCGTCCCCGAACTGCAACTCGGCACACAGCGGATCCCGTTTGCCCCCGGCGCCCGCCTCGGTGATGCGCTCGCGGGTATCCATGCCCCGATCGACAGCCTGCCGCAGCAGGATGGCACCTTCCATCTGGAGCTCAATCTACAGGGGATGAACGCCCTCGACATAGTCCCGCTGGGCAAGGAGAGCACCCTGCAGCTGGCGGGCAACTGGCCCCATCCCAACTTTATCGGCGACTTTCTGCCGGGCAGTCGCACCCTGAGCCCACAAGGGTTTGAGGCCAACTGGCAAACCAGCTGGTTCGCCAGCGACATGGAGACCCGCTTCAACCGGATGATGAACGGGGGCGATAGCCATCTCTCCACCTTCAGCGTCAGTCTGGTGCAGCCGGTGGATCACTATCAGCTCAACGAACGGGCGGCCAAGTATGCTCTGCTCTTCATCGGTCTCACCTTTATCAGCTTCTTCATGTTCGAGCTGCTCAAGGAGCTGCGGGTTCACCCGATCCAGTACGCGCTGGTAGGCATGGGGCTGGCCATCTTCTATCTGGTGCTGCTGGCGCTGACCGAACACCTCGGTTTTGGCTGGGCCTATCTGGTGGCCGCGCTGGCCAGCGTGCTGCTCAACGGCTTCTATCTGAGCCATGTGCTGGGCGGCCCGAAGCAGGGGATCGGCTTCGCGGCGCTGCTCGGGCTGGTCTATGCCATCCTCTACAGCCTGCTGCAGGCCGAAGAGATCGCCCTGCTGCTCGGTGCCCTGCTCTTGTTCGCCACCCTGACGCTGATCATGATGCTGACCCGCAAGCTCGACTGGTATCAGGTGATGGGGCAACAGAGTGTCGAATCCCGCCCAGCCGGACATGACAATGACGACTGAGGGCACAACCTCCGTCAATCTCTGACCTAGACAACAAAGGCTTCAGTCGGTTCTTCTCGAAAACAGCGGAACCGGCTGGGCCTTTGTCCGCCAATTTCCTAGCATGCAACCATGTTCCACAGGCGGACGATCACATGAAAATGCATCCGGGCAGGATCCTGCTCTATTCCGGCTTGCTATGGGCTCAGGGAGCTCTGGCCGGTACCCTCACCATTCATCCTGAACCGGTCGACGACCTCTTGCACAATCCCGGCGTCGGTATCGAAGAGTTTCACAACAGCTGGGGTCATCCCCTCTTTCTGGCCGAACACCCGGTCAGTACGGTCGACTACTTCCGTTTCTACTGGAGCGAGCTGGAGCCACAGGAGGGCGAATACAACTTTGCCCTGATCGACAGGGCCATCGATCAGGCGCAGCACGCCACCCCGAAACAGTCGATCGCCCTCAGGGTCATGACCCTTGATGAACCCTTCTCGGGCAGCAAGATCCCGGAGTGGCTCATCAACAAGGGGATTCGGGGAGAGTGGGTGAACAACCACCTGACTTTTGTGCCCGACTACAGCGACCCGCAGTTCCTCGCCCGGGCCACCCGGCTGTTTCAGGCGCTGGGCGCCCATTACGATGGCAATCCGGCGCTGAGTCATGTCGACATCGGCATGATAGGTTCATGGGGAGAGTGGCACATGAGCAACTTCCCCGGCCCGACGCTGGAGCAGCGCTACAGCAGCGAGCAGCTCAAACCCTATGTTGACCTGCAGATGGCCGCTTTTCCGCGAACCCCCAAGCTGATGCTGATCAACAACCTGCCCATGTTCGAGTATGCCGTGGGCAAGGGAGCCGGCTGGCGGGCAGACTGCCTCGGCGACTGGCACCACTTCTCCCAAAGCTGGAGCCACATGCGCAATGCCTACCCGGAACGACTGGCGAGCGCCCGCGCCGATGTGGCGAACTTCGATTCCAGCTGGCAGCGGGCGCCGGTCAGTTTCGAGGTGTGCGGCAAGCTGAGCGAGTGGCCAGGCCAGCAGCAGTACACCATGGAGGAGGTCAAGACCACCTTTGACTGGGCGCTCGCCCAACACGCCTCCACCATCAACCTCAAGTCGGATCCGGTTCCGTCCCAATATCGCCCCATCGTCGACAATGCCCTGCGCAAGATGGGCTATCGCATCGTGCTGGACCAGCTGACCCTCAAGGGAACCATGAAGCCGGGGGCTACCCTTACCCTCAACGGCGACTGGCACAACGACGGGGTAGCGCCGGCCTATCGCAACTGGCCGCTCACCTACCGGCTGGTCAACGAGGAAGGGCAGGTCGGCGCCATGCTGGTGACCCGCAACGACATGACCCGCTGGATCCCGGGCAGCAAGGCTACCACTCGCGACAGCCTGACCCTGCCGGGCCGTATGGCACGCGGTCACTACTATCTCGAGCTGGCATTCATCGGTCAGGACAAGCAGCCCGCTTTGCAGCTCGGTATTGCCGGTCTGGAAGAGAGTGGCTGGTATCGTCTGGCCGAGATCGACATCCAGTAACGCAAGAGGGCTCCCGCAGGAGCCCTCTTTCATCACATCAGCACGCTCTTTTTGAACAGATCCCACACCCCGAACGAGAAGTGCTTGAAAATGTCGATGCCAAGGGCCGACTTCACCAGATAGAGCAGCAGCACCATGCCGCAGATCCCCAGCAGCAACAGCAGGGTGGTCAGCAGCACCTTGAGGTGAAAGCGAAAACCGCTTTCCCGCCCGCGATGACGGCGATCCCGTCCCATCAACACCACCAGATAGCAGCGCCAGCGACCGATGCCGAAGGCGCTGTTGACGTTGATGGCGTGCGACTTGCCATCACTCATCAGCCGCAGCGCCTGCTCGATACCGTCGCGCTGGGTTTCACTCAGGCTCTCGGCCACCTCGGGGGAGAGAGCACGGTAGAAGCGGTCGATCGCCCCCTGCGGTTTCTGCGGTAATTGGCTCATTGGTTTTCTCCTGCGGGTATGCCCAGAGCCTTGCGGTAGACCGCCATGGTCTGGCCGGCGATCCGCTGCCAGTCATACCGCTGCAGATAGTCGCTGTAATCGACCTTGCCGCGAGTCAACTGGGCGTTGAGTCGCTCTGCCAGCGCACTCACATCGCCGACCGGGAAATAGCACTCCTGTTGCAGCGCCACCGCCAGATTGGCGGGAATGTCGCTCACCACCACCGGCAGGGAGAAGGAGAGCGCCTCCAGCAGGGCTATCGGCAACCCCTCGTGATAAGAGGGCATGGCAAACAGGGCCGCCTGTGAAAAGACGCTGATCAGCGCCTCGCCATTGAGGAAACCGGTACGGATCACCCCCGGTGTTTCATCCGCTATCCGCTGCAAGTGCTCGCTGTAGGGGGTTGGGTGATCCGTATCCCCCACAAGTACCAGTGGCATCTCGGTATCGAGCTGGCGGTAGGCGGCAATGAGATCGTGCAGCCCCTTCTCTTCGACGAAGCGGCCAACCGCCACCAGATAGTTGCCTGCACTCAGCCCGAAACGGGCCAGAGTCTGGTCCCTCTTGTCCGCTGCCGGCAACGCGACCCGTTTCACCCCGTTGTAGATGAGGTGGGCATCCTGGCGATCATACTGGCGGCGGATCGCCTCGTTGATCACCTCGGAGATGACGATAACTTCGCTGGCATAGCGTACCGCCCAGCGCTCGCCAAGGCGTAACACCCACTTGGCCAGCGCCCCCCACTTCTGGCGGTCATAGTCAGGGCCGTGATGGGTAAAGACCACCCGCTTGCCGAGCAACCTCAGCAGCGGTACCACCAGCCCCGGGCCGATGGCATGGACATGCACCAGATCGCAGGCATGACGGCGGCAGTAAAAAGCTGCGAGCAGAGAGTGGAGAATTGCCTCCAGCGACTTCTTTTTGGGGGCAGGCAACGCCTTGAGTGCCACCCCTTCAAACTCGCCGCGTCGGTAATCCACATAGGGGGCGCGAGCCAGCACGGTCGCCGCCACTTCGAACTGGCGGTGCAGCTCCGGGTAGAGGAACTGACAATGGGTTTCGACACCGCCCAGTACATGGGGGATCCCCCGGGTACCGAGCACGGTCACACTAATCTGCTTCATGATCTTCTCGAATGATTCTGGCGGGATTGCCAGCAACAACGGCGCGAGCCGGGACGGAACGAGTAACGACGGCGCTGGCACCGACACAGGCATGATCACCAATGGCGATGGCCCCGATAACGATGGCGCCGGTGCCGAACTCGACCCCGTCCCCCACGGTGGGCGAGAGAAGCTGGCCGCTCTGACGATCTGGCTTGTTGCCCAGGGTGCAGTTGTGGCGCAGAGTGCAGTCACGCCCCATCTGCACGCCGTCACCGATGACGATATTCTGCGGGTGATAGAGGCGTAGGCCCCAACCCAGCCGGGCTCTTGGCGAGATATCGAGGCCGCACAGCAGCTTGAATCCCTTGAGCAGCAACAAGCAGGGCAGCCTCATAAAGCGGCCTCCCTGTGCCAGCCGGTAGCAGAGCAGGAACAGGCGCGCCGTCTTGCTCGGATTGAGCGCCAGTTCGGCTTTCAACTCGCGCCAGAAACTCATCTCTGTTTCTCCTCCAGCAACGACTGGTAGAGCGCCAGCAGGGCTTGCTGGTGGCTGGCGAGGGAGTAACTGTCGATCAGCCGCTGACGGGCCGAACGCCCCATGGCCGCCGTCTGCTCCGGCTCGGCCACCAGCCTGTCCATGCAGCGGGCCAGCTCGTCGGCATTACCCGCCTCGAACAGCAAGCCATCGAGACCGTCGCGGATCTGCTCCGGAATCCCGCCAATTCGAGCCCCGATCACCGGTTTGCCATAGGCCATCGCCTCCAGTACCGACATGGAGCAGTTCTCGTACCACTCGGACGGCACCACCACGGCCTTGGCGTGGCGCAGCAGATCGAGCAACTCTTCCCCCTGCTTGAACCCCAGCAGTTCGGCATTGGGATAATGCTGCCCGAGGTGCGCCAGCAGCGGGCCACCGCCCACAATCTTGAGGCCCGCCGGCAGCGTCATGCGTTGATGGGCACGGGCAAGCGTATCGACCCCTTTCTCGGCCATCAGGCGGCCGAGGAACAGAAAGTACCCCCGATCCTCTCCGCTTTCGCGGCTCGACTCGACATCTATGCCATTGAGGATCACCTCGATGCGGGAAGCTGGCAGCCGGGTGCGAAGCATCCCGGCCATGAAGGCGCTCGGCGCTACCAATGCATCGACCTGCTCATAGTTGCGGCGCCACTGCTGCCAGGCCGCCTCGGCAGAGAGCAGCAGGCTCTTGCCCCACGACCCCTCCTGCCACTGATGGCGAAACAGCTTGAGCCAGGAACCCTCGATCCGGGTCAGATCGAACGGCTCGCCATCGACCAGCATGCTGTAGTTGGGACAGGCCACCTTGTAGTCATGCGCCGTCAGCACCGTCTTGCAGCCCAGGGATTTGGCCACCCGGATGATCGCCGGGGTGAGCTGGTGGTAGATGTTGTGAAAGTGAACAATATCGGGCCGCTCGGCACGGATAAGCTCCGCCAGCCGATCACAGGCCTCCTGATTGTGGATGAAGCGAGCGGCGATCTTCAGCCGATCGAAGAGCCCGTGCCGCTGGTGATAATCGACGTTGGCCGGAAAGTAGCCGCTCTGGGGCGAGGGGAGGTTATCCGGATGCTGCATGGCAAAGTCGATCACCTGATGACCCGCCTGACGCACCATCTCCCGTTCCTGAAAAAGGACGGTCTCGGCACCTCCCTTCATGAAAAAGAACTTGTTGGCAAAGAGCACCTTCACGGCAATGACTCCTGGATCAGACGATGGGCGGGCGCCTCGCGCGGGGAGCGCTGGGGCAACAGCAGGCCGCGCACCAGCCCGGCTGCATAGATGGAGAGGTTCATGACACTGCGCAGGGCATCTTGCAGGGAGCGGTTTTTCAACCACTTGAGAGCGATGAAGCTCCCCAGCGGTGCCAGCGCCAGCAGCGGCAACCAGGACGGCAGCCCGGCTGCGAAAAGCAGTACGCAGAACAGGAGTGCCAGCAGGTAGAGCCCGAACAGCAGCTCGGAGCGGATCACCGACAGCACCTCGCGAAAATAGGGCTGCCCCCACGCCGAGCGCACCAGCTCGCCGCTGGCAAACAGATACCCCATGCGCCAGCGGTAACGGATCAGGGCAAGGGAGTCCATGGTGTGGGAGGTGTGAAAGAAGAAGGGAACATCGAGCCGCTCCAGCCGATAGCCCGCCTGACGCAACCGGATACCCAGCTCCGCCTCTTCGTAACCATGCAGGTTGCGATTGGTGAGATAGCCGATCTGCTCGATGGCGCTGCGTCGAAACAGACCGCCACCACACAGCCAGCGCGACTCGCCCAGCGGATAGATCTGGTTGATGCGCTGCTTGCGCGACTTGAACTCATAGCTGTGGGCATCATCCATCTCGGCCCGCCCGGCCACGCCACCGCACTCGGGATGGGAGTGCATGTGCGCAATGGCGGCTGGCACAAACTCCGGCTCCAGCTTCATGTCGCCATCGAGCAGCAGCAGGAATTCCCCTTCGCTGAAGAGGTAGCCAAGCTGTGGCCCCACACCACAACAGCGATCGGCCGGGTTGGTCAGGCTGACGACAGTCACTCCCAGCTGGCAGGCGATCGCCTGGGTGCGGTCGGTCGAGAGACTGTCCGCCACGATAATCTGGTGGGAGTAGTCGGCCAGAGCGATCCTGATGCTGGCTATGGTGTCGGCAATCCCTGCCTCCTCGTTGTAGGTCTTGATGATGACGGAGATAAGGGGGGATAGAGTCATGACACCTCACAGGAACGGGTGGCCTGCCGAACCGAAGAACGGATCACCAGGGCGGCACCCAGCACGAAATAGAAGAGAAACTGCTGCACCGGGATCAGCATCAGCAGCTGGCTGTAAGGCAAGCTCAGCAGGCAGGCGATCCCGAACGCGATGAAAGCGGGTTGATAGCTGAGCAGACGCACATCTGCCGCACTCAGCAGCTGGCGATCCAGCAACGGTCGGGGACGGCAGCACCAGAGCAGCAGAACGATCAGCGCGATGAAGATCAGGGTGCCCATCAGTCCCACCTCCCATAGCAACACGCTGAGGGATGTGGAGTCGAGCAACACGTTGAACAGGGGGTTGAGAAAACCGGGCAGGGTGCTGCCATGGTTGGTGGTGTTGAGGCCATAACCAAACAGCAGATTGCTGAGACCGTGGTGATCACCGTTGCTGGCCCAGAAAAAGAGCGTCGTCACCCGCCCCAGCTCGCCGGTTTCCGGGTTGATGTGGTTGGGATCGAAGATATAGCCGAGGGAGTCGATAAACAGCTCAATGGCCCCCTGTTGCCCGGCCCCCTCGAATGCGGATGAGTAGGAGGCAGCCAGCACCAGAACGGCCACTGCCACCAGCGCCGTCATCGCCAGCGCAATCAGCAGCAGACGCTTGAGGTCATAGCTCTTCATCCCCCTGACATAGCTGGGTGAGAGCCAGACCCAGGCCAGCAGCAAGGGGGACAACAGAATGACGAACTTCACCTCGGCCAGCACACAGATGGCAAAGGCGGCAAGAATGTGAAAAGCGACCGAACGACGCGAAATGAGGCCGTGGCGAAACTCGGAGAGCTTGATCAGCATCACCAGCAGGCAGAAGAAGCCGAGTGCACCGGTATTGCCGCCACCCATGGGATCCCCCCCGAAAGTACCGACCACCGAGTCCCACTTCTCAAACTCGCCGCGCATTGCCACCCGCTTCGGCACCACCACCAGCACCTGAAACAGCACCACCGGGATCTGCAGGTAGAAGACCCACTCCACCAGCTTCATGATGCGGTAAATCTGTGACTCGCGGCAAAAGCCGAGCAACAGGCAGGGAAGCAGCAGAGAGAGCGCCAGCTCGTTCTTGAAACCGATGATAGTCACCATGCCCCCCTGCTGAAGCAGGGTGCCCAGCAGCGCCAGCACCAGCAAGCCGCAGTAGAGCAGCAGCAGCACCTTCTCCTGATAGTCGAGCCGCAACGGGCTGTAACGCGTCTGCAGCGGCAGCAACATCAAGGTGGCAATGGCCAGCAGGAAGGGCAGCCAGAGGAAGGCTGTAATGCCGGTGACGTACTGGGCCAGGCCGCAGATCACCAGCGACAGCAGCAGATTGGCCTGCATGATGAGGGCACTGTTCACGAGGGCAGCTCCATCCGCCCCTGCAACTCGGCAGCCCGGCGGTTGACCCGCAAAAAGACGAAGCCGTAGCGCACCGCAGTCAGCAGAGAGAAGGCCAGCACGCAGAGCTCGTACTCCTGCTGCAACCAGGGCAACAGCACGAAGGCAATCACCACGACCAGCAGCTGCTCAAGCTGGATCTGCAAAAAGTAGCGGGGCGAGCCGAACACCAGCTCGATTACGGTCAGCGGGCAGATGGCCACCGCAGTAAAGACATAGGGCAACATGTAGCGGGAGGTATCGATGGAGGCGATCCACTCCGCATTGAAGAACCACTTCATCACCAGCGGATAGCAGATGAGGATCCCGAGGGTGGCCGCACTGCCCATCGCCAGCAGCAGCCGCTTCACCTTGCGAAACTCCTCCCCGTTGAAACGGCGCTGGCGAAAATCCTCCGACCATCGCGAGAAGATGGAGTGGCGGATGGCGTTGCCAACAATCACCACGGGCGCCAGACAGAAGCGGTTGACCACGGCAAAGTAGCCCGCCACCAGAGGGGAAAACCAGAAGTTGATCAACACGGTCGGCAGATTGGCCGTCACCATCGCCAGCACCTCGGCACTGCCGACACCAGCCAGATGCGCTTTATGGCGGGAGAAGAAGTGCTGCAAGCGGCGCGGGGCAGCCTCCCTCAGCATGGCACTGTGCCAGGTAAAGGCAGACCACAACCAGCCCCCGATCACCACCAGCAGCAGACAGGCCCATAACTGATAGAAGTGCGCCATGTCAGGGGCCAACAGCAGACAGAGCAGCACCACGGCGGAGGCCGAGATACGCTGCAGACCGAGCCGCTGGTAGTGGCCGGCCCGCAGAGCCAGATTCTCGGCGATGAGGATCAACCCGTGGGTCACGGTCAGCAGGTAGAGCGGCCAGAGCGGCAGCGAGAAAAAGCAGACCACCACCAGCACATAGGGGATGGGGAGCAGCCAGACCTGCAACAGGGAAAAGATCAGGTTGCCGGGCAGCTCGGCCTCCTCCAGCTTGGGCAACAGCAGTTGCGAGGCAAAGGTGGCAAGCTGGGCACCGATCAGCACCAGACTGTAGCTGAGGGCATAGAGCCCGACCGCAACCATGTCGAACTTGTGCGACAGTGACCAGACCGAGAACGCCCCGATCAGCTGGGATAGCACGGAAGCACCACCTATGGTGGTGATGCTGCGCAGCAGTTTCATAGCGCGCCCCGGGTGGGTGCACCACAGAATCTCAGGTTCTCCGCCCCTTCCAGATCCCGCTCGGCGACCTGGGTCAGCACAGTCCCCAGTACCGCCACTCTGGCATCCCGCAGCTGTACCAGCACGCTCAGCACCCGGCTGGCCGGCAGTTGGCCGGACTGGATCACATGAATGGCACCATCCAGCGGCTGCCCCAGCAGCAGGGCATCCTTGCCGACCTCCAGCGCAGGGGTGTCCACTATGATGCGGTCAAACTGCCCGGCCAGAGTTGCCAGTAGTTCGCTCCAGCGTGGCGAGCCAAGCAGTGCCAGCGGGGAGGAGACCGGCTGGCCAGCCGGCAGCAGGGTCAATCCCTCTTTTGGCACCAGACAGGCAGCCAAATCGGCTTCGCCTGAGAGCAGCTCGGCCAACCCCGATCTGGCTGCCTGCCCCAGCAACTGGCGACCGAGGGCGCCCCGGCGCAGATCCCCATCCACCAGCAGCACCCGCTCATGGCGGGCAAAGCTGGCGGCGCAAAGTGCCGCCAACGTCGACTTGCCCTCACCAGCACGGGTCGAGGTGATCATGATGCGCTGCAGCTGACCCGGCTCCAGCCGCATAATGGCGTAGAGATCGTCGGCACTGGCCCCCACTCTGGGATTGACCGCCCCCACCCGCAGCAGAGCACTCTGATCCTGCAGGGCCGCCAGCCGCGGGATTTCACCAAGCACCCGACCACTGAGCTGGGAGACCAGCTGGCTCAGACGATCCAGGGTATTGCGCAGCGCTCCGGCAGTGATGACTACCAGCACGGCAACCATGCCCGCCATTATCACCACCATCAGCAGAAACAGCATCTTGTTTGGTTTGGCAGGCAGCAAGGGCACCGATGCCGCGTCGTAGAGGATGGCATTCGACTCGTGCAGCTGAGCGTTCAGGCGGGTCTCTTCCTGACGGCGGAACAGCTCGTTATAGAGCTGACGGGTCTTGTCGATATTGTTCTTCAGATTGTTGTACTCATCCTTCTTGACCGCCAGCGAGGAGAACTCCCGCTTCTTCTCGTCAAGCTGGGCGAGATACTCCTGCTCCTTGCGCTGGCTGCTCTGGTAGCGATCCTCGATACCGTCGGCAATCTCCCGCATCAGCTGGTTTGACTGGGTATTGAGCGCCTTGATGCGCGCTTCGGCCTGCAGAATACGGTCATGCTTGGGGCCATAACGCTTGGCCAGCTCGGAGAGCTCCTGCTGGGCCTTGATGAGGGCGATGCGCAGATCCTGCATCTGGGGGTGGTTGGAGACCTCGGGCAGGGAAGCCAGCGCCGCCGGATTGCGGCCGTACTCCTGAATGGACTGGAATTCGGCCTGCGCCGCCAGCCGCCGCTCGCGTGCATCCGCGTACTTGTTGGTGATGATACCGAGCTCTTCGGTTTGCAGACCATCTACGCCGCGAAACGTCAGCAGATCATTGCGGGCAAGAAAATCGCCGAGCTGCTTCTCCTGCTTCTCCAGACTGGCCTTTATCTCCACCAGCCGGCTCTGGTTCCAGTGCGATGCCGTGGTGTTGGCATCGACCCGCTCCTCCACATTGAGATCGATGTAAGTCTGGGCCACCTCATTGGCGACGCTGGCGGCCAGCTCGGGAGAGCGGGATTCGAACCCTATGCTGACCAGCTGGGTATCGCGCACCGGCGAGACGGTCAGGTGTCTGGCCAGATACTCCAGCGCATGCTGGTGGCGTGAGGAGGCATCCTCCTGATGTGCGGCACTCCAGAGCCCCTTGATGCGGCTCAGCCAGCTGTCGGGATTGGGCTGCCCGTTGAATTCCGGCAACTCGGCCAAACCCAGATGAGTAACCACCTTCTCGGCTACCCGGCGTGACTTGAGCAGCTCGAACTGGGTGTTGTAGTACTCGCGGCGGCTGGTATCGACCCGGTAGACGGGCTCGATAGGGGAAGCGCTGTTGGCATCTGCCTTCAGCAGCAGGGTCGCACTGGATTGATAATAGGGCGGCATGCTGAGGATAAAGGGGGCTGCCGCCAGGGTCACCACGGCGGCAAACAATACCACCTTCCACCAGTTTGCCTTGAGCACCCGCCAGGGGCCGCTGAAATCGAGGCGACTCTCTAGCGCACGGCCATTTTCAACCAACAATGAAGTCATGAAGAGCGTCCTGGATCAGAAGAAACTTTGTTCGATGGTGATGATGTCGCCGGGATTGAGCTGCCGTTGCAGGCTCACCTCTTCCAGCAACTGATCGCTGCCATTGAGGCGCAGGCTGATATCCCGTCTGGCGGCGCGATCGGTGAAACCACCCGCCAACGTGACGGCCTTCTCCACCGTCAGGCCGGGCTGGTATTCGTAGCCCCCCGGGTGAGCCACCTCGCCAGCAACAAACACCTGTCGGAAAGTGGTCACGTTGACCGTCACCATGGGATCGAGCAGCACGCCGTGCTTGAGCCCTCTGGTCAGCAGCTCGGCCACCTCAGCGGTGGTATGGCCCATCAGCAGCACCTGACCCAGATAGGGGTAATTGACATGACCACTGGTATCGACCTTGAACTTCATCGACAGATCCGGCTCGCCATACACCCGGATTTCGACCTCGTCCCCCGGTGCCAGCCGGTAGGCGGAATCGTTGCCTTGCGGGCTCTGGCCAGCCCAGACCGACAGGCTGAACAACCAGCCAAGCAGAAGCACCATTACGCTTTTGTTCATGTTAAATGGCTACCTTGAGTGAAAGAGAAAGCTGTTGTTTGTCGTAACCGAGGGCACGGCCATAGCAATTGCCGCCGATGTCGATGGGCTGCCCGGCAAAGCTGGAACCGGAGTCGGCCTGCTGGTAGTGGAGCCCCAGATTGACGGAGGGACGAATGTCGTAGCTGATGCCCATGCCCCAGCGATGGATATCGTCCTGACGGTGGCGGTTGTCGTTACCACAGACCACCGACTGGTGATAATCATCCCGGATATCGTGATAAGAGAGCGTGGTCGCCACTCCGGGTGACCAGTGGTGCTGCCACTTGGCGCCATATAGCTGGCTGCCGACATAGCCGCCGTCACCACCCGGATCACGAATGGTCCGGCTGGAGAGCAGCGCGAGCTTGCTGTAATCGAGCGGTTGCCACTCCAGACGCAGATCCCAGTTCAGCCCTTTGAAACTCTCTGCCTGTGGATCATTGACGAAACGCTTGTAGATCCCGCCGATATTGGCATCGATCCGGGTCTTGCCGGTCAGCTGGCTCATCACCCCTGTGATAAGGAAGAATTCGTCGGAATCCTTGCGCGGATTGGCCGGATAGCGTCGCAGATTGGTCTGCAGGGTGTAACGAAAACGGCTGACATGGCTCACCTGATCGAACAGCTCGACAATGGCGGTGTTCTCCTGCCACTCCTGCTCGGCCATATAGCGTTCAAAGTCATGCTGGTAGAGGTGCCTGTCGAGATAACCCAGATCCTTGTGGGAGAGCGCCAGCTCCAGCTTGCCTCTGGCATCGGGAGCGCCATAACTGTAGCGGCCACCCACTTCGCTGCGTTTGAAGCGCAACGGCTCGGCAATGTTGAACCAGCCGAAAGTGGCATCACCGCCAGCCTTCTCATCCCCCTGCAACATAAAGCCTTCGGTCAGCCCCTCGCCACGCGCCTCATGGCCCAGCCGATACTGGTACATCAGCTTGAAGGCGTTGCGCAGGGAGAAGCGCCAGCTGCCGTCAAACTGGAACTGGTGATCGGCATAGCCATCCCCATGGCTGCTGCCATAGCGACGATAGTCACCCAGATAGCTGAACTGATAGCGATCCAGGCCGCGTTTGCCCACCATGCGAAATTCCGGGGTGATTCCGATGAAATCGGAGCCAATCGCCTGACCACTGTCACGCAGCCACAGCAGGTTGCTGTCGTGACCATAACGACTCTCCATCTCGGTCTGGACCTCCAGACCCAGCAGCCCCTGATGGGATAAGGGAGTGACCTCGGCACGGACTGAAAGAGAGGGGGAGAGCAGCAGTCCGGCGCAAACGAGGCTAGTAAGCTGACGCACCGACAAACCCCTTGAATACAGTCAGGAAAATGACTTTGAAATCCAGTCCGAGCGACCAGTACTGGATGTACTTGAGATCGAACTTGACCCGCATCTCCATCTTGTCGAGGGTGTCGGTTTCACCACGAAATCCATTTATCTGGGCCAGCCCGGTAATCCCCGGTTTGACCTTGTGGCGCAGCATGTACCGCTCCACCAGTGAGCGGTACTGCTCGTTGTGCGCCACGGCATGGGGACGTGGCCCCACGATCGACATGGAGCCCTGAATCACATTGAAAAACTGCGGCAGCTCATCCAGCGAGGTACGACGCAAAAACGCACCGAATGGCGTCACTCTGGGATCGCCTCTGGTTGCCTGAGTCACCACGGCATCATTCTCCATGACGCGCATGGAGCGGAATTTCCAGACCTGGATCCGTTTCCCCCCCAGGCCGTAGCGATCCTGCTTGAAGAGCACGGGTCCAGGGGAAGAGAGACGCACCCCGAGAGCCACCAGCGCCATAACCGGAGAGATGAGCAGCAGGATGAGTGAACCCAACACCAGATCTTCAATGCGTTTGAGCAGGGCGGCGCCCCCTTCGAACGGGGAATCGAAAAAGCTGAAGGTATAGATATCGCCCACCCGATCGATGTGGGATACGGTCAGGCCGTACTCGTAGAAATCGGGAACCAGATAGGTATTAACCGTGGTGTCGGAGAGTTCGTAGAGGTAGTGATTGATACGCTCCCGGGCGGTCAGGGGCAGCGCCAGATAGATTTCGTCGACCAGCCCTTTGCGTGCCAGCTCGAGCAGCTCATCGACATCACCCAACAGAGGACTGCGAGTCGGGTAACCGAAGCGCTCTTCGCTACGGGCATCGAAAAATCCGAGCATCTGAATATCGTGACGCGGGCTCTCCCACAGGGATTTTTCCAGCGCCAGTCCGGCCGGAGTCACGCCAATGATGGCCACACGCCGACAGCAGGAGGCATCGCTGAACCAGAGGGTCACCAGTCGGTACAACACCCGATAGCCGGTGGAAATGAGGCAGGCCATGGCAAGCCAGAGCACCGCCAGCTCCAGCGGGAAGGGGTGGTAGGGTTTAAAGATGGGAACCAGATAGACCAGCAGGTAGAGCAGGGTAGCAGTTACCAACCAGGAGAAGATGAGGCGCAGCAGAGACTGCGCCAGATGTTTACGAACCCGGCTGCAATAGAGCCCGGTATTCTGGGAGACCAGAAAGAAGACCACCATGCCCAGCGTGACCAGGGACATCTCGTCCAACCCATGAAACAAGCCAAAGTGCCGTGCGAGCAGCACCATTGAGACTGAAATTCCCACCAGATCGACAAAGCGGGAAAACAGACTGTGGCTCGCGTCTGCGAGCTTGATGATTCGCTTGTTCATGGGTCGCCTTCATACTGATATCACTTATCAGTTTTCTTGACCGGACGAGCCCAGTTCTTGATGTGACGCTGGGGTACCCGGGTAATCACGAGTTCATTTTCACCCACGTCCTTGGTAATAGTAGAGCCGGCTCCCAGGGTGGCCCCCTTGCCGATGCGAACAGGCGCTACCAGTTGGGTATCAGAACCGACGAACACATCGTCCTCGATGATGGTCTGGAATTTGTTGACCCCGTCGTAGTTGCAGGTGATGGTACCGGCACCGATATTCACCCCGGCTCCTATCTCGGCATCACCCAGATAGGTCAGATGACCGCACTTGGAACCAACCCCCAGACGGGCCTTCTTCATCTCGACGAAGTTGCCAACGTGCGCATCCTGCTCCAGAACCGCCCCCGGACGCAAGCGGGTAAACGGACCCACTGAGCACTGATCTGCCACCTGTGCACCCTCGATAACCGAGTAGGGTTTCACCTCGGAGTGATCGCCAATGACACAATCTTTCAGTACGCAACCGGCTCCGATACGAACGTGATTGCCGAGAGTCACCTTGCCCTCAATGATGACGTTTGCATCAATAACAACCTCTTCACCAATTTCCAAAACCCCACGCAAATCAAAGCGTGCGGGGTCGATCATGGTTGCACCTGCAATCATCAGTTTCTCGGCCTGCATCTGCTGATAGCTGCGCTCAAGCTGAGCCAATTGCACCCGATTGTTGGCCCCTTCCACCTCGGCGGCACGCTCCGGATGAACGGCGGCAATCGGGCAATTATCGCCGTGAGCCATGGCGATCACATCGGTCAGATAGAACTCGCCCTGGGCGTTTTTGTTGTCGAGACGAGACAACCATTGACGCAACTGGCCCCCATTGGCCACCAGCACGCCGGTGTTCACTTCACGAATGACCAGCTGTTCGGCATTGGCATCCTTCTGCTCGACGATACCGACTACCTGACCATTTTCACGGACGATGCGGCCATAGCCGGTGGGGTTGTCCAGCACCACGGTCAGCAGTGCCATCCCGTTTTCAGCCTTGGCGGCGAGCAAGCGCTGCAGGGTCTCGGGCTGGATCAGCGGGGTATCGCCGTAGAGCACCAGCACATCGTCTTCATCCTTCCAGAACGGGATGGCCTGGGCGACGGCATGACCAGTTCCCAGCTGCTGAGCTTGCAGCACCCAGTTCACATCGGCCGCCACGATCCGCTCTTTCAGCAGCTCGGCACCGTGGCCATAGACCAGATGCAGCTGCTCGGCACCGACCTGACGAGCGGTATCGATCACATGGGAAACCATGGGTTTGTTGGCTACCGGGTGCAGTACCTTGGGCAGGGAAGAGCGCATACGGGTACCTTTACCCGCAGCCAGGATCACGACGTTGAGGGACATAAATTGGCCTTTGGAACATGAAAAATACTCGGCGGAGTCTATCCAACGGGTAAAAAAAAAGCGACCCGAAGGTCGCTTTTTGCATCACCGTTATTAGCGGTAATTCTTTTTGACGATATCGATGACTCGCAGTTGAGCCATCGCCTTGGCCAGCTCGGTGGCGGCCTGGGCGTAGTCGATATCACCATGGGAGCTGTGGATCCGCTCTTCGGCTGCGCGCTTGGCTTCCTGGGCTTTCGCCTCATCCAAGTCGTCAGCACGAATCGCGGTGTCCGCCAGCACGGTCACGGATTCAGGTTGTACTTCCAGCATACCGCCGGAGATGTACAGCACCTCTTCAGTTCCGTTCTGCTTCACCAAGCGGACCAGGCCCGGCTTGATGGCAGTCAGCAACGGAGCATGACCGTGGCGGAGACCCAACTCACCTTCGGAGCCTGATACCTGAGCGGATTGCACGCGACCGGAAAACAGTTTTCCTTCGGCGCTCACCACGTCCAGGTGAAAGGAGATCATCTCTGCCATGGGCCCTCCTGTCGAGGCTTACAGTTTCTTGGATTTCTCGACGACTTCGTCGATACCGCCAACCATGTAGAACGCCTGCTCGGGCAGATCGTCATACTCGCCTTTCAGGATGCCCTGGAAACCACGGATGGTCTCTTTCAGCGGCACGTATTTACCCGGAGAACCGGTAAACACTTCTGCAACGAAGAACGGCTGGGACAGGAAACGCTCGATCTTACGGGCACGGGCTACGGTCAGTTTGTCTTCTTCTGACAGTTCATCCATACCCAGGATGGCGATGATGTCCTTCAGCTCTTTGTAGCGCTGCAGTACGGTCTGAACGCCACGAGCGGTCTCGTAGTGCTCCTTGCCAACCACCAGCGGATCCAGCTGACGAGAGGTAGAGTCCAGCGGGTCAACGGCCGGGTAGATACCCAGTGCCGCGATCTGACGGGACAGTACGACGGTCGCATCCAGGTGGGCGAAGGTGGTCGCCGGAGACGGGTCAGTCAAGTCATCCGCAGGAACGTAAACTGCCTGTACGGAGGTGATGGAACCGGTCTTGGTGGAGGTGATACGTTCTTGCAGAACACCCATCTCCTCGGCCAGGGTCGGCTGGTAACCTACTGCGGAAGGCATACGGCCCAGCAGTGCGGATACTTCTGTACCGGCCAGGGTGTAACGGTAGATGTTGTCCACGAAGAACAGCACGTCACGACCTTCGTCACGGAACTTCTCGGCCATGGTCAGGCCGGTCAGCGCTACACGCAGACGGTTTCCGGGCGGCTCGTTCATCTGACCGTAAACCAGAGATACTTTGTCCAGTACGTTGGACTCCATCATCTCGTGGTAGAAGTCGTTACCCTCACGGGTACGCTCACCTACACCGGCGAACACGGAGTAACCACTGTGTTCGATCGCGATGTTACGGATCAGCTCCATCATGTTTACGGTTTTGCCTACACCGGCACCACCGAACAGACCAACCTTACCACCCTTGGCGAACGGACATACCAGGTCGATAACCTTGATGCCGGTCTCCAGCAGCTCGGTGCTGTTGGACTGATCTTCGTAGCTGGGGGCTTCACGGTGGATTGACCAGCTCTCTTCTTCACCGATCGGGCCTTTCTCGTCGATTGGCTCGCCCAGTACGTTCATGATCCGACCCAGTGTCGCAGTACCGACCGGAACCTGGATGGATTTACCGCTATTCATTACTTCCAACCCACGACGCAGACCGTCGGAGGAACCCATGGTGATGCAACGAACGACGCCGCCACCGATCTGTTGCTGAACTTCCAGCACCAGACCCTGGCCTTGACCTTCGCTAACGACCTTCAGTGCATCGTACACCTGGGGCACGGCATTCTGCGGGAACTCGATGTCCACTACAGCGCCGATGATTTGGACGATGAAACCGTTACTCATGTCAAATCCTCTAAACCTTTGATAACCCTTGCCTTACACCGCAGCAGCACCGGATACGATCTCTGTCAGCTCCTGGGTAATACTGGCCTGACGGGCCTTGTTGTATACCAGTTGCAGATCGTTAATCAGGTTACCGGCGTTGTCAGTCGCGGCTTGCATGGCAACCATTCGGGCTGCCTGTTCACTGGCCAAGTTTTCCACTACACCCTGGTAGACCTGAGATTCGACATAGCGAACCAGCAGGGTATCCAGCAGCTTCTTGGGATCCGGCTCATAGAGGTAATCCCAGTGGTGTTTCTTGGCGAGCTTGCTGTCTTCAGTTACGGGCAAAGGCAGCAGTTGATCGACCCGTGGTTGCTGCACCATGGTGTTGACGAACTTGTTGTACACCAGATACAGCTTGTCAATCTCACCGTTGTCGTAAGCCTTCAGCATGACCTTGACTGAACCAATCAGGTCATTGACGCTCGGGTTATCGCCCAGTCCTGCGACATGAGCTTTCACCTTGGCGCCGTGCCGTTCAAAGAAGTTGGAGGCTTTGTTGCCGATCAGAGCCAGGTCAACCTTGGCACCTTTCGCGCTCCATTGCTTCATATCATTGAGGGCAGCCTTGAACAGGTTGATGTTCAGACCACCACACAGGCCACGGTCGGTGGAGACGACGATGTAACCCACTCGCTTGACCTCACGTTCGATGAGGTAGGGGTGCTTGTATTCCAGGTTCCCCTGAGCGATATGGCCGATCACCTTGCGCATGGTTTCAGCGTACGGACGGCTGGCAGACATGCGATCCTGCGCACGGCGCATCTTGCTTGCTGCCACCATTTCCATAGCGCTGGTGATCTTTTGAGTGTTTTTAACACTCCCGATCTTGTTACGTATCTCTTTTGCGCCGGCCATCTCTTCTCTCCATCAGGTGGCAGCTTGCGCTGCCACACTCGCTTACCAGGTCTGGGTTGCCTTGAAGTCATCCAGCAACGCAGTCAGCTTGCCAACGATCGCGTCGTTGTAGTCAGCCTTGGCATTGATTTCAGCCATCAGCTCAGCATGCTGGGTATCGGCGAAAGAGAGCAGAGCGGCTTCGAAGTCGAGGATCTTGCTCAACTCGACATCAGAGAGATAGCCTTTTTCCGCGGCGAACAGCACCAGAGACTGGTGAGCCACGCTCATCGGAGAGTACTGCTTCTGTTTCATCAGCTCGGTCACTTTCTGACCGTGGTCCAGCTGCTTGCGAGTTGCATCGTCCAGGTCGGAAGAGAACTGGGCAAAGGCAGCAAGTTCGCGATACTGGGCCAGCGCGGTACGGATACCACCGGACAGCTTCTTGACGATCTTGGTCTGGGCGGCACCACCCACACGGGATACGGAGATACCCGGATCAACCGCAGGACGAATACCGGCGTTGAAAGACTGGGAAGTCAGGAAGATCTGACCATCGGTGATGGAGATCACGTTGGTCGGAACGAACGCGGATACGTCGCCCGCCTGGGTTTCGATGATCGGCAGCGCGGTCAGAGAACCGGTTTTGCCCTTCACTTCACCCTTGGTGAACTTCTCTACGTACTCGTCGTTGACGCGAGCTGCACGCTCCAGCAGACGGGAGTGCAGATAGAATACGTCGCCCGGGAATGCTTCACGTCCTGGCGGACGGCGCAGCAGCAGGGAGATCTGACGATATGCAACGGCCTGCTTGGACAGGTCATCATAAATGATCAGGGCATCTTCACCGCGGTCACGGAAGTACTCACCCATGGAGCAACCTGAATACGGAGCCAGGTATTGCAGGGCAGCCGCTTCGGAAGCAGAGGCAACCACTACTATGGTGTTGGCCAGAGCACCGTGCTCTTCCAGCTTGCGCACCACGTTGGCGATGGTGGAGGCCTTCTGGCCAATCGCAACGTAGACACACTTAATGCCGGAGTCTTTCTGGTTGATGATGGTGTCGATCGCAATGGCAGTTTTACCTACCTGGCGGTCACCGATGATCAGCTCACGCTGGCCACGACCGATAGGGATCATGGAGTCGATGGCTTTCAGACCGGTCTGGACAGGCTGGTCAACAGACTTACGCTCGATAACGCCCGGGGCAATCACTTCTACCGGAGAGAAGCCATCGTGCTCGACCGGACCTTTACCGTCGATAGGCTGACCCAGGGTGTTGACCACCCGGCCCAGCAGACCACGACCGACCGGCACTTCCAGAATGCGGCCAGTACCTTTTACTTTCATCCCTTCGGCCAGATCGGCATAGGGACCCATCACTACGGCACCAACGGAGTCACGCTCCAGGTTCAATGCCAGAGCGTAGCGGTTGCCCGGCAGCTCGATCATCTCACCCTGCATGGCATCGGCCAGGCCGTGAATACGAATGATACCGTCGCTCACGGAGACGATGGTACCTTCGTTACGCGCTTCGCTCTTTACATCAAACTGCGCAATGCGCTGCTTGATCAGCTCGGCGATTTCAGTGGAATTCAGTTGCATGCTCTAATACCCCAATCAAGATTGCAGCGCGTCAGCCATGCGATCCAGCTTGCCGCGGACAGTTCCGTCGATAACCAGATCACCGGCCTTGATGAGCACCCCGGCCATCAAGGACGCGTCGATGCTGCAATTCAGCTTCACTTTGCGCGCGAGACGTTGTTCCAGAGAAGCCTGAATATTGGCTTTCTGCTGGTCGGTCAGTGCAATCGCCGAAATCACGTCAGCCTGAACTTCTTTGTCCAGTTCAGACTTGAACACCACAAATTCGGCAACGACCGCCGGCAGCACACCCAAGCGACCATTCTCTGCCATTACCCGGATCAGGTTCTGGCCATGCTCGTCGAGTTGCTCCCCGCAGATGCTGACAAACAGTTTTGCCAGCTCGTCGGCAGCCACAGAGCCGTTAACCAGGGAGTGGATGGTCTCGTTCTTCACTACTTCCGCAGCGAAGCTGAGCATCCCCAGCCACTGATCAACCGCCTTGTGCTCAACGGCAAACTCGAAAGCAGCCTTGGCGTAGGGGCGAGCGATTGTAGTCAGTTCAGACATAGCCCCGTTCCCGTTACAGTTCAGCTACCAGTTTGTCGACGATGTCGCTGTTGGCAGCCTGGTCGATTTGGCGCGCCAGGATCTTCTCTGCACCCGCAATGGCAAGAGCAGCAACCTGCTTGCGCAGTTCCTCTTTGGCACGATGACGTTCAGCTTCAATCTCGGCACGGCCTTGAGCCAGGATTTTTTCCCGCTCAGCCTGAGCACCGACAGTTGCCTCATCAATGATCTGGGCCTTGCGTTTGTTGGCCTGTTCAATGATTTCAGCAGCCTGCAGCTTGGCTTCTTTCAGCTGATCGACGGCGTTGGCCTTGGCCAAATCCAGATCTTTCTTGGCTCGTTCGGCAGAAGAGAGACCGTCAGCAATAGCTTTCTGACGGGCTTCGATGGCAGCCATCAGCGGCGGCCATACATACTTCATGCAAAACACAACGAAGAAGAAAAAAGCAATTGCTTGGCCGAGGAGGGTGGCGTTGATATTCACAGCCGATGTCCTCTTTAGTTAGTTAATGGGTTATGCCTGGAGATGTCGTAACGACTTAGCCAGCAACCGCAAACATCACATACAGACCCAGACCAACGGCGATCATCGGGATCGCATCCACCAGACCCATTACGATGAAGAACTGGGTACGCAGAACAGGGATCAGATCAGGTTGACGAGCAGCACCTTCCAGGAACTTGCCACCCAGAATACCGATACCGATGGAAGCGCCGATAGCAGCCAGACCCATCATCATTGCAGCAGCGATGTACAGCAGGTCCATGTTCAAGTTTTCCATGAGGATCTCCATTTATTTAGATGTAATTGATTGTATAAAAAGGATTATTTGAGTCGCATCAACCATGGTCTTCCTGTGCCATCGACAGATAGACGATGGTCAGAACCATGAAGATGAATGCCTGCAAAGTGATGATCAGGATGTGGAAAATTGCCCAAGGCACGGACAGGATCCACTGTGACCACCAGGGTAGCAAACCCGCAATCAGGATAAAGATCAGTTCGCCAGCATACATGTTGCCGAACAGTCGAAGACCCAGAGAGACCGGTTTGGATACCAGCGTAACAGTTTCCAGGATGAGGTTAACCGGGATGGCCGCCGGGTGGTTGAAAGGCTGAAGCGTCAGCTCCTTCACAAACCCGCCGATACCCTTGACCTTGATGCTGTAATACAGGATCAAGAAGAACACGCCCAAAGCCATGGACATGGTGATGTTAACGTCAGCAGAGGGAACCACACGCAGATAGGGAATACCCATCAATTGTGCAGCGTGAGGGATAAAGTCAACGGGGATCAGATCCATCAGGTTCATCAGGAAGATCCAGACAAACACAGTCAACCCCAAAGGTGCGATGACCTTGTTGCGACCATGAAAGATGTCTTTGACGTTACCATTCACAAACTCGACCAGCATCTCCACAAAGCACTGCAGCTTACCCGGCACCCCGCTGGTAGCGTTAACGGCTACTTTGCGGAACAGCAGGATAAACAGGGCGCCTAGCACGACGGAGAATACCATTGAGTCGATATTCACCGTCCAGAACCCGGACCCGACTTGAAGGTGGGTCAGGTGGTGGGAGATATATCCCTGAGGAGTCAGGACTTCTCCGGTTGCAGACATGAGTTTTCCTAATAGTGGTTGTTAAGCGTGAATGAGACTATCCACTGTACAACGAGGGCGAGGATATAAGTGGCGAAAAACGAGACGGTAACGACCTCGACTTTCGCACCAAACAACAGAGCAAACAGACCTGCTGTCGAAACGAGCTTAATCCCAGCCCCACCATAAAAGTCCCGCAAAACCAGGCCCACACTCTCGGTTGTCACCTTGCGGCGCAGCACCCAGACAGTAAACAAGGCTTGAGGAACCCAGTACATCCCCCCTCCGTAAAGGGCGGAATAACCGGCGCTGGCACTAATCTGATAAAACCAGACAGCACTCATCGCCAGGATCAGGATGAGCTGACAAACGAGCATAACCCAGGCTAGCGTAAAACCTTCCAAGGCTATTTTCTGCTTCACCAACCTACCCCTGAACATTACAGAACTGTAAAAAATCGGGATCCGAAGACCCCATGTTAACAGCTCTTAAAGCCGGTCAAATTATACCCTTGAGGGCCGCTATTGCAATATGACAAAAATCCTTAATTTTTGCGGCTTTCCGCGGCAAATCAAGGTTATGGCCATATCAAAAGGAATGGATGTTTTATTACTACAAAAAGCGTAAGAATCACGATTCTGACACGCCAAAATAGCCCAATATACGGTCCAAATCGGATAAATTCTCGTAACTTATTACTAACTTTCCGCTATCCCGCTTGCCAGGCTGAAGTTGCACCTGATTGCCAATTTTTTCTGCCAGTTGGCGCTCCAGGTAGCCGATCTGCGGATCACGGGCCGGTTCGACCCTGGCTTTTGCCGGTTCAAGCGCTTTTTGCACCAGCTTCTCGGTATCGCGTACAGTCAGCCCTTTCTGGGCAACCAGCTTGGCCAGTTCGGACTGAGCCTGACCGCTCAGGGCCAGCAGGGCTCGGGCATGACCCATGTCGAGGTCGCCATGCTCGACGAAACGCTTCACGTCGTCGTTGAGCTGGTTGAGACGCAGCAGGTTGGTCACCGTGGTGCGGGACTTGCCCACCGCCTCGGCCACCTGCTGGTGGGTGAGTTCGAATTCGGTCAGTAGTCTTTGTAAAGCGACCGCCTCTTCGATGGCATTGAGGTCTTCCCGCTGGATGTTCTCAATCAGCGCGATGGCAACGGCAGCCTCGTCGGGTACATCCTTGACGATGCAGGGCACCACCTCGAGCCGCGCCAGCTGGGACGCGCGCCAGCGCCGCTCACCGGCGATGATTTCGAAGGATTGTTCGCCGAGAGGGCGTACCACGATGGGCTGGATCACCCCCTGGGCGCGGATGGAGTTGGCAAGCTCTTCCAGTGCATCCTGGGACATGTCCTTGCGGGGCTGGTACTTGCCGGACTGCAACCACTCCACCGGCAGCTTGCGCAGCTCGCCCTGATTGGTGGGGGCCATGGCCTCTTCAGTACGTTGATCGCTCATCACCTGTTTCTGGCGGGCAGCCGTGCTGGTACTGAGCAGGGCATCCAGCCCCTTGCCCAGTCCACGTTTTTTCGGAGTCATATGCTCTCTCGGTCTGCGATGGTCGCCTGACGTTCCTGCTCCTGGCGGCGCAGGATCTCGCCAGCCAGTGCCAGGTAGGCCTTGGCGCCCACCGATGATTTGTCATAGTGCATGGCCGGGGCACCGAAACTCGGGGCCTCAGCCAGTCTAACATTGCGGGGAATGATGGTGCGGTAGACCTTGTCGCCAAAGTGCTGTTTTAGCTGATCGGACACATCATTGGCCAGCCGGTTGCGGTGATCGTACATGGTACGCAGCACACCTTCGATCTTGAGATCGGGATTGACCACGGCGGCCAGCTTGCTGATGGTGTCGACCAGGGCGGTGAGCCCTTCCAGCGCATAGTATTCGCACTGCATGGGCACCAGCACGGAGTCGGCGGCGGCCATGGCATTCACGGTCAGCATGTTGAGGGAAGGTGGGCAGTCGATGAAGACGTAGTCGTACTTGTCCCGCACCGAGGCCAGCGCATTGCGCAGACGGATCTCGCGGGCGAAAAACTCCATCAGGCGGATTTCGGCTGCGGTCACGTCGGCGTTGGCGGCGATCAGGTGATAACCACCGGAAGTTTCGGGTATGATCACCTCGCTGATGGGAGCATCTTCGATCAGCAGCTCATAGGCGGTGCGCTCGACTTCGTACTTGTCGACGCCGCTGCCCATGGTGGCATTGCCCTGCGGATCCAGATCGATCACCAGCACCTTGCGCCGGGTGGCGGCCATGGAGGCGGCCAGGTTCACACAGGTGGTGGTTTTACCCACTCCACCCTTCTGGTTGGCTATGGCAATGACTTTTCCCACACTATCCCCTAAATGAAACTGCGACCCTATTCGGGCTGGATATGTTTGAATTCCAGCAGATGACGTTCGCCTTCCAGCTCCGGCACCCGCAGCTCATGACAGGCTACCAGACGGATATTGGCAGGCAACTGGGCCAGCTCCTCTGCGGGATATTGTCCCTTGAGCGCGAGGAAGCTGCCCTGTTCTGACGGCAGGTGGTGACACCAGCTCAGCATGTCCTCTAGCGAAGCGAACGCTCTGCTGAGTACACCATCAAACCCGACTTCGGGTTGATACTCTTCCACCCGGGATTTGATCGGCGTCACATTGGTCAACCCCAGCTCCAGAATGACCTGGCGGATGAAGTTGATCCGTTTGCCCAGACTGTCTAGCAGAACGAACTGCTTGTCCGGATTGATGATCGCCAGCGGCAATCCCGGCAGGCCGGGACCGGTCCCCACGTCGATGAAGCGCTCACCGTGCAAGTGGGGGCTTACCACCAGGCTATCGAGGATATGCTTGACCAGCATGGCGTCCGGATCTCGCACCGAGGTGAGATTGTAAGCCTTGTTCCACTTGTGCAGCAACTCGACCAACTGCACCAGTTGGCTCTTTTGGGTATCGGTGATAACAATTTCGGCCTGCTTGAGCAGGCCGTTCAATCTTTCCAACATGGGATTCCTCAGGCGGTTTTACGCAGCAGGCCGTGTTTTTTCAGGTGAACCAGCAGGATGGAGATGGCCGCCGGGGTGATGCCGGAGATGCGGGAAGCCTGACCAATGGTCTGCGGCTTGGCATCGTTCAGCTTGGCTTTCACCTCGTTGGAGAGGCCGTTCACCTCGCGATAGTCCAGATCCAGCGGCAGCAAGGTGTTCTCGTTGCGCAGCTGCTTTTCCACTTCATCGTGCTGACGCTCGATGTAACCGGCGTACTTGATCTGGATCTCAACCTGTTCGGCCGCGGCAGGATCGGTCACGGAGGGGCCAACCCCTTCGATGGCCATCAGCGCATCATAGGTCACCTCTGGGCGACGCAACAGCTCTTCCAGACTCTGCTCGCGGGTCAGCGGGGTATTGACCAGAGCGTTGACTGCCTCCAGTGACGGATGTTGCGGGTGGATCCAGGTTGAACGCATGCGCTGACGCTCCAGCTCGACCTGTTCCATCTTGGCGTTGAATTTGCTCCAGCGCTCGTCATCCACCAGACCCAGTTCGCGACCGATGGCAGTCAGGCGGATATCGGCGTTGTCTTCCCGCAGCAGCAGGCGATATTCGGCGCGGCTGGTGAACATGCGGTAAGGCTCGCGGGTCCCCAGAGTGGAGAGATCGTCCATCATCACGCCCATGTAGGCCTGATCCCGACGCGGGTTCCAGGGATCCTTGTCCTGGGCACGCAGCGCGGCGTTCAGACCGGCCATCAGGCCTTGTGCCGCCGCCTCTTCGTAACCGGTCGTACCGTTGATCTGGCCAGCGAAGAACAGGTTTGGAATGCACTTGCTCTCCATGTTGGCCTTGAGATCCCGCGGATCGAAGAAATCATATTCGATGGCATAGCCGGGGCGGGTGATGTGGGCGTTCTCGAAGCCGCGCACAGAACGGACGATCTGCACCTGCACGTCAAACGGCAGGCTGGTGGATATCCCGTTCGGATAGAGTTCGTGGGTGGTCAGGCCTTCCGGTTCGACGAAGATCTGGTGAGCCGTCTTGTCGGCGAAACGGGTGATCTTGTCTTCGATCGACGGGCAGTAGCGCGGGCCGATCCCCTCGATCACCCCGGCGTACATGGGGCTGCGATCCAGGTTATTGCGGATCACCTCGTGGGTACGCTCGTTGGTGTGGGTGACGTAGCAGGGCACTTGACGGGGATGCTGGCTGGCATTGCCGATAAACGAGAAGACGGGGCGCGGATCGTCACCGTGCTGCTCCTGCATTACGGAGAAATCGACGCTGCGGGCATCGATGCGCGGCGGCGTACCCGTCTTGAGACGATCGATGCGCAGCGGCAGTTCACGCAGGCGCTGGGCCAAGGCGATCGAGGGAGGATCCCCGGCACGGCCGCCCTTGTAGTTTTCCATCCCGATGTGGATCAAACCGTTCAGGAAGGTACCGACCGTCAGCACCACTGTCTTGCCGCTGATGCGGATCCCGCTCTGGGTGACCACACCGGCAACACGATCCCCGTCCATGATCAGATCGTCACAGGCTTGCTGGAAGATCTTCAGGTTCGGGTAGTTCTCCAGCATCTGGCGAACGACGGCCTTGTAGAGCAGGCGATCCGCCTGGGCACGAGTGGCTCGCACTGCCGGGCCCTTGGAGGAGTTGAGGGTGCGGAACTGGATCCCGCCAAGATCGATGGCACGCGCCATGATCCCGCCGAGTGCGTCAACTTCCTTGACCAGGTGTCCCTTGCCGATCCCGCCGATCGCCGGATTACAGGACATGTGTCCCAGCGTATCGATATTGTGGGTCAGCAACAGGGTGTTCATGCCCATACGGGCTGCCGCTGTTGCTGCTTCGGTTCCGGCATGACCGCCACCGACGACGATCACATCAAATTGTTCATGGTATTGCATTGGGATCACCTTGATCTGCACGCCTGAAGATCTTTATTTGCCTGGGCTAAAGGGCGGAACATTCTATCTGTTTCGCGTCCTGAGGGGAACGTCTACTTAACGTTCAGTATGAAGGGAGGATCCACTAATTAGATCTTAAGGATCTTTAGATCGATCTTTTACTGGATCTCTTATTAGGATCCGCCCTTTCTGTTGATAAGCACTTTTTGATCATAAAGATCATTAATTTAAGGACGATCCTAGCTTGTGGAAAAGCTTGGATCCTGGCCCGGTGAACGAGGGGATAACCAGGACTTTTATACACAGATGTCTGTCGGTCTGGATCTAATACATGGATAACTATAGGTTTTACAGAGCTTTACACCGTAGTTATGCACATTACCCCTGGGCGTTGTGGGTAACCTTGTAGAACAACCCCCCCGGATCAATCTGTTAATAACATGGTGGATAGTCGATCTGGGGATAAGTGGGGAGATCAAGCTTTTTTTCAGGATCTCCCGCACGCCGATCAGGCGATCATCGTCATCCAGTCGCGGATCCACACTTCTGCGGCATCTTCGGGGATCTCGTGTTGGGTCACATCGATGTCGAGTCGCTCGCCAATCCGGCTGGCTCCGCACTCGGCCAGCAGGCGATCCAGCGTCTTGCCGCCCTGGCAAAAGGTGTCATAACTGCTGTCACCAAGGGCGATCACGCCATATTTCAATGAATTAAGATCCGGATGCTGCTCGGCAAGCTCCTTGGCGAAGGGTTGCAGGTTGTCGGGCACATCCCCGGCACCATGGGTGGAAGTGACCACCAGCAGGATGGATCCCGCATCATCCAGTACCTCTGCCAGCTTGGCCGGGTTGTGGATCCGGGTCTGGTGGCCAGCCTGTTCCAGCAGGTTGGCGACGTGGTCTGCGACATATTCGGCGGCGCCCAGCATGGAGCCGACGACGAGATTGAGTTTGGCCATGGAATGGATCCTGATTTCAGACAAAGAAACGGAAAGCCGGATTCTACCGCCAAAGGGTGTGGATAAATATGGATAAAGCTTGGGGATAATGGATCCAGTCAGATAATGCCACCGGATCCATCCTGCCGATCTTTTTTCTGCTTCTTTATATTCCTCCCCATTTTCTTCTCCGCTCATAGCTCTCCTGATGGCTCCCACCTCCCGCGAAATCCTGCCAACGATGCAGTCAGATAACAATGTAGATGCAAATGATTAGCAATTATTGAATCGATTCGATCACGGCTCCTGTAGTAGGATTGCGCTGCTTTATTCGCCCATGGAACAGGGTGATGTCGTGACAAACGACCACAAATAACAATTAAAACAACATAACTCATTGATAAACGAGACTTTAATATGATTGCGCAAAAATACACTACAGGACCCGGCAAGAAGGGCGCCTTCGGCGTGCTTTCGCTCTCCGGTTTGCTCGTCTCCCTGCCGCTGATGGCCGAACAAACCACCGCTGAGCTGCCCAAAGCCAGCGAAACCATGGTGGTGACAGGTACGGCTATGAAGGTGGAAGTGCCGATGGCCGAGACCCCTCGCGCCGTCTCCGTGGTTAATCGCGAGGAGCTGGATCAGCACGCCGTGTTGCAGCTGGATGAAGCGATTCGCTACCGTTCCGGCGTATTGACCGGCCTCTATGGCTCAGACAACAACACCGACTGGTTCAAGGTGCGTGGCTTCGATGCCGCCTCTTATCTGGATGGCAACCGGTTGTTTGGCACCGGCTACTACGTCTGGACGCCGGAACCGTTCGGTCTGGAGAGTGTGGAAGTGCTGAAGGGGCCAGCCTCGATCCTTTACGGTGAGGCGCCTCCGGGCGGGGTGATCAATGCCATCAGCAAGCGACCGACCGCCACGCCGCAAGGGCAAGTAGATCTGCAGCTTGGCAGCCGGGATCATCGTCAGGTCGGGGTGGATGTCTCTGACGCGCTCTCCGACAACAGCCGCTACCGCATGGTTGCTCTTTATAAAGAGCGTGATGGTGTGCTTACCGGCACCTACAACGATCGGGTTTATCTGGCGCCGAGCGTCACCTTCGATCTTTCGGATCGTACCAGCCTGACCCTGCTGGCCAGCTTCCTGCACGACGAAGGGGTCCCGACCAACGGCTTCTTCCCGGTCTATGGCACCCTGAATACATCAGGTGGCCAGATTGATCCCTCTACCAACCTGAGCCAGCCGGATTACGATCGCAACCGCAATACCCAGATCTCCACCGGTTACGAGCTGGCCCACCAGCTCAACCAGACTTGGGAGTTCAAGCAGAACGTCCGCTTCAACTACAACGATCTGCTGCTGCGCCAGACCTATATCTTCCCGACCTATGAAGGCACAACTGCCAGTCGTGGCCTGGTTTACCGTGATGGCAATACCAAGAGTGCCACCATGGACAACCAGATGGTGGGCTACTGGAACACCGACAGCACCGAGCAGACCTTGCTGCTGGGGGTGGATCTGCAGCGTCATGTCAATGAAGGGGTCGAGGCCGACAACTACGCCATGGGCACCATCAATACCATGAACCCGGATTACAGCGGCTTCCCCGGTTTTGATGAGTCGACCGCCACTCACCAGAAGAGCAGCAAGGGCCAGAGCGGTCTCTATGCCCAGCACCAGATCCGCTGGGACGATCGCTGGTTGCTGACTGCCGGTGGCCGTTTTGACTATGTGGAGACCCACAATACCAATACCAGCAAGGACGAGCGCCAGTACGATCACGAGCTATCCCTCTCGGGCAGCCTGATGTATCTGGCCGACAACGGCCTCTCTCCCTACTTTGCCTATGCCGAGTCGTTCGAGGTGCTGCCGGGGATCGATCCCAACACCAAGAGTTCCTACAAGCCGCTCAAGGGCAAGCTCTACGAGACCGGCGTGAAGTATGCGCCTGCCTTCCTCGACGGTTACATCAATATGGCGCTGTTCGATCTGGCCCAGACCAACTCGCTGGTCTCTACCGGTTCCGGCCAGCAGACCCAGGCGGGTGAAGTGACCTCTCAGGGGATTGAGCTGGAAGGGAGCTTGCAGGTGACAGATGCGCTGCGTCTGACCGCTGCTTATACCTACACCGATGCCAAAACCAACGACACCGGCAGTGGCGATCGCCGTGCCAGCCTGATCCCGCGCCACCAGGCCTCCTTCTGGGGTAACTACAAGGTGCAGCAAGGGGTGGCTTCGGGTCTGGAGCTGGGTACCGGTGTACGTTATATCGGTTCCAGCGTGGGTATTGGCGCCGTGAATGCGGACTACACCCCCATCTACGGCTCTGCCGAGGTGCCGGCCCATACCGTCTGGGATGCGATGATCGGGTATGACTTTGCCAAGAACTGGCGTGCCCAGCTCAACGTCAACAACCTGCTGGGTGAAACCTACGTGGCCAGTTGTGACTACTACTGCTACTACGGCGAGCCGCGCAGCGTAGTGGGCAGCATCAACTACCGCTGGTAATCGAAGTCGGGCGGGAACCGGATTCCCGCCCTTCTTTTCACCCGCAGTTGTTCTGATCTCTCTGGAATACCGGTCCGTTATGGAACTCTTGTCTCTGGTTTATCGTCAATATCGTTGGCCCTTTATCGCCATTACCCTGCTCAGTCTGCTCAGTGCAGTCAGCGGGATTGGCGTCATTGCCTTTATCAATCAGTCTCTTATCGAATCTATAGGTGATCCGCTGCCGATCCTCGGTCAGCTGGTCGGCCTGATTGTGCTGCTGCTGGTGATCACACTCGGATCTCAGCTGGCCCTGACCACTCTCGGTCACCATTTTGTCTACCGGTTGCGCGGACGCCTGCTCAAGCAGTTGCTGGATACTGATGTCGCCCGCATTCGCCAGATTGGTCAGGGGCCGCTGCTGGCTTCCCTCTCCAGCGATATCGGCCAGATCACCATCGCCTTCGTGCGCCTGCCGGAGCTGGTGCAGGGGCTGGTACTCACGCTGGGTTCTGCCCTTTACCTTGGCTGGCTCTCTCCTGCATTACTCGGGGTGACCGCGCTCTGGGTCACGATTACCATGGTGGTGGGCTGGTTGCTGGTGAACCGTGTTTATCGCCATCTCTCCCACATGCGTCAGGCCGAAGATCGGCTCTATCAGAACTATCAGGCCATCATCGCCGGCAGCAAGGAGCTGGCGCTCAACCGCGAGCGGGCTCACTTCGTTTACCACCAGCTCTATGAACAAAATGCCCGTGACTACCGCCAGCAGATCATCCGCGCCGACACCTATCACCTGAGCGCGGTGAACTGGTCGAATATCATGATGCTGGGGGCCATCGGTCTGGTCTTCTTTCTGGCCAACGGCCTTGGCTGGGCCAACACCAATGTGGCCGCCACCTTTGCGCTGACCCTGCTGTTCCTGCGCACCCCGCTGTTGCAGGGGATTGGCGCCCTGCCGACCCTGCTTGCCGCTCAGGTGGCGTTCGACAAGATCGCCGCCCTCAATCTGACCGAGGCGGATGCGGATTTCCCGCTGCCGCCCGCCATCCGCCCCTGGCAGCGTATCGAGTTGGAGCTGGTGAGCTTTCACTATCAGGGGGAGGGCGGCTTTGCCGTTGGCCCCATCGATCTGGTCATCGAAAAGGGGGAGCAGATCTTCATCATCGGCGGCAATGGCTCCGGCAAGTCGACGCTGGCCATGCTGCTGACCGGCCTCTATCAGCCGGTATCGGGCCGGATCCTGCTGGATGGTGAGCCGATCACCGATCGCAATGGCTATCTGGCGCTCTTCTCCGCCATCTTCACCGACTATCACCTGTTCCAGCACCTGCTGGGGCCGGAACCCAAGGATGAGCTGGTGGCCGAGTGGCTGGAGCGGTTGCAGATGGGCAGCAAGCTCACCATCGAGGATGGCTTTATAGCCGATATCGATCTCTCCCAAGGGCAGCGCAAGCGGGTCGCCCTGCTGCTGGCGCTGGCCGAGCAGCGCGAGGTGATGCTGTTTGACGAGTGGGCCGCGGATCAGGATCCCCAGTTCCGCCGCATCTTCTATCAGGTGCTGTTGCCGCGCCTCAAGGAGATGGGCAAGACGGTGATTGCCATCAGTCACGATGATCACTATTTCCCGCTGGCCGATCGCCTGCTGGAGATGCGTCAGGGCCAGCTCACTGAACTGACCGGCGTGCGCCGTGCCGCAGTGAGCCGCGATGCGATCGCCCATCTGGATTGCGAGGTGCCGGTTTGATACCGGCACTGATGAGACTGGCGGCAAGCCAGCACAGGAATTGCTTATGTTAGAGATGAAATCAGCCTGCTTCACGGTCAATGACCGCACGCTGCTGCACCCCACCGACCTGCGTTTCGAGCAGGGACAGGTCTATGGCCTCATCGGCCACAATGGTTCGGGCAAATCGACCCTGCTCAAGCTGCTGGCTCGCCAGCAACCCCTCAGCGACGGCGAGATCCTGTTCGATGGCAAGCCGTTGCCCGACTGGGGCAATCGGGAGTTTGCCCGTCAGGTGGCCTATCTGCCCCAGCATTTGCCGAGCGCCGAGAATCTGCTCGGGCGGGAGCTGGTGGAGATGGGCCGCTACCCCTGGCGTGGCCTGCTGGGCCGGATGGGGGCGGAGGACCACCGCCAGGTCGATCGGGCCATCGCCCTTACCCATACCGAACGCTTTGCCGATCGGCTGGTGGATACCCTCTCAGGCGGCGAGCGGGGGCGGGTCTGGCTGGCGATGCTGCTGGCCCAGGAGAGCCGCTTCATCCTGCTGGACGAGCCGCTGGCCGCGCTGGATGTGGCCCATCAGGTGGAGGTGCTGACGCTCGTCAAGCAGTTGAGCCGTCAGCTAAACCTCGGGGTCATCATCGTCATTCACGACATCAATATGGCCTCCCGCTTCTGTGATCGGCTGGTGGCGCTCCACTCCGGCCGCCTGCTCACCCACGGTGAACCTGAGGGGATCATGACCAGCGAGACCCTGCACGCCATCTATGGCATTCCGATGGAGGTCATTCGCCACCCGGCTCATGCCCATCCCATCGCCATCGTCTGACCGGGGGGCTCTCTTGAATCGTTTATTGAAGAAGATGGCACCCTGCCTTATTAGCCTGCTGCTGCCACTTGCGGCGCAGGCCGACAAATCCCCGATCGCTTCTGCGCCGCTACCCCGTATCGCCACCGTCGACTGGACCATAGCCGAGACCCTGCTGGCGCTCGGGGTGACACCGCTGGCGGTGGGGGATGCAGGCCCCTATCAGGCATGGGTCGGCGAGCCACGGCTACCTGCCGGAGTGGTGAATATCGGCCTGCGCACCCAGCCCAACCGTGAGCTGCTGGCGGAGCTCAAACCCGATCGCATCCTCATCTCGCCGCTGGCGGCCCCGCTGGCACCAACTCTTTCCCGCATCGCACCGGTGAGTACCATCGCCCTCTATGATGGGCAAACCGATCTGTGGCAGAGACTGCACGAGGTGACCCTGACCCTCGCCCGTATAGTGGGCAAAACTGCCGAGGGCGAACGGCTGCTGGCCGGGCTGGATCGGGATCTTGCTAGTATGCAGGCCAGATTGCCTGCGGATTTGCCGCCCCTGCTGGTGGTGCAGTTTATCGATGAGCGCCATGTGCGGGTGTTTGGTCGCCACAGCCTGTTCGATGCGGTGATGACGCGGCTTGGGCTGCGTAATGGCTGGCAAGAGCAGACCAATGACTGGGGTTTCTCGGTGGTCAGCATCGAGCAGTTCATGACCTTGCCAACCGCGCGGCTGGTGGTGGTCGATCCCATCCCGGTAGGGGTGAGCGAACGGCTGCAGGAGCCTGGGCTGTGGCAGCATCTGCCGCTGGTACGGCAGGCGCCCGTGTTGCATTTGCCTGCGGTCTGGAGTTTTGGTGGCGTATTGGCCGCCCGCCGTTTCGCCGGTCTGCTCAGCGATGCATTGTTGCAAGATGCCGAGCGTATGGAGGCTGGCCGATGAAGCGACTGCTCACATCGCCGCTGCTGCGGCCGGTCTCGATCCTGCTGGGATTGACCCTCTTGCTCGCGTATTGGGAGCTGGCTCGCCAGCTGCCCGCTGCGCTCTGGTGGCAGAGCCTGTTCGCCCCCAATCTGGCTGATGTCAGCCAAGCGGTGGTGCATTTCAGCTGGCTGCCCCGCTTGGCGGTCACCCTGCTGGCCGGGGCGGCGCTCGGGCTGGCGGGTACCCTGATGCAGCAGGTGCTGCGCAACCCGCTCGCATCACCGACCACCTTGGGGGTAGCCTCCGGCGCCCAACTGGCGTTGATGATGGTGACCCTGTTTGCCCCTTCCTGGCTGCTGCTGGGGCGGGAGTGGATCGCCATGGCCGGTGGCAGCCTCGCGATGGCACTGGTGTTTGCCTTGGCCTGGCGTCGCCAGCTCAATCCGGTGGTCATCGTCTTTGCCGGGTTGGTGATCAACCTCTATCTGGCGGCCATCAGCATGGGGCTCTTGCTGTTCTTTCAGGAGGAGCTGAAAGGCTTGCTGGTGTGGGGCAGTGGCTCGCTAGTGCAGAACAGCTGGAGCGGGGTGAGTTACCTGTTGCCCCGCCTGCTGGCAGCCGCTTTGCTGGCCGTTGTGCTGGTGCGCCCGCTGGCGGTGCTGGAGCTGGATGATGCCAGCGCCCGCAGTCTGGGGGTATCCCTTCAGCATCTGCGTTTTGCCGGACTGGGGCTGGCGGTGTTTGTCACCGCTTGCGTGGTGATCGTGGTGGGGCTGATCGGCTTTATCGGGCTGGCAGCGCCCGCCATGGTGCGGCTGCTCGGGATCCGCCAGCTCGGCCAGCGGCTGCTGTGGGCACCGATCCTCGGCGCCCTGCTGCTGGCGGCGACCGATCTGCTGCTGCAGAGCCTGAGCCGCTTCTGGCCGGTATTGATCCCCACCGGCGCCATGACCGCCCTGCTGGGGGCGCCGCTGCTGCTCTGGCTGATCCCGCGCCTTGGCATCAAGTCGGGTACGCCGAAGGCAAACGCCAGCCTGCTGGTGGCCCGCCATCCGGCACCGGCTCGCCTTATTGGCCTGTTGTTGGTCGGGCTGCTGATGGCCGTGGTCGCCTCCCTGCTGTTTGGGCAGGGAATGACGGGCTGGAGTTGGCCGAGCTGGCTCCGCTGGCAGGCCCAGTTGGAGTGGCGGCTGCCGCGCACTCTGGCGGCGGGGGCGGCTGGCGTGCTGCTGGCGCTGGCGGGCACCCTGTTGCAGCGGGTCAGCAACAATCCTATGGCGAGTCCGGAGCTGCTGGGGGTGAGCGGCGGCACCTTTATGGGGGTGATAACGACAGCCTTACTGCTGCCAGCTTTGCCGTTGCCCATAATGCTGCTGGGTGGCCTTCTCGGTGCCTTCGGCTGCCTGTTGCTGCTGGTGCTGGTCAATCGCAAGCACGGTTTCCAGCCGGAGCGGATCCTGCTCTCCGGTATCGCCATCACGGCACTGTTTGAACCGCTGCAGGCCATTGCGCTGGCCAACGGCGACCTACGGGTGCAGCAACTGCTCTCCTGGATGTCCGGTTCTACCTATTACGTCACCCTGCCGGTGGCCTATGGGTTGGTGGGGCTGGTGCTGTTGATGCTGGCCGCCTGCCTGTTGGTGAGCCGCTGGCTCGATCTGATGCCGATGGGTAGTGCTGTAGCGACCGCGCTGGGCATTCGCCTCAACCGTGCCCAGCTCGCCATCCTGCTGCTGGTGGCCGTGCTCACTGCCAGCGCCACCCTGGTGGTGGGGCCGCTCTCGTTCGTCGGTCTGTTGGCGCCACATATGGCCAAGCTGATGGGGTTGGTGCGGGCACGCTGGCACCTGCTTGGGGCCGCCGCTTCCGGCGCCCTGTTGATGGTGTCGGCTGACTGGGTCGGCCAGCAGATCCTCTTCCCGCAGGAGGTGCCAGTCGGGCTGGTCTCCACCTTGTTAGGGGGCGCTTACTTCATGTGGTGCCTGCGCCGCCTTTAGGTTTGTGGATTGGCTATCGTGTAGTCGGATCAGGGTTGCCAATATGGCAGTAACGATAGGCAGTGTTTTTTGGGGCCAATAACTTGGCCCCCAATATGAGCCGACGTGGCAACTGTTGGGATCATGCTGTCTCTGAATCGTTCTTCAGTTCGCTGAAAAAAAGATCGCATCATAAAAAGGATCAACAAAACCCACGATCTGGCCCGCGCCGAAATCTTCGATTGCATTGAAGCGTTCTACTACAGAGTGCGACGCTAGAGCCACCTTGGATGCGCGCCACACCAAAGGTCTTCGAATAAGTCTCGTCGTGAGAACAGAATATGTCTACCATCGTGGGCTAAGTCCATCTGATCTGGGTATGATCCTGCGCCAGATTGTCTCGACTTCACTTGCTTATTGTCTTATAAATACAAACGTTTAGATATTGCCAACCTAGCGAGGCAAAGGATGAAATTTATTTTCGATCTCGACGGAACTCTTAGCTGCTGTGAAACATTGCCTATCATAGCTAAAAGTTTCAATGTCACTACGCAAATAGAAGAGTTAACTGCCCAGACTATTAATGGTCAGATCCCATTCATGGAAAGTTTCATCAAGCGGGTTGACATACTTGGTCACCTAGATGTGGCTCAAGTTGCTCGCATCGTAGCGGATATTCCCCTTAACCAGTCTCTGCTCGATTTTATCAATAGTAACCGTGATGACTGTATTATTGCCACTGGAAATTATAATGGCTGGATCGCAGAATTAGCCAAAAAAATAGAGTGCGTAATTCGTTCATCAGAAGGGGAAGTTGATGCCAATGGTAAGGTTCGATTAACCAAAATACTAAAGAAAGAAGATATTGTTAAAGAGTATCAAGCGCAAGGTGAGCAAGTCGTTTTCATCGGTGATGGAAATAATGATGCTGAGGCCATGAGGATCGCTGATGTTTCTATTGCTTGCGGCTTGATTCACCAACCGGCAAATACGGTCATGCAAGTTGCAGATTATGCAGTATATGATTCTGTTGCTATGCTCAGGTTACTGCAACAGATAAAATCACCTCAAAATGGAAGGTCAGTGGTAATTAGTGCTGCGGGGGTTGGTTCGCGCCTTGGGCTGGGACAAACAAAGTCGCTTATTAAGCTACAAGGGGTGCCACTTATTCATCTACAGCTAGAACAATTCCGGCATGTAAGTGATCTTAGAATAGTTGTTGGTTTTCAGGCTAGCAGTCTTATTGATGAAGTATGCTCGATCAGAAAAGATATTATTTTTGTTTTCAATCACGATTATTTTCACTCTAAAACTGGCGCTAGTCTCTATCTTGGTGGTAAACATGCTAATGAAATGATTATTGCTTGGGATGGGGATCTATTAGTTCACCCAGATGATATTGCTCAGTGCATTGAAGCAGAGCAAGAATTTATTGGGGTGAGTCAAAAAGTGAGCGAAGACGCAGTTTTTGTGAAGCTCAATGAACAAGAACAAGTTGTTTCATTTTCCAGAGATGATGGTGATTACGAGTGGTCTGGACCTGCTGCCATCCGCAGGGAAAATATAAGATTTACCTCGGGCCATCTTTACAATCTTTTAGAACCATTATTGCCAATGTCTGCGAAGATAATACGAGCGCAAGATATTGACACTTATGAAGACTATAAGAAAGCTGTTGATTTTGTGGACTCGTGGAGTAGTGGTAATCATAAAATAAATAGTTATTATGAAAAACTAGCCAGCAAAATAAAATCACCAATAGAGACTAGAAATAAAGCCCCCGATTTTTCTATTTTTGATATTGAGTTAGTCAAACGTTTCTCAGATAAAAGTAAAACCCTGCTTGATCTTGGTGCTGGTACTGGGCTGCTTGTTAATCACCTTACAGAAGATTTCTCTAAAATAATCGCTGTAGAAAAATATTCTAACTTTAGCGATTTTATAAAAAGAACGGACAACCTGAAAGTTATTAATGAAGATCTCAATATATTTGATGTGGCAGAGAAATTTGATCTTGTTACCATTTTTGGTGTGATGAATTTCTTCAATAGAACAGAGGCGGAACGGATTTATCAGAAGGCTCGCTCATGGATACGACCTGCTGGTACTTTGATAGTCAAGCATCAGATGGGGTGTACTAAAGATGTCATTGTTGATGGTTACTCCAAAGAGCTAGGAACAGATTACTACTCTGAATATAGATGGCTACAGCATGAGATAGATCTTATACGTCAAGCCGGTTTCAGCATTAAGGAAGTTGTTGATATTTATCCAAAAGAGTACAACCGATGGGATAACACCCATTTCTATGCCCTTGTCTGTATACCTGAAGAGAGCAGTTAGGCAAAACTGTATGAATAATAATTATTGGATGACGATACCATGAGTCGATTTACGCGTTTTCTCCAATCATTCCTGAGGCGTTCAGGAAAGTGCGATGCTGATCTCATTTTTTCAGAACAGCTGGTTAATCTGAGTCAGGGGATTGAGCAAGGTAACCAGCAACTGTCAGAGGGGCAGCTAACTCTGCGTGATGATATCTCCAGACTTCAGGCTATAACAGAACTTCTGCGCGAGAAAGTCAGTTCATTACCGGTGATGTCATCAGCCAATGTCCACGATGTGATAGTTACAGCGGCTGAGCTTGAAGATGTTTTTGTTGGTATTTCTAAAAATATCAAGAGTTGGCAGCAGTGCAATATAGTTTTTGCATGTCCAGTGCTACATGATGGTGTCTCGTTACTGTTGCAAGATCAGGAAGTTATTTATGTTCGCAATGTTGACGATTTTGTATTGCATTTGAAAGATCGTCATGTAACAAGTATTGGTATCGCATCACCTTGGCTGATGCAGGATTTTATTGGTGAGCGACATATCCTAAATCTACTTCTGAGGGCTTGTCAAAGTCATATTTTATATATCGATAATTGCCATTTTGTGGTACATAGCAGCAAGAACACTAGAAAATGTCTTCATAAGGTTGGTTTCTATGAGATAGCACAGCTTTCGGAAAATCAAAAATGTGATTTTGTCTCTATTGGATGTTTGCCTGATGGTTCTTATTCTGTATTTGGTTCTGCGCCGGCGATTTATACTGAGTCGCCCAGCTGTGTAACACTTAGGGCGGCTAGACTCCCAATTTGCAATACCGAAAATTTCTATTGGGAGAATTTGATGATAACACCATTTGATTCGACCAAGATTGGTTTTATGGCGCCAGCTGATGGTTTTTCTCTGGCCATTGCTCAGGCAAAAACTGCTGTAGATGATGTGATTAGTATAAAGGCTAAATTTTCGTGGTTGGGGGCTGGGAGTGGACATGCTTCTCTGGTCGCTTGCTATTCAGGCCCGCAAGATAGTCATATGTATGCCTGTATGCTTCAGGCATCCACGGCAGATATGCCTGTTATCACATTATGGGTTAATGATGGTAGTTGGAGGATAATAAGTGAGCCTAAATTTATACCATGTGAAGAGGTGAATGTTACCGCTGGGCAGTACTCTACTATTATTGCACTCTCTGTCATGTCTACCAAGGTAATGGTTGAGGTTGGCAGCACTCTCATTATTGATGTCATTGACACCAAGTTGACGCGTACACCGCGAGTGGGGATAAGAGCAAGCGATAATCAATTTGCTGTTTCTCAAATTACCACATAATAAAAGGCCAGACCTCATGAAAATTGTTACCTCAGGCGTAGATTCTGAGTATGTGTTGGCTAATTTATGCAAATACCTTAGGGCGGTTGGTTATGATGTCACAGAGTTGGATTTTGGCCAACTCACAGCGCAGGATGAAGATTTACTTGCCCCCTTTATTGGTGAGGATGTTGTCTACATTACATCAGCACATACTAATTTAACTAGAGATGTTGCAAAGTTTTTGGCGCCAAAATTTAATGAACACTACCCAAATTATTTATCGCCATTAGAAATAATTCAAAAATTAAAACCTAAGAAATCCATATATATTCCACATGATCTTCTTACTCCTTTTGGAGATAAAAATCTCAATGAACTAAGGTTTTTGGATCTTTTTGACTACATACTTACGCCTTTTTCATCCTCTGCACTCCAGGCGACCTTGGGTCGTCATACGAAAGTCATAGAAAGTGGATGGATAAAGCATACAAAAAGTGCTCGTCCTAGCCAGCCAGCCCAAAAAAATAAACCGAGGATTGTACTGTTCATCAGTATGTTTGAACACTTGCGTCTGAGATTTGGTGATTCAGGAATAGTCGATTACTTTGCTCCGCTTATAACGGAAAATGTCAGAGTCAAGTTACCTGCTTGGCGGGACGTGGCGCAGGTAGAGATATTATTCAATAATCGTTTTCCCGATTGCATCATTCCCGCTGAGGAGTGCTCGATCCGAGCGATTCAGGAGGCTGATGTTGTGTTGTGCAACGGTGCTTCCTCCATACACGCCGAGTCCATTCTAATGGGGCGGCCCACAGTCTGCCTGTTGGATGATGAGGGCTTGCCCTCCGATGAGCAGCGCAGCAAGCTGGGACATCTCCAGGCCATTCTGTTTCATGACTATCGGCAACGAGCACCATTGGCAGATGAGTTTGTCGAGCAGGCGATGAAATATCACAGCAACTTCCCGTCAGCCCACTTTGATTATGGTGTAGTGGAAAACATCATCAGCAAGTGATGCTGTGGTCATTGTGATGGCGCAGTTGCGTTTGTGCTTGCGGATGCCCGTGGTTGGTTCAAGGTAGGAGCCGGCGTAATAGGTTAAGCGCAGAGCGCGCTTGCCTTCGGCGTCAGGTTCGCGGAATTCGATGCTGATCTTCATAATTGTCCCCCGAAAGTACCCCGAGAGGTTACTTCGGGGTACTCTCGGGGTAAATTCTCACGAAACAAGATCAGGCAAGAATAGCCAGTAAAAAACAAAGTTCAATATTTACAATGTCTTATGTTCTCACTGGCTGCTTTTTATTGCTGATTTTTCACCACATTACTTGCCGATGCAGAAGCTGGAGAAGATACGGCCCAGCAGATCGTCGGAGCTGAATTCGCCGGTGATCTCGGAGAGGGACTCCTGTGCCAGGCGCAGCTCTTCGGCTACCAGCTCGCCAGCCACGAACACTTCCAGTTGCTCCTTGGCCACCAGCAGGCGCTCGGCGGCGCGCTCCAGCGCATCCAGATGGCGGCGGCGGGCCATAAAGCCCCCTTCGGTGTTGCCCTGGAAGCCCATGCAGGCTTTCAGGTGCTCGCGCAGGGCGGGCAGCCCCAGCTCGGTCTTGGCGGAGATGCGGTAGACGGCGTGGCCCTGCTCCTGGCTCGGTGCCAGATCCTCGCCGGTCAGGTCGGCCTTGTTGCGAATGACGGTGAGGCCGATGTTTTTTGGCAACCGATCAACAAATTCCGGCCAGATCTCTCGCGGGTCAACCGCATCCGTGGTGGTGCCATCCACCATAAACAGCACCCGATCGGCCTGTTCAATCTCGGCCCAGGCGCGTTCGATACCGATCTGCTCCACCTTGTCCTGAGTGTCGCGCAGACCGGCGGTGTCGATGATGTGCAGCGGCATGCCATCGAGATGGATGTGTTCGCGCAGCACGTCGCGGGTGGTGCCAGCAATCTCGGTGACGATGGCCGACTCGCGGCCCGCGAGGGCATTGAGCAGGCTCGATTTGCCGGCGTTGGGACGACCGGCGATCACCACCTTCATCCCTTCCCGCAGCAGGGCGCCCTGTTTGGCTTCCCCGCGCACGTCGTCCAGCTCGGACATGATGCTGTAGAGGTCGCCCGCCACCTTGCCGTCGGAGAGGAAGTCGATCTCCTCGTCCGGGAAGTCGATGGCCGCTTCCACATAGATGCGCAGCCGGATTAGGCTCTCCACCAGTTGCTGGATTTTGCTGGAGAACTGCCCCTGCAGGGAGTGCATGGCGCTGCGGGCGGCCTGTTCGCTGGAGGCTTCAATAAGGTCAGCGATAGCTTCGGCCTGGGCCAGATCCAGCTTGTCGTTGATGAAGGCGCGCTCGCTGAACTCGCCGGGGCGGGCAGGGCGGATGCCATCGATTTTCAGAATGCGGCGGATCAGCATGTCCATGATGACGGGGCCGCCGTGGCCCTGCAGCTCCAGCACGTCCTCGCCGGTGAAGCTGTTGGGGGCTTTGAACAGCAGGGCGATGCCCTGATCCAGTACCTGGCCTTGCTCATCCTTGAACGGCAGATATTCGGCGTAGCGCACCCGCGGGAGCTTGCCGAGCACTATCCCGGCGACCTGTTCGGCGGCGGGGCCGGAGACCCGGACTATGCCGACGCCACCACGGCCTGGCGCGGTGGCCTGGGCCACGATCGTATCTGTTGTCATCTTGCTTGGCTCGTTTGTTCGCTGATAGGAAAACGTAGTGGGAGACATTGTAATAAAAAAGGCGGCCCGAAGGCCGCCTCTTTTGTCATCACGGGAAGATTAGCTGCGTGAATGCAGTCCTTTCTTCTCCAGCTGACGATAGATGATGGTCTGCTGGATGATGGAGATGACGTTGCTCACCAGCCAGTAGAGAGTCAGGCCAGCCGGGAACCAGAGGAACATGAAAGTGAAGATGATCGGCATGAACTGCATCACTTTCTGCTGCATCGGGTCGGTGATGGTGGTCGGGCTCATCTTCTGCAGATACCACATGGAGGCACCCATGAGGATTGGCAGCACGAAGAAGGGGTCCTTCACTGACAGGTCAGTGATCCACAGGGCAAACGGTGCGTGACGCAGTTCAACGGACTCCATCAGTGCCCAGTAAAGGGCGATGAAGATCGGCATCTGAACCAGGATCGGCAGGCAGCCACCCAGCGGGTTGACCTTTTCCTTCTTGTACAGCTCCATCATGCCCTGAGACATCTTCTGGCGGTCGTCGCCGAAGCGCTCGCGCAGGGCCGCAATCTTGGGTTGCAGCATGCGCATCTTGGCCATGGAGGTGTACTGGGCCTTGGTCAGCGGGAACATGATGCCGCGCACCAGCAGGGTCAGCATGATGATGGCCAGACCCCAGTTCTGGACGAAACCGTGGAACACGGTCAGCAGCCAGTGCAGCGGTTGGGCGATGAACCACAGCCAGCCGTAGTCGACGGTCAGGTCGAGGTGGTTAGCCACCTTGGCCATCTGGTCTTGCAGCTTGGGACCGACCCACAGCTTGCTGGTCACTTCAGCCTGTTGGCCGGCAGCCACGTCAACCAGCGGCGCCTTGTAACCGATGATGGCCTGGCCTTTGCCCGGGATCACACGGCTGTAGAAGCTGTTGGTATCGTCGGCATTTGGTGCCCAGGCAGAGACGAAGTAGTGTTGCAGCATGGCGACCCAACCACCTTTGGTGGTCTTGTTCAGGTCGGCATCCTTCATCTCGTCGAAGGTGTACTTCTTGTAGCGGGTATCTTCAGTGGAGAAGGCACCACCACGGTAAGCGCTGGCTACCATGGCATGACCTTCCTGATCCTTCGGTGTGGCTACGGTCTGCTTCAGCTGACCATAGAACTGCACCTGAACCGGCTCGGCAGATTTGTTGTCGATCTTGTAGTCGACGCCAACGGCATAGTCGCCACGCTTGAGGATGAACTCCTTGGTGAAGACCACGCCCTTGCTGTCGGTCCAGGTCATCGGAACGACGACTTGATCCTGACCATCGGCCAGCTGATAGCTGGTCTGGGCGGCTTCATAGGTAGGACGACCTTCGGCCTGACTGTCCGGACCGTTGCGACCCACCAGACCGCTCTGGGCGATATAGAGGTGCTCAGGCTTGCTGGTCAGCAGCACGAACGGTTGGTCCTTGCCCTCTTCCAGTTTGTGAGACAGCAGTTCGGCAGACACGATGTCGCCACCCTGGGTATCCAGGGTCAGCTTGAGCACGTCAGAGGAGACGGTGATCAGCTTGCGTGCGGCAGTCGCATTGGCTTGCTCGGAAACCTGAGGAATATCACCGGTCTGACCGGCTTCAGGTACGAAATGTTCGGTTTGGGCCACGGTAGTCGGGGCCGGCTTCGGAGCCTTGTCGGACTCCCACTGTTGCCAGAGCAGAAAGCTCACGAACAGCAAACCGATCAGGAGTAGATTGCGTTGTGATTCCATAGTTTTCAGTTTCTTCGCTTTGGTTGCGGAACCGGGTCATAACCACCCTCGGATAAGGGATGGCATTTTAATAGACGTTTGCTGGCTAACCAAACGCCTTTTATGAAACCGTGAAGTCGGATGGCTTCTATCGCAAATTGGGAACAAGTTGGGGTAAAACGGCAGCGCGGCCCGAGCAGAGGGCTAATGATTAGCTGATACAGGCGTATCAGTTTGATAGCTACCCATTGCAACGGCGTGACAGGGTGCGCCATAGCTTTTCCAGTAACTTGAACAGTTCCTCGTTATCCATCTCTTTCACACCGGCCTTGGCGATCACCACGATGTCGATAGCGGGCAGCTGATGTTGTTTGAGGCGGAAACTTTCCCGAACCACCCGTTTGACACGATTACGCCAAACGGCACGCTTGAGTGCTTTTTTGGGCACAGCGAGACCAAGACGAGGGTGTTCGAGCGAATTGGGAGAAGCGAGAAGGGTAATCTGCGGAGAGGCGGCCCGGACAGGCTCGGCGAAAACGCGTTTGAAGTGTTCGGGAGTTAACAGACGTAACTCCCGAGAGAAGGTGTGCTGGGTAGGCATTAGACTACCAGGCGGGCACGACCCTTGGCACGACGAGCGGCCAGAACTTTACGACCGTTGGCAGTTGCCATGCGGGCGCGGAAACCGTGAGAGCGCTTGCGCTTCAGGTTGGACGGTTGAAAAGTACGTTTCATGATTCGATTCCGTATTTCTGTACAGTTTTGATTGTCACACTTAGCCGACGCGCCAGCTATAGCGTGTGACGACTAGCAAAAGAGGCCGAATTCTAAACAGAGTTCGGCTTTTAGTCAATCCGCCGTTCCCTCTCATCCTGCCGTGGTCTTGAAAAGGCCACTGCCGAGCGTGAGGATCCAGAGGATCAAGGGCTCCGGATTATACTGGCTACCTGGGGTTAAACAAGGGATCCCTCAATAAAAAAGGCGGCCAGGCCGCCAAAGAGAGAGCTATTTAAGGACTTTCCGCAAGAACTCCCGGGTACGGGGATCCTTGGGATCGACCAATATCTGATCCGGCGGGCCCTGCTCGACGATCCGCCCCCCTTCCATGAAGATCACTCGATCGGCAACATCACGAGCAAATTCAATCTCATGAGTCACCACCACCATGGTCTGGTGCTGGCGGGCCAACTCCTTCATCAGTCCCAAAACCTCGTCGACCCACTCGGGATCGAGGGCCGAGGTGGGCTCATCAAACAGGATCACCTTGGAGTGGGCCGCCATGGCGCGGCCAATGCCGACCCGTTGTTGTTGGCCACCGGAGAGAGAGGCCGGATAGGCATCCTGCTTGTCGGCGAGGCCAATGTCCTTGAGGATGCCGAGCGCTGTGGCGCGGGCCTCCGCTTTTGGCTGCTTCCAGACGGTGATCAGCCCTTCGGCGATGTTGTCGAGCGCTGTTTTGTTGGCAAAAAGGGCGTAGTTCTGGAACACGAAGGAGGCCCGCTTGCGCAGCTCGATCGCCTGCTGTTCGCTGGCCTTGGCCAGATTCAGCTCGAGATCGTCGATGGCAAGGGTGCCCGCATCCGGGGTCTCCAGCAGGTTCAGGCAGCGCAACAGGGTCGACTTGCCGGTGCCGGAGGGGCCGATGATGACGACAATTTCCCCCTTTTTGACCTCCAGATCGATGCTGTTGAGCACCTGATTGCCGTGATATGCCTTGGAGAGGCCGGTTAGCTTGATCATGAACGCCCTCCTTTAATAGGCACGGTTGAGACGGACTTCCAGCAGATGCTGCAAGCGGGTAAAGAAGATCACCACTACCCAGTAGATCAGCGCCACCGCCATAAAGCTCTCGAAGAACTTGAAGGAGGAGGAGGCTTCCATCTGCGCCTTGCCCATGATCTCGGCCACCCCCAGGGTGAACGCCAGCGAGGTGCTCTTGATCATATCGATGAAGTAGTTCATCAGCGACGGGGTGGCGATACGGGCCGCCTGCGGCAGGATGATCCGCTGCATCGCCTGATAACGGCTCATGCCGATACTGAGCGCCGCTTCCATCTGGCTTTTGTGAATGCCGAGGATGGCTGCGCGGATCGACTCGGCCATGTAGGCGGCGAAGTGCAGGGTCAGACCGACGATGGCGGCAGTAAAGGCATCCATCCCCACGAAGATCGGGAACAGCTGCGGCAGTCCGTAGTAGAGCAGGAACAGCTGAACGAGTAGCGGTGTACCCCGAAAGAACGAGATATAGAGCATTGCCAGCCAGTGAATCGCGGGGACGCGAAACACCCGTACTATCGCCAGGGCCAGCGAGAGTACGAGTGCCAGCACGAATCCCCACAGGGCCATTTCCATCGTGGTGCCCAGATATTTGAGCAGGATGGGAAACAGCCCCAGCGTGTATTCGAGGTCAAATTCCATCATTTATTTGTCGGTGATGTCGGAAGCGAACCATTTCTCGGAGATCTGACGCAGGGAGCCATCCTTGCGCATGGCGGTCAGGGCCTCGTCGACCTTCTTCAGCAGCGCCTGTTTCTCCGGGGTCTTCAGGAAGGGCAGGGCGTTCTCGATAGTCTCGAACGGTGCGCCAGCCTGTTGCAGCGGCAGCTTGGACTCTTTGATCAGCTGGGCGGTGGAGACGCGGTCCATCACGAAGGCATCGATGCGACCCAGCGCGACATCCTGCTCGAAGGCGGAGTCATAGGTGCGGATGTCGATCTTTTTGTTCGGGTCGTTCTTGCGCAGCAGCTCTTCGAAGTTGGAACCCAGGTTCACGGCCACCTTCTTGCCTTCCAGATCCTTGATACCGTGGATGGTGCTGTTGCCCTTGCGTACCACGATCTGGGCGCCGTCATAGACGTAAGGCTGGGAGAAGTCGTACTTCGCCTTGCGCTCGTCGGTGATGGTGATCTGGTTGGAGATGGTATCGATGCGGCCGGTTTCCAGCATGCCAAACAGGCCGGAGAAGCTGGCGGTCACGAATTCGACCTTGTAGCCGGTACGCTCGCCGATCTGGTTCCACATATCCACTTCAAAGCCCTGCAGCTTGTCCTGCTTGACGAAGGTGAACGGGAAATATTTGCCAGACATGCCGACCTTGATGGTCTCCTGGGCGATGGCCTGACCGGACAGGGTGGCGAGCAGGATGGCTGCGCCGGAAATCAGTTTGATGGATGTTTTCATGGTGTTTCTCTCTCTCAATGTCTTGTATTTGTAGTTGTAATAACTGGTTTGACCCTGATGTTATTGGAATAAAATTTAAAAAATAAATGACATTTGGTTATATGAAATAACAGGAGAGAAGTAAGGGATCGACCAATCCGGACGGTGGATCAAGCTGTGGGTAACTTTGGGGATGAAATCCGATCCAAAGGCGCTGGATCCTTGAAAGTCAAGGATCTTATTTGCTGGATCCACCGGGCGATGGCTGGAGATCCGGCGGCTAAAAACGTAGAATAGCCGGTCTTTAGTTAATCAATCGACAGGAGTTTAGAGTGACTGCTTCGCTATGGCAGCAGTGCCTTAACCGGCTGCAAGATGAGTTGCCCTCGGCAGAATTCAGCATGTGGATCCGGCCGCTTCAAGCGGAGTTGAGTGACAATACTCTGACCCTGTATGCACCGAATCGCTTTGTTCTGGACTGGGTACGAGACAAGTATCTCATCCGGGTTAACGGCATCATCAACGAACTCTGCGGGGTCGACGGCCCCGCCCTGCGTTTTGATATAGGCAATCGTCCTCATCCTGTTGCTGTCGCCAGAGCGCCGGTACAGGGTGCCGCGCCTGTGAATAACTTGCAGAAGAGCTGGGAAAGCAAGGCTGAAGCCAAGCCCGAGCCGAACCACAAGAGCAACACCAACGTGAACTATACCTTCGAGAATTTCGTCGAGGGTAAGTCCAACCAGTTGGCGCGTGCGGCTGCCCGTCAGGTAGCGGACAATCCGGGTGGTGCTTACAACCCGCTGTTCCTCTATGGCGGCACTGGCCTGGGTAAAACCCACCTGCTGCACGCCGTTGGCAATGCCATCAAGGAGAGTAAAAAAGATGCCAAAGTCATCTATATGCACTCCGAGCGGTTTGTTCAGGACATGGTGAAAGCGCTGCAAAACAACGCCATTGAAGAGTTCAAGCGTTACTACCGCAGCGTCGATGCCCTGCTCATCGATGACATCCAGTTCTTCGCCAACAAGGAGCGCTCCCAGGAGGAGTTCTTCCATACCTTCAATGCCTTGCTGGAAGGTAACCAGCAGATCATCCTGACCTCGGATCGCTATCCGAAGGAGATCAACGGTGTCGAGGATCGCCTCAAGTCCCGCTTCGGCTGGGGCCTGACCGTGGCGATCGAACCGCCGGAGCTGGAGACCCGTGTCGCGATCCTGATGCGCAAGGCAGACGAGAACCAGATCCATCTGCCGGACGAAGTGGCCTTCTTCATTGCCAAACGTCTGCGATCCAACGTCCGTGAACTGGAAGGCGCCCTCAACCGGGTGATCGCCAACGCCAACTTCACCGGCCGTGCCATCAATATTGATTTCGTGCGCGAAGCGCTGCGCGACCTGTTGGCACTGCAGGAGAAGCTGGTCACCATCGACAACATCCAGAAGACGGTGGCGGAGTACTACAAGATCAAGCTGGCGGATCTGCTCTCCAAGCGTCGTTCCCGCTCTGTTGCCCGTCCGCGCCAGCTGGCGATGGCTCTGGCCAAGGAGCTGACCAACCACAGTTTGCCGGAGATAGGTGATGCCTTTGGTGGCCGTGACCACACTACCGTTCTTCATGCCTGCCGCAAGATCGAGCAGCTGAAGGAGGAGAGTCACGACATCAAGGAGGACTATTCCAACCTGATCCGTACCCTTTCTTCCTGATAACGGAATCGAGTGGACAGATGCAGCGCGAATATTCCAACCTGATCCGAATCTTTTCCTCCTAATCACAACGGAGAGCACAGATGCAGCTCGAAATTAGCCGTGAGGCCCTGTTACGTCCTCTGCAACTGGTGTCCGGCGCCCTCGGCGGCCGACCGACCCTGCCGATCCTCGGCAACGTGCTGCTTGATGTCAGCAACGGTCTGCTGTCACTGACCGGTACCGATCTCGAAGTAGAGATGATCGGTCAGGTCTATCTGAATGGGGCCAGCGAAGATGGCCGCACCACAGTACCGGCGCGCAAGCTGCTGGATATCTGCCGTGGTCTGCCGGAAGGCGCCGAGATCCGTCTCAATACCGAAGGCGAGCGCCTGATCATCCGGTCCGGTCGTTCCCGCTTCAACCTATCGACCCTGCCGGCGACCGAGTATCCGAACATCGAGGATTGGGAATCCGTGCTCGAGTTCGATATCAGCCAGCTGGAGCTGAAGAAGCTGATCGATGCGACCCAGTTCTCCATGGCCAGCCAGGATGTTCGTTACTACCTGAACGGTATGCTGTTCGAGAGCGAAGGTCACGGTCTGCGCACCGTGGCGACCGATGGTCACCGTCTGGCTACCTGCCGCCGCGAGGTGGTCGGGGAATCGCTGCCCGATCATCAGGTTATCCTGCCGCGCAAAGGGGTACTGGAGCTGGTGCGTCTGCTGGAAGCGGAAGACAAGCCGGTACGTCTGCAGATCGGTCGCAGCAACCTGCGTGCAGCCCTCGACGGCTTCATCTTCACCTCCAAGCTGGTGGATGGTCGCTTCCCGGACTGGCGCCGCGTCATTCCGCGCAACAGCGACAAGGCCTTGATCGCCGGCCGTGAGGATCTGCGTCAGGCGTTTGCCCGTGCCGCTATCCTCTCCAACGAGAAATTCCGTGGGGTGCGTCTCAATCTGCAGGAAAACCTGCTGCGCATCACCGCCAACAACCCGGAACAGGAAGAAGCCGAAGAGCTGCTTGACGTACAATATGCCGCTGGCGAGATGGAGATCGGCTTTAACGTCTCTTATGTGCTCGACGTGCTGAATACGTTAAAATGTGACCAAATTCGGATTAGCCTGAGCGATTCCATCAGCAGTGCCATTATTGAGGATTTTGAACATCAGGATGCTCAGTACGTGGTGATGCCGATGCGGATCTAGTCGTGTCCCTGGTCAAACTCCAGCTCAGCGATTTTCGCAATATCCAGCAAGCCAGTCTCAAGCTGTCGCCCGGCCTCAACATTCTGGTCGGGTGCAATGGCAGCGGCAAGACCAGCGTGCTGGAAGCCATTCACTACCTTGGTCTGGGGCGCTCCTTTCGCACTCATTTGACCGGGCGGGTCATCCGCCAGGGGGAGAGGGCCTTTACCCTGTTTGCCCAGTGCGAGCTGGAGGGACGTCAGGTACCGATCGGTCTTGCCAAAGACAAGAGTGGCGAGACCCAGCTCAAGATTGCCGGGGCACAGGCCCAGCGGCTGGCCGATTTGGCGGAGCTGTTGCCGGTGCAGTTGATCCATCCCGATGGTTTCAACTTGCTGACGGGCGGGCCTCAGGCTCGCCGCGCCTGGCTCGATTGGGGCGTTTTCCATCAGGAGCCAACCTTCTTTGCCCTGTGGGGGCGAGTGCGGCGGCTGCTGAAACAGCGCAATGCGCTGCTGCGCCAGAGCACCCAGTACCGCCAGCTGGCGTTCTGGGATCAGGAATTGGTGCGGCTGGGTGGTGAGCTGGCCGAGTTTCGCGCCAGTTATTGTCAGGCCATTACGCCCCTGATCAAGGAGATGACGGCGGATTTTCTGCCGGAATTCGATATCAGTCTCGGCTTTTACCGGGGCTGGGAGAAAGATACTCCCCTCGGCGATCTGCTGGAGGCGGGGTTTGAGCGGGATCGGGCGCTGGGCTATACCGGTGTCGGTCCACAGAAAGCCGATGTGCGCCTCAAGGCGAACGGGGTACCCGCTCAGGATATTTTGTCCCGGGGTCAGCTGAAGTTGCTGGTCTGCGCCATGCGACTGGCCCAAGGGCTCTATTTGAATCAACATAGCAGCCGTGGCTGTATTTTTTTAATTGACGATTTTGCCTCTGAACTGGATGTCGACAAGCGCCGCTTGCTGGCCGCAAGGCTGAAGCAGTGTGCGTCCCAGGTGTTTATCACTGCCATCGACACCGGTCAGCTCGCAGACATGATGGATGCGAATGACTGTAAGTTGTTCCACGTGGAACAGGGTAAAATCTCCGAAACGTTAGAGAAGGCAGAGAGTAAGCTATGAGTGAAAATACTTACGACTCCTCGAATATCAAGGTGCTGAAGGGCCTGGATGCGGTCCGCAAGCGCCCGGGGATGTATATCGGCGATACGGATGATGGCTCGGGTCTGCACCACATGGTGTTCGAGGTCGTCGATAACTCCATTGACGAGGCGCTCGCTGGCTACTGCTCCGATATTCTGGTCAAGATCCATTCCGACGGTTCTGTCTCTGTGCGTGACAATGGCCGGGGTATCCCGGTAGACATGCACGAGGAGGAGGGCCGCTCCGCCGCAGAGGTCATCATGACCGTGCTGCACGCAGGCGGTAAGTTTGATGACAACTCCTACAAGGTATCCGGCGGCCTGCATGGCGTGGGTGTCTCCGTCGTTAACGCCCTCTCTGACAAGCTGTTGCTGACCATTCGTCGTAACGGTCACGTCTACGAGCAAACCTATCATCTGGGTGAGCCACAAGCGCCGCTCAAGCAGATTGGCGACAGCACCGGCACCGGTACCGAAGTTCGCTTCTGGCCGAGCCCTGCCATTTTCAGCGATACCCTGTTCCACTACGAGATCCTGGCCAAGCGCCTGCGTGAGCTCTCCTTCCTCAACTCCGGTGTCTCCATCCGTCTGCAAGACGAGCGTGATGGCCGCGAGGCGCATTTCTGCTACGAGGGTGGCATCAAGGCATTCGTTGAATACCTGAACCAGAACAAGACCCCGATCCATCCGAAGGTGTTCCATTTCACCACCGAGCAGGATGGTATCGGCGTGGAAGTGGCGATGCAGTGGAACGACGCCTATCAGGAAGGGGTCTACTGCTTCACCAACAACATCCCGCAGCGGGATGGTGGTACTCACCTCGTTGGTTTCCGTACCGCGCTGACCCGTACTCTGAACTCCTATATGGACAAAGAGGACTACAGCAAGAAGGCCAAGTCTGCCGCCAGTGGCGACGACGTGCGTGAAGGTCTGATTGCCGTTATCTCCGTCAAGGTGCCGGATCCCAAGTTCTCCTCCCAGACCAAAGACAAGCTGGTCTCTTCCGAAGTGAAGACCGCAGTTGAGCAGGCGATGGGTGAGAAGCTGGCGGACTTCCTGCTGGAAAACCCGGGCGATGCCAAGATCGTGGTCAACAAGATCATCGATGCGGCCCGTGCCCGTGAAGCGGCCCGCAAAGCCCGCGAACTGACCCGCCGCAAAGGCGCGCTGGATATCGCCGGTCTGCCCGGCAAGCTGGCTGACTGTCAGGAAAAAGACCCGGCTCTCTCCGAACTCTACATAGTGGAAGGGGACTCTGCTGGCGGTTCCGCCAAGCAGGGTCGCAACCGTAAGAACCAGGCCATCCTGCCGCTCAAGGGCAAGATCCTGAACGTAGAGAAGGCCCGTTTCGACAAGATGATCTCCTCGCAAGAGGTGGGCACCCTGATCACCGCACTGGGTTGCGGTATCGGTCGCGACGAGTACAACCCGGACAAGCTGCGTTATCACAACATCATCATCATGACCGATGCGGACGTCGATGGTGCGCACATCCGAACCCTGCTGCTGACCTTCTTCTATCGTCAGATGCCGGAAATCATCGAACGTGGCTACGTCTACATCGCCCAGCCGCCGCTCTACAAAGTGAAGAAGGGCAAGCAGGAGCAGTATCTGAAAGACGAAGACGCGCTGCTGCAGTACCAGACCGCCATGGCGCTGGATGGTGCCACTCTGCACGTCAACGAGTCTGCCCCGGCTATCGGTGGCGAGGCACTGGAGCGCCTGGTCAACCAGCACCGCTCGGTGACTCACCTGATCACCCGCATGTCTCGTCGTGCGCCGGAAGCCGTGCTGACCCAGCTGATCTATCAGCCGGAGTTGAACGAAGCGCTGCTGAACAGCGAGAGCGATCTGCTGGCCTGGTGTCAGGGGATGGAAGCCGTGCTCAACGAGAGCAACCACGGTATCCAGTACCAGATCCAGGTTCGTCGTGATGAAGAGCGCAGCCTGTACGTGCCGCACGCAGTGGTACGTCAGCACGGGGTTGACCGCGAATACCCGCTCAGCTACGACTTCCTGCAGTCCGGTGAGTACCGTCAGCTGGTTTCTCTGGGCAAGGAGATCGCCAACCTGATCGAGGAAGGTGGTTTCATCAAGCGTGGCGAGAAGGTCAAGCCGGTTGCCAACTTCGTGGAAGCCGTCGAGTGGCTGATGGGTGAAGGCAAACGCGGCATCTATATCCAGCGCTACAAAGGGCTGGGCGAGATGAACCCGGACCAGCTGTGGGAAACCACCATGGATCCGGAAGCTCGCCGCATGCTGCGCGTCACCATCGACGATGCCGTCGGTGCCGACCAGCTCTTCTCCACCCTGATGGGGGATGCAGTAGAGCCGCGTCGCGACTTTATCGAGACCAACGCCCTGCGCGTAGCCAACCTCGACGTCTAATTCGACGCTGTCAGTTCGATATAAAAAAGCCGCTCCCTGTGAGCGGCTTTTTGTTTTTCTGGCGAAGGAGGTGCACGTTCCACGTGAAACATGGCTCCGTCTTGATGGTGCCGGCTCAGCCCAGTTCGGGGGTCGGGCAGTAGAGGCGCAGACGATGGCCATCCGGATCGAGCGCCATGCAGGTGTAGCCAAACTCCATCTTGGTCGGCGCCTGGATCAGGGGGAGCCCGCGCGCCAGCCACTCGGCAGACAGGCGATCGACGGCATCATCATCGGGGAGGGCGAAGGCCAGCTCCATTGCTCCGGCCGTTTGGGTCACGGCAGGTTCAACTGTGGCGCTGGACCAGAGTGCCAGTCTGGCGCCAGATTCGAATACGAACATGGCAAAGGTAGGTGACTCCTCCACCGGTTCACGCCCGAACAACTCGCGGTAGAAGAGCGCGCTGCGGGTCGGATTGGTAACGTAGAGGATGGTGAACTGGGGGACTAACATGGTGATGCTCCTTGCTGATGAGATGGCGCATCAGCGCCGACCCCGTCAGCATGGCGCTACCTGCTGTCAGTTTCTGTCAGCAATGAATTTCGGCTGCGGGATCTGCTGGGTGGCGCGCCACTCCTTCAGCAGGCTCTCTCTGCTTTTTGGATAGCGGCAATCTTGCGGTTGCATCCGGGTGATGCGATCCACCCGAAAGTGGCGAAAGCCCTGACGCAGTTCGCACCAGGCCACCAGTACCCGTACCTGGTCGAAGTAGCCGAGGGCACAGGGCCAGACGGTGCGCTCCGAACTCTCCTCATTGAGATCCCGATAGCTCAGGCTCACCTTGCGTTGCTGGCGGATGGCGCTGCGCAGCGGGGCTTCATCGGTGAGGCTGTCGTCGCGGGAGGTGCCGATCAGCAGGGCATTGCTCTGGAGCTGCTGGCGATAGCCGGCGGGCAGCACGGCTTCTATCTTGGCCAGCGCACTGCTGGCCGATGCACTCAAGGCTCCGTCACCGTGGGCGACTACCCAGCGCGACCCCAGCACCAGCGCATCCAGCTCCTCTTCACTGAACATCAGTGGCGGCAGCATGAAGCCGGGACGCAGCACATAGCCGATCCCCGGTTCGCCTTCGATATGGGCACCTTGTGCCTGCAGGGTGGCGATATCCCGATAGAGGGTGCGCAGGCAGATGCCAAGCTGGCTGGCCAGCTCCGCGCCAGTGATGGCGTAACGGTGGCCGCGCAGCAGCTGGAGCAGGGTCAGCAGGCGTTCGGAACGGGACATGGAATGACTCCTCGGGATCTCTGGTTAGCCTGCCATAGCGGAGTGAGCGGGTATAGAGGATGTCATCAGACATTGTTGCCGCGAAAAGATCGTCGCCACTCGCTGGGGGAGATGGCAAAGCGGCCGCGGAAGTGGTTGCGCAGAGAGGTGGCACTCTTGAAGCCGACCAGCTCGGCGATGCGCTCGATGGAATGGCCGCTTACCTCCAGCAGCTCCTGACTGCGCCTGAGCCGCTCCGCCAGCAGCCATTCACCCACCGAGAGGCCGGTTGCCTGATGAAAACGGCGGGTAAAGGTGCGCCGACTCATCAGGGTATGGGCTGCCAGAGAATCCAGGGTGTGAGGCTCGGCCAGATGGGCACGCAGGTGGTCGAGCAACTGGTTCATCCGGACATCGCGGGTGGAGGCGGGCACCGGCTGCTCGATAAACTGGGCCTGACCCCCTTCCCGGTGGGGCGGGATCACCAGCCGCCGCGCCACCTTGTTGGCGATGGCCGAGCCGTGGTACTGGCGTACCAGATAGAGGCAGCAGTCCAACCCGGCGGCAGTGCCTGCCGAGGTGACCAGCCCATCGTCATCGACATAGAGGGCGTTGGTATCGAGCTGCACGCAGGGAAAGCGGCGGCAGAAATCCTGTTCGTACTCCCAGTGGGTCGATGCTTTGCGACCATTAAGTAGGCCGGCGTAGGCGAGCACATAGGTGCCAAGACAGAGCCCGACCAGCCGGGCACCTCTGGCTCTGGCGGCAATCAGGGCATCGAGCAGCGCTGCGGGTGGCCGTGCTGCCGGGTCGTGCCAGAAGGGGATGACGATGACCTCCGCCTCGGCCAGCACCTCCAGCCCATAGGGAGCCTGAATGGTGAAGCCTTGTGCCGAGTGTGCGTGGCGGTTGCCATCGCCGCAGCAGATCTTGAGCTCGAACAGCGGCTGGCCCGGCAGAATATCGCCGAAGATGAGGCAGGGGACGGCGCAGTGAAAAGGGCTGAAGTGATCAAAGGTCACCACGGCAACGATCGGGGTGGTCATGGAGTTGGCTCCTCTCTACGCGCAGACCTCTCATCATAAGCATTTGGCAGTGAAAGCCGAAGGGCCGTGCGCGCTGTTCGGCATGGCCCAGTCAGTTACAGCGAGAGAGCCTCGCCATCCGCCGGTATCCGCACCCGATCCATCATGCCTCGCTCGGTCAGATAGGTATGAAGTTCCTGACGTGACAGCACGGCGTGGTTGACCGCCTCCATATGGCTGGCGATCAGCGTGGCTTGCGGTGCGGCCTGATAAACGGCGGCGACATCCTCCTTGCCCATGATGATGGAACCGAGCCCGGGCACCTGTGCATCGCCACAGTTGAGGATGATGACCTCGGGCTGATGCTGTTGCAGGGCTTGCTCGACCCGGGGATGCCAGATGGTGTCACCGGCCAGATAGAGGCACTGTTCATCGGGGTGGGAGAAGACCACGCCGCATACCTCTCCCATGCGTTCGCCCAGTACCGCCATCAACTGGTCGCTGCCGTGCTGGCCACCAGTCTGCTGCAGGCGAATGCCAGCAAACTCGGGCTGGTCGCTCAGCAGCCTCACATCCTCAAAGCCACTGGCACGAATGGCATCGGCATCTTTCTGATGTTGCACCAAGAGCGGCAGATGCTTGGGGATCAGGGCTCTGGCGGCATCATCCCAGTGGTCTGGATGGTCGTGGGTGACGATAACGGCATCCACATCGACCAGCTCATCGATCGGTAGCGGCAGCTCGACCAGCGGATTGCGCAGATGGCTGTTGGCGGTGCCCTCAAAGCCGGGGAAGGCTCCCTTGGCCGAGAGCATGGGGTCGATCAGAAAGCGGGTGCCGGCATAGTCGAGCAGCAAGGTGGCGTTACGAACCTGGGTAATCTTCATGAGATGGCTCCATGTTGGCTGGTGGATATGCAACCAATTATGGAGTGCGGAGCGCATTGCCATCAGTGGCCCACGGGTCGATTATCATCACTATCGGGCCAACAGGTTGATGTTCTACAGGTCGGTGCGGCCATTTAAAAAATTTGAAAAAATCCCCTTGAAAGGAAAAAGTGAGCCCCTATATAGGTAACAAGGCCGGAACGCTCGACAGAGGTTTCGACCAGGCGCCCGTCCATAAGGAGGGCAAACAATCCGTTATCGCTCATAAGAGGGTAATACTATGCGTTCTATCGACTTTTCTCCGCTCTATCGTTCTGCCATCGGTTTCGATCGTCTGGCCAATCTCATCGAATCTGCGGCCAGCAATGGCAATGCCGGTTATCCCCCGTACAACATCGAGCAACTGGGTGACAACGACTACCGCATCAGCATGGCGGTAGCGGGCTTTACCCAGGAAGAGCTGGAGCTGAGCTTCCAGGAAAATCTGTTGACGGTGAAGGGCAACAAGCAGGCCGATACCGAGCGCAACTATCTCTATCAGGGGATCGCCGAGCGTGGTTTTGAGCGCCGCTTCCAGCTGGCCGACTATGTACGGGTGAAAGGGGCCGACCTGAAAAACGGCTTGCTGCACATCGATCTGGTGCGTGAAGTGCCCGAGGCGATGAAGCCGCGCAAGATCGAGATTAACGGCTGATAGTCTGAATTCACTGAAATTTTAAAATTTCCCGGGTGCCGATGACGGGCCTGTGGAGAGTTGAACCTGTTGCTTATTAGAAGGATAGGAATATGCGTAACCTCGATTTTTCTCATCTCTATTCCAACGCCGTCGGCTTCGAGCGGATGGCCCGTGAGCTGGAAGGTCTGTTCGAGCAGAAGACCGCGGCTTACCCCCCTTACAACATTGAAAAGCGCGATCAGGATGGCTATCGCATTACGGTCGCCGTGGCTGGCTTCGAGCGCGAAGAGCTGGAGCTGGAGACCGAAAACGGCACCCTCAAGGTGAAGGGGTGCAAAGGGGCTGCGGCCGGTGAGCGTCAGTTCCTCCATCAGGGGATCGCCGAGCGCGACTTCGAGCTCGCCTTCAAGCTGAGCCAGCATGTGGAAGTGCAGGGCGCCAAGCTGGAGCATGGTCTGCTGACCATCGAGCTGGCGCGCGAACTGCCGGAGGCGCTCAAGCCTCGGGCCATTCCCATCGGTAAACCCGAGCAGCTGGCGTTGCCCGGCTAAGCAAACCGGATCGCGATAAACAATAAAGGCCTGCATCTGCAGGCCTTTGTGTTTTTGTATCGCTGGATTGGATTAACCGGCGTAGAGGGTGTTGATCTCGTCGGCCAGAATGGCGATGCCGCGACGCACCAGCTCCTCGCTCTGGGAGTAGTTGAGGCGAATGCACTCCTGGCTGTGGCGCCACTCGGGGTCGTCGATGCCGGGGAAGAAGTAGTGACCCGGCACGATCAGCAGGTTCTTCGCCTTCAGTCGCTCGTACAGCTCCTGACAGTGGATCGGCAAGCCTTCAAACCAGAGCCAGAGGAAGAGGGCACCTTCCGGTTTGTGAATATGGAAGCGCGGGTCAGGGATCGCTTCGCGCAGCAACTGCACCGCCAGCTCCGCCTTCTGCTGATAGAAGGGCTTCACCACCTGTTCGCTGAGGGCGATGATCTCGCCGCTCTCGATCATCGGGATGGTGATGGCGGGGCCCAGACTGCCCGGCGCCAGATTGATGATGCCGCTCAGGTTGGTGATGGCCTGAATGATCTTCTCGTCAGCGATGACGATGCCGCAACGGGTGCCCGGCAGGCCCAGCTTGGAGAGGCTCATGCAAAGGATGGTGTTGGCGTTCCAGAATGGCTTGGCTTCGCTGAAGATGATGCCCGGGAAGGGGACGCCGTAGGCGTTGTCGATCAGCAGCGGGATTCCCTTGTCGCGGGCGATCTGATCGAGGTGTTCGATCTCTTCGTCGGTCAGCACATTGCCTGTCGGGTTGGTCGGGCGGGAGACGCAGATCACCCCGATATCGTCACCTACCTGCAGACTCTCGAAATCCACATGGTATTTGAACTGGCCATCGGGCAGCTTCTCGATGGTGGGTTTGTAAGCCACGAAGTAGTCGTCGGCCAGCGCCGAGTCGGCATAGCCGATGTATTCGGGGGCGAGCGGGAACAGCACCTTTTTCTTGCGGCCATCGGCAAATTCACCGGCCAGCAGGTTGAACAGGTAGAAGAAGGCATTCTGACTGCCGTTGGTCAGGGCGATATTGCGAGCCGAGATATCCCAGCCCAGCTCCTTGCTGAGCAGGGCTGCCAGCGCTTTGGTGAACCTGTCTTTGCCCTGTGGGCCGTCGTAGTTGGCCATCGCTTTGACCAGCTCGCCGTTGTCGAGCAGGCTCTTGGCCTCGGCCTGAAAGCGTTCCAGCATGGCGGGGATGGGGGCTGGATTGCCGCCACCCAGCATGATGGCGTCCGGATTGGTCAGCCCCTGATTGAGGTCATCCATGAGTTGGGTAATGCCGGCGTGGCGAGTGAACTTCTCGCCGAACAAGGAAAATTCCATTCAGTGACAGATCCAGATTTGAGTTACGGGGATGTAGCACCATAGCTCAGTTTAAAAGCGGGTGTCGATCAAAAAGATGGGACGTTCCACGTGGAACATGGTGCAAAAATCAAGCGTGGTTAAAAGCACCAACTGTTGGTTTAAAAATGACCGCGCGGGATGCATTTTGCGACTCAATTTGGTATCGAGATATAGTTAATTTAAACAAAATCATCATGTTATGAATTGCGTGAGGATTGGCACAACTATTGGAATAGCTATCTGGTCATCTCAACCATACCGGAGCAAACCAGATGAAAAGCCTGATCGCTACCCTGATTGTGAGTGCCCTGAGCCTGAACGTGATGGCCAACGAAAACCCGCGGCCCGAGCTGGAGAGTGCCCAGCTGGAGCAGGATGTGCAGAGCGAGTTGCAACAGGCATCCCATGCCGTGGTGAAGGATGCGTTGCACAATCTCAAGCCGCTGGCGCTGGATACCCTGGTGGTGGAGGCGAGTCAGGCTGTGGCGACTCACCCCGAGAGTTGAGGTAGCGCAGGGGGGTCTGTCCTGTATGTTGTTTGAAGAAGCTGATGAAGGCGCTGTCGCTGGAGAACTCCAGCGCAGCGGCAATCCGGCTGATGGGCTCGCTTTCTGCCAGCAGCTCCATGGCGCGCAACAGCCGCCACTGCTGACGCCACGCCTGATAGCTCATGCCGGTCTCCCGCATGAAGATGCGGCCAATGGTCTTGTCACTGGCACCCACCCGCTCGGCCAGCCGGTTGAGCCGATCGGGCAGGGCATCCCCCCGTTTCAACTGCTGTAGCCAGTCGCCCAGTCTGGGATCGGTCGGCAGCGGCAACTGCCACGACTCCCGCGGCGCCTGCCCCAACTCCTCCATAAACAGTGCAACCGTCCGTTGCTGCTGCTCTTGCGGTTTGTCCCACGGCCAGAGCGCCATCCGCTCGATCAGTTCGTGCAGCAGCGGATTGACCGCCAGCACTTCGACCGTGCCGGGCAACTCGGGGTGCGGCTGGAAGTAGAGGGAGCGGTAGGCCACCACACCGCGCATCAAGATCCGGTGTGAGGTGCCTGCAGGCAGCCAGGCGGCGCGGGTGGGTGGCAGCAGGCAAACCCGACCTTCCAGCTCCATGGTCATGCAGCCGGATTGGGCGAACAGCAGCTGATGGCGCTGATGCTGATGCAGGCCCGAGTCGTGCCAGCCGAGGGCGGAGGCGATGCCGATCACGCTGCCGGTCAGCTGGTCGGGGTCAAAAGGGTGATCGGGAAGAATAAAGGCCATATGTCCGATTTTTGATGTTTATAGTCCTGATTATTGTAATCAGACAGTCGGCATCTCTCTAGAATGGCGACCTCTTGTGAAGGAGGTTTGTCATGAACAACAAGTTGCCACCGCTCTGGCTGGTGGTGGGATTGATGATGTTTCCCCAAATTGTGGAGACCATCTACAGCCCGGTCCTGACCCACATAGCTACCCAGTTTCGGGTGAGCGAAGGGCAGGCATCCCAGACCCTTTCGGTCTATTTTCTGGCGTTTGCGGTGGGCGTGGTCTGCTGGGGACGGCTCTGCGATCTGGTCGGGCGGCGTCCCGCCATGCTGGCGGGTCTGCTCACCTATGGCGTCGGCACCTTGCTGGCACTGCTGGCCAATCAGTTTGAGACCCTGCTGCTGGCCCGGGTTATCTCGGCCTTTGGCGCTGCGGTGGGATCCGTGGTGACCCAGACCATGCTGCGCGATAGCTATCAGGGCTGCGATCTGGCGCGGGTCTTCTCGGTGATGGGCATTGCGCTCTCACTCAGTCCGGTGCTGGGGTTGCTCAGTGGCGGCCAGCTGGCGAGCGGGTTCGGCTATCTCGGGGTGTTCAGCGGTCTGCTGGTACTGGCGGTAGGCTTGCTGCTGGTGACCTGCTGGCAACTGCCGGAAACCCGTCCGGCCACCACCCGGCAAGTCGCACTCTGGCCGCTGGCATGTCGGATGATGAAAGATGGCGGGCTCTGGCGCAGTGCCATGCTGGTCGCCCTGTTCAACACCATGCTGTTTGGCTACTACAGTCTGGCCCCGTTCCTGTTTGCCGGATTGGGATTGAGCACCGGCGAGTTTGGCTATTCGGGGATCTTGCTGGCGCTGGCGACTCTGCTCGGCAGCCTGCTTAACAAGCATCTGCTGGGGAGGGGGTGGCTGCCGTCCTCTCTGGTCAGGTTGGCTTGCGCTCTGGCGCTGGTCGCCGGGCTGCTGGTCTGGGCGAGTCAGTCCAGCCTCTGGTTCCTGTTGCCCATGATGGGTGTGGTGGTGGCCTTCGGGCTGGCTATCCCCAATGTGCTGAGTCAGGCGCTGCTGGCCTATCGCGAAGTAGCGGGCAGTGCTGGCGCTCTGTTTGGGCTTGGTTATTACCTGATGCTCAGTCTGGGGTTGGCGGTAGCGGCCGGATTGCAGGATCTCGGCCTGTTGCTGAGTGGTTGCGGTCTGCTGGCGCTGATTTGCTGCGGGCGCCGTTCCACGTGAAACATCAGTTGCCGATAAAGCGGTAGCCGATACCGGATTCGGTCTCGATAAGCGTCGGTTGCTGGGGGTTATCCCCCAGCTTTTTGCGCAGGCTGGCGATGACGATGCGCAGGTAGTGGGTGTCCTCCTTGTGGCTCGGCCCCCAGATGTCATTGAGCAGCTGGGTCTGCATCACCAGCTTGCCTGGGTGGCACACCAGCGCCTGCAACAGGGCGAACTCCTTGCGGGAGAGAGGGATCTCCTCGTCTTTCATGGTCACCTTGTGGCTGCTGATATCAAGCGTCAGGCCGCATTGGGGGAAGTGGCGCTGCTCGCCGCTGCTGACGCCAGCCCGCTGGCGCAAGAGCACACGGATGCGGGCCATCATCTCGCCGATGCCGAACGGCTTGCTCATGTAGTCGTTGGCGCCGGCATCCAGCAGCCGCACCTTCTCCTGCTCCGAATCGCGGGCCGACAGCACCAGCACCGGATTGGGGTGGTGTTCGCGAATGGCCTGCAACACCTGAATGCCATCGCCATCCGGCAGACCGAGATCGAGGATCACCAGATCGGGGTTGAGGTGGCGATACTGCTCCAGCCCTTCATTGACCCCCACCGCCTCACTCACCTGATGCCCCTCGGCAATCAGGCTGATCCGCAGAAAGCGACGGATCGCCGCTTCATCATCTATGACCAGAATGTGCGCCATCGAACCTCCAGAGGCGAATGGTGGGAGGGGCTGAGTGACCCGAGCTGGCGGTCAGCCATCAGACCTCCGGTGAATTGAGAGCGAGCGGCAGGGAGATGCGCATGCAGGTTCCGTTGCCATTGGGGCCGGAGAAGGCCCAAATCTTGCCGCCGTGGGCCTCTATCATAGCGCGGGAAATGGCGAGGCCAAGCCCGGTGCCACGGCTGCCGCAATCGCCCACCGGCTGGGTGTAGAAGAGGTTGAAGATCTTCTCCCGATCCGACTCGGCGATACCGACCCCGATATCGATGATGTCGATGATGAGGTCGGGTTCGGCCACCATCACCTTGAACTCGATGGGGGTGCCTGCCGGCGAGTAGCGGGAGGCGTTGTCGAGGATGTTGACCAGCACCTGCTCGATCAGGGCGCCATGGACATAGAGCTGGGGCACATGCTGATCGAAATGGACCAGCAGCTTGTGCTGGCGCCAGGAGGAGTCGAGCCGCTTGCGGGCGCTCTCCACCAGATCCGCCAGATCGACCCAGTCCCGTTTCAGCTGGAAGTCGGGGGAGCCGATGCGGGTCATATCCAGCAGATTCTGCACATAGCTGTGGAGGCGGCGTGCCTCCTCCTGTACCGAGTGGAGCAGTTCGTCACGGTCTTCGGCGGGAATCCGGTCACCATATTCCAGCAGGGTGCTGCCAGCCCCCATGATGGTCGCCAAGGGGGTCTTCAAATCGTGGGAGACCGAGGAGAGCAAGGCTGCGCGCATCCGGTCGGTCTCAGCCTGCAACTGGCTGTCGGCCAGCCGCTCGTTGAGGTCGATCCGCGCCAGTGCGGCGCGAATGTCGGTGAGCAGCGCCTGCAGCTGATGCTCGGCAGAGGAGGAGAGCGGATTGGCCAGCGTTATACCGATCACCAGGTCATCGCTGAGATGGTGATACTGGGCCTCGGCGGCATTGAGGGTGGCGGTGTGGGCCCCGGCGCTCTGCTTCTGGGCCAGACACCAGTCGATGGCCGCCTTGTCGGTCTGGCCGGGCCTGTGCTTCTCGTTGCCGAGCCTGTCGTTGAACTCTTTGTCGATCACCACGGTTGGCTGGCCTAGTGCCAGTGAAATGGCCTGGGCACCTTGTCTGAGCACCTCCTCCGGGCTGCTGGCGGTCGCCAGCCCCTGACTGAGGGAGAGCAATGCATTGCCCAACTGCTGGGTCTCGCGCAGACCGATCAGCTGTTGCCGCTGGCGGGAGGCTAGGCGCCCCGCCGTCATGCCGACGATAAGCAGCACAAACAGGGTGAGCAGATCGCTGTGGTTGGCGACGCTCAGGGAGAAGTAGGGGGCGGTGAAGAGCAGATTGTGGGCGATAAAGCCCAGCACCGCCGCCAGCGTGGCGGGTACTAGGCTGGTGGTGAGGGCCGTCGCCAGCACCCCCAGCACGAAGATGAGCGGCAACGCTGCGGGTGGTAGCCAGTAGGAGAGCCCCCAGGCGGCAGCCGAGGTGATCCCCATGATGGTCACCGCCAGCAGGCTGTGGTGAATATCCTTCGGGGTCGGGATGCGCATCCCCACTTCGGGCTTCTGCTTCTCGGTATCGACCAACGTGATTTCGAGCCCCTGAGCCTGCTTGAGCAGGTGTTGCACCAGCGAGCGACGCCACGGTGCCTTGTGGGGTTTGCCGAGCAGCAGCTGGGAGACCTGCTGCTGTTCGGCGGTCTCCAGCAGGGTGTTGGCGACCGCCGGACTGGAGAGGGTCAGCACCTTGGCACCGAGGTGGGAGGCGAGCGCCAGCGCCTGCTCCACATCGGCCGAGCGGCGGCCATTGCTGTCGACATGCACTACCAGCCAGGGGAGTTGGCGGCGCTGGGCAAAGCGGTGGCCGTAGCGCACCAGCGCCGAGCCGTGCAGGTCACCGAGGCAAACCATCAGCTTGCCCCGTAGCGGCAAGGTGCTCTTGCCTGCAGCCTGCCACTGCAGTTGCAGATCGCCCTCCACATGGCTGGCGGCGGTCTGCATCGCCAGCTCCCGCAATGCGGTGAGGTTGTTGAGGGAGAAGAAGGATTGCAGGGCAGCCTTGGCCTGATGGGGCACATAGACCTTGCCCTCCTTGAGGCGGCCGAGCAGCTCCTTGGGGGGCAGGTCGATCAGCACCAGACTGTCGGCTTCCAGCAGCACCTGATCGGGCAGGGTCTCTTTCACCCTGACCCCGGTCAGCTGCCACACCAGATCGTTGAGACTCTCCAGATGCTGCACGTTGAGGGTGCTGTAGACGTCGATCCCGGCGTTGAGCAGCTCCTCTACATCCTGCCAACGCTTCTCGTGGCGGCTGCCGGGGGCGTTGCTGTGTGCCAGTTCGTCCACCACGGCGATGGCCGGTTTGCGGGCGAGCAGGCCGTCGAGATCCATCTCCTCCAGTCGCTGCTGGCGGTGCATGTGGATCTTGCGCGGCATGATGGCGAGCTTGTCGAGCAGAGCCAGGGTCTCCTGCCGGCCGTGGGTCTCCACCACGCCGATCAGGATGTCTACCCCCTCTTTGGCCTGCTCCCGCACCGCCTGCAGCATGGCGTAGGTCTTGCCGACGCCGGGAGCGGCCCCGAGAAACACCTTCAGCTTGCCCTTGTGCTCCTGTTCCAGGCTCGCCAGCAGGGCGTCGGCCCTTACCTCATCACGCATCCCCATGCTCCTGCATCAAACTTGTCAGCAGGGCGTCAGCGCTTGCTACATCAGCCATTGTTATCCCTATCGAGCCAACCGCCCGTTGCGAAAATCGAGGTCATCACCAAACCGGAATGGGCACCATCAGGCGCCCTTTTGATGATCCAGTTGCAGATTCAGCTGGAGAATGTTGACCACCTGCGGGCCAAGGATACCAGCTTGTGTGGCCGACTTGACCTGCTCCGTCAGTTGGGCGGGATCCAGTCCACGTTCTTTGGCGACGCGGTCGACCTGAGCCAGTACCGCATCCAGCGGCAGGTGGGGATCGAGGCCGGAGGCGGAGCGGGTCAGCATGGCGGGGGAGCTGGTTCCCGGCTGTGCCTTGGCGGCCTGTTCAGCAAACTCTGCCCGCAGCGGTGAGCTCATCCCCAGATTGCTGGCGCTGCCGCCTATGGTGTTGAAATCGCTGGCGGAGGGACGGGGATGGAAGTAGTCAGCCCGCTCGAATTTCTGCCCCAGCAGGGCGCTGCCGATCAGTTGCTGCTTGCTGTCGGTCAGCTGGCTGCCGTTGGCCTGCCAGGGGAACAGCAGTTGGGCCAGCCCGGTCACCGCCAGCGGATAACCCACGCCCAGCAGCAGGGTCAGGGTCAACAGGGTTCTGATTGCTATCATGATTCTCTTGCTCCAAAAGGATGGTTGGGGATGCGGGTCTGACCCGCATCCCGGTTATGTCGTTACACCAGACCCAGGCCGGTAATGACCAGATCGATCAGCTTGATGCCGATAAACGGCACCAGCAGGCCGCCGACACCGTAGATCAGCAGGTTGCGGCGCAGCAGGCTGGCGGCCGAGCCTTTCAGGTCGACACCACGCAGTGCCAGCGGCACCAGCGCCACAATGATCAGGGCGTTGAAGATGATGGCCGACAGGATGGCGCTCTGCGGGCTGCCCAGCTGCATCAGGTTCAGTGCCCCCAGTTGCGGGTAGGCGGCGATGAACAGGGCTGGCAGGATGGCAAAGTACTTGGCCACGTCGTTGGCGATGGAGAAGGTGGTCAGGGCGCCACGGGTCACCAGCAGCTGTTTGCCGACCAGCACCACATCCAGCAGCTTGGTGGGGTTGGAGTCGAGATCCACCAGATTGCCCGCCTCCTTGGCGGCCTGGGTACCCTCGTTCATGGCCAGCCCCACGTCAGCCTGTGCCAGCGCGGGCGCGTCGTTGGCACCGTCGCCGCACATGGCAACCAGACGGCCATCGGCCTGCTCCTGCCGGATATAGGCGAGCTTTTTCTCCGGCGTTGCTTCGGCGATGAAGTCATCCACCCCGGCTTCGGCGGCGATGGCGGCGGCGGTTTTCGGGTTGTCGCCGGTGATCATCACGGTACGGATCCCCATATGGCGCAGGATCTGGAAGCGGGCTTTGATTCCGGGCTTGATGATGTCCTTGAGGTAGACCACCCCCAGCAGTTTCTCCTGAGTGCAGACCAGCAGCGGAGTCCCACCCTGACGGGCGATGCTGTCGACTGACTTGAGCACCAGCTCAGGTACCGCCTTGCGGTCGAGGCTGAGGTAGTTCAGCACGGCATCTACCGCCCCCTTGCGATATTGATGACCGTTGCGATCCAGTCCGCTCAGCCGGGTTTCGGCGCTGAAGGGGATCACCTTGTCGCTCTCCAGCTGACTCGGCTTGGCCATGCTCTTGCTGGCCAGAGTCAAGATGGATTTGCCCTCCGGGGTGTTGTCACCCAGCGAGGCCAGCATGGCCGCTTGTGCCAGCAGGGCAGGGTCGACACCCGGTGCCGGGATCAACTCGTCGGCCATCCGGTTACCGAAGGTGATGGTGCCGGTCTTGTCCAGCAGCAGGGTGCGCACGTCACCGGCCGCTTCGACGGCACGGCCAGACTTGGCTATGACGTTCAGTTTCACCAATCGATCCATACCGGCAATACCGATGGCGGAGAGCAGGCCACCAATGGTGGTCGGGATCAGGGTGATAAAGAGGGCAATCAGGTAGAGGCGCGGGACCTGGGTGCCGTTGTAGTCGAGGAACCAGGGCAGGGTGGCGACCACCAACAGGAAGATCAGGGTCAGGCCCACCAGCAGGGCGTCGAGCGCCATCTCGTTGGGGGTCTTCTGGCGCTTGGCCCCTTCCACCAGTGCGATCATCCGATCCAGCGTGCTTTCGCCCGGATTGTTGCTGACGCGCACCCAGATCTCGTCTGAAACGACGGTGGTATTGCCGGTTACACCGCTGCGATCGGTACCCGACTCGCGAATGACGGGGGCGGATTCGCCTGTGATGGCGGCCTCGTTGACCGAGGCGATGCCGGCGATCACCTCGCCGTCGGCCGGGATCATCTCGCCGCTGCGTACCAGCACCAGATCCCCCTTCATCAGGCTGGTGGCGGGTACCCACTCGCCCTGACCATCTTTGGCATTCGCCACACGACGGGCCTTGAGCTGGCTCATGCCCGCTTTCAGGCTGTCGGCGCGAGCCTTGCCGCGCCCCTCGGCCAGGGTTTCCGCGAAGTTGGCAAACCAGAGAGTAAGCCAGAGCCAGGCGGTCAGCTGCCAGGCCAGCGAGGGGGCGACGCCGGAGAAAGGCTGCCCCAGCAGGGACTCCACGGTCGCCATGACTGCGGCCAGCCAGAGGGTAAACAGGATAGGGCTGCCAAACAGCGCCTTGGGATTGAAGCGATAGAGGGCCTCAACCATTGCCTGGATGATTTGTGATTTCTGTTTTTTGCCCTTCACCAACATGGTGTCGGTGCTCATTGCAGTGGACTTGCTCATTGGAAAGCTCCCAGCATCAGATAGTTGGCCATTGGCATCCGGATGGTGATCGACAGGGTCAGGTTCATCAGAATGCACCTCCGATCAGACTCAGATGTTCGGCCACTGGGCCCAGTGCCAGTACCGGCAGGAAGGATAGGCCACCTATCAGCAGGACGGTGATGATCAGCAGGGTAACGAACAGCGGGCCGCTGATGGGGAAGTCCCCTTCGCTCGTCTCCTGACGGGGCGCGCGGGCCAGCTGACCGGCAATGGCCAGTACCGGAATGATGTAGCCGAAGCGACCGAGCAGCATGGCCAGACCGATGGCGATGCACTGCCAGTTGTCACCGGCGGCAAAACCGGCGAAGGCGGAGCCGTTGTTGCCGGCAGCCGAGGCGTAGGCATAGATGAGGCGTGACAGACCGTGCGGGCCATCATGGCCGATGATGGTGCTGGCATCCGGCATCAGCAGGGTGACACCACCGATCACCAAAACACCGACCGGCATTACCAGCATGCTGGCGACCACCCACTTCATCTCGGTGATACCGAGCCGTTTGCCCAGATAGGTCGGGGTACGTCCCACCATCAGGCCGCACAGGAACACGGTCAGCAACACGAACAGCATCATGCCGTAAATACCGGAGCCGACGCCGCCGAAGATAACCTCGCCCAGCAGCATATTGATCATGCCCACCATGCCACCGAGCGGAGTAAAGCTGTCGTGCATGGCATTGACGGCACCGTTGGAGGCGGCAGTAGTCGCCACTTCCCAGATGCTGGAGAGCACAGGGCCGAAGCGGCTCTCCTTGCCTTCCCAGTTGCCAGTCATGTTGCTGGCGTCAGTGGTGAGCTGGGCGAGGGCGTGATCCGGTTTCAGCTCCTGGGAGAGGGAGACGAAGAGCCCCAGCACCAGCATGAGGGTCATGGCGCCGAGAATGGCGCGGCTGTGGGCCATGTCTTTCACATAGCGGCCTAGAGTAAAGACCATGGCGGCGGCGATGGTAAGCAGGGCGACCATCTCCAGCCAGTTGGAGAGGGCGGTCGGGTTCTCGAACGGATGTGCCGAGTTGATGCCGAAGAAGCCGCCGCCGTTGGAGCCCAGCTGCTTGATGGCGATCTGAGAGGCCGCCGGGCCGAGGGGCAGCAGCTGCTCCTGACCCTCCACACCGTGGAACGGCAGATATGCGGAGAGGCTTTGCGGCACCCCTTGCCATACCAGCACCAGCGCCATGATCAGCGCGATGGGCAGCAGCACATAGAGGCAGAAGCGCACCAGATCCTGCCAGAAGTTGCCAAGGTTGATGGTCTGCTGACGGGCGATACCGCGGAACAGGGCAATGGCGACGGCTGCGCCCGTCCCTGCGGAGACGAAGTTCTGGGTGGTCAGGCCCACCATCTGGCTGAAGTAGGAGAGGCTGGCCTCACCGGAATAGGCTTGCCAGTTGGTGTTGGTCATAAAGCTGACTGCGGTGTTGAAGGCGAGTTGCCAGCTCAGACCCGGCAGTTGTTGCGGGTTGAGGGGCAGCAACCCCTGCGCCATCAGGATCAGGAACAGCAGACCGAAACCGGCGCCGTTGAAGGCCAGCAGGCTGAGGGCGTAGGACTTCCAGTCCTGCTCCCGCCCATCGGTGCCACAGCAAGCCAGTGTGGCGCGCTCGACCGGTGCCAACCAGCGGATTTTGCCTTCAAATACCCGGTAGATGTAGTTGCCCAGCAGCGGTGCCGGCAGCAGAACCAGCAGCACGAAGGCCACCGGATAGATTATTTCTTGCCACATGTTCTAGTTCCTCACTCGTGGTCACGGTGCGTCAGGGCACGCATTGGATTGCTCACGAGGCTCGGCAGTTTGCTGGCCACCGGGTAGATAATTTCTTGCTGCATATAGGTAGTCCCTCACTCGTGACTGCGCGTGAGTGCGCGCATCAGATAGGCCATCAAGGCGAGGACGAGCAGCAGATATAGCCAATTCATATCGACTCCATTGAGATAATTAGCTGCGAGAGCCGATGTAAGACCATATCGACTCTGTTGGTGTCATTGACGCTGGAAAGGGTATGTAAAACAGGCGTAAAGGCGCCATAAAGCGCCATGTGGCAGGCGTAAAATCGGCGTAAAGAACGACGGATTTGCGAGAGAAATAGCGAGGAGGGATCAAAAAACCCGGCCTGAGCCGGGTTTGGGGGAAGGGGTTACATGGCTGTAGAAGCAGGCTGCTCGTGACAGGCCAACTTCAAACGTACCTATCGCATTGTCACGAACTCTTCAGCGCTGGTCGGATGGATAGCCACGCAGTTGTCGAAGTCCGCCTTGGTGGCACCCATCTTCATGGCGACGCCGAAGCCTTGCAGGATCTCGTCCATCGCAAAGCCGATACCGTGCAGACCGACCACCTTCTCTTCCGGGCCGACACAGACCAGCTTCATCCGGGTGGGCTGGCGATGCTGGGTCAGTGCAGAGTACATGGCGGTGAACTGGCTGCGGTAGACCTTCACCTGGTCCTCGCCGTATTCGGCGATGGCTTCCGGTTCGGTCATGCCTATGGTGCCGATGGGCGGGTGACTGAACACCACGGTCGGCACCAGATCGTAGTTGAGGTGTTCGTTCGGCTTGTTGTTGAACAGCCGCTCGGAGAGGCGACGGCCCGCAGCGACGGCCACCGGGGTGAGCTGGATGCGACCCGTGTTGTCACCCACTGCATAGATGTTGGCGACGGAAGTGTTCTGGAACTTGTCGGTCGGGATAAAGCCCTTCTCGTCCAGCGCGATGCCTGCGGCGGCCAGATTGAGGTTGTCGGTAGCCGGTACTCGGCCGATGGCCCAGATCAGGCAGTCGACGGTGAGGTGGCGACCATCTTCCAGTTGCAGGGTAAGGCTGTTGTCAGCGTTCTTGAGCACGGCTTTGGGAATGGCGTGGGTGTGCAGCTTGGGCCCTTCCTGCGCCATGATTTCGACCAGAGTCTCGTGGATCATGGGGTCGAAGTTGCGCAGCGGCGCGTGCTTGCGCACCACCAGATGGGTCTCTGAGCCGAGCGCCTGCATCACCCCGGCGATCTCGACTGCGATGTAGCCAGCACCCACTACGGCAACCCGCTTCGGTTGTGCCTGCAATTCGAAGAAACCGTCGGAGTCGATACCCAGCTCGGCACCCGGGATAGCCGGAATTTCCGGGCGGCCACCGGTAGCGATCAGAATGTGAGCGGCCGTGTAGTGCTCGCCATTGACCTCGATGGTGTTGCTGCTGACGAAGCGGGCGAAGCCCTTGATGACGGTGATCTGGTTCTTGCCCAGCACGTTCTGATAGGACTGGTGAATGCGGCCGATGTAGGCCTGGCGGGACTCGACCAGCTTGGCCCAGTTGAAGTGGTTGAGGGTGGTGTCAAAGCCGTAGTCGGCGCCATATTTCAGGGCATCGGCGATCTGGCCTGCATACCACATAGCCTTCTTCGGTACGCAGCCTACGTTGACGCAGGTTCCACCCAACTCTTTGGCTTCAATCAGGGCAACTTTCTTACCGTACATGGCAGCCCGGTTGGCAGAAGCAATACCGCCGCTGCCGCCGCCGATGGCGATATAGTCAAAATGCTGTGCCATTGCGAGGTTCTCCGCTCATTAAGAATGCAATCACAGCATGATGGGGATAAAGCGGCTGGCTCACAAGAGCCAGCACTCAGTTATGTTGGATCGGCAGGCGAATATGGAACTGGGCGCCCTGGCCCGGTTCGCTGGCACAGCTGATACGGCCTTTCAGCAGTTGCACCACCAGGTTGTAGATGATGTGGGTGCCCAGACCGCTGCCACCCTGACCCCGCTTGGAGGTGACGAAGGGATCGAAGATGCGCGGCAAGATTTCGGGCGGGATGCCGCGGCCATTGTCCGAATAGTCGATAAACAGCTCCTCTCCCTGCTGTTCCACCTTGATGGTGATCTTCTTCGGTTTGTCCCAGTTGTCGAACCCGTGGTTGATGGAGTTGAGGATCAGGTTCGAGTAGATCTGGGTAAAACTGCCCGGGAAGGAGAATATAGACAGCTTGGGATCGCACTGGATATCCACTTCGCACTGGCTCTTCTTCAGTTTGTGGCCAAGCGAGACCACCACCTGATGGAGGTTGTCGGCGAGGCTGAAGTTGTAGCGTGCTTCCGATGACTGGTCGACCGCCACCTGCTTGAAGCTGGCAATCAGCTCGGAGGCGCGCCGCAGGTTGCTCTGCAGCAGCTGCATCGACTCGTCGAGGTTGACGGTGAACTCGTTGAGATAGGAACGCGACAGCTGTTTTGACTCTATATGAGATTTGAAATCGGCAACCCGTTCCTGCAGGTAGGAGGAGGCGGTCACACTGATGCCGATTGGGGTATTGATCTCGTGTGCCACCCCGGCCACCAGCGAGCCGAGGGAGGCCATCTTCTCCGACTCCACCAGGGTTTGCTGGGCTTGTTTCAGGTCGTCGTACGCCTTGCCCAGCTGGTTGTTGGCTTCGCTCAGGCTGCGGGTACGCTCCACCACTTTTCCTTCCAGCTGCTCGTTGAGCTGGATTATCTCCCGCTCGACCTTTTTCAGCTGGGTGATGTCGTAGCCGAAGCCGATCTGGTACTTGAGGTTCGGCCCTTCATAGAAGGGTACGAAGGTCCACTGCAGCACCAGCTCGTGGGCCTGCTGGTCATGCATGATGACCTCTTTGTCCGCCAGTGAACCTTCCGCCGCCAGAATATCGTTCAGCTCTTCCCGTTGCGCCGGGCTGACAAAGAGATCCAGCCAGTTGTGTTGCAACAGCTCCTGCTGGTGGTAGCCGGTCAGCAGTATGGCTGCCGGGTTGATGCTTGCGATGGTCAAGTCTGGTTCCATGCAGCAGATGACCATGTTGGCGGAGTTGATCAGGGTGGCGGAGAAATCCCGCTCCTGTTGCAGCTGTTCCACCGCCTGATGACGAGCGACCAGCTCGTCACGTAGCCGGGTGCGCATCTGGTTGAGGGTGGATACCAGGGTATCCAGTTCGTCGGGTTTCTTGCGCGGCTGCGGGCGGCCTTCCAGCTCCAGCGCCATGTCGAGCCGATCGAGGTTGAACTTCTGGGCGTAGTTGGCGATGCGGTTGATGTGCCTGACCACCAGATAGTAAATGATGATCAGGATACAAAATGAGACCACCAGGGTCTTGATGGTCTGGCTGACCATGATCAGCACTGACTTCTCAATCAGACGCTGGTAAATCTGCTCCAGCGACGCGGCGACAAACAGCTTGCCGACAATTTCCCCCTGATAGGTGAGATTGAACTCCTGGGAGATGTCATAGCTTTCCCGTTCTACTCCCTGGGTCAACAGTGGCACTTCGGAGTTGCCGAGCATCTCCTTGACCATCACAAACTGCATGTTGGGCAGGTTCATGATCCCTTCGATCTGCACTTTGACCTGCTCCTCATCGAGGTTCCACAAGCTGGCGGCAATAGGTTGCAAAAAGGAGGCTTCGATCTGGCCGATGCTGTCTTCGATGACGGCGACATCCTTGCGGTAATCCCAGGCGAGTTGCAGCACCGTAATGATCATCGCCAATACAGTACTACACACCAGAATATAGGAGAGCAGGCGGTATGAGAGTCCGTTGCGGCCTACGGCCTCGGCGGTCTTGGAGATGAGTCCTGACATGGCGTCCTTGCGGTCTGGATGTTGTGTTTTTTAGTTTAACTGCTTCATGGACTTATGTCGTCTTTCCTGCGAACCATAAAAAAGGCCCCGTATCGGGGCCTTGGCAAGTGATTGATGATCAGTGTCCGCCGTTTGCCTTGGGCGGAATGGTTTCATCGAATACCGGCAAGGGTTTGTGCTCGGAAGCCAGATAGGTGTAGATCACCGGCAGTACGAACAGGGTGAACAGGGTACCGATGGCAAGGCCTGCCACGATGACGATACCGATGCTGAATCGTTGTGCTGCACCGGCGCCTGCGGCGTAGAGCAGCGGGATCAGACCGGCAATCATGGCGGCGGTGGTCATCAGGATCGGACGCAGACGCACCTTGGCGGCTTGCATCACGGCTTCCATCCGGTTCATGCCGCGCAGCAGCTGCTCTTCCTTCGCTACTTCACAGATCAGGATGCCGTGCTTGGTAATCAGACCCACCAGGGTGATGAGGCCCACCTGGGAGTAGATGTTCATGGTCGCCAGTCCCCAAGCCAAGGCAATCAAGGCCCCGCTGATGGCGAGCGGTACAGAGACCATGATGACCAGCGGGTCACGCACCGACTCGAACTGGATCGCCAGCACCAGGAAGATGATCGCCAGTGCCAGCGCGAAGGTGGCATAGAGCGCATTGCCTTCGGTGACGAACTGACGGGCTTCACCCATGAAGTCGTAACGATAGCCTTGCGGCAGCTTCTCGTCGGCGGTGGTCTGGAACCAGTTGATCGCATCACCCATGGCCACACCCGGAGCCGGAACGGCACCGATAGTGGCGGAGTTCAGCTGGTTGAAGTGGGGCAGGGCGCGGGGCTCGCCAACCACTTCAATGGTGATCAGGCTGCCGAGCGGGATCGACTTGCCATCTGCGGCCCGCACGTAGTAGCCCTTGATGGACTCCGGATTGAGACGGTATTTGCGCTCGACCTGCGGGATCACCTCGTAGGAGCGGCCATCCAGGTCGATACGGTTGACGTAACCGTCCGCCATCATGGTGCCCATGGTGATACCGATATCCTGCATGGTGATGCCGTAGGCACCCGCCTTGTCCTTGTCGATGCGGATCTTCATGGTGGCGGAGTCGTAGTTCAGATCGAGATCCGAATAGACGAACTGACCGTTACTCTGCGCCGCGGCCAGAATTTCACCGGCCACCAGGAACAGGCTTTCGAAGCTGTTCGGGGTGGTGATGACGAACTGGATCGGCAGACCACTCGATGCTCCCGGCAGTTCCGGGAACTGGAAGGTGGTGATGGCCATACCCGGGATGTCTTTCACCAGATTGGCGACCCGATCCAGCACCTCTTTCTGGCTCGCTTCACGTTGGCTCCAGGGCACCATGGAGGCGATACCGAACGCCTGGTTGGCGTTGAACACCCCTGAGAAGACCTGGGAGAAGGCGATCTCGGGCTGCTCGTCCAGGATCTTGTTCACATCCGCCATGGTGTTTTCGATGTAGTCCAGGTTGGCGTTGGACGGTGCGGTACCCAGCACGGCCATTACCCCCTTGTCCTCTGACGGTGCCAGTTCGCTCGGGATGAACTTGAACAGCAACGGCAGGCTGGCGAACACGATGACGGCGAACACCACGATGACGGGGCGCTTTTTCATCACGGCGTGCAGCATGCTGTCGTAGCGATCGGTCATCCGTTCCAGCAGGTGGTGGACCGTGCTCTCGAATTTGCCCGGTTGCTCGTTGGCCTTGAGCATCTTGGAACACATCATCGGTGACAGGGTCAGGGCGATGATGCCCGAGACGAACACGGCACCTGCCAGGGTCAGGGCAAACTCCTTGAACAGGGAGCCGGTGATACCCCCCATCAGGGCGATAGGTGCGTATACCGCCGCCAGGGTGACCGTCATGGCGATAACCGGCACCGCAATTTCACGGGTACCGATAATGGCGGCCCGGAACGGCTCTTCACCTTCTTTGATATGGCGGTCGACGTTCTCCAGCACCACGATGGCGTCATCCACCACCAGACCGATCGCCAGCACCATCGCCAGCAGGGTCATCAGGTTTATCGAGAAGCCGAACATATCCATCATCATCACCACGCCGATAAGACTGAGCGGAATGGTGATGATCGGGATGATGACCGCGCGGAACGAGCCGAGGAACAGGGTGATGACCACCAGAACGATGGCGGCTGCCTCCAGGATGGTCTTGATAACCTCGTGGATGGACTCGTTGATCGCCACGGTGGAGTCATACATCACGTTGAGACGCATGGTGCTCGGCATATTGCGCTCAAGGCTCGGCAGCAGTGCCAGCACATCGCGGGCGATGTTGATGGGGTTGGCTGTCGGGGCGGCGTTGACCGCCATGACCACGGCTTCGCGACCATTGGCGCTGGCACGATAGACATCGTGACTCTTCTCGAGGGTTACCTTGGCGATGTCCGCCAGACGGATCACCTTGCCGTCGCGGGTAGCCACCACCAGTCGCTTCAGCTCGTCGACATCCTTGACCTGGGTCTCGGCATTGCCATTGAACAGGGTGAAGTAACCGGTCGCCTGACCTGTCGCGGACTGATAGTTGTTGCTGTTGAGCACCGTCATCACGTCGCTGGCAGTCAGGTTGAAGGCCGCCATCTTGGCCGGATCCAGCCATACCCGCAGGGCAAACTCGACACCGCCGTAGAGGTCAACCTTGGAGACCCCGCCGACAGTAAAGAGCTGCGGCTTGATAACCCGCTCCAGATAGTCGGTGATCTGGCTGGAGTTGAGCTCCGGGCTGGTAAAGCCGAGGTAGAGCACCGCCGTGGTTGAACCGGTGGAGGAGGTGACCGAGGGGTCTTCCGCCTCTTTCGGCAACTGAGAGCGCACCGAGTTCACCTTCGCCAGGATGTCGGACAGCGCGGCGTTGGGGTCGGTATTGAGCTTCATGTATGCAGTGATGGTGGAGCTACCCAGCTGGCTGGAGGAGGTCATGAAGTCGATGTTGTCGGCTTGCGCGACCGCCTGTTCCAGCGGCTGGGTGATGAACCCCTGGATCAGATCAGAACTGGCGCCATAGTAGCCAGTGCTGACGGTGATCACCGTGTTGGTCACCTCGGGGTATTCCCGTACCTGCATCTTGAAGATGGCCTGAAAGCCCAGCAAGGCGATCAGGAAGCTGAGCGAGATCGCCAGCACAGGCCGTTTTATAAATATGTCAGTAAATCGCATCGCAGATCTCCGCGCTTACAGCATCGGGGTTTGTGCCGGAACGGCCAGGGCATCGTTCTCGACCACATGCACCTTGGTGTCGTTGCTCAGGCGAACCTGACCCGACAGTACGATCTGGTCACCGGCCTGGATGCCGGAGAGCACATGCACATCGTTGCCACGGCGCTCACCCGCCTTGACCACAACCTGCTTGGCTCGCAGCACTTTCACCTTGTTACCCTCTTTGTCGGTCTCTTCGCCCTCTTTGAGCACATAGACGTTCTGACCGTAAAGGGTGAAGGAGATAGCGGTCTGCGGGATCACGATCTGATCTTTCACCGTCGGCAGAATGATGCTGGCGCGGGCGAACATACCGGAACGGAGCTGACCGTCGTTGTTCGGAATGTCTGCCTGTACCTGGATCAGGCCGCTCTGGAAGTTGACCGCAGGCTCGATGGCGGTGATATGGCCGTCAAACTGGGTTTGCGGATAGGCATCCACATTGATCTTGATGGTCTGGCCCAGCTTGATTTTGGAGATATCGGTCTGGGGCACGGTGAAGCGCAGACGCATCACGCTGGTATCTTCCAAGCGCACGATATCTGTGCCTGGTTGCAGATACTGGCCAAGGAACACATTGCGCAGGCCGACCACGCCGCTAAAGGGCGCGCGCACTTCACGACGGGCAATGGTCGCCTTCAGACTCTCGATATCCGCTTCCAGCGAGCGATAGGCCGCTTCGGCTTCATCCAGCTGCTCTTTGGAGATGGAGCTGGTCTTGTAGAGGTTCTGGAAGCGTTCGAATTTGGCTTTTGCCGCTGGCAGCTTGGCCTGGGAGGCGCGCAGATTGGCCTTCTCCACGGTGGAGTCCAGGCTCAGCAGCAGTTGGTCAGCCTTGACCGGTTTGCCCGACTCAAAGGTGATGGCATCAATGGTGCCAGCCAGTTCGGTGGAGAGGGTCACCCCCTGATTCGGCTCGATGAAGCCGATCGCTTCGATGGTCGGTACCCAATCCTGCGCCTTGGTCACCATGGCGGTGACGGGGAACTCGGGTTCCGGCCGGTTGGCCATGTATTGGGCAATCATCTTCTGTTTGAACAAATTGAAGCCGATGACGCTGCCAAACAAGGCGATCGCTATCAGCAACATAATGGCCATCCACTTTTTCATGAACAGGCTCCTGAGGTGGAAAGATTGGGGGATAAAATGGCATTCCAGCTGGCCCGGATCGCGGTTTCCAACTGCGATTCGGTCAGCGTGATGTTGTGCACCCTGCACTGCAGGGCCAGATGCATGACACTGTCCAGACTCAACACCTGGAGTGCCCGTATCGGTAAATCAATAAACAATCCTTGTTCAACGCCCTGTTCAAAAAATCGGTCCAGAGGCTCCCAGGCGGCCAGAATGACAGGATTGGTCTCCAATTCTGCCCCTAGCGGAGAGCTCTCGTACTGCAATTTGCACCGGATAGCGTTGGGTTCGTTAACAAAAATGGCATGAATATTGAGCCATAATTGGCGAAATTGTTGAAATGAAACTTTATCGATTGCTACATCGGCCATGACCATGGGCACACACTGCAAGATAGTGTGCTGGTGCAGTTGCCGGATCAGATCATCCTTGTCGCCGAAGTAGCGATAGATGGTGCCGGTGGCAACATTGGCCTTCTTGGCGACTTCTGCAATCGACAGACCATGAAAACCCCGTTCACCCAGCACCTCATGGGCCGCGTTGAAGATGCTCTCTTTTTTATCCAGAATCATCAGTGTGACTTTCGATTGAATGAACGTTCATTCATTCTAGATGGGCATCAAATCAAGTCAAGGCAGCAAGGTGATTTGTGACAGCGATCTGCCCCTTTTCGGCTGGCAGCAGGGGAATAGTGGAAGAAAAGTGCGCAATGTGCTTGAAAAAGCAACGAACAGTGTTTCGGTGACAGAAAAGTGTAGACAAACCAGCAACCATCATTAATAATGCGCCCCGTTCGACAGCGTAGCGCCCGTAGCTCAGCTGGATAGAGCGCTGCCCTCCGGAGGCAGAGGTCACAGGTTCGAATCCTGTCGGGCGCACCATCAAAAGTGCGTCGGTTAAACGGGCGTTGTTGTGGAACGAAAACAGCTGTGGTGGCTGTAGCTCAGTTGGTAGAGTCCCGGATTGTGATTCCGGTTGTCGTGGGTTCGAGCCCCATCAGCCACCCCATTTTACAGCTTGTCAGGTACGCGAAGGTGGCGGAATTGGTAGACGCGCTAGCTTCAGGTGTTAGTGCCCCCCGGGTGTGAGGGTTCGAGTCCCTCTCTTCGCACCATACTTGCTGCATGACGAGGATGGCCATCAGGTCGTCTTTGTTTTTTTGAAGTAAACTATTTTGAAAGAAATAGCCTCGGTGATTAGCGCAGTCCGGTAGCGCATCTGGTTTGGGACCAGAGGGTCAAAGGTTCGAATCCTTTATCACCGACCACATTTAGAAAAACCTCGCTTCGGCGGGGTTTTTTGCTTTCCGGCCTCCGCCGTGCCAGTACTCTCTCCCTGTTACGTCTGTTTACACTCTATTTGGGCAGCGCGCCCCGCCTTTCGGTTATGCTTCAGCCTCGAGTCACTGACAACCGGATGTCATCGGCCCATTTCAGGCATTTTTCCATGAATAACAAAATTTCCTTTGCTTGCTCTCCTGCCCTGCTGGCTGCCTTGCTGCTGGGGGGGTGTACCATCAAGCCGCTATCAACCGATGAAATTATGGACTCAATCGCTTCGAGACCGTCGGAAGATCGGGTGATCTCTCCCTTGCTGACCAGCGGCGGCTTTTGTGTCGCAGTATCCCGACAGAAGGTGTTGGCACAACCTTGCAGCGGAAAAGACGATCAACTGTTCGAGTGGGATCTGGGTGAGTTGCGCCTGCAGGATCTCTGTTTGCAAGCTAAAAACGACAGCGAAGTGATGCTGGCCCCCTGTGACGGTCAGGCGCAGTGGGAGTGGCAGAAAGACAAGCTGTTCAATAGCAAGGTCTCCCGCTGCCTCGATGTGGCCGGGCGACGCCATACCCCCGGCACGCCGCTGCGGCTGGCCGAATGTTACGGTGGCGCAAACCAGAGCTTCAGCTGGCAGCGGCCCAATCCCTGGCTGGAAACCCTGAAAAAACAAAGCCTCACATGGTGAGGCTTTGTTGAATCGAATGTCGGGATGAAGAGGATCAGGCGGCGCTGACGCTCTCCAGCTCGAACAGCTTCTCCAGATAGACGGCGACGCCATCTTCGTCGGAGGTGAGGGTCTGCTCATACTCCGGCAGCGCCATTTTCAGGCGGTCATGGGCGTTGCCCATCACGATACCGCGTCCCACCATGGTCAACATCTCGAAGTCGTTCATGCCATCCCCGAAGGCGATCGCCTCGGACATATCGAACCCGTTCTGCTCCAGCACGGCACGCACAGCATTGCCCTTATGCACCCCGGCGTGCATCACTTCGAGGCAGTCCGGCAGGGAGAAAGTGACGTTGAGCTGATCGCCATAGCGCTGGTTGAGGTGTGCCTCGATTTTCAGCAGCTTCTCGTGGTCGCCGATGTAGAACACCTTGTTGATCTGCTCTTTCGGTTCCTGTTTCAGGTCATCGACCAGACGGTAGGTGAACCCTGACTCGTCGTGGAACTGCAGCAGCCAGGGCAGCTCCTCTTCCACCACCCAGTCATCACCCTGATAGACATTTAGGTGGATAGAGGGGTCGCGCTCCAGCGCAATCAGTTCGGCGGCGATCTCGGTCGGCAGCGGCTGGTTGAAAATCAGCTGATCCTGTTTGTCATGGACCACGGCGCCATTGGAGGTAATGAGGTAGATGTCCATCCCCAGCGCATCGCGGAAGCTGCGTACGTCAACGTGATGACGGCCGGTGGCGACCACGAATTTCACACCTTGTTCTACCAGGCGGTGCAGGGTATCCCGGGTACGGGGAGAGATCTGGTGCTGCTTGTTGAGCAGAGTGCCATCGAGATCGGATACAACTACCTTGAACATCATTACCTCGGCATCGATTGAAAACAGGGGCAGTTTACCTTAGCCCGCACTGTCACCCCATTTATTTAGGGTTACAAAAAATAGCCAGCTCAGAAGCGGGCGAAAAAGTCGACCATCGTGGTCAGGGCGGGCTGGCGCTTGTCGTCGGATTCGATAAACAGCTCGTGCCAGGCACCCTCGATGCGCAGCGGTTTGCCCCCTTCACACTTGGCAATGGTGCAGAAGCGATCCTGCGCGGCATTGTCTACCACGCTGTCGCTGCCAGCCTGCAGCACCAGCAGCGGGGTTTTGATAGCGCCCGCATCGGCGATGGCGGCATCGGCACCGGTGATCCCCTGATAAATCCAGTGCGCGGTAGCACCACCCAGCTTGATCTGCGGGTGCTGCTCGTAGATTTGGCGAAACGCCTGATAGCGGGACTGACTGTGAGTCAGCTCGTTGTCGGCAAAGCCGTGATCCTGATAGGCGCCCTGACCGGGGCCGTAGGGAGGCTCGCCAAGCCAGCCGCCGACCGTGCCTATGGTGCTCGCCAATCCCTTGGCCAGCCACTTGGGCAGACCGCCGAGATTGATGCCCAGCATGGGGGAGGAGAGCACGGCCGCCTTGATATCATCGGGCCAGCGTTCCAGATAGCGGGCCGAGATGGCGCCGCCCATGGAGTGGGCCAGCAGGAACAGCTTGGCAGGCTGGTCCGCCATGATGATCTGGTCGTGAAACTGCTTGAGATCGACCACATAATCGTCGAACTGGTCGACATATCCCTTCTGCGGGTCATTCAGCATCCGGTCGGACATCCCCTGACCACGATGGTCGATGAGATAGAGGCTGTAGCCCTGACGCCAGAGATCCCACGCCAGCTCCTGATACTTGAGGTAGCTTTCGACCCGGCCATTGACGATCAGGATGGCGCGATCAACCTTCTCCTGCCGCAGCGCGGCATAGCGGATGGTCACCCCGTCCTTGCCCTTGAACTCTCCTTCAACCGCATGCTGGCGCCAGAAGTCGGGTAGGGTTTGCTGGTAGAGGCTGGGTACATCGGCTTCGCTGGTGAGCTGATAGGTATTGGTCACGGCAAGGGCTCCGGCAGAAAACAGGGTCAGGGCCAACAGGGAAAGAGAGAGGGGGTTCATCAGGCACACTCCTGTTGCCAATGGTGATAAAGGGCGGCGATATCCCCCGAGCAGAGTAGCGCCATGCTGGCTTGCAAGCGGGGCAAGGGCCAGTCCCACCACTGCATCTCTTGCAGCATGAGGATCTGCTCATCGCTGAAGCGACGGCGGATCGGTTGGGCCGGGTTGCCGCCGACTATGGTGTAAGGGGCCACATCTTTGGTCACCACGGCGCGGGTGGCGATGACGGCGCCATCACCTATGGTGATGCCGGGCATGATCATCGCTTCCGAGCCGATCCAGACATCGTTGCCAATCCGGGTGTCCCCCTTGCGCAGAAAGCCGCTGCGGGCCCCTTCGCCAAAGGTGTCGGGATTGAACGGGAAGGTGGAGACCCAATCCAGCCGGTGGCCCTGATTGCCCGCCAGCATGAAGGTGGCGCCCGAGCCGATGGAGCAGAACTTGCCGATGATCAGCCGGTCCACCTCGCCCCAGAGGCCGCTCTCCCAGGTGTCGCGGGTCGAGCCATCGCCGAGCAGGTAACGGACGCAGTGATCCTCGAACGGCTTACCGTGGTAGTAGCCGGAGTAGTAGCTGTAGTCGCCGGCCTCTATGTTCGGGTTGGTCAGGTGATCCCGGATGATTTGCGATTCCAGCCAGCTGCCAAAAGGGTTCTCCATCACTCCTCCTGCGGATTGTCCTGCTCGCTCTGCTTTGCCCACCCTTTGCGGGTCAGCTGCATCCGTTGCCACCACTCTTCGTCTGCCAGAATTTCACCGGCCGGGCCGAGCTGGGGGTAGGGCATCTCTTTCTCTTTGCAGAGCTGGGCATAGATAGGATAACCCCCCTCGAACAGGATGCTGTTCTGCTCCTCCAGCGTGAGCGGGCAGCCGCGTTGATAGCAGCCGGCCAGCTCGCGCTGGCGTTGTGCCTCGTAGAGGATGGCGGCGGCAGCCACCGAGACGTTGAGGGACTGCACCATGCCCACCATGGGGATGACGATATGGTGATCGGCCAGGGCCAGCGCCTCTTCACCGATGCCGTGCTTCTCCTGACCCACCAGAATGGCGGTCGGTTTGGTGTAGTCGATAGCGCGAAAATCGACGGAGCTGTCGGAGAGGTGGGTTGCCAGGATCTGCATGCCTGAAGCTTTCAGCTCGGCAACGGCTGTGCCGATATCCGGGTGCAGTTTTACATCCACCCAGTTCTGGCTGCCGCGGGCGGTGCCTTTGCGTTTGTGGATCCAGGTTTTGGGCCAGACGGCGTGTACCCGGTGGATGCCGATGGCATCGGCGGTACGCACGATGGCGGCCAGATTGTGAGGTTTATGGACCTCTTCCATGCAGACGGTCAAATCGAGCTGACGCTGGGCCAGCATGTCGGTGATGCGCTTGAAGCGTTCGGGGGTCATGGCTTGTCTCTATAAAAGCAGCAGGCGGCTTGCGCCGCCTGTGTTCAGTTCTTCTGTCGGCTCACCTTGAGCACGTTGGGCATCACGCGGATCTTGCGCATGATGTTGGCCAGGTGGATGCGGCTCTTGGTGGTGATGAGCAGGCTGACCTGATAGACCCGGCCATCCTTCTCTTCGGTGCTGATGGCGTGAATGTTGGCGCCGGTGGCGGCAATCACGTTGGCCAGCTCGGCCAGCGCACCCTGATGGTTGACGATCTCGATGCTGATGCCGGTGCGGAACTCCTGTTCCTGCTCCTTGTCCACTTCCCACTGCACCGGCAGGTACTTGTCCGGCTCCTTGCTGTAGCCCTTGATGTTGCGGCAGGCTTCCTGGTGAATCACCAGACCCTTGCCCGGGCTGATGTGGGCGATGATGGCATCCCCCGGGATCGGACGGCAGCAGTTGGCGAAGGTGACCAGCATGCCGTCGGCACCCTTGATCGGCATCTTCTTGCTGCTGGACTTGGGTTGCTCTTCCGGCGGCAGTTCATCCCCCAGCATGCGGCGCGCCACCATGACACTCATGGCGTTGCCGAGGCCCACATCGGCCAGCAGCCCCTGCAGGTTCTCATGCTTGGTATCGGCCAGCACCTGCTTGATGCGCGGCTCGGGGATGTCTTCGATATTCTTGGCGCCCAGCGCATGGTTGAGCAGGCGGCGACCCAGCACCACCGACTCTTCGGTGCGCAGGTTCTTGAGGAACTGGCGGATTTTGGATCGTGCCTTGGTGGTCACCACGAAGTTGAGCCAGGCCGCGTTGGGGCGAGCGCCCGGCGCCGTGATGATCTCCACCGTCTGGCCCGAGTGCAGCGGGCTGCTGAGCGGGTAGGGGTGGCGGTCGACCCGCGAACCGACGCAGGCATGGCCGATATCGGTGTGCACCGTGTAGGCGAAGTCCACCGGCGTGGCGCCAGCGGGCAGCTCCATGATGCGTCCTTCCGGCGTGAACACGTAGATCTCGTCGGGGAAGAGGTCGGTCTTGACCCCTTCGATAAATTCAAACGAGCTGCCGGCGCTCTGTTGCAATTCCAGCAGGCTCTGCATCCAGCGCTGGGCGCGGATCTGGGCAGTGGTGCCCGAGCTGTCGCCATCCTGCTTGTAGGCCCAGTGGGCGGCAACCCCTTTGTCGGCCATCTGGTCCATGAACTCGGTGCGGATCTGCACCTCGACCGGTACCCCGTGCGGCCCCACCAGAGAGGTGTGCAGCGACTGGTAGCCGTTGGTCTTGGGGATGGCGATGTAATCCTTGAAGCGGCCGGGGCGCGGCTTGTAGAGGCTGTGCATCTGTCCCAGCACCCGGTAACAGGTATCTATGTCCTTCACCTTGACACGAAAGGCGTAGATATCCATTACCTCATGAAATTGCAGCTCTTTTTTCTCCATCTTGTTGTAGATGGAGAACAGATTCTTCTCGCGGCCACTGACCTGATGCTCGATCCCTGCCTCTTTCAGGCGACCGCTGATTTCGCTCTGGATGGAGTCGATGATCTCGCGGCGATTGCCACGAGCGCGGCGCACCGATTCGCGCAACACGCGGGATCGCATGGGATAGAGCGCCTCGAAACCCAGCTCTTCCAGCTCGTTCTTCATGGTGTGAATACCGAGGCGGTTGGCGATGGGGGCGAAGATTTCGAGGGTTTCCCGGGCGATGCGGCGGCGCTTGTCAGGGCGCAGCGAGCCTAGCGTGCGCATGTTGTGAGTGCGGTCGGCCAGCTTGATCAGAATGACCCGGATATCCTGGGTCATTGCCATCACCATCTTGCGGAAGTTCTCGGCCTGCGCCTCTTTGCGATCGCGAAACTTCAGCTTGTCGAGCTTGGAGACCCCGGCCACCAGTTCTGCAACCGCATTGCCAAACTGCTCGGCCAGATCGGCCTTGGTGACAGAGGTGTCTTCGATGACGTCGTGCAACACGGCGGCCATCAGGGTTTCATGGTCGAGGCGCATGTCACCCAGGATCCGGGCAACGGCAACAGGGTGGGTAATATAGGGTTCGCCACTGGAACGCATCTGACCCTGGTGGGCATCACGGGCCACCACATAGGCTTGCTTGAGCTTCTCAACCTGCTCTGGCGGCAGGTAGGAACTGGCTATTTCTTTAAGGTTTTCAAATAAATACAAGACAGTCCCCGCAGCGGTGAAACGGCAATTCGTGGAATTGAGGGTATAGCCCTGAGTTTGCGAGGTTTTCGAGCGGTTGTAAATGGGGATGAACAGTCGGCACCCGGGCGGGTGCCAACCGGAGGAATAACTTAACCGCGGCCTTCGGCGATGGCAGCAACGGCAGCCAGCTCGGCGGCTTCCTGCTCTTGCTGTTCGTAGCGGTCCTGGGTGTCCATCACTTGATTGTTCACCAGACCCAGTTCGATCTCACGCAGGGCGATCACGGTCGGCTTGTCGTTCTCTTCTTCAACCAGGGGATCTTTGCCTTGTACCGCGATTTGACGAGCGCGGCGCGCGGCGACCAGCACCAGGTCAAAACGGTTACCTACCTGTTTTACAGCATCTTCTACAGTAACGCGTGCCATGCAGGACTCCAGTGTTTGGGCTTTCTGTATTTAGAAAAGCAGTGTTTAAAAATGACGCAAAAGTTTACTTGTTTTTGGCTTACTCTGCCAGTAGCTGTTGCAGCAAGTTTTTTTGAGCCTGTTGCTGGTGACGCATCTCCAGCCGTTGGCACTCAATAATGGACCTGAGCTGGAACAGCGCCTGCTCGAAGTCTTCATTGATAATGACATAGTCATACTCGTCGTAGTGCACCATTTCGGCAATGGCTTTCGCCATCCGGCCGGCGATCACTTCGGCGCTGTCCTGACCGCGCCCAATCAGGCGGCGTTCCAGCTCTTCGCGGCTGGGGGGCAGGATGAAAATGGATTTGGTCGGCATCTGCTCGCGGATCTGGCGGGCACCCTGCCAGTCGATGTCGAGGAATACGTCGATCCCTTTGGCCAGACAGGCTTCGATGGCGGCGCGGGAGGTGCCGTAGTAGTTGCCGAACACTTCGGCCCATTCCAGAAAATCACCACGCTCGATCAGCGCCTTGAACTCTTCCACCTGAACGAAGTGGTAGTGTACGCCGTGCTCTTCGCCCGGGCGGGTGGCGCGAGTGGTGTGGGAAACCGATAGCTGCATCTTGCCAGCTTGATTGTGGTTGGTCAGCAAGGCATTGAGCAGACTGGATTTACCCGCGCCGCTCGGAGAAGAGATGATATAGAGTGTGCCTTGTTGCGCCATATTATTACCTTTAATCGAAACCGCTGTTTTGGTTGTAGCAGAGACCGCCGTCTTGTGCCCGAAAGGGAGACAGCCAAACGCAAAACGCGGAAAATTCTTGAGTCAGGGGGATGTAAAGGCGGCGAATTTTACCAGAATGCGGCGAATAAAAAAACGGCCGGAATCATATTCCAGCCGATCAAAGTATTCGTAGCTTGCTGCGGGAGCGTAACCCACATCAGCCTGCATTGTGCCTTTGGCTGAGGGCAGAGGCTATCAGGTTATCCCTGCCTGATGGCTCGGAATTCCCGAGGTGCCCTGTCATTACGGCAGTTGACGATCTGCACAGAGGCGGTCGAAGGCGGTGATCACCTGCTCGCTGGTGATTTTTCGCATGGCCTCCGGGTCTTTGAGACGGGTGCGCCAGCTCAATTCGGCCAGCGGCTTGCCGGTCTCCTGTTCGACCAGCTCCTGATAGACGCTGACCACGTAGTCGCGGCACAGATAGGGGCCGGTGCGGGCCGGATTGTGGTGGGCATAGAGACCGATCACCGGCGTGCCCACTATGGTGGCCATATGGGTGGGGCCGGTATCGGGGGCCAGCACCAGACTCGCCTCACCAATCAGCGCCAGCAGTTGCTTGAGGTTGGTCTGCCCCACCAGATCGACCGGTTTGCTCTGGCTTAAGCGCTGGATCTCGGCAGCCAGGTCCCGCTCCAGTTTGGCAGGCCCGCCACAGAGATAGACCTGAAAGCCCTTGTTGGCGGCGTGATCTGCCAGCGCGGCATAGCCTGCGGCCGTCCAGTTTTTGAATGCCTTGCTGGCGGCTGCGCAGATAAGCAGAGTCGGTTTGCCGCCAATCTTCTCCCTTGCCCACGCCTGATGATCGGCGCTGATGGGCAGTTGCCAGTCCGGGGTCAGATCCTTGATGCCGAGCTCTTTGGCGAAAGCGAGGAAACCGTCCAGCACATGGGGAGAGGCAGGCGAAGGCACCTTGTGGTTGGTGAACAGCCACTGGCCGTCGTTGGCCCGCTCCCGATCAAACCCGAGTTTGACCTTGGCCTTGATGCCGAGGGTGGCGATGCTGGCCCGCATCGCCGCCTGCAGGTGGAGCAGGGCATCGAATTTGCGCCCCTTGAGGGTCTGCCAGAGATCGCGATAGCCGCGCCACCCCTTGCTCTTGTCGAAGGGGATCACCTCGACGCCGGGCAGATCGGCAAACAGGGTTGCCTCGATTTTGCCGGTGATCCAGGTGATACGGGTCTGTGGCCACTCCCGCTGGATGACGCGCACCAGCGCCAGTGCGTGGCAGCAATCCCCGATGGCGGAGAGCCGCAGGATGCAGATGGAGGAGGGGGGCGTTTGAAATAGCGGCATGTTGTGGCGCACGGCTGGCAAAAAGGGTGGATGGCATTATGCAAACTCCCCTGTGGATTGTAAAATTGCGCACAATCGTCAGCCAGGATAGGCCGGGCCCAGCGCCATGACCTGTCTCTGCACGTCGTTGATTAAAGGCCACTATTGCGGGCATGCCAGAGCGGCAGCCTCATCGCCAATTGAAAAATTGCGATCCATGACCCACCGAGCGGGATCTCCACGATGCGAGTACAGACCGAACACAACCAGATCTGCTGGTATGCCGAAGGGGCCTTTCGCGACCCCTCTCCCCAGTTATTCGATCCTGCCTGGTGGCAGAACAACCGTCAGGTGGTGGGAACCTCCATCGGGCGGGGGGTGACCTGGTTCGTCAAGGATGAGTCCCGCCATCTGGTGCTGCGCCACTACTATCGCGGCGGCATGGTGGGCAAGGTGGTGCGGGATCGCTTCTGGTTCGAAGGGGTCGAGTCGAGCCGCGCCATGGCCGAATACACCCTGCTGGCCAAGCTGTGCGAGCTGGGGCTGCCGGTGCCGCGTCCGTTTGGTGCCCGCATGGTCAAACAGGGACCCTTCTATCGTGCCGATATCCTGATCGAGCGAATTCGCGGTGCCAAGGATATGGTGGCGTTGCTCAAGCAGGGGCCGGTGGCGACCGAGGTGTGGCACAAGATAGGTCAGACAGTGCGTCAGCTGCACGATGCCGGGGTCTATCACGCCGATCTCAACAGCCACAACCTGCTGCTCGATAAAGAGGGCAAGGTGTGGGTGATCGATTTTGACAAGGGTGCGATCCGCTCCCCCGGCGAATGGCAGAAGGCCAATCTGGAACGCTTGCTCCGTTCATTCAATAAAGAGTCTCAACTGCATACCAGTTTCCACTTCGTACCGGAGAACTGGCAGACCTTGATGAACGGGTATCAGGGAAAAGCGATCTGACCCTGTTGCTCGGCGTGAACGCCAATGTTACTTATTGAGCAGGTATTCAGATCCTGTTTCGAGGCGCCCCATGGAAATGCTCAAGACACCTTTGGTCGATGTGACTGCCCGGCTTGATCCGGGTCTGCTGTCTGATGCCATGGCGCTGCTGGAGGCGGGGATCTGGAGCTGGTCAGCCCAACACGGACTGCAGCGTGATCCCTCCTGCCTGCGCCTGTTGGGATTGGGAGAGTGCTGGCCGGATGATCTCGGCTGGCTGGATCGGGTTCATCCCGACGATGTTGCCCGGCTGGAGGATGCCCTGCTCGCCTGCCAGAGCGGCCGCAGCAGCGGTCTGCGCCTCGAATACCGCATTCTGCATCATCACGGTCACTACATCCGGCTGGAAGAGCGGATGCGTCGCGATGAGCGGGGTTATCTGCTGGGGGTCGTCCGTCACCTCGATCCCGCTGCCGTGCTGGTGGAGGAGCGACATGGCACCGATCCGCTGACCGGTCTGGAGAGCCGTGGCCGTTTCGAGCAACTGCTGGAGGAGCGGCTGGCGACCGAGAGTGGCACTTTCAGTCTGCTGCAGTTTTCGGTCGATCACATGGCCAAAATCCAGCAACTGTTTGGCGAAGCGGCTTGCGACGCCATGCTGGCCAAGCTGGCGCGTATCGTACGCCACGAACTGCGGCGGGAAGATCCCTTTGCCCGCTGGGATGAGGACGGTTTTATCCTGATGCTCTCCCAGACCGAGCGGATGAGTGCGCTGGAGATCGCCGAGCGGCTGCGCCTCGAGATTGCCGATGCCAGCCTGCTGTCACAGCGGCCGGTCACCGTCAGCATCGGGTTGGTGCAGAGTCAGGCTGGCGAGCAGCTCGATCATCTGCTGGCCCGGCTGGCCAGCTGTCACAGTCAGGCCAGACGGGAGCACAACACCGTCGTCGGCTGAGTGAGGTCAAGGTTGGCCGCGCTTGTCACGCTGGCAGACCCAGAGCGAGGCCAGCATCAGCAGGCCGCCGATGGTTAGTCGGGTCAGGTCGGTATCCTTGCCCCAGAGCAGCAGATTGACCAGCAAGCCGGCCGGAATGAGCGCATTGTTCATGATGGCCAGCACCCCGCTGGTGACCAGTGTCGCCCCCTTGTTCCAGAGGAAGTAGCCTAGGCCGGAGGCACCCACCCCCAGCCAGAGCAGAATGCCCCACTGCAACCCTGACGTTGGGTATTGCGGCTTGCCCAGCAGCCACCAGGCGGGCAATGCGATCACCAGCGCTCCCAGATAGAAGCAGCCGAACACCGCCAGTTGCGGCGGTTGCTCCGCCTCCCGTGCCAGCAGTACCTTGTAGCCCACTTGACCCAGGGCGAAACAGAGGTTGGCCCCCTGCACCACCATAAATCCCAGCACATAGCTTTCGGTCAGGCCGTCGAAGCGGATGACGGCAGCCCCGAGCACCGCCAGCAGGGCGCCCCACAGATAGGTGGGCTTGAAGCGCCCCTCCAGCAGATCGTGGAGCAGGGTGACGTAGATGGGGGTGAAGATGGTAAAGACCAGCACTTCCGGCACCGTCAGCAGCAGGAAGGAGTGGTAGTAGAAGAGATACATGATGCCGAGCTGGATGGCGCCCAGCGCCATCAGCTTGGCCGCCAGATCGGGGCGCAGCCAGCGGCGGCGCAGGAAGGGGAGAAACACCAGACTGGCGAGGGCGATGCGGGTCAGCACCGAGAAGTAGGCATCGACCTGACCAGCGAGGTAGACCCCGATCAGGCTGAAGGAGAATGACCAGAGCAGGGTGACCCCTATCAAGTAGTTCATGTGTTTGATTTATCGTCAGTTGTCAATTTTAAGGGGGCTATGATGGCCGAGATGGAAGCGGCAATCCAGCGTTTATGGGGGCGATTGCCACAGGTCGGAGCATTTTCCTTTACCGCCAGCAATGGCAAGGGGTCGGCGACCGACTGGAATGGTCGGGGCGAGGGGCGTGTGCAGGTGACCGATCATCAGGGAGGCTGGCTGTTTAACGAGCAGGGCCGTTACATCACGCCTCATGGTAGGGAGCTCGCCATGCACAACCGCTTCTGGTGGCAGCGCAGTGCGCGGGGGATCCGTCTCTCCCATCTGCGTTATGAGGAGCCGGTCGAACTGTTCGAGCTGCTGCCGCAGGGGGATGGCTGCTGGCTGACCGCCGAGCCCCATCTGTGCGGGGCGGATCACTACAGCGCCGAGCTGACCGAGATAGACGGCGGTTTTCTGCTGAGCTGGCAGATCACCGGGCCGCGCAAGAACGAGCGACTCAGCTATCGCTATTCGGTTTGAGTTTCAGATGGTTGTCGTTGGCTTTTTTGGCCAGTCAGTCTGATATATCAGGCTGACTGGTGGAATGTGTATCAGTCTGGCGAGCTCGGCTAAGTTTCCCGTGAAGGTGTTGCTCACACTCTATGTTGTCAGTAGCTCTGCAAAAGCGTTTATCAGCCTTATCAGGGCAAACGCTGCTACGGCAACGCATAGGTTTTCTAACGGACTATTGGTCGCCAAGGCATGAAGGGTATCGGATATGACAAGATCAGTACGCATGTAAATTACCTTAATGAGTCGGTTTTATTCCTAATACCCAGTTCTTTAAGGATTCACTGTTGGTGAGAAACCACTGTTAGATCAGCCCCCCATCAAAACAGTTGATAACAGGTAACGGTCTTCTCCTGATCTCGAACATAAAAAAACCGGCGCAGAGCGCCGGTAGCGGGGGACAAATCGGAGGTTTTTTAAAACAGTCCCAAAAACAGGAGAGATAGACTCTCGTCACACATTCAGAGATGGACTTCAGGCATTCAGGGCATAGCTCAGCATGGCTTGCAGCTTGCTATCGAAGAGCCAGGGCAGCAGTACCATCAGCAGGCCCAGGATCCCGGCCAGCCGCTGGCGATACTGCCAGCCGGCAATCAGTACCAGACCACCGCACAGTGTGGTCAGGATGCCTGACATAGGGAGACCTCGCGCTGCATGCGACGCTGCTGCGCCCACTGGTTCATGGCGACCGAGCCGAGGATCAGGGCCAGAGCAACACCTGTGGTGGGGTGGATCTGCTCGCCGAGGAACAGGGCACCCAGCATCACGCCGAACAGCGGCACCAGATAGTTGCTGAAGGAGGCGAACGTCGGGCCGGCCTTCTGGATCAGCGCCATGTAGAGGAAGTAGACCAGACCGGTGCAGAGGGTACCCAGCACGGTGATCGCGCTCAGGGCCTGGGTGCTCGGCAGGGTCAGGCTGCTGAGGTCAACCATGAAGGGGGCGACCAGCAGCAACTGGATTGCCGAGGAGATCAGGATATTGCGGGCGACCACGACCGGATGGTCCTTGGCGAAGCGCTTGATCATCAGCAGGCCGATGGCGAAGCAGCTGGCACCCAGCAGGATGGCCATGGCACCGAGCAGACCAGCGTTCATGCCCTGGGAGAGTTTCGGCCAGAACAGGGTGAGTACACCGGCAAAGCCGATGATCACGGAAAGCAGCCCGGTTTTGGTGATTCTTTCACCAGAAATAAACAGCGGTGCAGCCAGAATGGTCACAAACGGGATACAACCCATGACTACGGCGGCGATGGCGCTATCCACATACTGCTGGCCCCAGGCGACCATGATGAAGGGGATGGTGGCATCCAGCAGGGCGATCAGCATATAGGTGCGCCACGGGGTGTGCTCACTCTTGAGCCGCATGAACAGGCAGAGCAGACCCAGGGTCAGGCTGCCGCACAGGGCACGACCGGCAGCCACCAGAATGGGGGGCAACTCGGCAACGGCCTGGTGCATGAAAATGAATTGGGAACCCCACAGCAGGCCAATGGCCAGCAATAACAGATAGCTACGCATTTGAATCTCCGATGTATTAAGCCAGCGCATTCTAGGCAATCTGTTACTATGGTAAAAATGAATTGTTGGCATTTAACTATGGCAAATATCGATGGATAGCTCGCTCGCCCGTCTCGACCTCAACCTGCTCGCCGTATTCGACATGCTGATGCAGGAACGCAATGTCACCCGTGCCGCCGAACGGCTGCATCTCTCCCAATCCACCGTCAGTCACGCCTTGGGGCGGCTGCGGGTGGCGCTGGATGACCCGCTGTTCGTGATGAGTCGGCGCGAGATGATGCCGACCGAGCGAGCCAAGGCGCTGGCCGGTCCGGTACGGCAGGCGCTGGCGATGCTGGAGCAGGGATTGCGGCAGGCCAAGGGGTTTGATCCAGCCACTGCGCGGCGGATTTTCCGCATCGCCACCCCGGGTTCGGTAGAGCACGGACTGGTACCGGTGCTGGTGGAGCGGCTCCATCGGCAGGCCCCTCACTGTCGGCTGGAGGTGTGCGAGCTGGCCGACAGCAACTACGAGCGGGAGCTGGAGAAGGGGGAGCTGGATCTGGTGATCGGTTTCGCCGGGGCGAATCACCTCTCACCCCGCTTGTGGCGGGAGGAGTGGTTCAACAACCCGCTGGTCTGCCTGTCGCCGCTCGGCAGCGAATTGCCCGATGTGCTGACTCCGGTCGAGCTGGTGAGCCGTCCCCACATCCACACCTCCAGCTGGGGTCACAGTCAGGCGATGGTGGAGCTCTGGCTGGCCCGCTTCGGGGTGGAGCGGGAGCTGGGCGTGCGGTTGCCGAGCTTTATGGCGGTGCCGCCACTGATGGCGACCGGCCGCTATCTGGTGGTGGTGCCCGAGATGATCGGGCGCCACTTCTGCCGCTACTACCCGCTGCGGATGCACCAGCTCGACCCCGCAATCCCCATCGTCTACCTGATGGCGGGGCACCCGCTCACCGCCCACGACGAGGCGATAGGCTGGTTCAAGAGCTTGTTGCACCAGCTGGTGTTCGACCTCTACGGCGACGATGCGCTCGGGACCCCCGCTCAGCGGATGTTGGCGAAGTAATCCAGCCCCATGGCGCTTTTCACCTCCGCCAATACCTCATCGGTGATGATGCGAGCCTGCTCGGTGCCTTGATAGAGCAGCTCCAGCAGCATCTTCTTGTCGGCGATGGCCGCGGCACGGCGCTCCCGCATCGGGGCGAGCAGGGTCTGCAGGCAGTCGTTGAGCACCTGTTTGCAGCGCATGTCCCCCAGTCCACCGCGTCGGTAGTGCGCCTTCATCTCGGCGACCAGCGCCTTGTCGGGGTGAAAGGCATCGAGATAAGCGAACACCGTATTTCCCTCCACCTGACCCGGATCGCTCACCTTGAGGTGGTTGGGGTCGGTATACATGGCGAACACCGCCTGTTTGACCTCTTCCGCCGACATGCCGAGCTCGATTGTGTTGCCGAGGGATTTGGACATCTTGGCCTTGCCGTCGATGCCGGGCAGGCGGCCGGTGTCGCTCAGGATCGGTTGGCATTCGGTCAACACCTCTTTGCCTACCAGAGAGTTGAAGCGGCGGACGATCTCGTTGGTCTGCTCCAGCATCGGCAGCTGATCTTCCCCAACCGGCACGTGGCTGGCGCGAAAGGCGGTGATGTCGGCGGCCTGACTCACCGGATAGACCAGAAAACCGGCCGGCAGCGTGCGTTCGAACCCTTTTTGCTGGATCTCCGCCTTGACGGTGGGGTTGCGCTCCAGCCGGGCGACGCTGACCAGATTGAGGTAGTAGCAGGTGAGCTCGGCGAGGGCGGGCAGGGCGCTCTGCAGACAGAAGGTGGTCTTGGCCGGGTCGAGGCCGACTGCCAGATAATCTGCCATTACCTCCAGTACGTTGTCGGTCACCTTGGTCGGGTTGTGGCCGTTGTCGGTCAGCGCCTGCAGATCGGCGATCATCACGAATTGACGGTAGTGGTGCTGGGCTTCGACGCGCTGGCGCAGGGAGCCGACATAGTGGCCGATGTGCAGTTTGCCGGTGGGACGATCGCCAGTCAGGATAACGGGGTCGTGCATGTCACTCTCTCCAGTTGGGTGAGCCGGGAGGCGACAAAGGGATAAAAACAGTTGACCGCCTCTCGGCGGTCACGGTGTTTTCTTTGGGAAATTTACAATAGAAACGCGGTGCCGCCTGTTTAGGAGCAGCACCACCAGTAGTTGTGATTGAATGCGGTCATATTCATAGCAAATCACACTACGCCGGTTTCATTACTTCTGCAAGGGGACGACTAGCAGATCGCAGGGCACTGTATTCATCAGCTGACGGGCGCTGGAGGTGAGCAGGCTCCAGAAGCTCTGGCGATGGCCGCACACCAGCAGGTCGATCTCGTACTCCTTGACTGCCTGATTGACCCGCTCGCTCAGATCGCCGCAGATCACCAGCTTCTTCTCGATGGGATAGTCCACCGAGGCCAGAAATGCCTCCAGCTTCTCTTTCGCTTCGGCGATCACCTGATCCTGCACGTTGTCGATGTCGATATCGATCATCTCGGTGTAGAGATCCTTGAGGTCCACATCGACATGGATAACCGACAGCTTGGCGCCGTTGGAGCGGGCTCTGTCCACCGCCTTGTCGATCACCTTGCGGTTGTCTTCAGAGAGGTCGATCGCGGCCAGAATATGCTTGTAATAGGTTGTTCCACTCATGGGGGTTCTCCTTACCGATCCTTCAGTCCACTATACCAATCTCTGCTGAAACTAAAATGGTGCCTCAGGCACAGTTTTGGGATTTAAATGAGTTTAATGACGTGTGACACAGGGTCAGCCACTCAGTTATTAACCACTATTTGCCTATAAATTAAACAAGAGTTTGACGCCGGTCACACCCCTCGGCTTGCCGATCAGGGGGGAGAGGCATAGGATGGGCCCGTGCTTCGCAATGAACACAAAACAACAAAAAGCATCTGAATACCGCTTTGGGGAGCCACGTGCTCCCTTTTGTTTTTCTGCCTCAATTCCCGCTGATTTTCTGACTGATAGCGATCCGGCATCAAGTTAATCTCCTTCGATTTGGTTATGCTGTAGCCAGTTTCTTTGGAGGCCTTCCCATGATCATTCATCCCCAGATTCAAGGTTGTGTTGCCCGCAACTGTCACCCCATCGGCTGTCGCGCCGCCGTGCAGCAGCAGATCGAACGGATCAAGGCCGCTGGCCCGTTCAACGGCCCCAAGCGGGTGCTGGTGCTGGGGGCTTCCTCCGGGTTTGGACTGGCGTCGCGCATTGCACTCGCCTTCGGGGCTGGTGCCGACACCATCGGCATCTCCTTCGAGCGCGGCCCTTCCGACAAAGGATTGGGCAGCGCCGGTTGGTACAACAACATCTGGTTTCGCAAGGAGGCGGAGCAGGAGGGGCGTATCGCCATCAACCTGATTGGCGATGCCTTCTCCGATGGCATGCGCCAGCAGGCCATCGACACCATCCGCCAGCAGCTGGGGCAGGTGGATCTGGTGATCTATTCGCTCGCAAGCGGCATCCGGGTGCTGCCCGATGGCACGCAAGTGCGCTCGGTGCTCAAGACAACAGGCCAGCCATTTAGCGGCTGGGGGCTGGATCTGGAGCGCGATACCCTGGTGCAGCAGTCGCTGGCGCCAGCAACGCCGGAGGAGATCCGCGACACCGTCACCGTGATGGGGGGCGAGGATTGGCAGCTCTGGATGCAGGCGTTGCAGCAGGCCGGTTGTCTCGCCCCCGGTGCGCAAACCGTGGCCTACTCCTACATCGGCCCCGAATCCACCTATCCCCTCTATCGGGATGGCACCATCGGTTATGCCAAGGAGCATCTGCACGCCACCGCCGAGACCATCAACCTGCAACTGGCCGAGATTGGCGGCCACGCCTGGGTATCGGTCTGCAAGGCGCTGGTGACCAAGGCGAGCGCCTATATTCCAGTGCTGCCGGTTTATCTGGGCCTGCTGATGGGGGTGATGAAGGAGCGCGGTGTACACGAAGGTTGCATTGAGCAGATGCAGCGACTGTTTGCCGCCAAGATGTATGGGGCCAATGGGGTGGTGGCCGATGGCAACCGGCTGATCCGGATGGATGACCACGAGCTGGACCCGGCTATTCAGGCCGCCGTTTCGGCGCTCTGGCCCAAGGTGACGCCGGACAATTTCCATGCGCTGGGGGACTTTGCCGGGCTGCGGCAGGACTTCATGCAGCTCAACGGCTTCGAGCTGCCGGGCGTCGATTATGCTGCGCCGGTGGATGTCGCCTCCCTTAGGGAGCTGACCCCCTGAGCTGAAAGAAACGGGATCTCCCTCTCGTTGGCGGGTTGATTCGCGGCGGGAGTGTGGCGACAATCGATACCAAATCACTGAGGAGAAACAAGATGCTGGCCCAAGCCATGATCGAGAAGTTGAACGAGCAGATTAACCTGGAGTTCTACTCCTCCAATCTCTATCTGCAGATGAGCGCCTGGTGCGAAGACAAGGGCTTTGAAGGGGCGGCGACCTTCCTGCGCCAGCACGCGGTCGAGGAGCGCCAGCACATGGAGCGTCTGTTCACCTACGTGAGCGAGACCGGCGCCATGCCCAAGCTGGGTGCCATCGATGCCCCTCCCCACGAGTTCAAGTCGCTGGGTGACGTGTTCCGTACCACCCTGGAGCACGAGTACCACATCACCAAGTGCATCAATGGTCTGGCTCACGTAGCCTTCACTACCCAGGACTACTCCACCTTCAATTTCCTGCAGTGGTATGTGGCCGAGCAGCATGAAGAGGAGAAGCTGTTCAAGAGCATCGTCGACCGTCTGGGTCTGGTGGGTGAAGATGGCAAAGGCCTCTACTTCATCGACAAGGAGCTGGCCGAACTGGCCAAGGGCGCCCCTGCCAGCATCATGGACAGCAACGCCTGATAGTCGTGGACACTTAGTGTTCAGCCAGTACAATAACGGCCCTTTTAAGGGCCGTTGTTTATTCTGGTGGGCAGTCACCGTTGTGATGTCAGCCAGAGGCAATCTCGGTTCTGGCCAGGTGCCGTTTCTATTTTGATAAGTGAGTGATGATGAAGCAGGTCGATGTGGTGGTGATCGGGGCCGGTGCGGCCGGATTGATGTGTGCGGCGCAGGCGGGCTACCGTGGCCGCTCCGTGCTGGTGCTCGATAACGCCAAGAAGCCGGGCCGCAAGATCCTCATTAGTGGCGGTGGTCGCTGCAACTTCACCAACCATCAGGCGGGCGCTCACGCCTACCTGTCGGAGAATCCCCACTTCAGCAAGTCGGCGCTGGCCCGCTACACCCAGCAGGATTTCATCGATCTGGTGGATCGCCACGGGGTTAACTATCACGAGCGCACCCTGGGGCAGCTGTTCTGTCTCGAGAGTGCCAAGGATATCGTCGATGTGCTGCTCACCGAGTGTGACTGGGCCGGGGTGACCCTGCAGTTCCAGACCGAGATCCTCACCGTCAGCAAGCAGGACGAAGGCTTTGTGTTGACCACCAGCAAGGGTGAGATCGGCTGCCACTCGCTGGTGGTGGCGACCGGCGGTCTCTCCATGCCCAAGCTGGGCGCGACCCCGTATGGCTTCAAGCTGGCGGAGCAGTTCGGTCTCAACGTGCTGCCGACCCGTGCCGGTCTGGTGCCCTTTACCCTCCATCAGGCGGAGAAAGAGGCCTTTGCCGATCTGGCGGGCATCAGCCTGCCGGTAGCGGTGACCGCCGAGGATGGCACCCGCTTCAAGGAGGCGATGCTGTTCACCCATCGCGGCCTCTCCGGCCCCGTCATCCTGCAGATCTCCTCCTACTGGCATGCCGGCGAGAAGATCCACATCAACCTGCTGCCGGAGCTGGATATTCCGGCTGCCCTGCGTGAATGGGCGCAGGCGCACCCGGCGCAGGAGCTGAAAACCGTGCTGGGGCGCGAGCTGCCCAAGCGCTTCGTCGACAAGCTGGTGGAACTGGGTCTGCTGGTCAGCAAGCCGATGCGTCAGTACAACGAGCGGGAGCTGGAGGCGGTGGCCAACCTGCTGGGTGACTGGCAGATCCTGCCCAACGGCACCGAGGGGTATCGCACCGCTGAAGTGACCTTGGGCGGCGTCGATACCAACGAGCTCTCCTCCAAGACCATGGAAGCGCGCAAGGTGCCCGGCCTCTACTTCATCGGCGAAGTGGTGGATGTGACCGGCTGGCTGGGTGGCTACAACTTCCAGTGGGCCTGGTCCTCCGGCTGGGTGGCTGGCCAGTTCTGTTGATAGGAAGAAAAATCTGTGCAGAGATCTTGCCATACCTATTCATGTAAGAACTTTCCTTTTTGTGTGGCGAGCTCTTTTATTGTTCAACTGAGTGCAATGAAATATGCCCCTTATGAAAAAGGGGTATTAGATGATTGCTCGGGTGATAGGGTTGTTATGTATTTTTCAATGGTCATGGGCTGCAGAGTCATTTCAGTTCCAAAGCTATCGGGATGGATTCTTGCGCATGATGCTAATCACACCCAGCGTCCAGGGAGAGCTATTTTTACGGGGTGATGATAAATTGGTGCCATTACAAGGCGGTATAATCGAAGATTTGTTTACCCTGCGTATTCCAGTATCCTGTCAGTTATTAAGTTCGCAAAAAACTATCTATTGGTCATCGCCAGGACGGCCACTAATCAAGGGTCAGGTGCCGGCACAGTCGTGCAAGCGTCTCCCTGAGTTGCCATTGAAATTGCCGGTTCGGGTTTTTTCCAAAGGTGGGAAATGCCTGATCGATACTGCGGGTAATACTTTGTGGCATACAGCATCTGAATTGGCAAAGAAAAATCGTGCGTCTGTCTATCAAAATATTTACGCACTATTTCTTACAAATAAACCCGCCTTTGCGGGGCAAGACATTCATCGGTTACGTGCTCAGGTTCTTCATTGTCCTGATCCAGCATTGTTTGAGCATATCAATGCTAGTCATGCCCAACAGCTGTTTGAAGAAGCTCTGCTGTTGCGGAAATAATAAAGTATTTAAAAAACTGAAAAGGTGTTTAATCCAGGTGTTGCTGCTATTTCTTTGTGATGTTAACGGTACTTCCAACATAACCTCTACCACAATAAAACAGTTAAAACTACAGTACTAATAAGCGCTAAGTAGTCATGTCGTTTGCAGGCAAGTTGTAATGTGGTAGTGAACTAAATCCGGGGATTTGGTTTGGCCGAACATAGGCTTTTGCCAGTGGCATCTATCCAGACTTCGATCCATTGAAGGCCCATATGCGGGCCTTCATCACAGCTTACAACTTCGCGAAGCATCTAAAAGTCTTGAGATGGAGAGCCCCGTTTAAAACTATCTGAGATACTGTGATTAAAAAAACACCGATTGTTTCAGACTTCAACCGAATCACCTCATTTAAGGACCATAGATCTAGGTCTGGGGATATCATGACTTGATGGCGAATATGGTCAACCACGCCGGATTAATGTCTACATTATTTTTCCTATCTAACATCACCTGTTAGTCCATGAGTTAATGTTTCCCACAGATAGTGGAAATAACCTTTGGTTGGCCTAGATAATTTTAAAAACTGTTCAGTTTGTGGAAGGTTCATTCCTAAACGCATTGCGTAGTGATTAAAGCCAACCTCGAAAGTGCCTTTCACGCTATTGTTAAAATGCTCACTATTTTTACATAGTCTCCCTAACCCAGGCTGACGATTTTCATAACTACTATGTAGCTCCATCGCTTTTGTAAGACGCTCTTCTGCTAGAGATTCTTGATCTTGGTACAGATCTATTCCTTGTAGACGTGCTGTTTCTGCCACATTTATGATCGCTGCCAGACCATAGGCTGTATGTTCAAAATCTCTACAACTTTCCAATGCGAGTCCATCAATATACGTTGCTGGATAGTACCATTTCTTTTCTATTTCTGTGGGGGGTAGTGAGCACCCTACGGGGTTGTTGGGGCGTGGTCCATCTGATGTTAAATATATATAAGCGTTTACCAGACCTCGCCACTTATAAATGGCCTCTGTAAAAAGGGTTTGGTTATCAGTAAACACAGCAATGTTTGCCATTGCCTCAATACCGCTGGCATGCCAATTACTGTTGTTGCATTTATTATTAAACATGGCACGAATATTAGGCAAATATTGCTCTGTAAGCCATTTGGAAACGATATATTTTTCTGCTGGGGGCCACTCTTTATAACTATATTTGATAATTTCTGCTGCGCGGGTAAACATCTGCGCAGCCCAGGCTGCCTGTAATGGCGCATTACTATTGGTGTGCCCTTCCGTTAGGGTATTAGCCCAAGCATTTAGAATGTTCCGTACATTTTCTGCATAGCGTGCATCTCCGGTTAAACGCCATAATATAGCTTGGGTGTAGGCAGCCTGAGAGTCTCTGGTTTCATCAGTACAACCAATATCAGGTTTAGAAAATGGGCCACACTCAACTATTTTATGTGCAGTGGGTTTATAACTCAATTGAGCTCGATTATCTTTTAGTATATTGACATATGCTGTCTGCCATGGCTCTTCTGTTAAGCTATATCGAACAAATTGTAATTGTTTGTAGCTAATGAAAACACCTGGATGAAAAAACGTTTTTTGCTCAGCTTGACTCACAGGTGAGAAAAGCCAAAATAAAATTGAAAATAAAGCAGCTTTTTTTGTCATTTTACGTATCCATTTTATCTTTTACCGTAACCATTAGGAGATTCTAGCTATTGCGAAAATAAATTCTTCTATTTTTATAAAGTTCTAATTTGATCTAGATAACGAAACCGCAGCATAACAGGGGCGAGATGTAAATCCAAAATTAATATATAAAGGCATCAATGAGACTGATGCCTTTATATAGACGATGTTTGTTACATATTGTAAGAGAGACCGAAGTATATTTCCTGCTCTGTCAGGTGCGCTTTCAGTTGTTCATCTTTTAAGCCAGAAAAGTTCTGGAAATTGTTAAAGCCACTTTCTACCTTGCCCAGGTCGGTATAGCGATACCCCAGATCAGCAGAGATATTTGCATTCACAGCCACTCGGGCACCGGCTCCAATGGAGTAGGCAATATTGGTCTGCTTGTTGGTTGCAAACTGGTTTTCTTGCACCCTCTGCCAGCCACCCACCTTGACTTTGGCGATCCCGAGGCCGGCCTGACCATACAGTGACAGATTGCCATACACGGGGAAGTGCCTATAGGCATTCACCATCATTTTTTCTGAGTCGATCTGGTAATTATTCAGTGAGTTGGCAAATCGGGAACTGCCAGATTGAAAGTGTGAATCGACGCTGGTGTTATATTCAGCTTCCACTTGCCAATTGTTGTTGAATGCATAACCAAATGCAAAGGTTCCGCGTTTGGTACTGCTTTGGTTATCAACTTCGATAAAACTGCCAATGCGTGGGCGCAGGCTGGTGTCCATGCTGCTGGCATATTGACTACCAGTCATCGCTTTGCCGGAAATATAATATCCTTCGGCATTGGCTGCGCCTTGATATGCCATTGCCGAAAGAATGAGTAGAGTATGCGTCATGTTCATTTTATTATCCTTCTAATGGTTGGTGTCAGCGCCAATGAAATACCTTTAACGCCTAGCTAAAGTTGCCACAATACCTTATTGCGCAGGCATATACCTGTAGGAAAGTTCCTGTTGCAGGGAGGTGGCAAAAGATGTGTAAGGTGCTATGAGGTCGAAAAACGTTCGTTTTTCACAAAAAACAGGAAAAACCCTACGGCAAGATAACTTTGCTCTCATTTGGGGCCAGGATATGCTTGGAAAGCATGAAAGACATATGCCCGTCTCTTTGTTACATGCGTTGTTCCTTGTATCTTTCGCCGCCCTGTCGGGCGGCTTTTTTTATGCGTATCGTGCCAGTGAAAGTGCCAAGGGATGTGATAACCGGCTACGACTATTTCTCCCCCCAACAATCCTTGCCGACCGGAATGAATTGCGACTGATAGACAATCAGCTTGTGATTGCCAGGCTGGGTTATTTTGGGGTTGTGATAAGTCTCGCCGGGCAACAGATATTTGCTGTCGGCTTCGCCGTCTGACTGATCACAACCCTGTTTGACCATAAATTCAAAATAGGTATTGCCGGTATTGGTAATGCTCCCTTTTGCCGCATCCAGCTGATATTCAAACTGGATCTGGCGTGGACGCACCACCAGAATGGATTGCAGCACAATCTTCATCTCCACCGAGCCTCCACGTTGCGCTTGCCGCTCTTCATCCGTACGAGCGGTCGGCGATTCAGTGAAGGTGACCCTATAGTAGCGCTCCTGCTTGTCGTCAGCTCCTTTATAGAAGAACTTGACGTTTTGTGTCTGGCGGCCATGCAACATGAAGCGCTTTGGGGTAAACAGCAGCTCCCCCGGGATGATGGAGAGCCGCTGCCCGCTGGCGGTGGGATTGCTGATCTTGTCTAGGTGCACATCATACACCTTGGGGGTTGCACTGTTGTTGGTGACGGTTCGGCTCAACAGCTCATCCTTTGGCCCCATGACCGCGGTCATGGGGCCAATATCGATGGCCATCGCCGATGAAGTGAGCGCGCAGGTCAATACGCACCACAAGACGAGTCTCATCGTTGCTCCTAGTTCCAGGTTCCCTTGATGGTGATGGTACCACTCTGGTGGACCTCGCCCTCCCAATAACCGCCCTGCACGGTGCGTTGCACCACGGGATCGGTGAGATCGAATTCCAGCGCGAGGGAGTAATAGCGGCTGATTCCGAGCGGGTTGGTCCAGTTCTCTTGCGGGCGGCTGTCTTTGATACCCAGGGCCCGAATATCGACCGGCACGCGGTCACAGCGGACAGGCTGTGCTAACGAGCCATTATTGGTATCAAATTTCAGTAGTGTCGGGATGGGTACAATCGCGCTCTGCTCTTCGCCATAGAAGGTGCAACGTCCGGCATCGGGTATTCCTTGGTCTTGCGTGACGCTGATCTCCAGCTTGTTGGCCGATAGAGGGCCGCTTTCTGAGATTTCATAGGGAAAGCGCAAGATATCACGGCCGACCGAACCAGCCTGATAGGGGGCAGCCTGGCCATCGGCACTGATGATGGTGACGCTGTAATCCCGAGGCTGAATATTAATGCTAGTACTGTTGGGTATAAGGAATTCCTCTGCTCCATTTTTTACTCCCCGAGCGTGTGTACCCCACGCTCTTATTTTAATTGCATTATCAAGGTCGATGATGCGAGGAAAGGGGCGTCTCAAAGCCCAATAATCCAGATGAGCGGAGAGAGTTTTTTCTCCAAAGGGTACTTTATTTAAAAAGTCAAGTGTTCCACTTGTTGCCCAGTGAGTGAGCCAAGTTACACCACCATTAAAAGTATAATCTACACCATGGTCGTCATTCAGTGGCGGGTCTTGCAAATACACTTTTAGACCGTTATTTACCACTGTGGGTGTACTAACTCTCATGTCATAGCTCAACATCTCGCATAATACGCCAGAATACTGCGTATCATGCTTGTAGTTAATACACCCTTGTGTACCTGGTACTACGGCCATGTTACCGTTGCTATCAATAGTGACATTGGCCATTTTATGTCTATTTTTAATCCGCATATGAGCTATCTTGGTGAGGGTAATAACCTGTTTGGCGTGTATCCCCTCCGTTTGATCGACACAGCGCTGACCGGCCCGGGCATCGTACTTGACGGGGGTGAAGCAGAAATGGACGGTGCGTGTCGCTTTACCGCCTACGTGCATCGCCTTGAGGTATTCAATAAAGTGGGGGCTCAGCTTGGCTCTGGGAGAGCCTTGCGGGGCACCCATCACCCCATAAAAACCGCGCTCGTCGACCACGGCGGGGGCATTATTACTTTCGGCGGTAGCGGCATTGCAGCCGGCCTGGGTGGTTTTACAGGCGGCTGTCAGATAGGGATGGCTGATGGGGCCCTCCTCCCACATATCAAAATTCATTCCTTGTATGTTCTGCCATTCTCCATTCTTATGAAATGTATCGGCATAAGCCAGAATGCTGATATATTTGGTGTCTCCGTAGTCCTTGGTCCAGCGGGCCGCCCCCTGTACACCCGTGTTATAATAGCCATTGATTAAAAATATATTGCCATCACGTTCGTCCTCAATCAGGACAAACTGGGAGTCCTCATCTCGGAGAGGGGGGATGGTAATATCTCGCATAGCGGCAACGACGGGGCGCACCAGCAGCAAATTGAGCAAGATAACGGCAAACAGACTGATGAACTTCACGTTTAATACTCCTTTACCATGGCATAAGTGGGCAGCCCCTGGCAGGTGATCTCACCGAGCCAGGCCGCTCCCGACTGGTCGGCAATATCGAGATCCGCCTCGCAGTAGTCGCTGCCATGGCGGAAGGTCAGGGTAGGGTGGGCTTTGTCAACATCCAGCGAGAACTCGCCGGTCTCGTTGGTCAGGGTGGTGCCGATATGGTTGTCGATGCGGGCGTTGGCCAACAGAGTGCCATCTTCTGCCCGGATGATGCCGAATACCGTCACCATCTCCTTGATGCTGTCTTTGGCATCTAGCGTAGCTACGTTACCGGGAAACAGGGTGTAGCGCTGTTTGCCCGTGGCGATCGCGTAGCTGTCTCTGCTGGTTTTGCTGTTGAGCAGTTCAATTTCATACTCCTGATAGGGCGGCAGCGCGATGAAGGTTTGCCCCCCCAGCAAGGGGTAGTCCTGCCCGTTCACCTTGGCCAGCAGTTGGCCATCATGGCTGATGCCACTCTGAATAAGCACACCGGCATCAGCCGCCGTTTGGCTGGAGGCGGCGACAGCGCTGTCAGTGGTGACCAGCGCCCCCCTTGCAATCAGGTTGCCGTTCATATTGCCACTGTGGTCTCGCCCCAGACTCATGGTGCCACCGATCAGCTGGTGTTCGAAGCCCAGGGTGCCCGAGAGGGCGCCATTGCTCATGTCGCTCATGTCGTTGCCATGCATTATCTGGGTGGCATTGAGGGCGGCGTAATTCACCACCCCATCCAGGCGGGTCTGGTAGCCGAGGTTGGCCGTGGTCTGCCCCTGCTCGTTGCTGCTCATGCCAAAGCTGAACAAATTGTTGAACGGGATGGAATAATCCAGGGTGATGCTCTTGTTGGCGAAGCTGCCGAGATTGCCGTCGTCGCTTTGCAAACTTGCGCGCATCGACAGGTTGCCATAACGACCCGTGTAGAGATTCTGGTAGTAATCCACATAGCTGCGATCACTGCCCATCATGCGGTCATGGGTGGTGTTGAATGTCAGCTGGCCGAGGCCATCGATCCATCCCCCCACATTGAGGGAGAGGCCGGCCGAGTAGAACTCGCTCTCCGAGACCGCCAGAGTGCCGCCCGTTTTCAGTTTTTCCTGACTCACCCACAGCGACACGTTGTCGGCAGCTTGCAGCGAGAGGCTGGAGGCCAGTCGCCACGAGCTGTCGGAGGCCAGCATGGTTTGCAACTGGGTGTTGAGACGCTCGGTGGCTTGCCAGCTGGCACGCGCTTCGCCCACGGCGGCATCCCTGAAGGCATAGGTGCTGGTGCCGAACTCCACGGTTTCAAAGGATCGTGCCAGCGAGACGCCAAGCAGCGGCGAATCGCTGCTGTTCTGGCTGCCCTCCATCATGCCTCCCCACCACTGCCATCCCCACTCCTGAGTAAAACCCAGGTTCCCCCCCAGCTTGGTGACGCGCTGGGTGCTGGTATCAGTCAGGCGGCCATCCACATAGACCTCTACCGTGACGTTGTAAACGCCGCTGGGAAAGGAAGAGGTATCTATATTCTGGTTGCCTATCGCCAGATTTTGCAGGGCAATCATGCGCCCTTCACGGTAGACGCGCGCTTCGCCATTGGCCGGCATAAACACCTGTACGGGAGTGCTGGATTCGGTAACAGACTGCTGGCGCGATCTGGCTTGGTTGCCATAGGAGGCACCATAAATGCGGCTCGTCGTGAGGCCTGACACCACTCCGAGAGTTTGCAGATCCCAGGTTGATACCATACCCGCGGCAATACGACGATCGTCCAGATCCTGTTCATACATGGCTCGGTAGATGTCACCACTTTGCCCTGACTCACCCACACCGTAGAGAGAGCCATTCAGGGCTATATGGTGAGCGGCAAAACCGAACATGCTGTCGAGCTGCATGAAGTTGTCATCGCGATAGTCGCTATCCCGGTTTTTAGCAAATGAATAGCCCATGTTATAGCGATGCACACTCGTCAGAGAGTCAATACTTGGCGTCAGGGCGATACGGGTATCCTGTGCTTTTGCAGCTCCAAATGCAGCCTTTGAAACCTGAATGGTGAGCAGCATGGCCACCAGGTCCAGCTTCATGCTGGCATCCTTGTCAATCTGCAAGGTCCCCTCTGGCGAAAAGGTGCGCATCTGTTCATTGGCGAGCAGGGCGGTCAGCTTGTCATTCAGCAGGCCTTGCTGTTGACTCGCGCTGAAGTCGATATTCAACAGATGCAGTTTGCCATCCCGCAGCAGCAGGGTGGCATTGCCAATAGCATCATCGGTCAGGGTATCTAGCTGGCTGTCTGCATCCATATACTGAAGGCGCACTGGCACTGCCAGGCCCTCTTCCAGTGCGCTGGCGAAACTGGCCGGGATGATGACATTGGCAATTCGCAATGGCATCGCCGGGCCGGCGACGGCTGACATCGCACATGCACACCAGATCGTCAACAAGCCAATAGCGGGGAGTTGTTTTTTGTTCATATGAGTTCAAACTCCGAAATCACAAAATGGCGAGTTATTTGACGACTACGAACTCAGGGCCGAGCCAGAGGCCCACGTGCCCCTTCTCATGGGTAATATCGACACGTTTGAAGGTGCGCTGCTTGCCCGGCAAATCGTAATAGGTCTCCCTGCACTGCTGCTTCGGGTTATCGCGGCAGACACCATAGGCCACCACCCGATAAGAGGCATTGCCCCGATTGGTGAGCTCGCCGTGGCTCAAGACATAGTCGAAGTTGCTCTGGCGGGGGGTCACCACCAGAATGGTGCCGATCTGGGCAGAGGTAGTGGCCACCGCTTGGCGACTCTCATTGCGCTGATCATCCATGGAGAGCGCCGTATCGCGCCAGGTGATACGGTAGTAACGCTCTTTGTCATCTGCCGGACCTTTATAAAAAAAGCGCACGTTGTTTTTGGCTTTTGCCGGCAGCACTATTCTGGAGGGGGAAAGCAGCAGCTCCCCGTCCATTTCCATCGGGATTTCTACCCCTCCCTCTTCCGGCGAAGAAATGCGGGAGACGGCGATAGTGACCAACCTTGCCTGATCACTATTATTTTCAATCTCTTTCGATACTTCTTGTGTGCCAACATCAATAAAAGTGGTGACGCTTCCGACATTAATGGCATGGCTGGCAAACGGACAGGCCAGAAGAAGCAACATAAATGTTCTTGTCAGCATAAATAGACTCTTTGAAAAATAAAGGGGGCCCAAAGGCCCCCTTGAATATGAAACGGCAGGGAGTTAGGACCAGTTGGCAACGAACTCGACGTTGACCTGACCACTCCACAGACCATCCGGCAGGGTATTGAAGGGCGCCGGGGCGCCAGCAACAGTGGCTTTCTCGATATTGAAGGAGAATTGGCTCTGAGCGCTGGTGCGCTGACCATTCTTGTTGAAGCCCTCAGCCAGCGGCGACAGGTTGCCCCCGGTGATGCCTTTGCTGGTATCGATCAGGAATGTGTAAGCGCTGGTGGTCAACGGCTGACCCATCCAGAACACACCCACATCAACTGTGGAGCCGCCAGCCAGGTGATTCAGGGTGCCGCTCAGCTTCTTGGCCTTGAGGGTGAAGTCGGTAATCGGATCATCGGTGGTGCCTGCCTGGCCCTTGACGGTGACATCGAACAGACCATTGACAGTGTTAAAGCCCTTGATACCTTCAGCATACTGGAAGGCCAAGCTGCCCAACGGGGTGACGACCAGGTCAGCAGTCACATCTTTCTTGGCGGTTGCTTGCCAGGTGGCCACTGCGGTTGCTTCGGTTGCGGCGTTGGCGACACTCATGCCCATTGCTGCAATAACCAGAGCGATCAGAGATTTTTTCATCATCATTATTTTCCTATTTTTTCACACTATGCTGTGGGATATCCCCTGTTGTACCTTGAATACTGCGAATCTGAACCTTAGCTGAATGGTTTTCTCGAGTGCCCAAAGTTTCGACGGCAAAAGTACCGCTGGGAATGCAACTTCGCCATCGCAAGGTGTGTAGGAAAATTCTTAAGTGGGTGCGAGGTGGTGCGTCATGGCAGGTATCACATCCAACCCAAAATCTATTTGTGAAGGTGTAACATTATGTTTTTATTGGAATGGTTGCTTTTTGATATAGGAGTCAATATTTTGGGGCTACAACTTAAAGCTCAATAAATATAAGTTTGTAGGAGCATTGACAAGAGATGGTATAGCACTCAACTATATAAAACTAGTTGCCTGAATTAGTCACTCAATTACCACACTGACTTTGATATGATTAAAATAGAGAGTATAACATGAGAAATATATTGGTTGTAGATGATCACCCAGCCATACGAATGGCGGTTTCGATAATGCTGACTCATGAAGGATACTATTTGTGTGGTGAGGTGGATAATGGAGTTGAAGCTATTCACACCTTTAAAAAACTACTGCCAGATATAGTGATTCTTGATATTGGGATTCCAAAGCTAGACGGAATAGAAGTAATAAAAAGAGTAAAGGCCATCAAACCAGAGTCGTCAGTGATTATTCTCTCTGCTCAAGATAACCAGCACAACATGATAAGATGTTTTCAGGCCGGAGCAGATGGCTTTGTATCTAAAATGGATGATCTTACTTTATTGAAAAAAGCGATTAAGAAGTGCATGCAAGGAGGAAAGCATTTTCCGCGCGAAATTATTCTTGATGGTAAATATTCGTTGCCAGTTGATGATAAAAATATCATCTCTGAGTTGTCAGATCGCGAAATGAGAGTGTTTTTAGAGTTGTGCAATGGCAAGACAAATAAAGACATTGCACGAGACATGTTATTAAGTGAAAAAACCATTAGCACCTATAAAACCAGAATTATGCAAAAGTTACAGGTCCGCAATATAGTTGAGCTTGTTGAGCTGGCCAAGCGACACATGTTTTTTTGAGGACATAGTAGATGCGTTGTCTTTCTCTATTTTTGATTATTTCAATTTTCTCACCAATCTGTATATCCGACCAGATAGCCGAGTTTGAAGGCTATGAACAAATGAGTATATTCTCTCGAGAGTCTGTATCGACGCACTTTAATCATATGCCGTTATTGACTCATCAAGAAAAAGCTTGGTTAAAAAAAAGAGATAAATTGGTCTTGGCCGTCCCGAAACCAGATAATCCTCCAATGGATATTACTTTGCGTGCATACAATTATGAAGGGGTAACAGCAGATATAATTGGAATTATATCAAAAAGCTTGGCTGTAAACATAGTTGCGAAAACGTTTCCCTCTCGTGAGGCTGCAATAACAGCAATAAAAAATGGTGAGGCTGACTTCATTGGTTCTGCTAATAGCTATGAAGTGGGAGAAGGCCTTTCCCTTACCAAGCCATATATTGCAGATGAACCTGCGCTATATAAACGGTTTGGCGTAAAAGAAAAAAATATTAAGCGTGTGGCGATTGCGGAGTCTTATTTACCATTTTCTGAAATTATTCGTTACTTGCCCGGCATGAAAATTGATTTATATAGCTCCCGATATGCGGCGGTCGCCGCAGCTGCATACGGAAAGGCTGATGCCGTACTGATTGATATGATTTCAGGTAACTTTATAATTAACAAGCTTTACAATGATAGCATTCAGCTTGTCCGACCCATTTATGCAGATACTAGTGGCTTTTCATTTGCGGTTAATCCTGAAAATTCAACTTTAAAGGACATTCTTAATTCAGCATTGGGGTCTGTATCTGCAATGCATATAAACTCAATTATCAAACGTTGGAGTGGCGGTGGCCTATCGATACATTCAGATAAAGTGAATTTAACTACCCGAGAATGGCAATGGATAAATGATAAAGAAAGTATCACAATCGCCGTTAGTAAAGATTTGCCACCGGTGAGTTTTGTTGACAAACATGGAAACTTGCATGGCGTAGTTGCAGACCTTTTTCAAGTGTTAAGGTCCAAGCTTGGTCTTCGGATTGATATTTTGCCAATGGCAAATACCCAGGATGAAATATCAGCAATTGATTCAGGTAAGGCCGACTTGATGATTATGACTCCGACTGAAGAACGGTCAAAAAAATATATATTCAGTCGTGCTGTTGCACTAGATCCACTGGTTTATATAGTGAATAAAAATAAAAAAGAGATGGACCCGGAGACCTTACTTAAAGTAGGTAGAGTAGCGATATTAAAAGGGGCCTTTTATTCCGAGGAAGCTGCAAAACGCTATAATATGAGAAAAGGAATAGTTTTTGATAGTGTTGAGAAAGCTTTAACATGTGTAGCCAAAGAAAACTGTGATGTAACTATATTGCCTTTGAGAGTGGCTAAATTTTTTGTGAATGCTGATTTTCCAGAAAGCCTATATATAGCTGATGAGTTATTTGACTCAGCTCCCTTTGGGGCTAGTTTCGCAGGAACGCCATCACAGAAGGAATTGATAGCAATTTTTGATAAGGTTCTTGCTCTGATTCCACCGGATGAACTGGAAGGATTGGCAACGCGCTGGCGTGTTAGTGCCAAACAAGATCCGATAACTTGGCATGATGCGGTACGTGAGTTTGGGTTAATCATATCTATTGTATTCGCTATTTTTATCTTGGGTATATTTTGGAGCTTGGCCTTATGGCGTCAAATTCAGCAACGGAAACAGGTTGAAGCAGCCCTTGGCAGTCAACTTAAGTTTATAGAGGAGCTTGTAGAAAGCACACCACACCCCATTTACGCCAGAGATAAAGAGGGTAATTTAATCCTTTGCAATAACAGCTATGTTAATTTTTTTGGTATTGACAAATGGGATTTGATGTATACCCCTTTGGTTGATTTGAAGAACCGCTACCCAGCTGTAAGCATTTTAGAGCAAGTTTTTCATCAGACATTGAGTGATGGGAAACCTCGCGAAGGTGATTATCATGTGCATCTTCAAGATCGTGAAGTAGATCTTTATCACTGGTTACAGGTTTATCGTGACTTGAGTGGAGATGTAAAAGGGGTGGTCGGGGGATGGATTGATATCAGCGAGCGAACGGCTCTGGTACGTAAACTTGCTCAGGCTAGCCAGAATGCCCAGGAGGCAAGTCGTGCCAAATCGACATTTCTTGCCACCATGAGTCATGAGATTCGCACTCCTATGAATGCAATCATCGGTTTGTTAGAGCTGACTTTACGCAAAGATGCGCTGACTACTTCTGATAGAGAATCCATCGCAATTGCACATCAGTCAGCACATGATTTGCTCGCATTGATCGGCGATATTTTGGATATTTCAAAGATTGAGTCGGGTAAATTGGAGTTATTGCCGACACCAAACCGAGTGGCTGACCTGACCCGTTCTGTAGTGAATGTATTTAGTGCAAGTGCGCGTCAAAAAGAGTTGATGCTAAATCTGACGGTTCATAATGATGCTACTGTAATGATAGATCCCATTCGCTATAAACAGATCCTTTCAAATCTGCTTAGCAACGCAATTAAATTCACCCGTAAGGGCGGGGTAGAGGTGAGTCTGGAAATAAAGACAGAATCAGAAGATGATCTGTGTGAAATATTGCTCATTGTTAACGACAGTGGAATAGGTATTAGCAAATCAGATCAGGAGATGCTTTTTCAACCTTTTGCTCAAGCTCGTCAACCAGTTGATCTTCAAAAATCCGGTACTGGATTAGGACTGATGATTAGTCGAACATTGTGTCAGATGATGGGGGGAAATCTGACGATTAAAAGTGAGGTTGGGGAGGGATGCCAAGTCAAGGTTTCACTTCTTCTACCATTACTACTCGATGCCTCTTTAGAAGAGGTGGAAACTCCTATTGAAGAGATTCCTTCTGACAGCGTCTCGCAAGCACTCCGCGTCTTAATTATTGATGACCATCCAACAAATCGTTTACTGGTTAGCGAGCAGCTGACATTTCTTGGCCATGTTGTGATGGCTGCATCTTCAGCTGCCGAGGCTCTTCAGTGGTTGGGGACGCAAAACTTTGACATTATTATCACTGATTTTAATATGCCGGAAATGGATGGGCTGGAGCTCGCCACTCGTTATCGAGACTTGGAGTTTAAAGAGAAGCGTAAGCGAACAATCATCATTGGATTAACTGCTGACGCCCGCCAAAAGCAGATTCATAAGGCGATGGAGGCGGGTATGGATGACTGTTTGTTCAAGCCGGTGAGCCTGGATGAATTGCAACTATGTATTTCAACTCATCAGACGGGTTATATCGATACACCCCCAAGCGAGGTTGCGGATGCTATTAATCAACGCTTGTACCCGCTAACTGCAGGGCGAACTGATTTGATGACTTCACTTCTCGCGGAGTTTTTGAGAGCCGCTGATGATGATCTTGCGGCACTAGAAAGAGCGAGTCTGGCGGGTGACAACCAAGCCTTTCTCTCCAACATACACCGCCTTAAAGGCGGAGCCCGCATCATTGGTGCTGACGTATTGGTCGCATGTTGCGTTGCTTGGGAGCAGTCTGCCCGACTATCTATGTGTATGCCCAGTGCACTTCGGCAGATTCAACATATTTATGAACAGCTCAAAGCAGGCGTGCGTTATTGGGAAGAACATGGCATGAAGGTCAGTTAGTTTACCTTCATGCCTGTTGCTTATGGTTGCCAGTAAGCGATCAGTTCGTAGCCGCTTTCTACGACTCTGTTGGTCTGATTTTTCGTGCTGTGATAGCTGATATAATAGCGTTCCGTGGCTGGCACAGATTGATAGTCATGGGATAGTGTTTTGCCGTTAAGTGTTACTCTGGGTGCATCGGGAGTGGCACCTAGAGTTCTGGCTTGCAGAGTAAGACCGGAACCCGGTTCGGTGAGCCGGGCAGCCAGTACCTGTTCTGCCGAACTTGTGGTGGAAATGGCTTGTTGCCCGGGATGCAGCAAGCTGACGGAGGATTGGCTGTCTTTGCTGGCTGTAGCTTGCCAGGTCACTGTCTGGCTCAGTGTTTGTGCCTCGACTTGGCTGGCAATCAGCAGGGTGGGGAGTGCAAGCAGCAGGAAGTTCCTTTTCATGATGTGTATCTCCTGTTTGGTGGCCCCGAATGGAGTCAATTTCTCTATCGGCCAGTATTAGAAAAAGCTTAGACCGACCTGGAGTGGCACAATGCACAGCCTTGGTGTTTTACATGCGGGAGAGGTGCGGGTGTTGCTCGAAAATCAGATGATGTTGTTAGCGGTGTTCGAACGGGCGGCGCTGATGCTGATGACCCTCTTCTTCCTGACCCGTACCCGGCCGTTCCAGCGGTTGTTCCAGAAGCGGGACCACACCCCGGCCGAATTGGTGCTGGTCGCCGCCATCTTCTGCCTGTTTGCGGTGTTCAGCACCTATACCGGCATCCCCATAGAGGGGGCGCTCATCAACGTGCGGATCATCGCCATCATCTCCGGCGGCATCCTGTTCGGCCCCTGGGTCGGCATTCCGGCCGGGGTCATCTCCGGCCTGCACCGCTACCTCATCGACATGGATGGCCACACTTCGATCCCGTGCCTGATTGCCAGCATCATCGCCGGTCTGCTCGCCACCTGGCTGCACCTGCGCTGTCGCAAGTCACGGCTCTGGCTCTACGGCATTCTGGCGGGGATGCTGTGCGAAGGGCTCACCATGCTGCTCATCTGGCTGCTGACCGAGCCCCACGAAGTCGGGGTGGAGATCGTTAACCACATCGCCTATCCGATGATCGCCGGGGCGCTCTGCATCGGCCTCATCATCAAGCTGGTGCAGGATCTGGATGACGAGAAGGAGCTGATTGCTGCCAAGCAGGCCAAGCTGGCGCTCGATATCGCCAACAAGACGCTGCCTTTCTTCCAGAACATCGATCGCCACTCCCTCAGTCAGGTGTGCGATGTGATCCGGCGCGACATCAGCGCCGATGCGGTGGCCATTACAGATACCCATGACGTGCTGGCTTATGTCGGGGTGGGCAAGGACTATTACGAGCTGGATGAGCACCACGCCATCAGCGGCATGACCCAGCAGGCGGTGCTGCTCGACCAGATCATCATCAACAACGATCTGCGCCAGTATCACCTCTCCGATTTCCACTCGGTCATCATTATTCCGCTGCGAGAAAACGGCTCGGTGAGCGGCACCCTCAAGATCTACTACCGCCGCACCCACAGCATCACCAGCTCCCTGCGGGAGATGGCGGTGGGCCTCTCCCAGCTCATCTCCACCCAGATGGAGGTGTCGCGCATCGAGCAACTCAAGGAGATGACCCGCAAGGCGGAGTTCACCGCACTGCAGAGCAAGATCAACCCGCACTTCCTGTTCAATGCCCTCAACGCCATCTCGTCGCTGATCCGCATCCGGCCCCAGCAGGCGCGCCAGCTGATCGCCAATCTGGCGGATTACCTGCGCTACAACCTCAACAAGGGGGATGAACTGATCGACATTCAGGAGGAGCTGCAGCAGGTGCGCGACTACGTGGCCATCGAGCAGGCCCGCTTCGGCGACAAGCTGGAGGTGGTGTTCGAGGTGGACGACGTGCACATTCAGGTACCGAGCCTGCTGTTGCAGCCGCTGGTGGAAAACGCCATCCTGCACGGCATCCAGCCCCGTAGCGCGCCGGGTCGGGTCACCATCGAGGTGAAGCAGCTGGCGGGCGGCATCCGGGTCTCGGTACGAGACACAGGTTACGGCATCAGTCAGGCGGTGATCGACGGGGTGGCCGCCGGTCGGGTGGAGAGCCGCAGCATCGGCCTGATGAATGTGCATCAGCGGGTCAAGCTGCTCTATGGCGACGGCCTGCACCTCAAGCGGCTGGAGCCGGGTACCGAAGTGAGTTTCTATCTGCCGGATCAGGAGTCGATGCCATGCTGAAAGCGATCATAGTGGAAGACGAGTATCTGGCTCGCGAAGAGCTGATCTATCTGGTGAATCAGCACAGCCAGATCGAGATAGTGGCGAGCTTCGAGGATGGGCTGGAGGCGTTCAAATACCTGCAGGATCACGAGGTGGATGTGGTGTTTCTGGATATCCAGATCCCCTCCATCGATGGCCTGCTGCTGGCCAAGAACCTGCACAAGTCGAGCCATCCGCCCCACATCGTCTTCGTCACCGCCTACAAGGAGTTTGCGGTGGAGGCGTTCGAGCTGGAGGCGTTCGACTACATCCTCAAGCCCTACAACGAGCCCCGCATCATCAATCTGCTGCAAAAGCTCGAGCATGCGGGCAAGTCGCAGCCAGCCTCCACGGGGGAGGCGAGCGGCGAGGGGAGCAGCCCGCACAATCGCACCGTCAATCTGGTGAAGGGGGAGCGCATCATCGTCACCCCCTGCGAGCAGATCTACTACGCGGAAGCCGACGAGAAGCTCACCTATGTCTACACCCGCGATGATCGCTACGTGATGACCATGACCATCAGCGAGTTTGTCAGCCGGCTGCCGGCCGAGGGCTTTTTCCGTTGCCACCGTTCCTACTGCGTCAACATCAACAAGATCCGCGAAATAGTCCCCTGGTTTAACAGCACCTATCTCATCCGGCTCCATGATCTGCCGTTCGAGGTGCCGGTCAGTCGCAGCAACATCAAGGCGTTCCGTCAGCTGATGCGGCTCTGATTGTCATTCATTCCCGCCGATCTGCATTTCATGCCTTAATCGATCGGCGCGAGCTGCGTCTTGCCTATAGTGGCCTCAATTTCCTTAAGGCCATCGACCGAGACGTATCATGACCAAAGAGATGAACCGCACCCGGTACCTGACACTGATCGGTACCATCATCACCCAGTTTGCACTGGGTTCTGTCTATACCTGGAGCCTGTTCAACGCCCAGCTCTCCGACAAGCTGGACGAGCCGGTGAGTCAGGTCGCTTTCGCCTTCGGCCTGCTCAGCCTCTCGCTGGCGGTCGCTTCCTCCATGGCGGGCAAGCTGCAGGAGCGGTTCGGGGTGCGCAACGTGACCCTGGGCGCCGGCGTGCTGCTCGGCATCGGCTTCTTCCTCACCGCCCATGCCAGCAATCTGGCGATGCTCTACCTCTGCGCGGGCATTCTGGTCGGTTTTGCCGACGGTACCGGTTACCTGATGACCCTCTCCAACTGCGTGAAATGGTTCCCGGAGCGCAAGGGGCTGATCTCTGCCTGTTCCATCGGTGCCTATGGCCTCGGTAGCCTCGGTTTCAAATACATCAACCTGCTGCTGCTCTCCAGCTCCGGCCTTGAGACCACCTTCCAGCTGTGGGGGCTGATCGCCATGTCCATGGTGCTGGTGGGCGGCATGCTGATGAAGGATGCGCCCAAACAGGCCGCTTCCGTGCAGCAGAGCGAGAGCCGTGACTTCACTCTGGCCGAGGCGATGCGCAAGCCGCAGTACTGGATGCTGGCGCTGATGTTCCTCACCGCCTGCATGAGCGGCCTCTACGTCATCGGCGTGGCCAAGGATATCGGCGAGAAGATGGTGGGTCTGCCTGCCGTGGTCGCCGCCAATGCCGTCGCCATCATCGCCATGGCCAACCTGGGTGGCCGTCTGGTGCTGGGGATCCTCTCCGACAAGATGTCCCGCATCCGGGTCATCACCATTGCCCAGCTGATTACCCTGGCGGGCATGGCGCTGCTGCTGTTTGTACCGCTCAATGCCAACCTGTTCTTTGTGGCGGTCGCCTGTGTGGCGTTCAGCTTCGGTGGCACCATCACCGTCTACCCCTCGCTGGTGAGCGACTTCTTCGGTCTCAACAACCTGACCAAGAACTACGGCGTCATCTATCTGGGCTTTGGTCTGGGCAGCATCATCGGCTCCATCGTGGCCTCCCTGTTTGGCGGCTTTATGGCGACCTTCCACCTGATCCTGGTGTTGCTGGTGGTGGCGCTGGTGCTCTCCCTCACCATTCGCCTGCCGGCACCGGTAGCGGTAGAGCGGGCCTGATAAGTCTCCCTGCCACAGCAAGCAAAAACAGAGACCCGGGCCATGCCCGGGTCTTTGCATTTCCGATGCTCGATCAGCGCGGCGCTAGCCCCAGCAGCTGGCGGGCCTTGCGGCAGCTTTCCTCCACCGTTGACCAGTCGTCACCGGTCACCGTGATATGGCCCATCTTGCGGCCGGAGCGGGGTTCGCCCTTGCCATAGAGGTGCAGATGCAGGCCGGGCAGCGCCAGCAGGGCAGCCCAGTCGGGTGTGCCGTTCTGCCAGAGATCTCCCAGCAGGTTGATTAACAGGGCGGGCCGCACGGCGATCTGCTCCGGCAGCGGCATATCGCACAGGGCCCGCACCTGCAACTCGAACTGGCTGCATGCGGCGTTGTCGAGGCTGGGGTGACCCGAGTTGTGGGGGCGGGGCGCCAGCTCGTTGACCAGCAATTTGCCTTCCACCAGAAAGAACTCCACCGTCAGCACCCCCATGTAATCGAGGGCGGCAATCAGTGGCTCAGCGATCCCTTTGGCCTCGCGCTCCAGCGTTGGCACATTGGCCGGGGAGCGGGTCTGGTCCAGAATGCCGCCGCTGTGCCAGTTCTGCACCAGTGGCAGGGCGCTGATGGCGCCGCCCGGACTGCGGGCCAGGGTCAGGGCAAACTCCCCCTCCAGCGCCAGCCGTTGTTCCAGCACGCAGGGCACGCCACTGGCTGCCAGCGCGCTCGCCAGCTCATCCAGATCGCTCACCTGCCACTGCCCCTTGCCGTCGTACCCTTCGCGGGCCGTCTTGAGAATGGCGGGCAAGAGTTCGCTGGCCTGTGCGGGGATAGGCTCTTCCGGCAGTAGCGCCAGATAGGGTGCGACCCGGATGTTGGCTCCGCGCAGAAAGGCTTTCTCTTCACGGCGATCCTGACAGATGCGCACCGCGCTGGCGCCCGGGCGTACCGGCTTTTGTTTTTCGAGCAGTGCCAGGGTGGCGGCGGGCACATTTTCGAACTCGCAGCTGATGGCCTCGCAGCGGCTGGCCAGTTCGTGCAGGGCTGCGGTGTCGTCATAGGGGGCGACAATATGGTGATCGGCTGCGGCCCCGGCGATGCTGGCCGGATCGGGATCCAGCACCACTACCTTGTAGCCGAGGCGGTGGGCGGCCATCACAAAGTAGCGGCCAAGCTGGCCGCCCCCCAGCATGCCGAGGGTGGCGGGTGGCAGGATCATGTCGGTTCCTCCAGCGTGAGGGCCAGCACCCGGTCGCGCTCGCGGGTGCGGAAGTCGTCGAGCTGCTGCCGGTAGCGGGGGGCGTCGTCGTCTTGTGCGACCGAGAGCAGGGAGACGGCGAACAGAGCGGCGTTGGCCGCTCCCGCTTCGCCGATGGCGAAGGTGGCGACCGGTACCCCCTTGGGCATCTGCACGATGGAGAGCAGGGAGTCCATCCCCTTGAGATGGCGGGAAGGGATGGGCACCCCCAGTACCGGCAATGTGGTCTTGGCGGCGACCATACCCGGCAGGTGGGCGGCGCCACCGGCTCCGGCGATGATGGCGCGCAGGCCGCGCTCGCGGGCGGTGGCGGCATACTCGAACAGCAGATCCGGGGTGCGATGGGCCGAGACTACCTGCGCCTCGTAGGGCACGCCGTGCTCCTTGAGGATGCGGGCGGCAGCCTGCAGCACGGGCCAGTCGGAGTCGGAGCCCATTACCAAGCCGATCAGGGGGGGGGTGTTCATTTTCTCTTAATCCTTGATGTTAAACGTTTGCTTTTGGTGAACAAAAAGAGCCGGCAAGCCGGCTCAGAATTTCTCGGGTCGCACGATTTCGACCGGTTGCAGAAAGGCGATCATGGCGTAATCGGGGTAGTAACGACTCTGCAGGTGGGCCAGCAGCCGCTCCGCCTGCTCCCGGCTGCAGATCGCCTCCAGCCGGATGTTGCCGCTCTCGCTCCAGCTGGCGTTGCGCTCGCCATGATCCCCTCGGCCGCGGGCATCTGTGATGGTGTAGCCGCGCAGCCCCTCGCGGGTGAGGGTGCGCAGCAGGGTCGGCTCCAGATTGGCTTCCGTAATGACGGTCAGCAGGGTGCGGGTCTCGGTCTGCATGTGGCTACTCCGTGAAGTGGCGGGCCCAGCTGTGGTAGAGCGGGATCCCCAGCATGATGTTGAACGGGAAGGTGACCCCCAGCACGGCGCTGAGGGACAGCCCCGGATTGGCCTGAGGCACGGCGATGCGCATGGTAGCCGGCACGGCAATATAGGAGGCGCTGGCCGCCAGGGTCGCCAGCAGGGTCAGTCCGCCGAGGGAGAGGCCCATCAGCTGGCCAGCTGCCAATCCCAGTCCCGCCGAGGCGAGCGGCATCAACAGGGCGAAGCCGAGCAGGAAGAAGCCATGCTTGCGTAAGTCCTGACACTGACGGGCGACGATGAGGCCCATCTCCAGCAGGAACAGCGCCAGCGCCCCCTTGAACAGGTCGACAAACAGCGGTTTGAGCGGGGCAATCCCGTCCGGCCCGGCCAGATAGCCGATGGCCATGCCGCCCAGCAGCAGGGTTACCCCTTTGCCGAGGAAGGTCTCGTGGGCCAGCATGCGCCAGCGGGTCTCGCGACTGATGCCGCGGGCGAGCACTATGCCCACCAGAATGGCCGGGATCTCCATCACCGCGAGGAAGATGGAGAGCTGGGATTCAAAGCTGATGCCCCGTTCGGTGAGCCAGTTCACCCCGACCGCAAAGGTGGCGACGCTGACCGAGCCGTAGTGGGCGGCAGTGGCGGCGGCATCCACCTGGTTCATCTTGAGGCGCAGCACGGCAAAGCCGAGCAGGGTCTGCACCACGCCCAGCAGGATCACCAGCGCCAGTTGTGGCAGCAGAGGTTGCAGGGATTGCTGGGCCAGACCGACGCCGCCCTTGAGGCCGATGGCCAGAAGCAGAAAGAGGGAGAGGGTGTCGTAGAGGGCAGGCGGCAGTTTGAGCTCGGAGCGCACCAGACCGGCCAGCAGACCAAACAGAAAGAAGAGTACAACAACGTCCAGCATGATGGTTCGCAGGGCTGTTCAGATAATGGTTGCATGCTAGAGCCCGCAATGTTTCGATAAAATCAGATTCTCGCTGATGGTTGTTCGGTAAAAACTGATTGGGGACGGCATGCTCAACTACAAACAGCTCTACTACTTCTGGCATGTGGCGCGCTGCGGCAGCGTGACGCAGGCCGCCGAACAGCTGCATCTCACGCCGCAGACCATCAGCGGTCAGGTGGCCGAGCTGGAGCAGTCCCTCGGTGTGGCGCTGTTCAACCGGGTGGGACGGCGTCTGGTGCTGACCGCCGCCGGACGGCAAGCGCAGGAGCAGGCGGGGGCGATTTTCTCGCTCGGCGCCGAGCTGGAGCACACCCTGCGCCACGCCAGTCAGGAGTTGACCATGCAGGTGGGGATCGCCGACTCGGTACCCCGTACCCTGGCGTTCGAGCTGCTGGCCCCCGCCATGGCGCTGGCGACCCCGCTGCGGCTGGTGTGTCATGAGGAGCGGGCCGGGCAGCTGTTCAGCGAGCTGGCCCGTCACAAGCTGGATATGGTGCTGATCGATCGCCCGCTTCCTCCCGACAGTGGTGTACGTGGCTACAACCACGAGCTGGGGCGCAGCCCGCTGGCGCTGTTTGCCAGCCCGGAGCTGGCGGCGCGGGCGCGGGACGGCTTTCCCGCCTCGCTGGAGGGGTTGCCGTTGCTGATCCCCGGAGAGAAGTCTGCCACCCACGATCGGCTGCTGGAGTGGTATCGCCAGCAGCGCATTCATCCCCATCTGGTGGGACAGTTTGATGACTCCACCCTGATGAAGTCGTTCGGCAAGGCGGGGATGGGGATCTTCCCGGCACCGCTGGCAATGGCTGACGAGATTGGTCGCCTCTACGGAGTGGAGCGAATTGCGACCCTCACCGACGTTACCCTCTCTTATTATCTGGTCTCGGCAGGGCGCCATCTCTCCCATCCAGGGGTACAGGCGGTGATGGAGGGGGCCCAGCAGCGGCTGGCAGCACTGGCTGACAAGAAATAGAAATCTGGATGGCTATACATCCAGCTTGGCTCTGCCTATAATCCTCCCGCTTTGGCGCATCATGCTTAATAGGGAATCCGGTGAAAATCCGGAGCTGGCGCGCAGCGGTAAGGGGGAACGAAGCGACATCAGGGCACTGCCGTCAGGCGGGAAGCCGTCGCCGTAGGCTATCAGCCCCCGAGCCCGAAGACCTGCCAGAGTTCGTATTTCGGGCCGAGAGAAACCGGCCACGAAGTAGATACTTACGCGAACTTAAGGATCTCTCATGTCGAAGAAATTTCTGGCGGCTGCCCTGTTGCCGACGGCGGCGTTTGCCCAGCAGCTGACCATTCCCGTCAATCCCACCATGGTGGTGACCGCTACCCGCGTCGCCCAACCTGCCTCCAGCGTGCTTGCCCCGGTCAATGTGGTGACCCGGGACGAGATCGATCGCCTGCAAGCCCAGACCGTGACCGATGTGGTCAAGACCCTGCCCGGTGTGGAAGTGGTCAGCAATGGTGGCCGCGGCCAGATGAGCTCGCTGCGGGTGCGTGGTGGCACCTCTTCCCAGACGCTGGTGCTGGTGGATGGGGTGCGCAGTGCCTCTTTGACCGCCGGGATGACCGAACTGAACAATCTGCCACTCAATCAGGTCGAGCGGATCGAGTATATCCGCGGCCCGCGCGCCACCATTTACGGCTCCGACGCCATCGGTGGGGTGATCAACATCATTACCCGTCCCGACAAGGGGACAAATCAGCACAAGTTCAATATTGGTGCCGGTTCCCATCAACAGCGACAGGCTGCTTTCAGTAGCACCAGCCAGGTGGGCGAGGCGGGTCAGCTCAAGGTAGCTGGCGGTTTTGATGATGAAGAGGGTTACAACGTACATCCCTTGCCCGGCATCAACGATGGTGACCGTCACGGGCATCAGGGTTACAACGCCATGCTCGATTATCAGCAGGCGCTCGGCAGCAACTGGGATCTGTTCGGTACGACCCGCTGGTTTCGCAATGTCGCCCAGTACGACCGCTCTTCTGCGGCTTCCGCCTGGGGGCCTGCCACCCATCAGCGCAACGAGACCTGGACTGAAAACCAGAGCTATCAGCTGGGGTCGCGCTATCACGATGATCGCTATCTGAGTGAGTTGCGTGGCGCCTTCTCCAAACAGGATGCGTACGACTATCAGGACAACAGTGGCCGCGATCAGGCCAATAACCGGACCTACACCCGCCAGTACAGCCTGAACTGGGTCAACAGCTTGAAATTGAACGAGAGCTGGACGCTGGGAGGCGGGGCCGATTGGCAGAGTGATCGACTGGATGATCGCTCCCGCTCCTCCGGCTCCACGTATCCGGCCGACGCCAAAGAGCGTGACAACAACGGCCTCTATGCCCTTGCTCAGTTTGACAACCAGACCTGGCAGGCCGAGCTGAGCGGCCGCAGTGATGACAACGAGCAGTTTGGTCGTCACAACACCTGGCAAACTGGCGCAGGCTGGCGTTTTGTCGAGGATTACCGCCTGAGCGCCCGCTATGGCACCGGTTTCCGCGCCCCCTCCTTTAATGACCTCTACTATCCGGGCTCTGGCAATCCTAACCTGAAGCCGGAAGAGTCGAAGAGCAGCGAGCTGATGCTGGATGGTCAAACTGCGGGTGTCGAGTGGCGAGCCACCGGTTATCGCAATGACTTCGAACAGATGATCCAGTGGGCTCCCAACAGTCAGGGGATGTGGACACCACAAAACGTTGGCAAGGCGCGCATTGAAGGGATTGAGCTGGAAGGGGAGTTCGACACTGGCTGGTTGAGTCATAGGGTCTCTGCCGAGTACAAGGATCCCAAAGACAAGGTGACCGATAAACAGTTGCAGCTGATCTCCCGCAAAGGGGCCAAGTGGATTACGCAGGCGCAGTGGCAGCAGTTTGACGGCTCGTTGAGCTGGATCTATCAGGGTGAGCGCTATGGCGATGTGGCCAACACCACCAAACTCGGTGGCTACAGCGTGTGGAATCTGGCTGTCGGCTACAAGGTCACCCCGGCGCTCAAGGTATCTGGCAAGATCAACAACCTGCTGGATAAGGAGTATCAGACTGCAGTGGGGTATCCGGCCGATGAGCGCGCTTACTACGTGACGATGGATTACTCACTCTAAGCCGGAGCCGGCCAAGTGGAAAAATCAGGGGCCCTGCCATTGGCAGGGCCTTTTCTATTGGCGGCAGGCGGGAGTATGATCGCCGCCTTGCACCAAAGGGGAGCTCAAGTGGCCAATATTCTCGTGTTTGATTCCGGTATGGGTGGCCTGACCATCTACCGCGAGATCCGCCGCGTTCTGCCGGCACACAACTATTTCTACTGCTTCGATAATGCCAACTTCCCCTATGGTGAATTGAGCGAGCCCGCCCTGATTGTTGCCTGCACCCGCTTGGTGACCACCATGGTGGCCCGTCATCATATCGATCTGGTGGTGATTGCCTGCAACACGGCCAGCACCATAGCGCTGCCGGCCCTGCGCGAGGCACTGGATATTCCCGTGGTGGGGGTGGTGCCAGCCATCAAGCCCGCAGCTGCGCAGACTCGCAACGGTTGTATCGGTCTGCTGGCTACGCCAGGCACTGTGAGCCGCGACTATACCCACGAACTGATCGCCCAGTTTGCTCCCGGCAAGCGGGTGCTGCTCAAGGGCACCACCGAGCTGGTCATAGAAGCCGAACACAAGCTGGCGGGCTTGCCGGTCAATATGGCGTTGCTGCGCGAGGTATTGGCCGACTGGCTGGATGGGGAAGAGCAGCCGGATACGCTGGTGCTCGGTTGTACTCACTTCCCGCTACTTAATGAAGAGATTGGGCAACTGATGCCGCAATGCCAGCTTATTGACTCGGGCAGTGCTGTTGCCAAACGGGTGGCCTGGTTGCTGAACAATGGCGGGCATGCCACCGTGCAGCCTGTACATATAGAAGAGGTAATTGCCAGGGCTTACTGTACCCGGCTGGATGGGGAGGCTCAAAAACTGACAGCCCCCTTGCAAGCATGGGGGCTGTCATCACTGGAAGAGGTGAAGTACTGACGAGCGGTTAGGCGTCAGTTTCGCTACCTTCTCTTTCCTCTTTATCACGTTTGTCATTCGCTTCACGCACCTTGAGGGTGCGCTGCTGATACTCTTTATCATTCAAAGCGGCAATCGCTTTGGCGGCATCGGCGGCGGGCATCTCCACGAAACCGAAACCTCTGCGCTTGCCGGTTGCCTTGTCTTTCATCAACCGCACGGAAATGACCTGGCCCTGTTCGGCAAACAATTCGCGCACTGCGATCTCATTGGCGCGATAGGGCAGGTTGCCTACATATAAGGTGCAAGTCTCCTGATTGGCGATCGACTCGGCAACATTAGCCGGGGTTCGCTTCAGGAACAGCGGTACCACGAAACCGCCGATGGCCAGACCTGCTGCAAAAATCACTTCCGCTTTCAAAGAGAACTGCAGGGCCTGGGCAACCAGGTAGCCAACCACTGCCAATACCAGAGCAAGGATTGCGGCCTGCATATATACGGGAAACTTGGATAAATTCATCTTAAAAGACCTTTTGTAAATGAAAGCAAAAAAGGTGCAACACTATATTCACCTCCATGGTAACCAGCTTTCCTGATTGGCGCTACCATGGACCACTCGGGAGAGGTTATCGGCTCCAGTATGGCATTCCCAAGGTCACTGAAGGCGACATAAATGACGCTAAAATGGGAGTGAAATAACCGGATTGTGGATAACATTGTATATATACACTGAATAAGCTGTTTCTAATTGAATAATTTGAAATTTTCGTGATTATCTTCAAAAAAAGTCTTGTCATCGCAGCGCCGCTCCCTATAATGCGCCCCTACCAGCACGGCGGAACACGCCGGACTGATGAGCCAGCTTCCTAGCGAAGTGGGCGCC
>NZ_JAAKPE010000014.1:0-134826 GCF_049171775.1 Aeromonas sp. 603404
TATAGCTCAGCTGGGAGAGCGCTTGCATGGCATGCAAGAGGTCCGCGGTTCGATCCCGCGTAGCTCCACCAAATTCTTGTTACAAGAAGCAAAAAGGCCACCGCATCGCGGTGGCATTTTTGTTTTCTCCATCATTTATTTTCTCCATACGTCCGCGCCTTTCATTTGTAAATCCAATGACCTGAATGAAAAAGCCCGCGAGAGTCGCGGGCTTTGCTTGCACTATTCAAATGCGCCTGTGGTTAACGGCGACGTCGCCAGGCCAGTGGCAACAGGGCCAGCAGGCCGAGTCCCAGTGCACCACCGCCTGAGGAGGTGTCCGGTTTGGTGGCATCGCTCTCCAGTCTCAGGTCGACGATGATGGGATCATGGTCGGAGGCACTGAAGGGGTTGTCAGACTTGAGCAGTGTGCCGGTGTACTGGCTGCCGTATTCGAACAGGGAGCTCTCGAAGGAGTTGATGTGCCAGTCGGCGACACCTGCCACCTTGCTGGCCAGCGCCGGGTTGGCGAGGGCGTAGTCCAGGGTGCCCAGCTCCCCGTCGTAGCTGTAGGAGATGGCTTTCTCCTTGTTGAATTTGACGTTGAGATCGATCAGGCCGTAGCTGCGAGTCACTTCGCGACCGAGCTGTTCATAGGACTGATCACCGATAAAGGTGTGGGAGGCCGATACGATCTTCCGCTCGCTGGTGGCCGGGTTGTAGTCGGTCAGTACCCGGATCGGATCTTCCTTGGCGTAGGAGTTGAAGTCGCCCACCAGCAGCACCTGGCCCGGCAGTTTGCTGACTGCCTCACCCAGCACCTTGGCGGCAGAGACCCGGAACTCGGTGCACTTGCCCTGCAGGTCGGCCGGTTCTGTCTTGCCATCGCCATTTTCGTAGCAGCCTGACCCCTTGGATTTGAGGTGGTTGACCACCAGCGTCAGCGGCTCCTTGCTCTTGGCGAGGGTGAAGGTCTGAACCAGAGAATCGCGCTGACCGGCTGTCTTGGCCACACCACCTGTGGTGTAGCGCTGCTCCGGCAGCTTGATGACGCTGGCATCTCCGCTGGGGGTGAGCAGGGCAGGACGGTAGATCATCGCCACCATGATGGCGTCTCCGCCGAAGAACTTGCCATCGGTAAGGGCAGTGACCGGCAGACGCACATAGGCGTAGTGTTTGCTCGCATCCTTCTGCTGTTCGTTGAGGCGGGTCACCAGATTGTTGAGGGCCGAGTTATCCTCGAAGCCGTTGTTCTCCATCTCCATCAGGCCGAGCAGATCGGCATCCATTGCGGTGATGGCATTGACGATCTTGGTGCGCTGCTTCTCGAACTCGGGCTGGCTCTTGGCACCCCGGTTGCAACCTTTGGCGTTGTCGGCATCCGCCTGATCCTTGCACAGGATATTGAGTGCGCCGCCAATGCTGGAGTGACTGGTGAAGTAGTTGAGTACGTTGAAGCTGCCGATCCGCAGATCGCTGCCAGCGAGGCGAGCCGGCGCGTCTTGACGATCCTCTTCAGGGCTGCGCAGCAGGGCGCCGGTAGTCAGGGTGATATCGCTCGGTACCACCAGACGGAAGGCATCCTTGTTGTATACGATCACCCCCTCCAGCCCGGTCAGTTGATCACCGATGCGCAGATAACCCTGATCGGCATCCCAGCCAGGGAACCAGGGCAGTACGCCATCCGGCGCTTTGTAATCAGACTCGACTACCAGACGGTTGCTGCCATTTCTGGTGGCTAGTGCGACAGCGTCCGCACTGTTGGCAACATGAAGTTGGGTCGGTTTGATCAGCGGGGTTTTGTGGGCCAACTCTACGTTGTTGCGATAGACCTTGTAGTCGAAGCCGTAGTTGCGGGTCAGGTGCAGGTCACTGCTGCTGTCGAGACGTACCCGCATCCCTTCGTGGCGATTGAGCGCTTGCGCCAGCGTCTCCCCTTCATTGACCTGCAGTACGCTGGTCGGCACATTCAGCCCTTGTGCGGTGACTTGCAGGCGGGCTTTGCTGGATTCGAAGGTGGGTTTGAGCTGGGTGCCGCCGTAATACTCCTCGACCTTGGCTTCAAGGCAGAGTTCAGCCCCCGGTTTGATGTCTTTATATTTGGTCGCGAAGTCCTTGTCGTTCAGATAGACAAAGATGCCATCAGAGGTGGCTGGGTTGCCATCGCCCACCGGGTCGGTCAGATAGAAACCCTTGGTCAGACTTTGGCCCAGCGTCGTCACGATACCGCGAACGTTGAAGGTGCCCGGGCTGATTTTGCCGGTCACGTTACCGTTCTTGTCGGTCACGGTCTGGGTGGCCAGCGCGCTGGCGGAGCCTGTGCCCTGAATGGTCGGGATGGGGGTGAGTTGAGCCGGATCGGACGGGCAGACAAATGCCGCATGGGCGCCTGAGGATGCAAGTGCCAGCCCCACGGCCAGCGACAGCAGGGTACGAGTACCTTTCATAGGTGTTCCTTTTTTATTTTTGCCAGTGATTCCATAGCCTTGGCTCGTTGACCAAGGGCGCGCATTGTCACATTTCTGGCATGTCATACCAGTGAGCCAACGCACATTCCAGGGATACAAACGAGCGCAAAGCAGCTTTTTTTGACTTGGCTAACATCTTGAAGTTACTGATAAAAGACCTATCAAGTGCGTCGGTGAGAAAGTGTGATCCTGCCGGCAACCACATATTTTTCTTCGAGAATGAAGATTGAGACTCAGCTGGTTGATTCCTATACTCGGCTTGTTCCTCACGGAACCCAGGTAAAGGGCAAACCGGTCGAGATGCCGGGACGCAATGCCTCCGGTCTTCAGAGCGTGCGATCCAGATAGCGGGGTTTCCCTGGGTGAGGGGTGGTTTGTGTGGCAGGTCCATTGCCAGTTGTCTGCGCCCATCATGCAGGTTGCGATTGTTCTTTGCCTTGGTGACCAATGCCAAGACAAAACAAGGAAGATAACAATATGCAACAGCTCTTCAGACCCAGCAGGCTTGCCATGCTGGTCGCCCTTGCGGCTGCGCCCGCCTGGGCTCAGGCCGCTTATCCCGCCTATAAATCCGGTACTGCCTACAAGGCTGGCGATATCGTCAGCAACGTCGGTGCCCTCTACGAGTGCAAAGAATTCCCCTATTCAGGCTGGTGCGGGGCATCCCCCTATCACTATGAGCCGGGGGTGGGGGTGGTCTGGGCAGATGCCTGGAAGCCCTATGGTGGCGAGGTGCCCCCTCCTGCACTCGGCGTAGCCGTCAGCTCGCCAGCTGCTGGTGCCAGCTTCAACGAAGGAGCCAGCGTGGCGCTGGCGGTGACCTTGAGCGGCCCGGTAACGGCCTTGGCCCGGGTGGAATATCTTGTTGACGGCACGCTGGTCGCCACGGCGAGTGCCTCGCCCTGGAGTTCCAGCTGGAGCGCCGCCGGAGTGGGGACCCATACCCTCAAGGCACGGGCGCTGGATAAAGACGGCAAGGTGCTGAGCGAGGCGGATTCCAGCTTCAACGTCGCCGCCGTGGTGGCGCCCGAGGCGCCCAAGGCGAGCATCAGCAGCCCGGCCAATGGCGCCAAGGTGACGCTGGGTCGCAGTGTGGCGGTGAGCGGTAACGTCACCGATGCCAACAACGATGTGGCCAAAGTCGAGCTCTATGTCGACGGCAAGAAGGTAGGCGAAGATACCAGTGCCCCCTGGCAGGTGAACTGGACGCCGGATGCCAAAGGGAGTGCCGCCCTCAAGCTGGTGGCCACTGACAAGAGCAATCTGAGCGGTGAGTCGGCGGCGGTGACCGTCAATGTCGAGGAGGCCGCGCTGCCGCCCACCGGTGGCAACCTCTCTTGTGACATTCGCCAGATCTATCGTCCGGATGGTTACGAGTGCATGGGGGATGACCATGCCCGTCGGGTTATCGGCTACTTCACCTCCTGGCGCACCGGCAAGAACGGCCTGCCTGCCTATCTGGTGAGCGATATTCCATGGAACAAGATCACCCACATCAACTACGCCTTCGCGGCGGTGGATGAGCAGAGCCACACCATCAAGGTGGACGATGCAGCCACCAAGATGACCTGGGATGGCGTGCCGGGTGCCGAGATGGATCCTGAATTCGCCTACAAGGGCCACTTCAACCTGCTGTCGAAGTACAAGAAGCAGTATCCGGACGTGAAGACCCTGATCTCGGTGGGGGGCTGGGCCGATACCCGCGGCTTCTACACCGCCACTACCAAGGGCGACTGCTCGGTCAATACTGCCGGTATCAACACCCTGGCTGACTCGGCAGTGAGCTTTATCCGCCAGTACGGCTTTGATGGGGTCGATATCGACTACGAATACCCCACCTCGATGAAGGATGCGGGCAATCCCAACGACTTCCCGCTCTCCAACCAGTGCCGTGGCAAGCTGTTTGCCAACTACAAGGTGCTGATGCAGACTCTGCGCAGCAAGCTCGACAGCGCCGGCAGCGAGGATGGTCGCAAGTACATGCTGACCATCGCCTCACCGGCCTCGGCCTATCTGCTGCGCGGGATGGAGAACTTCCAGGTCACCCAGTACCTCGATTACGTCAACCTGATGACCTATGACTTCCACGGTGCCTGGAACCACTTTGTCGGTCACAACGCGGCCCTGTTCGACAACAATGCCGACCCCGAGCTCTCCCACTGGGGCGTCTATACCCAGACCCAGTTTGGCGGTATCGGTTACCTCAACGCGGCCTGGTCTGCCCACTACTTCCGCGGTGCGCTGGCGGCTGGCAAGATCAACGTTGGCGTGCCCTATTACACCCGCGGTTGGCAGGGGGTGAGCGGTGGCAGTCATGGGCTGGGTGGCAAGGCAGCCCTGCCGAGCCAGAACGAGTGCCAGCCGGGCACAGGTGGCAGCACCATTCCGTGCGGCAACGGGGCGGTCGGCATCGACAACATCTGGCATGATCTCGACAAGAACGGCAAAGAGATCGGCGGTGGCGCCGTGCCCATGTGGCATGCCAAGAATCTGGAGCATGCGGCCAGCCTCGGCATCACCACATTGCCAAGTTATGGCACTGCCTGGGGTCTGGATCCCAACAATCCGGCTCACGTGATGCAGGGCAAGTATGTGCGTTACTACGATGACAAGGCCCACGCGCCCTGGCTGTGGAACGAAGAGAAGAAGGTGTTCCTCTCAACCGAAGATGAAGAGTCCATGGGCCACAAGCTCGACTACATCATCAAGCGCGGTCTGGGTGGCGTGATGTTCTGGGAGATGGCGGGTGATTACGCCTTCGATCCGGCCAAGAACGAGTACGGCATGGGCAGTACCCTGACCACCCTGGCTTATGAGAAGTTTGCCAAGGCAACTCCGTACAACACCAAGCAAAACGATCTGGCCGCGCCGAGCGCCCAGCTCGACATCCAGGTCAGCCTCTCCGGCTTCAAGGAAGGGGACTCCAACTATCCGATCAACCCGAAACTCAAGCTGGTCAACAAGTCGACCCAGACCATTCCGGGCGGCGCGCGCATCGAGTTTCTGGTGCCCACCTCTAGCTCTGACACCATCACGGATCAGAGTGGCATGGGCCTGAAAGTGGTGGAGAGCGGTGGCAACGGCAACTCGGAAGGCATTGCCAATGAGAAGGACTTCCACAAGGTCGCCATGAACCTGCCGGGATGGCAGACCCTGGCACCGGGGGCCGAGATTGAAGTCGCCATGACCTACTACCTGCCCGCCGCTGGCGTGCCAAGCGGTATGCGCATCATCAGCGGCAGCCAGACCATTGGTCTCAAGGCCGAGTTCCCTACCCTGCCGGAGGCCGTGCTGGGCTCGGGTGGTGGCGAGAATCCGGGCACCAGCTGCAGCAGCCAGAACGTCAATCCGGCGGCCTACAAGGCCTATCCGAGCTGGCCGCAGGGGGATCATGCCAATGGCGGAGATCGCATCACCCATAACAAGGTAGTGTGGCAAGCAAACTGGTGGACCAGCAGCGAGCCCAAGGCAACCGATGGCAGCTGGAAGTCTGTCTGTAGCTATTGATTTTAAAATCAATGAGATAAGTGAGGCTTCGGCCTCACTTTTTTTGTCTGGTTGGTCGCTCTGGTTGAAAATGCGCCTGCCTTTCCTGGCGGGCAGCCTCTATAATAGAGTCGATTAATAATCAGATGGATATCAGCGTATGGCGAGTATATTGGATTCCGTTGATCAACGAACTCAACTGGTGGGGGAAAACCGCCTCGAGTTGTTGATGTTTCGTCTCGGCACCCGTCAGATGTTCGCCATCAACGTCTTCAAGGTACGGGAAGTGGTCAAGTTGCCCCATCTGAGCAAGATGCCGGGCTCCCATCACAATATCAGCGGGGTGGCCAATATCCGCGGTACCTCGATCCCGGTGATCAACCTGCGCAGCGCCATCGGCATGCGTCCCATGCCCATCGACAGTGAATCCAACCTCATCATCACCGAATACAACCGTACCATTCAGGGCTTTCTGGTGGGGCAGGTGGCCAACATCGTCAACATGACCTGGAAGGATATACTGCCGCCGCCGCGCTCCGCCGGGCGCGCCAACTACCTCACCGCCATCACCCGCATTCCCGAAGATGGAGTGGAGCAGATCGTCGAGATCATCGATGTGGAGAAGGTGCTGGCGGAGATCATCACCTATGACATCCGCATCTCCGAGGAGGTGCTGGACCGGGAGATCCTGCCCGAGATGCATGGACGCAAAGTGCTGATCGTCGATGATTCCAGCACCGCCCGTACCCAGGTGCGTGAGACTCTTGGCCAGCTGGGACTCGAGGTTATCGAGTGTCAGGATGGCTTGCAGGCGCTGACCCTGCTCAAGGGGTGGTGCGATGCTGGCAAGAAGGTGACCAACGAGATCCTGCTGATGATCACCGATGCCGAGATGCCTGAGATGGACGGCTACCGGCTGACCCACGAGGTGCGCAGTGATCCGCGCATGTCCGATCTCTTTATCACCCTCAATACCTCCCTGAGCGGCAACTTCAACGAAGCCATGGTCAAGAAGGTGGGTTGTGATCGCTTTATCTCCAAGTTCCAGCCCGACCTGCTGGTGGGCGTTGCGCAGGAGAGGTTGCGTCAGGTGTTGGGAAACTGACCGATACCAATCCACTGGTGAACCATAACAACGGGAAGCTCGGGAGATGCCGTAAGCGCCGGTAACTCTCTGGCACCTATTCCAATACTGCCAAATCCCCATTCTGGATGTTAAACGGCGAATATTTGTTCTGGCTGCTGATGATGGCGCCATCGTCGAATACCTGCACCACTTCGAACAGGCCGTCGGCTGGGTTGCGCATCATGCGGGACTTGCCGTAGGAGTCGATGAAGTCGGCGTTGTGCTGGATCCTGAACTGGTCGCCGAGTTTGACGCCGTTGCGCCGCCCCAGATTGATGTAGGGGCCACGTTCGTTCTGGCCTACCACCCGGGCGGTGACCGGGGCGCAGGTGAGCTGGGCTACCAGATCTTGAGCCGCCTGCTGCAACTGGTAGTTGACCTCCTGGCCATAGCTCGATTGCCAGAACTGGCCGCTGCTGCTGCCCACCTGTTCCCGCTTGCCAAAGGTCCAGGTGGCACGTCCTTCGTAGACCTTGCGGTTGATCAGACTGCCGTTAATACCGTCGAACAGGTAGAGCTGCATGCGAAAGTTGCGCACCGGATCCTCATACCAGCTGGTCAGCTGGTTGCCCTGCGGCTCTATGGAGAGATCGTCGATGCTGCCGAGCACCAGATACTGGCTGTCGGTACGCAGGCTGAGCGCCTTGATCTCCTCGAGGGCGCTGCGATCTCCCTGTTGCAGATGGAGCGGATCGATGCGCAGGTTTTCATCCAGCCACTGGCGCACCGCGACCCCTTGCGGCGCATTGGCGAGGGTCTCGAACAGTCGTCGCGAGAGGTTTTCCGGCATGTCGTCCATGGCGCCGTAGCTGGCTTGGTCCGGATAGCGCATTCGCAGCCTGACCAGTGTCAAATCCTTGGCGAAGTGCTGGGTCTGGCAGATCTGGCGTTCGGCCTGAATGTCGGCCACTAGCGTGATGTACATGCGGCCGTTGCGCACCTCTTCCCGCTTGAGCCGGTATTGGCGAATGTCGCCGCCGGAGCGGATCTGGATCTGCTCGGATCGCAGGCTGCCATTTTCCAGACGCTGGACGCTGGAAACGGCCGCGCCGCTGGCCAGCAGCGCCTGACGCAGGGCGTCGCGGGTCGCCTGCTCGCGGGCATAGACCTCATCGCCCCCCAGAATGGCGGCGCTGCCCTGCGCTTCGATAAGCTCGGCTCGGGCGCTCAGGCTGGCCAGCAGCAGGGTCAACAGCAGCGGTAATTTCATAGCAGATACCTTGATTAGGCGACTCGCAGCCTCTTCTCTTGAAGAGATCATGGCGGGCCGACATGGATCACAACAGTTGTTCGATGGCGTTTTTCTGACCATCCGCCAGAGATTGGCTTAACAACGAGTGTTTCAGCAAGAATCATGCCTCATTCCCGGCTCAAGCTTTGTCCGGCGCGTCCGATAACAAATCAGGTGCAGATACAGGAAAGGTATCCATGAACAAACTCATCACGGCGTTGGCGCTCGCCCTGGCATTGACCGGATGCGGCTCCGACCCTATCAATCGAGATCAGGGTGACCCCCGCCAGGCGGCGCAGGGGATGGAGCTCAACTGGCTGGTGGCGCGCATGACCGATCAGTTGATGGAGCGCAAATCACTGACCACCCTGACCGAGCCCATCGCGGTGGCCTCTTTCGTCGATCTCGATACCCTGCAGGATACCAACTGGATGGGGCAGCAGATTGAGGAGAGCTTTATCTACGAGCTCAACCGCCGCGGCGAGGTGGTGGTGGACTTCAAGCTGACCGGTAGCATCAAGGTGACGCCGCAGGGGGACTTCGTGCTGAGCCGCAACTATAAGGAGCTCTCTTCCCGTTTGCCGATCTCCCGCATTCTGGTCGGCACCTTCAGCCGCAACAGCAAGGGGATCCTGGTCAATGCCCGCGTTATCGACATGCGCACCAAGATGGTTGAGACCACGGCCCAGAGCCTGATCCCGCAAAAATATCTGTTCGGTGCTAACAACTCGTTTGGTCGGGCATCGATCAATCGCGGTTATCTGATGCGTGACAGTCAGGCCCGGCCGGGCGGTCATCTGGTCAACCTGACCCCGTGAGGAGCGAGTCATGAAGAGCCTGTTTGGTTGCCTGTTGGCACTCTTGCTCACCGGTTGCAGCGGCAACCGGGTGGTGGATTACACCCAGGGTGGCAAACCCGATGATTTTCCGGTGCTCAAGGCGGTGGGCTATGCGGTGATCGACATCCAGCCCGGTCCCTCCCAGTCGGAGAAGATGCTGCAAGCCATTCGCGCTTCCAAGATGGATGCTTATCGCGAGCTGGCCGAGCAGCTCAATGGTCAGCAGGTGCGCGGCCAGAGCAGCTATCGTGACCTGACCCAGACCTCCAACTCGCTGGATGTGTCGGTCGCCGGTGTGGTGCGTGGTGCCCGGGTGGTGGCCTCCTATCCGCGCGGCAATACCTATGCCACCGAGATGGAGCTCGATACCCGCGCCCTCTACAACATCAATCAGTTGATGGCGGGTCAGTTCTGAGTTGATTGCCTGACCTGAAAACAGGCATCAACACAGGCATCAAAACAAAAGGCGAGCAGTGTGCTCGCCTTTTGTCGTTGTGGGCTGGTTAGCTCCCCATCAGCACCGGCGGCACTGCGGTGGGTTTCACATCCTCGCTCGGGTAGCAGCCAAGCACCTTGATATAGCGGGTGATCTTGGTCAGCTCCACCAGTGCGGCCTGCATCGCCGGGGTTTGCAGGTTGGCGGAGACATCGAGATAGAACATCTCTTCCCACGGGTTGCCCTGCACCGGACGGGACTCCAGTTTGGTCATGTTGATCTCGTGGCTGCGCAGTACCAGCAACGCCTCGACCAGCGAACCCGGCTTCTGGGAGGTGGACATGATGAGGGTGGTCTTGGCCGGGATCTGCGGTGCCACATCGATGGGCTTGCGCGCCACCACGATGAAGCGGCTGTAGTTCTCTTTCTGGTTGGCAAGCTGCTCGGCCAGCACATCCAGACCATACAGTTCGCCACCGGCGGCGCTGCCGATGGCGGCGGCCTCCGGGCTTGCCAGTTCTTTCACCTTCATCATGGCGCTGGAGGAGGAGTCGCAGATCTCGTGACGGGCTCCTTCCAGCTTGCTCAGATAGTGGGAGCACTGCTGGAACACCTGCGGGTGGGCATAGAAGGTCTTGATACGGCCAAGCTCGGTCGGTACGGCGGTGAGAATGCAGTGCTCGATGGGGTAGGTGAGCTCACCGACGATGGAGAGGCTGGTATGCTGCATCACGTCATAGACTTCGTTGATGGAGCCCGAGCTGGTGTTCTCGATGGGCAGCACGCCAAAGGCGGCGCGACCCGACTCCACCGCATCCAGTACTTCACGGAAGTTCTGGCAGTTTACTTCGATCACCTGATCCTTGTAGCGCGCCAGATATTTGCGGGCGGCCAGGCTGGAGTAGGAACCGCGCGGCCCCAGATAGGCGACGCTGGTCATCGGCTCCTGCTGCTCCGGGTTGAGCAGGCTCTGCAGATAGGCCTGCTGGGAGAGCACAGAGTCTTCGATGATGGTGTGATAGATGCGGGTGATGTACTGGGCGTCCAGTCCCAGCACGCGCCCTTTTTGGATTAGGGCGACCAGCAGCTCCTGCTCCCGCTGGTGGTCACGAATGGGGCGCGGGTTGGCTTGCTTGGCACGGGCCACCTCGATGCTGAGGGTCTTGCGTTTCGCCAGCAGGGCAAGCAGCTCCTGATCCAACCGGGTGATGTCTTGTCTGATCTCGTCGAGCGTTGCCATGATTGTTCCCTATCCAAGTAATCGATTGATATTAATGCAAAAAAAAGCCTCCGCTAGGGGAGGCTTGATTCGTCTTTGCTTTCTGTTCACACGACGACAGGCCTTCCCTCAAGCGGGCCGGATAAACGAGAAAGCAAAGAAGAATGGTGCGTGCATAGGTGTGTCCTTGAAGTAACGTCATAACCATTAAGGGATTTGCCGGTCTGATGCAAGTAAAACTTGCCCGCGGGCGGGGATGGGGGCAGGGTATCCGGTTAAGAAAATGGTGTATGAGCGATGTTCTATTGACTCTGTTTTGATGACTGACACCCAGTGGGGGAGGTAAAGACGATGGCGATTATTTTCGATCTGGGACGGGTGGTGGTGAGCTGGGATCCGGTAGGCATAGTGCATTCGGTGCGTGGCCCGCAAGGGGCCGAACAGTTGGCCGAGCAGCTCTTTAACCACCCGGACTGGCTGGAGGTAGACAGAGGCACCATGTCGCTCCACACCATGGCCCGGGAAGCGCAAGCGCGCACTGGCCTCTCGGCGGCACAGAATCTGGCCATTTTACAGGCAGTTCCCGCTTCCCTGCTGCCAGATCCCGCTATGCTAACCCTGATAGCCGATCTGCACGGGGCGGGGCACACTCTTTATGCCCTCTCCAACATGGGGCACGCCAGCATCGACTGGCTGGAGCAGCATCAGGATTTCTGGCGCTTCTTTAGCGGCAAGGTGGTGTCGGCGCGGGTACGGATGATGAAGCCGGAGCCGGATATCTACCGCTATCTGCTGGTGTCGTTCGATCTGAAACCGGCAGAGTGCATCTTTATTGATGACAGTCCCGCCAATATTGCGGCCGCCGAGGCCCTCGGCATCAGGGGGATCGTCTTTACCGACGTGGCGAGTTGCCGTCAGCAACTGGGTGAGCTGGACAGTTTGCCTGTCACCGACAAGGGGTGATGCCCCTCCAGGAGTACTATGGAGCATGGCCGGTTTCGCAATTGGCTCAGTCACTATCCCGAGGCAATCCTGATCATCGCCTGCAAGGATGGCAGTGGTTATCAGCTCTGTATCGAGGCGGAAGGGGAGTACCTCTGTCTGACCGACAGCGAGGGGGAGCACCTGACCTTCACCTCGCTGGATCAGGCGCAGGGCTTTTTGCGAGCCCATCGGGTACATCAGGCCAGATTGCGAGTGTACGACGCTCAAGGTATTGATTTTATGGATGAATCACGGGAAATAATCATCAAGTTTTAATTTTAACCTGACTCTGTAAGGGCCTATTCAGCTTGTTTCCCGCACAATAAGCCACCTGTTTATCATCCGGAGCTGTTTAATGGATGCCAATGTTGTTGTCTTGAATCAGGGATATGATCACTCTTTTCAAGCCAGGGAGCTGCAGCTGATTGAGCGACTGGCAAATTTTGACGAGCTGATAGTCTCTTTTTCGGGGCGGTTGGAATCCTGTTACAGCATCGATTTGTGCCGTGCCAGCGGGATCAAGATCCGCGCCATCACCCTCGATAATCCGACCCGCAGCCGCAGCGAAGTGGCCCGAGCCCGCCGTTATTGCCAGCGTTATGGCATCGATCACTGGGTCATCAAGAGTGACGAAATCATCTTTTGCGATCGCCTGCCGAATATGGAGGGGTTGATCGATCCGGTTCGCCGCATTGGTGAGTATGTGCAGGCTCGTCCGGAATGGGCTCATCTGCCGTTGCTGGTTCCGGCCGCGGTGGAGGAGCGTGATGACTATCTTGCCCAGTTCGGCTCACTGCCTGCCAACACCATCTGGTTTTTTGCCGATAACGGGGTGATGAGCCGTGATTTTCGCTATGGCTTCAACAAGCGTCAGCTCGGTCGTTGGGGCAAAGGGAGCAACGGTTGCCTCAGCAATCGCTTCACCAATCCACGGCAGTTGAAGCAGCGTTATCTACGAATGGTGGATCAGGCCGAACAGATGCTGGCCGACATGGGGCTGGATGAGGCGCAGGTCTTTTTCCATACCCTGTGCGACTGCTCTACCACCCTGGCCCGGGTGCGTCTGCCCGAGCATCAGCGTGCTCAGGCCTTTGATATGCAATCGGATATTCTCTCTGCCCTCAAGAGGACCGAGTTCGATCTGGTGACTCTGGATATGGCGCACAAAGAGCGGCACGATCTTGCCATCTAGCCCGTGGGCAAGCGACGCCGGAGCCAGAACGTGAGTGCTGTCATAGGCAAGGGGTGGCGGGACTGTTTATACTGTCGCCCTTTCACCTGTTGCCGAGCTTCGCCCTATGAAACCCTTCTCCCGTCTGCTGATTGCCCTGTGCCTCTCCCCCGTGTTGGCGCAGGCTGCCCCTCTTTCTCAGGTGACGCTGCCCGATGGTCGGCAGGTTCAGCTCAACGATGACTTTACCTGGGAGTATCTGGTGGTCAAACCGGCCGAACCCGTGCAGGGTATGGCTGCTGATGGGAAAGCGGGGGCCGTGGTGGCGGTTGCCGCCCCGGTACTGACCGAGCAGGCCAAGGCCAACCCCGAATTGCTGTCACAAGCGGCACGCGACGGTGTGGTGGTCAAGCTGGACAAGCTCGAGGGGTCTGATCCGTTGGCGCTGACCTTTATGGTGAGCAATACCGGCAGCCGCAATGTGGTCGGGGTGCGCGGCATGGTGACTCTGTTCAGTGCTGACGGTGTGCAGTTGGTGCGTCAGGAAGCCCGTTTCTGGGTCGCCGAGAATCGCTTGCCGGAGACCTATCTGCGCAAGGGGCAAGTCCGTCCGTCGCTGGCCCTCGAGATCCCCCGTCCTGCCGGATTGACCGGGCAGCCCTTGGTCAGGGTCGAAATTGATGAGGTGGTCTTCCGCTGATTTGGTGTTGTCCGGCCCATGCAAACCGCTTGGGCCGGCAATTTGTTACCCCTGACATCTCGGGAAATATCTGCTTACATCTGACATGGTTTTGCAATAGCTTGCCGCTCGGCAAGCCGGGATGCTGACTGCACAATGACTCCATACCAGCTCGCTAGCAACGGGCCCAATCACATGGAGTTATCATCATGAAAAAAGCAACTGTATCTCTTCTGGTTCTGGCCGGTTTCGCCTCTACTTCCGCTCTGGCACAGGATGCGTTCAGCTACGCAAAGGGCGGTTTGACCTGGGCGCACACCAAGTCTGATTACCTTAGCCAAGACGGCGCTGCATTTCCCCGTGATGCTGCCAGCAAAGGTACCCGTGATTTTGGTGGTCTGAGCCTGGACCTCTCAAAGAGCTTTGGCTCCAACTTCTACGGTCGTGCCGGAACCGAATTCACCTCCCGCAACGACGGCAATGACAGCATGTCCATTTCCAGCCTGGGTATCGGTGTCTTTACCCCGCTGAGCACAGGACTCAATCTCTATGGCGAAACCGGTTTGATGGGCTATCAACTTGAGCGTGAGCTGGCCAAGAACAACAAGGGATGGGACGAAGTGGCTCGCAAGGATAGTGGCAGCATGTACGGTGAAGTGGGTCTGCGCTACGACATCGGCGACATCGAGCTTTCCACGGCTTACCGTTACGCCAACATGACCGACGATATGCATGACTTCAAGGTAGGCGGTGCTTACAAGCTCAACCAGAACTGGGCGCTGACTGCCGACTACACCTATCGCAGCTGGGATCTGCAGAAAGGCTCCATCTCCAGCCTGGGTGTGAAGTACAGCTTCTGATCCTCCTTCCAGTAGTCCGTAGTGTCTTGATTTTTACCCATGGCGTTCGCCATGGGTTTTTTCGTTTTCCGGTGATCTCTTTTTTCTCCTTGTGTCGTATCAGTCGGCAATAGTTATACAACTTCCATTTTTTTGTATAACTGCTATAACTGAATCAAGACTTATACAAGGAGTGCCATCATGTACAAGATTAAAGTCGGTATCAGTGCTTGCCTGCTGGGACAAGAGGTGCGTTTCGACGGGGGCCACAAGCGCTCCAGCTTCTGCGAACGGGATCTTGGCGCTCACTTTGACTATCACCCCGTCTGCCCCGAGATGGCTATCGGTCTGGGGGCGCCCCGTGCCGCCATCCGGCTGGTCAAGCGCAACGGCGAGATCCGTGCCGAGGCGAGCAACGGTAGTTTCGATGTCACCCAAAAGCTGATTGCCTTCAGCGAGCAGAAGGCACGCCAGCTCGACTTCATCTCCGGTTATATCCTCTGTGCCAAATCACCCAGCTGCGGTATGGAGCGGGTCAAGGTCTATGGCGCCAACAACGAGGGGAGCGCCAAGGAGGGGATCGGCCTCTTTGCCAAGGCGTTGATGGAGGCCAACCCCCTGCTGCCGGTGGAAGAGGATGGTCGGCTCTGTGATCCCATCCTGCGGGAGAACTTTGTGCTGCGGGTCTTCGCCTACCACGACTGGCAGCAACTCTGTGCCCGCGGTATCACCGCCTCTGCGCTGATCCGCTTCCACTCCCGCTACAAGTATCTGGTGCTCTCCCACGCAACCACCCACTACCGGGCGCTCGGCAAGTTGCTCGGCAATCTGGGCAAGTCCACCAATTTGCAGGAGGTGGCTGACAACTACATCAAGGGATTGATGACCGCGCTGACCCTGCGGGCCAACCGTCGCAGCCACACCAATGTGCTGATGCACCTGCAGGGCTACTTCAAGCGGGTGCTGACCCCGGCCCAGAAGCAGGAGCTTGCCGATACCATCGACAAGTACCGCACCGGCATCTTCCCCTTGCTGGTGCCGCTCACCCTGATCCGCCACTACCTGCGCGAGTACCCCAATCCCTATCTCGCCGAGCAGGTTTATCTCAATCCGCACCCCGATACGCTCAAATTGCGTTACGGACTCTGAATCCGTTCTGTTGCCCCGGTGCATGATTTGCACCGGGCGCTTTACACCTCTGTTTGATGGACGTTGTATGTCTGATTTATCGCAAGAAGTTGCTCATCTCGCTGATGAGGGGAGCTACCCCATTCGCGAGGTCTCCCGTCTCACCGGCGTCAATGCCGTGACCCTGCGCGCTTGGCAGCGCCGCTATGGTCTGGTGCAACCGGCCCGCACCGAAAAGGGCCACCGCCTCTACAGCGAGCAGGATATCCGCCAAATCAGCGAGATCCTGAGCTGGCTGGAGCGGGGAGTGAGTATCGGGCAGGTGAAGGGGCTCCTGAGCGAACCCCATTCCGAGCCGGTGAGCGATCACTGGCAGCAGACTCTGGAGCAGTTCAGTCAGGCGTTACTCGCCTTCAACCAGCGCAAGGCGGAGGCTGAGCTCAACGATTTGCTGGCTAGCTACCCGTTCGAGCTGGTGCGCAGCCGGGTACTGCAACCGCTGGTGGAGCGGCTGCTGGGGTTGTGGCGCGAGCGGCCCGATGGCGAGCTGCTGCAACAGGTGTGGCTGGGCTGGTTCCATACCCGCTTCGCCCGCCACCTGATCGAGCAGGAGAAGGGCGTGCCGATCACCTTGGTGAGCTGGGGACAGGTCGGCCCCCTCGATCTGGTGTGGGCCGCTTACGAGCTGATCGGTCAAGGCTATGAGGTGCAACTGCTGGGAGCGGTAGAGCCTCGCCATGCCAGCTTGCTGGAGGGGCGTGCCGTTACCCCCTGGCTGGTACTGCTGGGAGCTGGTCTTGGCAAACCGGAGCTGGCCGCCGGGTGGCCTGCAGGCACGCGCCTGTTTGGCGAACTGGGCCGTCTCTACGATGATGAGTGGCTTAAAGCACACGGCTGGCAGGCGAGCCTTGCCGAGCTGATGGCGAACGCGCCTGCTGCGGCTGGCGCCAGCGGACGCGGGAGGAAAACGTCATGAGACTGGTCTGGTTGCGCAACGATCTGCGCCTTGCCGACAACCCGGCGCTACGCCATGCCTGCGCCGGTGATGAACCGGTCGCCGCGCTCTTTATCATCTCTCCTGCCCAGTGGCGGCAGCACAAAATGGCCCCCGTCCGTCAGCGCTTTATGTTGGCGCAGGTGGATGAGTTGGGGCGCGAGCTGGCGGCCCTTGGCATTCCGCTTCATCTGCTGCGAGTGGAAACCTTTGCCGAGGCGCCCGCTGCGCTGGCAGACCTCTGCCGCGAGCTGGGGGTGACCCAGCTCTACGCCAATCAGGCTATCGAGATCGATGAGCAGCGCCGCGATCACGCCGTCAGCGCCGTGCTGGCAGAGCAGGCGGTGAGTTGTCACTGGCTCAACGGCTGCTGCATGTTGCCACCGGGGCGGGTGCTGACCGGGTCGGGTGAGATGTTCAAGGTCTTCACTCCTTTTAGCCGTGCCTGGCTCAAGGCCCTCGACGAAGAGGGGTTTGTCATTCATCGCGCGCCCACTGCTCGTGGTGAGCCGCTGCCGTGGCAGCCGCTGGCCGAGCGGGACTTCGTCGATGCCGCCCTTGGCGAACTGACGGCAGACCCCCGCTGGCCTGTGGGCGAGGTGGAAGCTCTGCGTCGTTTGAACATTTTTCTGGAGCAGGCGGTGCTCGACTATGGCGAGACCCGGGATTTTCCTGCCATCGCGGGCACCTCTGTGCTTTCCCCCTATCTGGCGGCGGGCATCATCAGTCCTCGTCAGTGTGTGGCGGCGCTTCAGCAGCGGCTTGGCTATCGGCCCCAGTCCAAGGCCCAGCCCGGCTTTGTCTGGCTCAATGAGCTCATCTGGCGTGAGTTCTATCGCCACCTGCTGGTGCTGATCCCGCCCCTCTCCATGAATCGCCCCTTCAAACCAGAGACGGCAGCCTTGCCGTGGAGCTGGGACCCGGATGCCTTCGCCACCTGGTGCGAGGGCCGTACCGGCTACCCCATCGTTGATGCAGCGATGCGCTGTCTCAACGCCACCGGCTGGATGCACAACCGGCTGCGGATGATAGTGGCGAGCTTTCTCACCAAGGATCTCCATATCCACTGGCGGCTCGGGGAGGATTACTTCATGAGTCGACTGATCGACGGGGATCTGGCAGCCAACAACGGTGGCTGGCAGTGGGCTGCAGGCACCGGTGCCGATGCCGCCCCCTACTTTCGGATCTTCAACCCCACCACTCAGGGGCAACGATTTGATCCACAAGGGGAGTTTATCCGTACCTGGGTAACTGAACTTGCCGATATTCCCGCCGCTTATGTGCATCAGCCCCACGACTGGCTGCGACTCAAGGGGCGACAGGATTATCCGGCCCCCATGGTGGATCACGCCGTTGCCCGGGTGAGAGCCATCGAGATGTTTCGCTCTCTGGAGAAATAGGATGAACGAGCCGCTGGCCCGCTTTATTGGCCTCTATCAGCAACTGGACAAACAGCAGTTGCACCGCTTGCCCGAGGTCTATGCCGAACAGGTGGTCTTTACCGATCCGGCCCACCGTATCGAGGGGCTGGCGGCCCTTGGCGACTATTTTGCCGCCCTCTATCAGCGCCTCGCCTACTGCCGTTTCGTCATCACTAGTCAGCAGCTGCAAGGGCAGCAGGCCTGGCTCGGCTGGACCATGACCTTCTCTCACCCCAGATTGCGTGGTGGTGAGCCGGTGACGCTGGAGGGGGCCACCCGCCTCGAATTCGACGAGGCGGGCAAGGTGTGCCAGCATCGGGACTATTTTGACCTGGGCGCCATGCTCTACGAGCAGTTGCCGCTGCTCGGGCCAGTGGTGCGCACCATCAAGATGAGGCTTGGCGCATGAGCGGCCGGGTGCTCATCACAGGCGCGACCTCCGGCATCGGTCGCCAGTTGGCGCTGGATTACCGGCGGGCCGGCTGGCAGGTGTGGGGTTGTGGCCGCGATGGCGAACGGCTGCAGGCGCTGGGGCTGGGTGGCGTCACTCCGCTGCAGTTCGATGCCCGTGATCTGGCCGCAATGAGCGGGATAGCCGCTACGCTGCCATCCCTCGATCTGCTAATCCTCAATGCAGGCAACTGCGAGTACATGGATGTCGGCGAGGGGTTTGACAGCGAGCTGTTTGCCCGTGTCATCGACACCAATCTGACCGCTACCGGCCATGCGCTGGCCGCCTTCTTGCCGTTGCTAGGGGCTGGGTCACGGCTGGCCATCGTCAGTTCGTCGGTGAGCTGGCTGCCGCTGCCACGAGCCGAGGCCTATGGCGCCTCCAAGGCGGCCCTCGACTATCTGGCGGATACCTTGCGCCTCGATTTGGCCAGCAAAGGGATCGGGGTGACCCTGATCCGCCCCGGCTTTGTCCAGACGCCGCTCACCGCCAAAAATGATTTTCCCATGCCCTGTCTGGTGACGGTGGAACAGGCCTCCCGCACCATCATGGACGGGCTGACCGCTGGTCGTCACCAGATCCACTTTCCCCGCCGTTTCATCTGGTTGCTGCGCCTGCTCGGTGCGCTGCCGGTGGGGCTCTGGCTGCGCCTTGGCCGCGCACTCGTATCGAAAGGAAGCCATTCATGAAGAAAAAGATCGCCATCGTCGGTTCAGGGATCTCGGGGCTCACCGCCGGTTTTCTGCTCCACAAACTCCATGACATAACCCTGTTCGAGGCGGCGCCGACTCTGGGGGGGCACACAGCCACTGTCGATGTGAATCAGGCTGGCCGCAGCTATGCCATCGACACCGGTTTTATCGTCTTCAACGATCGCACCTACCCCAACTTCTTGAGGTTGCTGGCAAGGATCGGCATGGCGCGCCAACCGGCCGAGATGAGCTTCTCGGTGAAGAGCCCGGAGGGGCTGGAGTATAACGGCCACAACCTCGACACCCTGTTTGCCCAGCGCAGCAATCTGCTGAGTCCGCGCTTCTACGGCTTCGTTGCCGAGATTTTGCGATTTAACCGGGAGGCGCGGGCCTGGCTGGCGGATGGTCAACATCAAGGGGCTGGCCCCGAGCTGACCCTGGGGGACTTTCTGCTGGCGGGGGAGTTTAGCGACTACTTCGCCCGCCACTACATCTTGCCGATGGGGGCGGCGATCTGGTCATCGACCCTGGCCGATATGCGCGCCTTCCCCCTTGGCTTCTTCCTGCGCTTTTTTGCCAACCACGGCCTGCTGGATGTGGCCAATCGCCCCCAGTGGTACGTGATCCCGGGTGGCTCGCGGGAATATATCGGCCCCCTTACCGCGGGTTGGCAGTCGCAGATCCGCCTCGCCTGTCCGGTGCAGAGCGTACGGCGGGATGCGGATGGCGTGGTGATCCAGAGCAGTTACGGTGAGGAGCGGTTTGACGAGGTGATCTTCGCCTGTCACAGCGATCAGGCGCTGGCGCTGCTGGCGGATCCCGGCGAGCGGGAGCAGGCCATCCTCGGCGACATGCCCTATCAGGCCAACGATGTCTGGCTCCATACCGATGCCCGCTGCCTGCCCACCCGCCGCAAGGCATGGGCCAGCTGGAACTATCAGCTCGATGGCAACGACGAGGCGAGGCCGCTGGTGAGTTACAACATGAACATCCTGCAGGGGGTGAACTCGCCAGAGCCTTTCTGCGTCAGCCTCAATCCCAAGGGCAAGGTGGATGAGAGCAAGGTGCTGCGACGCTTCGTCTATCACCATCCGGTGTTCAATCAGGCCTCCATCGCCGCCCAGCAGCGGCGGGCGGAGATCTGTGGCCAGCAGCACACCCACTTCTGCGGCGCCTACTGGTACAACGGCTTCCATGAGGATGGGGTGCGCAGCGCGCTGGATGTCGCCAGGCGCTTCGGAGCCGAGCTATGAACGGCGCCACCGTGGCCACCGAACATGAGCGTACAGACGAACTGGCTGGCGTCACCAGCGCCATCTGGCAGGGCTCGGTGCGCCACCGCCGTTTTGCACCGCGGGCTCACGCCTTCTCCTACAGCCTCTTTATGCTGGGACTGGATCTCGACGAACTGCCGCAGCTCGATCAGGGGCGCTGGTTCGGAGTTGAGCGTTCGGGGCTGCTCTCGTTTCACCGCCATGACTATCTCAAGGGGAGTGAGGGGAGCCTCAAGCAGGCGGTGTGGCAGAAGGTGAGCGAGCTGGGTGGCGATGCCGAGCCCGAGGGGCGGGTACTGCTGCTCGGCAACGTGCGCTGTTTGGGATTCTACTTCAGCCCGGTCAACTTCTACTTCTGCTATCGGCAGGGCGAGGCGCGCTATCTGCTGGCAGAGGTGTCGAACACCCCCTGGAACGAGCGTCACTACTACCTGCTGGATTTGGCGGCGCTGGCACCCCATGACAAGGATTTTCACGTCTCCCCCTTTATGGGGCTGGCGATGCGTTATCACTGGCGGATCAGGCCGCCCGCGCAGGAGACACTGATCCACATCGAGAGTCATCCCGTATCCGGTGAAGCCAAGCTGTTTGACGCAACCCTGGCGCTCACTCGCGAACCCTTGTCGCGCAAGGGGCTGGTGGCCCTGCTGGCCCGCTGGCCATGGATGACCATGAAGGTGCTGATCGGGATCTACTGGCAGGCCCTGCGTCTATTTATCAAACGAACCCCGATTTTTACCCATCCGGAGAGCCGCTAATGGAACTTGCTCAATCAACCCTCTCTGCCTCTTTCATCGACAAGGGGGCAAGACAACTGCTGCTCAATCTGCTGGGTCGCCTCGAACATGGCCAGCTGCTGCTGCGGGATGGCGGTGAGCGCCACAGCTTTGGCGTCGCGGGTACCGATCTGCATGCCGAACTGGTAGTGCAGGATCCGGCCTTCTATCGTCGCCTGTTGCTGGGGGGCAGCATTGCCGCCGGAGAAACCTGGGTGGAGGGGCTCTGGACCAGCCCGGATCCGGTGGCGCTGGTGCGGCTGCTGGCCCGCAACCTGACCCTGCTCGACTCCCTCGAACGGCGCCTCGGCTGGCTCAGCTTCCCCTTCAACAAGGTGCGCCACTGGCTCAACCGCAATACTCTGACAGGTTCGCGCTCCAACATCGCCGCCCACTACGATCTCGGCAATACCCTCTATCAGGGTTTTCTCGACAGCCATATGCAGTACTCGAGCGCCATCTATCCGAGCGCCGATGCCACTCTCGAAGAGGGTCAGCAGGCCAAGCTGCGCACCATTTGCGAGCGACTGGCGCTGGGACCTGACGATCATCTGCTGGAGATCGGCACCGGCTGGGGCGGCCTGGCCGTCTATGCTGCCCGCCACTATGGCTGCCGGGTGACCACCACGACTATCTCCCGGGCCCAGCATGACTATGCCAAGGAGTGGATTGCGCGGGAGGGGCTGGGGGATCGCATCACCTTGCTGCTGGAGGATTACCGCAAGCTGGAGGGCACCTATGACAAGCTGGTCTCCATCGAGATGATCGAGGCGGTGGGCCACGCCTTCCTGCCCGACTATTTCCGCCAGCTGTCGCGGCTGCTCAAGCCCGGTGGCCGTCTGCTCATTCAGGCCATCACCATCGCCGATCAGCGCCATGCCCAGTACTTGCGCGGGGTCGATTTTATCCAGCGTTACATCTTCCCCGGTGGCTGCCTGCCGAGCGTCTCCCAGATGGCGGGGCTGCTGGCGCGGGAGACCGACATGCAGCTGGTACGGCTGCATGATCACGGCCATCACTATGCCCGCACCCTGGCTCACTGGTGCGAGCGTTTTCTGGCGCTGGCGCCCGAGCTGCCCATGCTCGGTTACAGCCAGGATTTCATCCGGCTGTGGCACTTCTACTTTGCCTATTGCGAAGGGGGATTCTGGGAGCGCAGCATCAGTCTGGTGCAGCTCGAGGCCGCCAAGCCGGGGCCCGCTGGCTGGTCGGGTGATGTGCCAGTAAGCGGTCACTGACCATGTGGCAGTGGGCTCACCTGCTGGGGTTTAACCTCTACTGGTTGCTGGCGGTGAAGTGGCAGCAGCCGGGCCCGCTGCTGGCAATGTTGCTGTTGCACTTTATCTTCTCACCCCGCCGCCAGCGTGACTGGCGGCTGCTTCCCATCGCCGTTGCCGGCTGTCTGCTGGATGTGCTGCTCTGGCAGCTCGGCTTGTTCCGGTTTCCGTCCGGTTTTCCCCTCTGGCTGGTGCTGCTCTGGCTCGGTTTTGCCCTGACGCTGGCCCACGGTATGCGCTGGCTGCTGCGCTTGCCTCGCTGGCAGCAGGCGCTGTTTGGCGTGTTTGGCGGTGCTTCCTCCTATGTGGCGGGGGCCGCCATGGGGGCAGTAAACTTACCCTGGGGCATCTGGATCAGTTCGGCGCTGCTGGCGGTGATCTGGGTGTGGTGGTTACCCGTACTCCTGTGGGTAATGGTCAAGCTGGAGGGTGAGTCATGACAAACACCTTTTCGACCGACTCGTTGCTTTTTTCCAAATGGACCAAAGAGAGCCAGCATGAGCTCACTGATCGCTTCTATCTGGTGGTTGCCTGCCAGCGGGATGCGCAAGGGCAGCTGGTGCAGGTGGTGATGCAGGATATCAACACCCTGCAGGAACAGGAGATGGACTGGCATGAACTGGAAGACCCCAACCACTGGCATATGGGGTGGAATTAACCCGCTGATGCTGGCGTTTGCGCTCTTTGCTGCAACCGCAGTGCAGGCTTCTGCCGCCCCCTGGCAGCAGTTGCGCCCGGTCGGGCAGGGGGAGATGAACTGGCTCTGGTTCAAGCTCTACGATGCCACCCTCTACAGTGCGAGCGGGCGCTATCAGCCCGGTCACTATCCACAGGCACTGACCCTCACCTATGCCAGATCCATCGAGCGGGAAGATCTGCTGAGCGCTACTGCCGCGGAGTGGCAGCGGCTCGGTCTTGGCTCCGACGCCGAGCGTCAGCGCTGGCTTGGCCAGCTCGCCGCGCTGTGGCCCGATATCCAGGCGGGTGACCGGCTTACCTTCTATGTCGACAAGGGTGGGACAGGCCACTTCTGGTGGCAGGAGAAGCCCCTCGGCACTCTGGCCGATCCGCAATTCTCGGCCGCTTTTCTCGCCATCTGGCTGGCTGACAACAGCCGCGATCCTGCCCTGACCCGCCGCCTGCGTGGCCAACCCTGAACATGGAGTTTCCAATGTTTTTCTATCGTGCATACCGCTGGTTGCTGTTGCTCCCTTTTTTGCTGCTGAGCGGCTGTGGTGCCAGTCTCGATGACTATCGGGGGCAGGGGCCAAACTGGGATCTCGCCCGTTTCTTCAACGGTAAATTAGTGGCTCACGGCCTGGTAACCGACCGCAGCGGCGAAGTGACCAGTCGCTTTCGGGTCGAGATGGTGGGTCGTTGGAAGGATGGCAAGGGAGAGCTGTTCGAGCAGTTCTACTTTGATGATGGCCGCCAGCAGACCCGTACCTGGTATCTGAGCAAGGGGGTTGACGGTCACTGGCGAGGTACTGCTTCCGATGTGGTGGGGGAGGCGATGGGTAAAAGCCAAGGGTTTGCCCTCAACTGGCGTTATCAGCTTGATCTGGCGCTGCCGGATGGCGAGGTAGTGCGGGTGAGCTTCGATGACTGGATGTATCTGCTGGACGAAGATCGTCTGATCAATCGTGCCGAGATCAGCAAGTTCGGTATCCATCTTGGCGAGGTGATCCTCTATATCGAACGTCAGCCTGACCGTTAACGCAAGATAACGCCCAGTAAAAAGCGCGCCGATGGCGCGCTTTTGTTTATCGAACAATCAGAGTCATCAGATGATGCGGTTCTCTTCCAGCATCTTGCGACGGGCCTCTTCCTTGGCCATCTTCTTCTTGCGATTGTCGCAGGGCTCGGGGCAGTCGCACTCTTTCTCGATGCCAACGCTCCCCAGACCGCCACAGGAGCCGGAGATGGATTTTTTCTGGAAGATATAGCCGATAGCCATGGCGGCTATCACCAGCATGAATACCCCGAAGGTGATCAGAAAAACCTGCATCTATCCTCCCTATTTCCTGACCAGATACTGTTTGAACGCATCGGAGTAGGCCTCTTCAAAGCCGTTGTCCGTCTTGGTGATCACGAAGATCGCCAGGCCGCGCTCTTTGGCATAGGCCAGGCTCTTCTCCGGTCCCATTACCATGAATACGGTCGCCAGCCCGTCTGCGGTCATGCAGGAGGGGTGGATCACGGTGACCGACACCATGCGGTGCTGGATTGGCTTGCCGGTGCGTGGATCTATGGTGTGGGAGAAGCGCTGGCCATCCATCTCATAGTAGTTGCGATATTCGCCCGAAGTGGCCACTCCGTTGTCACCCGGAACGATCACCTCCTGCACCGAACCGGCATTGGCTGTCGGCTTTTCGATGGCAACGCGCCAGGGGTGTCCCTTGCCGTTGACGCCATTGATCCGCAGCTCGCCGCCGATCTCCACCAGATAGTTGCGCGCACCCAGAGACTCCAGATACTCGGCCACCTTGTCCACACCAAAGCCCTTGGCAATGGCGGAGAGATCAACGTAAAGATCCGGGATGTCCTTTTGCAGGGTGTCGGCATCGACCGAAGTGATGACGTGCAGGTTGCCCAGGCCGGTCTTCTGACGGGTCTGGGTGATCAGCTCCTCTGATGGCATCTTGGTCGGCCGTTTGTCCGGACCGAAGCCCCACAGATTGACCAAGGGGCCGACGGTGACGTCCAGCGCCCCCTGGCTCTCACGGCCAATATGAATGGCTTCTGTAATGACCCGCGCGGTGTCCCGCGATACCACTACCGGTGTCGAACTGTGGTGCTGATTGAAGCGCGACAGTTCGGAATCGGGGCGATAGGTGGACATCTGATCGTTGACTCGCTCCAGCAGTACATCGACCTCGGCCTGAAACTTGGCTGCATCGCTGATGACGTTGTCCGCCACCTTGATGGAGTAGTAAGTGCCCATGGTGCTGCCGGTGATATGGATCTCCGGTTTCGACTGGACCGTGCTTTCCTGACCGCACCCTGTCAAGAAAAAGGCTAGCCCGAAGGCTAGCCAGGTCTTTACAACGCTGTTCATGGATTAACCACCAAAGTCATCCAGCAGGATGTTTTCGTCCTCAACGCCCAGATCTTTGAGCATGTTGATGACGGCTGCGTTCATCACGGGAGGTCCACACATGTAGAACTCGCAATCTTCCGGCGCTTCGTGGTTCTTGAGATAGTTCTCGTAGAGCACGTTGTGGATGAAGCCGGTGTAGCCATCCCAGTTGTCTTCCGGTTGCGGATCGGACAGCGCTACGTTCCAGGTGAAGTTCTCGTTCTCGGCCGCCAGCATGTCGAAGTCTTCGACATAGAACATCTCGCGTTTGGAACGGGCACCGTACCAGAAGCTCATCTTGCGCTTGGACTTCAGGCGACGCAGCTGGTCGAAGATATGGGAACGCATCGGCGCCATACCTGCACCACCACCGATGAATACCATTTCGGCATCGGTATCCTTGGCGAAGAACTCACCGAACGGACCGGAGATAGTCACCTTGTCGCCAGCCTTCAGGCTGAAGATGTAGGAGGACATCTGTCCCGGAGGGGCAGTCCAGTTGCTCGGGGGCGGGGTCGCGATACGCACGTTCAGCATGATGATGCCGAACTCTTCCGGATAGTTTGCCATGGAGTAGGCACGGATGATCGGCTCATCGACCTTGGACTCCAGCTCAAAAATCTTGAAGCGATCCCAGTCACCGCGATACTCCTCGGGAATATCGAAGTTCTTGTAGTACACATGGTGAGCCGGCGCTTCGATCTGGATATAACCACCGGCGCGGAACGGTACGCTCTCGCCATCGGGGATCTGCAGCTTGAGCTCCTTGATGAAGGTGGCTTTGTTATCGTTGGAGATAACAGTACATTCCCACTTCTTCACCCCGAAGATCTCTTCCGGCAGTTCGATGTCCATGTCGCCACGCACGGTGACCTGGCAGGCCAGACGCTCGCCGTGACGGGCTTCACCCTTGCTGATGTGATCCAGTTCGGTCGGCAGGATGTCGCCGCCACCGGATTTCACCCGTACCTTGCACTGGCCGCAGGAGCCACCGCCGCCACAGGCGGAAGAGACGAAGATACCGTTGCCGGCGAGTACGCCGAGCAGCTTGCCACCGGCCGGGCTGGTCACAGCCTTGGCCGGGTCACCATTGATGCTGATTGTCACGTCGCCCGCGGTCACCAGCTTGGACTTGGCGAACAGAATGACTGCCACCAGTGCCAGCAGGATCACGGTAAACATGACCACACCCAAAATAATTTCCATCTATCGTTCCTTTCTGATTGCAGGAAAGCCGATTACAGGGAGATACCAGAGAAGGACATGAAGCCCAGCGCCATCAGACCGGCGGTGATGAAGGTGATGCCCAGACCACGCAGGCCTTCCGGAACATCGGAGTACTTCATCTTCTCGCGGATACCCGCCAGCGCAACGATCGCCAGCATCCAGCCTGCCCCTGAGCCCACGCCGTAGACCACAGACTCCACGAAGGTGTAGTCACGCTGCACCATGAAGGAAACGCCACCGAAGATGGCGCAGTTCACGGTGATGAGCGGCAGGAAGATGCCCAGCGCGTTGTAGAGAGCCGGGAAGTACTTGTCCAGCGCCATCTCCAGGATCTGTACCAGCGCTGCGATCACCCCGATAAAGGTGATGAAGCTCAGGAAGCTCAGATCCAGGTCAGGGGAGAGAGCTCCGGCCTTCAGCACATAGTTGTAGATCAGGTTGTTGACCGGTACGGCGATGGTTTGCACCACGATAACGGCAATACCCAGACCCATGGAGGTCTTGACCTTCTTGGATACCGCCAGGAAGGTACACATCCCCAGGAAGAAGGAGAGTGCCAGGTTTTCGATGAAGATCGATTTAATCAACAGACTCAGATAGTGTTCCATACCTTAATCCTTCGCCTCCACCTGCTTGGGATCCTTGGTGCGCACGCCCCAGATGATCAGACCAATGATGAAGAATGCACTCGGCGGCAGCAGCAGGAGGCCGTTGGGTACATACCAGCCACCGTTGTTCACCAGCGGCAGCAGCTCGATGCCAAACCAGGTGCCGGAGCCCAGCAGTTCACGCACGGTCGCGACACTCAGCAGAATGGCGCCATAGCCCAGACCATTACCGATACCATCCAGGAAGGAGGGGAGCGGCGCGCTCTTCATGGCGTACGCTTCGGCGCGGCCCATCACGATACAGTTGGTGATGATCAGACCGACGAAGACTGACAGCTGCTTGGAGATGTCATAGGCATACGCCTTGAGCACCTGGTCAACCACGATAACCAGCGAGGCGATGATCGCCATCTGGGCAATGATCCGCACGCTGTTCGGGATCTGGTTGCGGATCAGGGAGATGAACAGGTTTGAGAAGGCGGTGACCGCCATGACCGCAAGGGTCATTACAAACGCTGTCTTCATCTGGCTGGTAACCGCCAGTGCGGAACAGACACCCAGCACCTGCAAGGCGATGGGGTTGTTGCCCAGCACTGGAGTCAACAGCAACTTTTTCATTTCGCTCTTGTCAGCCATTGTTGATTTCTCCTGCACGAACCTTGGCCAGGAAAGGACCGAAGCCCTTGGGACCCATCCAGAAGTCAAAGGTATGCTGTACACCGTTACCGGTCAGGGTGGCGCCGGAGAGACCGTCGATCTCGTGCTCGGAGCCCGCCGGAGCGTGACCCTTGATGACGCGCAGCGCCGGCATGCCATCCTGATCGAACAGCTTCTTGCCGACAAACAGCTCGCGCCAGGCTGGATTTTCGATTTCACCGCCCAGACCAGGGGTTTCACCGTGGTCATAGTAGGTGATGCCCTTGATAGTCTGGCCATCAGCGGCAACCGCGACGAAGGCATACATGGTAGACCACAGACCCTGACCGTAGATGGGCAGGATGATGTTGTCGATCTTGCCATCGGCATCCTTGGCGAAGAACACCGGAACCAGCTTGGAGATCTGGCGCAGGCCAGCCTTGTCCTCGGCAGCAGCCAGACGGATGTTTTGCGCCGGATCTTTGGCCGCCTGTTTGGTATCGAAGTTGTCGGCATCGCCGTCAACAAAGTTACCGGTGGCGAGATCCACCAGACGGGCTTCGATCTTGTCGCCATACAGCTTGGCCAGATCGCGCTTGGCTACATCGCTGATGTCCACGCCGGCTACGGAGAGAATATTGCTCTGTTTATCCAGCGCCTTGTTCTCCTCTTGGGTAGAACGCAGGCCAACGGCAGCAACGGATACCACGATGGAACAGGCCAGACAGAGGCCGGTGACCACGCTGATGGTGCCGAAGGTTGAGTCTTTATTAAACGCCACGAGCAATCCTCCGCTTGATGTTTGCCTGAGCGACGAAGTGGTCAAACAGGGGAGCAAACAGGTTTGCAAACAGAATGGCCAGCATCATGCCTTCCGGGAACGCAGGGTTGACCACGCGAACCAGCACGACCATCACGCCGATCAGGGCGCCGTACCACCACTTGCCCTTGTTGGTAAAGGCGGCGGAGACAGGGTCGGTCGCCATGAAGGCCATACCGAAGGCGAAGCCACCCAGTACCAGATGCCAGTGCCACGGCATGTTGAACATGGGGTTGGTATCGGAACCGATGACGTTGAACAGCAGGGAAGTGGCGATCATACCGACCATCACGCCGGCGATGATGCGCCAGGAGGCGATGCGCATATAGACGATCATGGCCGCACCCAGCAGGATCATCAGGGTGGAGACTTCACCGATGGAACCCGGCAGGTTGCCAAGGAAAGCGTCCATCCAGCTGATAGCCTGACCGGTGGCACCGTTGATCAGCGCCATCTGGCCGCCCTGAGCCCACTGGCTCAGCGCGGTTGCACCGGAGTAGCCATCAACGGCAACCCAGACTGCGTCACCGGAGATTTGGCCTGGGTAGGCGAAGAACAGGAAGGCACGACCTGCCAGCGCAGGGTTCAGGAAGTTTTTGCCGGTACCACCGAACACTTCCTTGGCCATTACCACACCGAAGGTGATGCCCAGCGCAGCTTGCCACAAGGGCAGCTCGGGCGGCACGATCAGGGCAAACAGGATGGAGGTCACGAAGAAGCCTTCGTTGATCTCGTGCTTGCGCACCATGGCAAACAGCACTTCCCAGAAACCACCGACAAAGAAGACGGTGATGTAGATCGGGAAGAAGTGGGTGGCGCCAATCAGCATCTTGCTGCCGATACCGGCAACAGACGGATCGAGGGAGGCACCCAGCATGGTGGCCAGGGCATATTGCCAGCTGCTGGCACCGGCTGCCGAGCCCATGTGGGCAATGGCGGCGATGGCCTGGTTGCCAACGTTGTACATGCCCCAGAACATGGCCGGGAACACGGCCAGCCACACCATGATCATCATGCGCTTCAGATCGAGCGCATCACGGACGTGGGCGGCATTGCGGGTAACGCTACCCGGGGTATAGAACAGGGTATACGCCGCTTCGAACAGGGCGTAGTACTTGGCGTACTTTCCACCCGGTTCGAAGTGATGTTCCATATTTTCAAGAAGTTGCTTGAAACTCATCGCTTAACCTTCCAGTTCAATCTTGGTCAGGCACTCACGCAAGATCGGGCCGTACTCGGTCTTGCCGGGGCAAACGAAAGTACAGAGGGCCAAATCTTCCTCATCCAGCTCCAGGCAACCCAGTGCTTGCGCACCGTCGGTATCGCCGGAGACCATGTCCCGCAGCAGCAGGGTGGGCAGGATGTCGAGTGGCATCACCCGTTCATAGTTGCCGATAGGCACCATGGAACGGTCACTACCGTTGGTAGTGGTGGTGAAGTTGATAAGGCGACCCTTCATCAGGTGAGAGAGGGTGGTGCGGGTGATGGAGAACTTGTTGGCACTGGGGTTGATCCAGCCCAGGAACTCTTTCTCGCGACCCTCGCCCAGTGCACAGACCTGATTGTGGTAACGACCCAGATAGTCGTGAACACCCTCAGCCTTGGCGCCGCTCAGCAGGGAACCGGAGATGACGCGGTTTTCATCGGCACGCAGCTCATTGTTGGTGAGTTGGCTGATGCAGGCCCCCAGACGGGTACGCAGCAGACGCGGCTTGAGCACATTCGGGCCGGCCAGGGCGATCACCTTGTCGGTGCAGATCTGACCGGTGGTGAACAGCTTGCCGAATGCGATCACATCCTGATAGTTGATGTGCCACTGCACCTTGGTGCTGCTGACCGGATCCAGGAAGTGGATATGGGTACCCGGCAGACCGGCAGGGTGCGGACCGACGAAGATCTCTTCCTTGACCTGAGCCAAAGAGGAGTGAGGCAGACTGCCTTCGCCTTTACAGACATAGACGGTGCCGTCGGTCAGGCGGGTCAATACGGCCAGACCATCGAGGAAGGCCTGCGGCTGTTCCTTGATAATCAGCTCGGCATCGGCAGCCAGCGGGTTGGTGTCCATCGCGGTCACGAAGATGGCGCGCGGGGCTGAGCCAACCGCAGGGACTTTGCTGAACGGGCGAGTGCGCAGTGCTATCCACTGACCTGATGCAACCAGGATCTCTTGCACCTTGCTGCGCTCGAGCTTGACCAGCTCGGAAGAGGCAAAATGCTCGAAGGTCACCTGTTCATCGGAGCCGTCGAGGTCGATGACCACAGACTGGAGCACACGTTTGGCTCCACGGTTGATCTCTGAAACTACGCCGGTGGCGGGGGCCGTGAATTTAACGCCGGGATTCTTCTTGTCTTCGAAGAGCTCCTGACCTTTGATGACGCGATCACCTACTTTGACGAACATAGTAGGTCGCATCCCCACGAACTCCTCGCCCAGTGTAGCAACACGGGTGATGGCGGGGCCATCGTAGATTACTTGCTCTGGCGCACCCAGCACGGGGATGTCCAGTCCTCTTTTGATTGTAATCATACTTAATTGCACTACCGTTACGGGAAGAGAGGTTGGTTAGCGCCGAGAAATACATCACGACGGGTGGTTGAATGAGTCGCTGTTGTGGCTGCGCCGGGTGGTCAGGCTCAGCAATTATTCAACATGCGAGGTCACTCAAAAGCGCTTGAGTCTACCACTTAAGGCCCATTTTCTGCCATGCCAAATAGGCAAAATCCCTGCGTCATCACAAAATTAACCTGCAATGAATAACCCCTGAATTCCTTGTAAGCTGTGGTTTTAAAGGTTTTTTTAGTTTAATACCCCCATGGGGGTATGCTTGTGTAAGGCTGTGACTAAGCCGCCAGGGAAAACTGAATTAAATACCTATTTATGGTTGTCAGGATCAGCAGGCTGGCGGCTTTTTGTTTAATTTTTGTTTGTTTGTCACCCATAGGGTGGTGGGTCAGAGCAATGGGTGACAGCTAGCCGTTCAGGAGTGCGAGGGGTTGCCAACACAAGCTGGTGTGCGTGGTGCTTTACCCTTCTCCTGCCACTCGCTTGCCGTGTAGGTATGCAGTGCAAGTGCATGGACAGCGCCGGCCAGTTCATCGGCCAGGATGGCGTTGACCTGACGATGGCGAGAGAGAAGGCGCTGACCCGCAAACTGTTCGCTGACGATCACCACCTTGAAGTGGCTCTCAGAGCCCGGCTCCACTCGGTGCATGTGGCTCTCGTTGATCACTTCCAGCAGAGTGGGGGAGAGGGCTGCCGTCAGCTTGGCTTCAATCAGTTGTTGGATGGTCATAGGATCAGCTTCCAGAGTGAATGTCGGGCCATTCTATCGGCTGTCTAGGTGTGGAATAAGCCCCCGCAAAAGGAAAATCGCCTGCTATCCGTTCATTGGCACGCTCCGAACTGGTGAAATTCCTGCTCCTCGCTAGAATAGCGCCACTTTGCGTCGCCCCTGGCGCCTGTATCCATGAATCAAGCCGAGGTTGGACTCTTCCTATGCAAACCCTTCTCGACACTCCCCATTGCCAGCTCACGCTCTACCGCTATCCGCGCCAGAGTCAGGAGACACTGCAAGCCTGGGATGCGGCTGACGAATATCTGATCAACACTCTGGCGGAGTCCCCCCTCGAGCAGGCGGGCCACGTCATCATCATGAATGACGGTTTTGGCGCGCTTGCCGCCTATCTGCATCCGCACTCCCCCTGCTGTGTCACCGACTCCTACATCAGTGAGCGGGCTACCATGGCCAATTTGGCCGAAAATGGGCTGGATACGAGCGGGATTACCTTGCAGGATGCGCTGGCACCGCTGCCCGATGCTCCTGCGCTGGTGGTGATCAAGGTCTCCAAATATCAGGCACTGCTGGAGCAGCAACTGCTGGCGCTGCGGGAGGTGGTGACACCGGCAACCCGCGTTATCGCTGCCGGCAAGGCGAAGGATATTCATACCTCCACCCTCAAGTTGTTCGAGAAGTATCTGGGGCCTACCCGTACCTCGTTGGCCTGGAAGAAGGCGCGTCTCATTCACTGCGAGCCGCAGGCAGAACGCCCCGCGCTGGCCAACCCCTTCCCGACTGTCTGGCCGCTGGAGGGGAGTGGCATGCTCATCCACAACCATGCCAACGTCTTCTCGCGCACCAGTCTCGATATCGGTGCCCGTTTTATGCTGGACAACCTGCCCATCCACAGTGCCCGCAAGGTGATCGATCTGGGCTGCGGCAACGGGGTGCTGGGTCTGTCGCTGCTCGCCAAAGATAGCGAGGTGGAGGTGACCTTTATCGATGAATCCTATATGGCGGTTGCCTCGGCACAGCTCAATGTCGAGCACAATCTGCCCGATGCTCTGCCGCGCGCCCGCTTTATGGTCAACAACTGTCTCGACGGGGTGGCGGTCGGTTCGGCGGATCGGATCCTCTGCAATCCTCCCTTCCATCAGTTGCAGGCGATCACCGATCATATCGCCTGGCAGATGTTCAGCGATGCGCACCGGGTGTTGCCTCAAGGGGGTGAACTCTGGATAGTAGGCAACCGTCATCTGGATTATCACAACAAACTCAAACGCTTGTTTGCCAACGCACAAGTCGTTGCGTCGAACAGCAAATTCGTTATTTTGAAAGCCATCAAACGCTAAAGCCAAAGGAAACCATGATGAAAAAGTCACTCTTGCTGCTGGCCGCCCTGATGCTGGGCGGGTGTGCCACTCATTGGCCGGAGACGGCGCTGCTCAATCCGCAGGTGATCCCCGCCAACCAGCAATACTATTCTGGCAATCGCATCACCATGGAAGGGGTAGACAAGCGTGAGGCTGCCTATGTCTTCTCCATCAAACACAAGGAGAAAGCGCCGGTGCTGGTCAACAGCGAGCGTCCGCTCAATCTGCTGATGGCCGAACGGCTGGCGGAAGGACTGCGTAGTCAGGGTCTGGAAGTGGGCAACAGTGGTACCACCAACCTGACGCTGGTGATCTCCAGTGCTGCGGTCAATGTGGAAGAGAAGACCTTTACCTATGTCACCAAGTCCCGTGTCAGCCTGCAGGTGATTGCCGATTTCCAGGGTAACCGTCTGACCAAGCAGTTCAACATGTCCTCCAGCAAGGAGAGTCCGAGCGAGCCCGGTATGGCCGATCTCGAGTCTACACTGAACCTGCAACTGGGTAGCGTGCTGCAGCAGATCATGGCCGATGAGGCGCTGCGCGGTTACCTTAAAGGTCAACCGAACGGCGCAGGTGTCTGATGATGAAAAAACTCTGGTTGCTGGCCATGTTGATCGCCCCGCTGGCGTTCGCGGGCCCGAAAGTGAGAATGGAGACCAACCACGGCAATATCGTGGTGGAGCTGGCGTCCAAGCAGGCGCCCCAGACGGTGAAAAACTTTTTGCGCTACGTGGCTGATGGCAGCTATGACGGCAGCATCTTCCACCGGGTGATCCAGGATTTCGTAGTGCAGGGTGGGGGATACAACCAGCAGTTCCAGCAACTGCCAACTTATGAGCCGGTGGTCAACGAGTCGCGTGGCGGTCTGCCCAACAAGCGTGGCTCCATCGCCATGGCTCGCACCCTGGCGGTCGACAGCGCTACTCGCCAGTTCTACTTCAATCTGGTCGACAACAATAACCTCAACGCCGGCGGCTCTGCGGGTTATACCGTGTTCGGTCAGGTGGTTCAGGGGATGGAGGTACTGGACAAACTGGCTCAGGTACAGACCGGTTACAGCCCCATTTTGCGTGCCAACGATGTGCCGACCAGCCCTGTCATCCTGAAGAAGGTAGTGTTGCTGGCGGAAACCCCGGCGGACAAGAAAGCCGGCAAGTAACCCATCGCCGGATGCGGTATGTCACCGTGATCCCGTCGCGCCACCATTCAAGGCTCATCCCGTTCGGGATGGGCCTTTTCTCTGGCCGGGCTTCTTGTGCCTATCTCCTTACCCGCCTTGGCTATCTGCCATCAACCTGCCAAAATGACGCACTTTTCCAAAGTTGTCAGGTAGTTGAATATGATCCGCACACCGAGTTGGCGGGAATCGCTCGCTGTTTATCTCGAAGCCCGAGTACTCATTCTCTTTGCCATGGGCTTTTCATCGGGTCTGCCGCTGTTGCTGGTATTTGGCACCCTCTCATTCTGGTTGCGCGAGGCCGATGTCAGCCTGACCGATATCGGTTACATGAGCTGGGTGGCGCTAGCCTACGGCTTTAAATGGATGTGGTCTCCGCTGGTGGATCGCATGCCATTACCACTGCTTTCGAGACTGCTGGGGCGTCGTCGTAGCTGGATGCTCTTCTCCCAACTGCTGATCGCTGGTGCACTGGTCGGTATGGCACTTTGTGATCCCAAGAGTGGGTTGATTCATCTGGCGCTGTTTTCCCTGCTGGTGGCCTTTGCCTCGGCCACGCAGGATATCGTGATCGACGCCTATCGCATCGAGTCTGCGCCGGAGCGGCTGCAAGCTGCGATGGCGGCCTCCTATATGACCGGATATCGCCTGGCGATGATTATTGCCGGTGCCGGCGCATTGGCGCTGGCAGCCTGGTTTGGCAGCAACAGCGGCTATGACTATCGTGGCTGGCAGATCACTTATCTGGTGATGGCCGGTCTGATGTCACTCGGGGTGATTACCACGCTGTTCTGCCATGAACCTGATATCGATCTGGCCGGTCAGGGCAGACAACAGGCAGAGCGCAAGGCACTGCTGCAGGGAAAGGGGTGGCCCGCCCCCTTGGCAAGTGCCGGAGCTTGGGGTTATGAGGCGGTCTGGAGTCCGTTTGCCGACTTCTTTCGCCGTTATGGTCGCTCGGCGCTGCTGATCCTTTTGCTTATCGCCTGTTACCGGATTGCGGATGTGGTGATGGGGGTGATGTCCAACAGCTTCTATGTGGATATGCAGTTCAGCAAGACCGAAGTCGCCACTATCACCAAGGTGTTTGGCGTTATCATGACGCTGGTGGGGGCGGCACTGGGGGGCGTGCTGGTGATGCGCTTTGGCACGCTGCGGATCCTGTTTCTCGGGGCGCTGCTCACCGCCAGCACCAATCTGCTGTTTGCCCTGCTCCATCAGGTTGGGCACAACCTGGAGCTGCTGACCCTGATCATTTCGCTCGATAACCTCAGCGCCGGCATCGCCACCGCAGCTTTTGTGACCTATCTCTCCAGCCTGACCAATGTGGCGTTTTCAGCGACGCAATACGCCCTGTTCAGCTCGGTGATGTTGCTGCTGCCCAAGTTGCTGGCCGGTTTTTCGGGGCAGGTGGTGGAGCAGATTGGCTACAGCGCCTTCTTTGTCGGCACCAGTTTGTTGGGCTTGCCCGTGTTGTTGTTGATTGTGCTGGTCGCCCGTAAAGGGGGTGAGTTGTTCTCAGTTGCTGACAAATAGCAAGCGTTTGCGTAGAATCGGGGGTGATTAGATTCACACTTCCGGATAAAGTTCCCGAGAAGTTGTTTCACCCCCAATTTTATTTGATTAGAATTCCTCTCGCTCCTTGTGGGCAGGCTACGGAAAACCTCAACTAACGCACAAGAGACCAATAAAATGGCCAAATTTACCAAGACTCTGATCGCTACCGGTCTGCTGGCTGCTGCCGCAACTCCAGCCTTTGCTGCTGACTACAGCGGTGATATCCACAAGAATGACTACAAGTGGATGCAGTTCAACGTAATGCACACCATCGACCAGCGCCCTTTCACTACCGGTGAAGAGGACTACAACGATACCTATTTTGAGATGGAGTTCGGTGGTCGCTCCGGCCTGTTTGACCTGTACGGTTACGTCGACGTATTCGATATTTTCGACTCCCGTCACAGCAATAAACACCATGGTCAGAACCTGTTCATGAAGTTTGCACCGCGTATGTCTCTGGATGCGCTGACAGGTAAAGATCTCTCCTTTGGTCCTGTGCAAGAGCTTTACATTGCCAACCTGAACAACGTTGGTGACAAGCAGATGGAAAACCAGCTGGGTCTGGGTGCCGATGTGATGGTTCCCTGGTTTGGCAAGGTTGGCATGAACCTGTATGCACGTCACGCCACCGAGAACCAGTTCTTCACCGAAGAAGAAGGTGAGTGGAACGGTTATCAGTTCTCCATGAACTGGTTCAAGCCTTTCTATACCTTCGGCAATGGCAGCTTTGTCTCCTACCAGGGTTATCTGGATTATCAATTCGGCCTGGATACCCATGACCGTGCTGACCGTACCAGCGACAACCTGGCCACCTTCCACGGTATCTACTGGCACTCCGATCGCTACGCGGTTGGTTATGGCCTGAAGTATTTCATGGATGCCTACGGTACCAAAGATGGCTCCAAAGCCTACGACGGTACCCCGTGGAAGAGCACCGGCTTCAGCCACTACTTCTCTGTTACCTACAAGTTCTAATAAAACTTGGGGAACAAAAAACCGGAGCATTTGCTCCGGTTTTTTTATGCTCGGACGATTAAAGAAGAGGAGAAGGGAGAGCCCTTCTCTCCCATCATCAGTCGCGGAAATTCTGAAACTGCATCGGTTGGCCCAGGTCGGCGCCACGGACCAGTGCCATGGTCTCTTGCAGATCGTCACGCTTCTTGCCGGTGACACGTACTTCATCACCCTGGATGGCGACCTGTACCTTGATCTTGGAGTCCTTGATCAGCTTGACCAGCTTCTTGGCGATCTCTTTCTCGATCCCCTGTTTGAACTTGACGGTCAGGTGGAAGCGTTTGCCGGAGTGAACGGAGTCACCCACTTCCATGGAGCTGTTTTCGATGTTGCGCTTGAGCAGGGCGCCGCGCAGAATTTCAACCATCTGCTTGAGCTGGAAATCGGCATCGGCTTCCAGTTTTACCTCTTCCTTGTTCAACTCGAAGCTGGCTTCTACCCCACGAAAATCGAAACGGGTGGCCAGTTCACGATTAGCGTTGTCGACAGCGTTCAACACCTCGTTCATTTTGACTTCAGAGACAATATCGAATGACGGCATAGCCGAAGCTCCTCATGTTGCGTTATCGGGGGCCAAATCTACCAGAAATACGGCAAATTTGCTGATTTTGATGGGAGTGCTCTGCTAGAATCCCCTGCGCACAGGAAGATTGGACCCGTTAGTGTCCGTTCGCGCTATTTTTCATTTATTCCCGGTAACAGGTTGAGAGGATTGCAACCCTTACCCTGACAGAGTCACATCATGCCAAGCGGATTAAAAAATTCCCGACAACCCGTTATGCCACCTGTAGCGCCCAAGTGGACACTGCTCGGGTGCGGAGCTCTCGGCGGCGTTTTTGCCTCCCTGTTGACCATCAGTGGTCAATCCACTCGAGTCTTGTTGCGTGAGCATCATCAATCTACCCTGCACCCCGGATTTGACTTTACTTCGCTGGAGGGGCAGGTACAGCTGCTCAATATCGAACGTGCATTTGCCAGCCAGCCGGGAAAAATCCAGCGTCTGTTGGTGATGACCAAGGCCAGTCAGGTGGTTGGCGCCCTAGCTCCACTGGCTGGCAATCTGGATGCTGGCGTGCCGATCGTACTGCTGCACAACGGGATGGGGATTGCCGAGAAGGTGGTCCAGATGTTCCCGCATAACCCGGTGATTGCCGGGGTGACCAGCCATGGTGCCATGAAAGCGGGCCATTTCGTGTTCCGTCATACCGGCAAGGGGGAAACCTGGTTGGGGCCATTTAACGAGGCGGCCAAGGCTCATGCATCACTGGCAGATGAGTTGGCGCAGGCATTGGGTCAGGCGGGTTGGGATGAGCAGATAGTGGCACGCCAGTGGCAAAAGCTGGCCATCAACTGTGCCATCAATCCCCTGACGGCCCTCTACAAGCTGAAAAATGGCGAGCTGGCTGGCCCCCGTTTTGCCGATGCCCTGCAGCAGATCTGCGTGGAGGTGGCGGATGTGATGTGCGCCGAAGGAGTTGCAACAACGGCAGAGGAGTTGCTGCGTCGGGTGATGACAGTGGTGGAACTGACCGCTGACAATTACTCCTCCATGCATAAGGATATGGAGCTGGGACGCGAGACCGAGATTGAGGCCATCACCGGCTTCCTGCTGGCCAAGGCTGCCCGGCATGGCATTGCCGTACCGGTCAATCAGGGTCTCTATCAGGCGATTAAAGAGAAGAGTCAGGCCGTCTGATCTTTTACATGGCAGAGCAAGCTGCAAGGAGGCGAACGTGAGTGTACTGGTGCTGGTGGCCCCCGGGTCGGAAGAGATAGAGACGGTCGCGATTGTCGATACCCTGGTGCGCGCCAGCATCGAGGTGGTGCTGGCCTCTTGTTGCCCGCATGGTGAGCGTCAGATCAAGGCATCTCGTGGGGTGCAGCTGGTGGCTGATTGTCATATCGACGAGCTGACCCGTCGGGACTTTGAAGCCATCGTGGTACCCGGTGGTTTGCCCGGCAGCGAAGTGATCCGCGATACCCCGCTGGCCATCGAACGGCTCAAAGAGCAGGCCGCTCTTGGTCGCTGGCGCGCAGCCATCTGCGCCGCCCCCGTGGTGGTGTTGCAACATCACGCTCTGCTGGATGGTGCCATCGTCACCTGTCATCCCGGCTTTCAGTCCCGACTACCGACATCGCAACTGTCACATGAGCGGGTCGTCAGGGATGAGGCTCATCGCCTTATCACCAGCCAGGGGCCGGGCAGTGCCATCGAGTTTGCGCTTGAACTGGTTCGGGTGCTGCGTGGGGATGATGTGGCTACCGCCGTGGCTGGCCCTATGGTGCTGCCTTGAGCGCACTCTGTTGCTGAATCAAACTAGCCATGCTTTGAAAACCGGGCCCCGGTCATCTTGATCGGGGCCCGCTTGTTGTCTGCCGTTGTTGGCCACATCATATTGCCAAGCTTAGTAGTCGTATTGTGAACACTGTTTCTTGCTGTATTCCTCACGCCAGCGTGCCAGCTCTTCCTGAGTGCCCAGCGTGTCTCCTTTCTTGATGGCCTGTTCCAGTATCTCAATCCGGTCGTACAACCAGCGGCACTCCGCCGTCGGGTTGTTCTTGCCGATGCCGGTCAGCGGCAGCAAACAGAGTCCCAGCCAAAGATATTTCATCCCGAACGCTCCTTGTCATTGTGGTGGTTAAGGTCTCTTTAGAGTCTACCATTTTAGCCGTAACGAGAGAGATAGAGCTGTGGTTATCCTTGGGGTAAGATGATGCCATGTCTGTTTATTTATACAGTGGTATGCGCAAGATCATCCATATCGACATGGACTGCTTTTTTGCCGCGGTGGAGATGCGGGACAACCCCGCATTGCGGGAAGTTCCGCTTGCCATCGGTGGGTCCTCCGAGCTGCGCGGTGTCATCTCGACCTGCAACTATGTGGCGCGCCGGTTCGGGGTGCGCTCCGCCATGCCGAGCGCGCTGGCGAAAAAACTCTGCCCACCGCTGGTACTCATCCCGGGGCGAATGGCGGTGTACAAGGATATCTCCCGTCAGCTCAGGGCCATTTTCCTGCGCTATACCGATCAGGTTGAACCGCTGTCGCTGGATGAGGCTTACCTCGATGTGACCCATAGTCGCTGTTGTGGTGGCAGCGCCACCCTGATGGCGCAAGATATCCGGCAAGCCATCGTCACCGAACTGGGATTGACCGCTTCGGCCGGGGTCGCCCCCAACAAGTTTCTCGCCAAGCTCGCCTCGGAGCAGCGCAAGCCTGATGGTCTGTTTGTCATTCGTCCCGACGAAGTGGCCGAATTTGTCTGTCAGCTGCCACTCGGCAAACTGCCCGGGGTGGGGCGCAAGACTGCCGAGCGGCTGGAGGCTCAGGGGCTCTACACCTGTGAGGATGCGCGGGCTTTGTCGGCACAAGAGCTGTGCAGCCGTTTTGGCAAGCTGGGGGAGATGCTGACGACCCGGATCTGGGGGCTGGATGAACAGCCGGTGCAGGCGCACCGGATCCGCAAAACCATCGGGGTGGAGACCACCCTGGCAAGCGATCTCTGTGACGAAGAGGCCTGTCTGAAGGTATTGCAGCAACTGCTGCCTGAGCTGGAACGGCGATTTCAGCTGGCGTGTCCTGCCGAGCAGGTGATGGGGCAGGGGATTAAACTCAAGTTTGCCGACTTCCATCAGACTACCGTCTATCGCAGCCAAGGGGGCTATCAGGCCGCATTGTTCACACCACTGCTCAAGGAAGGGCTGCTGCGGGCACAAGGGCGTTCGATACGTCTGCTGGGACTGGTAGTCGGGCTACCGAAGGAGGGAGAAGTAAACCAACTCTCGCTGGATTTGCTATGAGATGGTTAAGTTTTTGTTTATAAAGTCGATAATCTACCTGTATCTGCATGAAGTAGGAATATTGGCATGAATGCTCTTTCTGTCCAGGGACGGATTACCCTGATCGCCGGTTGCTGTCTGCTGGTCACGGCCGCTGCGCTGGTCACCTCCTCTATTTATAACGCGAGCAAGATGCAGTCCCAGGTGCGGCAAGCCACCATGCATGAGGCACAGCTGTCAGCCGAAAACAGGATGAAAGCGATGGGGTCAGAGCAGGCCGCCAAGGTGACCAGCTATCTTGATGAAGCCTATTTTCGTGCCAGTCTGCTGGCCGAGAGCGTGCTGTTCCAGCGCAAGAATGCGGCCGACAACTTCGTTCATTCGGAGGCGCTGCGCGGGGCTATCAATCAGCAATTGCACGATGCGGCAGCCTCATCGACCAACCTGCTCGGCGTCTATGCGGTGTTCGAGCCTGACCAGCTGGATGGGGAAGACAGCAACTATCAGGGCTCAACGGCGCTGGGTTCCAACGACAAGGGGCGTTTTTCCAGTTACTGGGCCTATGACAACGGCAAGATAGAGCCGGAAGTGCAGAATGAGGATGTACTGGCCGATGAGAGCCCGACCGAGGCTGGTGGCATCGAAAACGAGTGGTATCGCTGCAGCATTCGCACCCGTGCCCTCTGCCTGCTGGAGCCCTATCTGGACGATGTGGGCGATAAACAGATATTGATGACCTCGGTGACGGTCCCGCTACTGGAGCAGGAGACCTTGCTGGGGATGGTCGGGGTCGATATCTCGCTGGCCACTTTGCAGAGTCTGGTCAGTACCATGGACAAGGAGCTCTATGACGGCAAGGGCAGAATCTTGCTGGTCAGTCACGAGGGGCGCGTGGCGGGAGCCGATGAGTTCGATGTGACCATGGGGCGTGGGCTGGATCAGAAGTATCAGGGGCTGGCCAGCGAGCTGAAAGGCTGGCTCAGTCAGGGTCAGGAGCTGACTCGCTGGAGCAGCGATGGCACCTTGTTGCAGACCTTTGTCCCGGTCTCCATGCGTGGCACTGAACGTAAATGGGGTATCTACATTGAATTGCCGCGCACCGTGGTGCTGGCCTCGGCCCAGCAACTGCAGGATGAACTGGCCAGCGAGGCCAGTCGCAGCGTGGTCTCGCAACTGTTGATCGGCATCTTGATCTCGCTGGTGGCCCTAAGTTTTATCTGGTTGATGGCGCGCCAGATTGTGGCGCCCATCCGCGCCGTGGTTGCCCGCCTCAAGGATATCGCCAGCGGTGAGGGGGATTTGACCCAGCGTATCGAGATCCAGCGGCAAGACGAAATCGGCGAGCTGGCCAAGTGGTTCAACAGCTTCCTCAACAAGTTGCAATCCACCATCAGTCAGGTGATTGATACCGTCTCCGGTACGCGCAACAGTGCCGAGCGAGCCGCGCAAGTGGCTGAGCGCACCAGCAGCGGCATGCAGGCCCAGTATCAGGAGATCGATCTGGTGGCGACGGCATTTGAAGAGCTGAGTGCCACGGCTATGCAGGTGTCGGGCAATGCCAGCGCAGCCGTCACTGCCGCCAACACGACGGATGCCGCGGCGCAAGAAGGCAAGTATGTGGTGGCTGACACCCAGGAGGCGATGCGCAAGCTGATGACCATCATCAATGATGCCCAGCCGGTAGCCGAGCATCTCTCGGCCAACAGCGGCAACATCAATGACATCCTCATCGTAATCCAGGGGATTGCCGAGCAGACCAACCTGTTGGCACTCAATGCGGCCATTGAAGCGGCGCGAGCCGGTGAACAGGGGAGAGGTTTTGCCGTGGTGGCCGATGAGGTGCGCAATCTGGCCGGTCGCACTCAGAATGCCATCGTCGAGATCCAGACCCTGATCAGCCAACTGCAATCCGGTACCGGCGCCGTGGTCAAGGCTATCCGCGATGGTCATGACCAAGCTGACGAGACGCTTGCCAAGGTAGATCTCTCGGTACAGGTGCTGGAGCAGATCATCCAGTCGGTCTCCACCATCCATCAGATGAACGAGCAGATTGCCCGGGCGGCGCAGGAGCAGAGTCGGGTAGCAGACGAGATCAACCGCAATGTCAGCAATATTCGCGATGTGAGCCACACCATTCGGGCCGAGGCGGCGACCTCCGCCGAAAATGGTCGCGAGCTCTCTGCGCTGGCGGACAAACAGCAGCAGCTGGTGGGGCAGTTCAAGGTATAGAAGGGATGAAAAAAGGCGCCATCCAGCTGGAGGCGCCAAACACATTCAGATGACAGACTGGGTCAAACCGGTGAGATTTGAGCCCCTCTTCCCGCAGAGGAAGAAACACAACACCACAATCACAGTCGAAAGACTCACTAAAAACACATGTAAACCAACACGTAGTAGAAAATGTGAGCCATATGACGACTGATTGCTGGGCGAATTATGTTTATTCACTGGTCGACCCGCAACCGACAAATTATAATGCGCCCCATTAGAAAAACTCATCGTCGGCTGGTGTCATGTCTCGTCGTTTACCCCCGCTCAATGCCCTCAAGGCGTTTGAAGCTGCGGCTCGTCACTTAAGCTTTACCCGCGCAGCAGAAGAGTTGTTTGTGACTCAGGCTGCCATCAGTCACCAGATCAAGGCGCTGGAGGAGTATCTTGGCATCAAGCTGTTCCGCCGCAAAAACCGCTCCTTGTTGCTGACCGAAGAGGGACAGGGCTATTTCCTGGATATCAAGGACATCTTTGCCTCCATCTCAGAGGCGACCGACAAGCTGCTGGCCCGCAGTGCCAAGGGGGCGTTGACTGTCAGTTTGCAGCCGAGTTTCGCCATCCAGTGGCTGGTGCCGCGGCTGGTCAAGTTCAGCGAGCGCCACCCCGATATCGACGTGCGGATCAAGGCGGTCGATCTCGATGAAGGGTCGCTCACCGATGATGTGGATGTGGCCATCTACTACGGGCGCGGCAACTGGCCTGGTCTGCGTAGTGACAAGCTGCATACCGAATACCTGATCCCCGTCTGTTCCCCCTTGCTGCTGACGGGATCCAAGCCACTGCGTACACCGCAAGATTTGACTCTTCATACCCTGCTGCACGATACCTCCCGCCGCGACTGGAAGGCCTGGTTCCGCCAGCTCGATATCGATGCCCCCAACGTCAATCAGGGGCCCATCTTCAGCCACTCCACCATGGTGATCCAGGCGGCGATCCACGGCCAGGGGGTGGCGCTTGGCCACAGCGTGCTGGCACAACCCGAGATTGAGGCCGGCCGCCTTATCTGCCCGTTCGAGCAGGTGCTGGTGAGCAAAAATGCTTTCTATCTGGTGTGCCAGGAGCAACAGTCGGATCAGGGCAAGATCGTTGCCTTCCGCGACTGGATGCTGGAGCTGGTGGAGCAGGAAGAGGCGCGTCGCAGGGCAAGGCTCGCCGATGCATGAGGTGATCCGCGAGGGGGCAATTGATGCCCCCGTTCGCATTTTGCTGGCCCACGGGGCAGGTGCAGGGATGGATCACCCCTTTCTTGCCGAGTTGTCACGCCTGCTGGCCGGGCCGGATATCGAAGTGGTGCGCTTCAACTTTGCCTACATGACCAGGCGAGCACAGGATGGCAAGCGCCGCCCGCCTGACAGGGCGCCTGTGCTGCTCGCCCATTGGCGCGACATGATCCGCGAGTTTGCCCATCCACGGCTGTTTCTGGCGGGCAAGTCGATGGGTGGGCGGATGGCGGCGGAACTGTATCGTGAAGGTGAGGGTGAGATGAATGCTGCAGGATTGCTCATTCTCGGGTATCCTTTCCACCCTCCGGCCAAGCCCGACAGTTGGCGAGGCGAGGTACTCAAGCACATTGCAGTGCCAACCCTGCTGTTGCAGGGGGAGCGCGACACCTTCGGTAGTCGCGCCGAACTGGCCGATTTCCCCTTCTCACCCGCCGTATCGGTCCATTGGTTGACCGATGGTGATCATGGTTTCAAACCGCGTAAAGCCAGTGGTGTGAGTGAGCAGGAGAATATGCAGCATGCGGCGGCGGCCATCAGCCATTTTGTGGCCCGGCACGGATAGCACGATAGGGTTGGTTTGATTGCCAGCCTCGATGAGAGAGGGAGAGTGAGGATGCAGATTCATCGACATTGGCTGATACTGGCTGGTTTCTTCGGGTTGACGGCCACCATGCTGGGGGCTTATGGCGCCCATGGATTGGCGGCGACCGGCATTACGCCCGAGCGTCTGGCGGCGTTCAATACCGCCGTGCAATATCAGTTTTTTCACGCATTGGCCCTGCTGGTTCTGGGCTGGTGTGGTGTGCGCAGCAGGGTGATCCAGCTGGCTGGCACCGCCTTTGTGCTGGGGATCATCGGATTCTCCGGCAGTATTTACGCCATGGTGCTGCTTGGCAGCAAGGGGCTGGGGTTGATTACCCCGGCCGGTGGCCTCTGTTTTATGTTGGGATGGACGGCCCTGATCTGGGCTGGCTGTCGTCTTGGAGGAAAAAATGAATAATCTGCTGCTTTATTGCCGCCCCGGTTTTGAGAAAGAGGCGGCTGCAGAGATCACCGAGCGTGCCGGTAACATGCAGTGCTACGGTTTCGCCCGGGTCAAGGACGACAGCGGTTATGTGATCTTCGAACTGTATGACGAGGAGCAGGCGGACCTGCTGGCTCGCAAGCTGCCGTTCCGGGAGCTCATCTTCATCCGCCAGATGCTGGTGGTCACCCATGAGTTGAAGGATCTGGATGTCGCGGACAGGATCTCCCCGATCCTTGAGGCGGTGAGTGACTACACCATTTGCGGTGATCTGCGGGTCGAAACCGCGGATACCAACGAAGCGAAAGAGCTGTCGGCCTTCTGCCGCAAGTTCACCGTGCCGCTTCGTCAGGCGCTGCGCAGCAACGAGATCCTGACCAAGAAGGAGACGCCAAACCGTCCGGTGTTCCACGCCTTCTTCATGGCCAATGATCATGTCTTGCTGGGCTACTCCTATTCGTTCAACAACTCCGGATTCCACATGGGGATCCCGCGCCTGCGCTTCCCGGCCGATGCGCCGAGCCGCTCCAGCCTCAAGCTGGAGGAGGCGTTTTACGTGTTCGTGCCGCGGGAAGAGTGGGATGTGCGTCTCTGCTCAGGCATGAAGGCGGTGGATCTGGGTGCCTGTCCGGGTGGCTGGACCTATCAGCTGGTGCGTCGTGGCATGATGGTGACGGCGGTCGACAACGGCATGATGGCCCAATCCCTGATGGATACCGGTCAGGTCAAGCATATCCGGGATGACGGTTTCGTCTGGCGTCCGAGCAAGAAGAACACCTACTGGCTGGTGTGCGACATGGTCGATAAACCGGCGCGGGTCGTTCACATGATTGCAGACTGGTTCCGTGAGGGCGACTGCCAGGAGGCGATGTTCAACCTCAAGCTGCCGATGAAGAAGCGTTATGCTGAATCGGTACACAATATCGAGGTGTTGCGCGAAATGCTCAAGGAGATCGACAACGCGTTCGTGATCCAGGCCAAGCAGCTCTATCACGATCGAGAAGAGATCACCGTGCATGTTTACAACAAGTACTGGGTCTCCAAACTCGAGCCCAAGGCGTGATGTAGCAGTTCTGCCTGTACGATAAATACCAAGGCCGACAGGGAAAGCTGTCGGCCTTTTGCTATTCGGCTGCCGGAAAATATCAGAAACGGTAATCGAGGCGCAGGGAGGATTCGTCGTCGGTCACCTTGATCTCTATCTGCAGCGGGATGGTTTTGTCTACCGGATTGAACTGCATCTTTATCCCGTCTCCTCTCAGCCTGAGGGCGGTGTTCATTCCGCCAGCCTTGAACTTGACCTTGGGTCTGAAGCGTTCGACCGACAGACTGACGCTCTTTTCCGGGGTCAGATTAAGCTGCGGGTAGGAGGTGATCTTTTGATTACCAAAGTTGTCGGTGGAGACTTCAATACCAAATGACAGGGGTTTGGGTGCCTTGAGCAGGTCGTTGGTATCCAGGCTTGAACGCCATACCTCGGTGGCAGTCCGTTTTTCCTGCTGTGGCAGTTTGGCAGTTTGGGTCTGTTGATCCTGTTCGAAGGCACTTGCAGTACCACACACCAGCATCAGACCCGAAACCAGATAGCACCCGTATCCCTTCATGAAAAACACTCCCTGTTCTTCTTCTCTATTGAACATAGTTGCTGTTTAGGGAGTGGCAAAGGATTCGGAAATATAAAAAAGGGAGCCGAAGCTCCCTTTTAAAATCAATTAATTAACTCACAGGCGATCGATGATGGCCTGGGTGAATTCGCTGGTGGAAGCCGTGCCACCCAGATCGCGGGTGACCCGATCACCGGATTCGATGGTGGCTCGTACTGCCTCGCGGATCCGCTCTGCCTTATCCTGCATGCCGAGGTACTCCAGCATCTGAATGGAGGCGAGGATCACCGAGGTCGGGTTGGCGATATTCTTGCCAGCTATGTCAGGCGCAGAACCGTGGACCGCTTCGAAGATGGCCGCGCCATCGCCGATGTTGGCGCCGGGCGCCATGCCGAGACCGCCAACCAGACCGGCGCAGAGATCCGAGAGGATGTCGCCGAACAGGTTGGTAGTGACCATGACATCGAAACGCTCCGGATACATCACCAAATTCATGCAGGCGGCATCGACGATCATCTCTTCGCTCTGGATATCCGGGTAGTGGCTGGCGATTTCACGTGCCACTTCGAGGAACAGGCCGGAGGTCGACTTGAGGATGTTCGCCTTGTGGATGATGGTGACCTTCTTGCGACCTTCCTGACGGGCCAGCTCGAAGGCGAACTTGACGATGCGCTCGGCCCCTTCGCGGGTGATGATGCTCATCGCCTCGGCGCTCTTGTTGTCATCACTGCGCTTCTGGCCTACACCCGAGTACATCCCTTCGGTGTTTTCACGCACTGTGATGATGTCGATGTTGTCGTAACGGCTTCTGGTGCCCTTGAAGGAGATGACCGGGCGCACGTTGGCGTAGAGGTTGAACTTCTTGCGCAGGGAGACGTTGATGGAGGTAAAACCGCCGCCGACCGGTGTGGTCAATGGCCCTTTCAGGCTCACCTTGTTCTTCTCAATCAGATCCAGGGTGGATTGGGGCAGCAGCTCGCCATGCTTCTCGAGGGCAACCAGACCCGCATCAGCGTATTCGTACTCAAAGTCACAACCCGCATGGGTCAGGATCTGGATGGCTGATTCAATGATGCTGGGGCCGATGCCGTCGCCGGGGATCACGGTAATTTTTCTTTTGGACATGAGAGGGTTCCACTTCCAGGGTATAGGGGAGGATGGGGCTGTTTTATAGCATTTACTCAGCAAACCAACCACATTCCTTTACATTCTACTCACTTTCATCAACAGCGAGGGTGAGTCTCGTCATGGTTCGCCCCCTTGCCTGCATTTTTGTTCGGCCATTTAGTCCGGCTGGGGCGGGTAGCGGATGTCCCGCAGGTTGAATCCCAGTGGAATATCCCGCTGCAAGCGCACCAGCCGCTGGGCCAGCAGGGCCTCATCCTGATGCTGGCGCAGCTTGAGCAGTGGCTTGGCGGCATCCTCTTGCTGACAGGCTTCGAGCATGGCTGCCAGATTGCCATATTGCTGCAACAGCTGGGTGGCGGTCTTGGGGCCGATCCCCGGAACCCCCTTGATATTGGAACCGCTGATACCGGTCAGGGCCCAGAAGTCGACCAGCTGAGCAGGGGCTACCCCATATTGCTGCTGGACGAAGGCCGCATCCAGCCAGCGCTTGTTGAAGTAGTCGCGCACCCGGATCTGCGGGCAGATCAGTTGGCAGAAGCCCTTGTCGGTGGAGATGATGGTCGCCTGATGGCCATGGCTGGCGATGCCGCTGGCGAGGGTGGCGATAAGGTCATCCGCTTCATCGGTCTCGGAGAGCAGGGCATCGACACCGCACTCCCAGAAGGCATCCTGCAGGGTCGCCAACCCCTCACGCAGTTCGGGGGGCATGGGAGTTCGCCCCTCCTTGTAGGCCGGATAGACCTCCTTGCGCCAGCTATGCACCTCGCCATCAAACACGGCAATGACATGGGTCGGCTCGCTATTGGCCAGCAGCTTGCGGCAGGTATTGATAAGGTTGGCGCGGGTTGCAACCAGCGCCTGGGCAGGGGTCAGTGCCTGCTGGGCCTGTACCGCGTGCAGACGGCGAATGAGGTTGAGGGCATCGATGATGAGCAGGTGTGGCCGGATAGTTGACATGGGGCACTCTTGGCGGTCGGGACGCCCCATTGTAACAAACCACTCGCCTTATGGGGGATTGATGGCGGTCGGGAAGGCATAGCGCCAATAAAGAGGGGCGCCGATGCGCCCCTCTGTCGATGATGTATCTGTACCCTAGCGGACGATTTCGTAGCAAGGCACATACTGACTGCCCGGCAGCTTCATCCGCTGCTGCTTGACGAAGCTCTCCAGCAGCTTGTCCATCAGGTGCATCAGCTCCTTGTCGCCGTGCAGCTTGAAGGGGCCCTTCTTCTCGATGGCGCGAATGCCCCCTTCCTTGACGTTGCCGGCGACGATGCCGGAGAAGGCACGACGCAGGTTGGCGGCCAGCAACTGGGGCGGCTGGTTGCGGTGCAGATCCAGACTGGCCATGCTGGCGTGATCCGGTTCGAAGGGGAGCTGGAACTCCGGCTCAATCTTGAGGGACCAGTTGAAGGAGTAGGCATCACCGACCGATTTGCGGTATTCGCGGATTTTCGGCATCGCCTCCTTCATCACTCGGGCCACTTCCGGTGCATCGCCAACAATGATCCGGTAGAGCTTGGTCGCCGGTTCACCGAGGGTCGCCTTGATGAAGTCATCGATGGCTCGGAAGTAGTCGGCACTCTCTTTCGGGCCGGTCAGGATGATGGGCATGGGTTGTCGTTCGTTGGCCGGATGCATCATGATGCCGAGCAGATAGAGCAGCTCTTCGGCGGTGCCGACCCCGCCCGGGAAGATGATGATGCCATGGCCCAGACGCACGAATGCTTCCAGCCGTTTCTCGATATCCGGCAGGATCACCAGCTCGTTGACGATGGGGTTGGGCGGCTCGGCCGCGATAATGGAGGGCTCTGTGAGGCCGATGTAGCGCCCGTTGCGCACCCGCTGTTTGGCATGGCCGACGGCGGCCCCCTTCATCGGGCCCTCCATGGCTCCCGGGCCGCAACCGGTACAGATGTTCAGCTCACGCAAGCCCAGCTCGCTGCCCACGGCGCGGGTGTACTGGTACTCGATCTCGTTGATGGAGTGGCCACCCCAGCAGACGATCAGGTTGGGATCGGCGCCAGGCAGGATCACCTTGGCGTTGCGCAGGATGGCGAACACCACGTTGGAGATATGAGTCGAATTGGTGAGGTTGACCAGCCGGTTCGATTCAAGCTGGTTGGAGACATAGAGAATGTCGCGCAGCACCGAGAAGAGGTGCTCCTGAATACCGCGAATGATCTCTCCATCGACGAACGCGTGCTCGGGGGCGTTGAACAGTTCCAGCTTGACCCCGCGCTCGCGCCGGATCACATGAATGTCGAATGATTTGAAGCGCTCCAGGATCTCCTTGGAGCTGTCGGTATGGCTGCCGGAATTGAGCACCGCCAGCGAGCAGTTGCGAAACAGTTGATAGATATCGCTGGAGGCAGTCTGCTTGAGGCGATCCACCTCGAGCTGTGACAGCAAATCCATGCTGCCAACGGGATTGATGTGCGTAATCATAGGTTCCCCTTTACTCACTTGTTATCGTTGTGTTTTTTCCCTGGGGAGAAAAGGGATGCCATGTTGCATCCCCTGAGTTTGATAGTAGTGGCAACGGAGGGGGGAGGGAAATAGGGCGACGACTGTTCGCTGTTTTTTTAGTCACAACTCAGGCCAGTGTCACTTGATCCCGACCTGCGTTCTTGGAGTGGTAGAGCGCTCTGTCCGCCCGTTCGAACACATCGGAGGGGTTGTCACCATCCTTGAACAGGGTTGCGCCGATGGAGATGGTGATCTCCACCTTGGCATCGCGAAAACGGAACGGGATGCTCTTGATGGTCTGGCGCAGGGTTTCCAGCGGCTTCTGGAACTTGTCCGGGTTGATATTGGGCAGCAGCACCACGAACTCTTCGCCGCCGAAACGGGCGATGAAGTCAGTGTCACGCAGGGCGCTCTGCAGCGCTTTGGCAACAACCTTCAACGCCTTGTCGCCGGCCATGTGGCCATAATTGTCATTGATGTTCTTGAAGTGATCGATGTCGATGATCGCCATGCAGAGCGGAGTGCGGTAGCGAAGCCAGCGCTTGAACTCCTGCTCCAGCCGCTCGTCGAGGGCGGCCCGGTTGTGTACCTGAGTCAGGCTGTCGAGGAACAGCTTGTGCTTCTGAATGGTCAGCCGCTTCTTGTATTCGGCGGTCTCATCCTTCATCAAGCGCAGCTTGGACTCCATGGTGGAGAGGCGGGTGAGCAGGTGACGTTCCCGTGCTGCGGTACTTTCCCGTTCTTGCAGCAGCAGATTGATGGCGCCCATATGGCCGGAGATGGCACGCTTGAGCGCATCGATGGAGTTATGGCTGGCCAGGGAGTGGTCGATCGCCTGCAGTTCGCAGACCAGAGCTTCGCGGGTTTCACGGGTTTCATTTTGTAGCGCACGCCCCTCATCGAGGGATTCGGTAAAGCCGACATGCACTGCTGACAGGCTCTCGTTGAGGGAGCTGAGAAAGGCGCGGGAGGCTTTGCGCTCCTCGCGGGTGCCTTCGATGATAAGTTCGATGACCTGCATACAGGTCTCTGCCAGCATGGCAGGATTGATGCCGATCAGCAGTTGACGGCGGATATCCCCGAGGCTCTCGCCAATTGAACCGGCGAAATCAAGTTCGGTGATCAGCCGCTGCAGTTCGTCTGCGATACGCGCATGATCTTTGAGGTCAAACGGCTCAACATCAGGTTGGGGTTCACAACCGGGCTCGCTCTCTTGCTGTTGGGGCGCTGAAGAGCCGGACAGTGGCTGGCTTGGCAGCAGCTGGATCTTGATCGCCTGCTGATAGAATTCAAGCAGGCGGATCACCTTCTTTTGATGATCGGCAATACCATAGCCGGCGGGGCTTTTCAGAAATTCCTTGAGGGATTTTCGGGTCTCTTCCGGGAAGCCCTTGATGGTTTTTAGCTGTTTTGAGCCAAGATCAATGGCTGCCTGGGTCAGGGTGAGCGACTCTTCCAGTGCATTGCTGTGCTGCTGCAGCAACTTCTCGATGGCAAGTAGCTCTGCATCCAGCGAGGTGAATGCGGGATTGCTATCCAGTCTCTGCTTGAGCTTGGCGAAGCGATTGTCCAGCTCACGATCGAAGCCGCGGCAAGAGAGCATCAGCTTGTTGATAAACTGGATGCCACGAGCTCGCTCTGCATCGGAAAAGGAGAGAACGCCGTCGAGCTCCAGCTGTTTTTGCTGGAGGGATTCCCTGAGCCTGGCCAATTGTCCTGCTACGGCAGCGATGTCATTCATTATCAGGTCGCCCTGTTGTCATTATTGTTTTTGGTGTTGGATAGCAACAGTGGCCGAACCCGAGGTTGAGTGTCGTCTGTTATCTATTATTTGCCGGCTGGCCTTCAGCCGCTTGCATCCTTGCGAGGCTGGGCCAGTTAACCCATTGCTTTTCATGAGAAGAATTGACTTTTACCAGCCCCTTGTCAATTGCCATCAAGCCGCATTGCCACACATCCCCATTAAAAAATGCAGCCTGCTGGCAATCGATGGCGGCGAGCTCCAACCAGGCGTTTTGCCGGTATTTTTCACTGAGCTGAATGGCTCCCGACAGGGCGAGATAGCAGAGGTCGAATAGGCCATTGTGATCGAGCGCGGTCGCCGCCTTGGGCAGGAAGGGGTGGCTGACAATCCCCAGGCTTATCTGGCGATCAAGCTCGTATTGGCAAGGGAAGGCGGCGATGGCGGTTAGCAGGTCTCCCGCAAGTTGATGCAGGTTGGTCACGTGGCGCTGCGGCACAACGTACAGCATGTGCCCTTCCCGCAAGTCATAGATACGGCCATCTTGCGGGGTCAGGGTATCCATATAGATGCCGAACGCCTGCTCGATTTCACGGCTGGCCTGATAGCCGTGGCGCTCCAGCGTATTGACCAGGAAGGGTACCCGGAACAGCAGATAGTGCAGCTTGTCATCGAATTCACTGTGCTCTTCGCTCAGATACCAGCGCTCCGATTTCAGCTGGCGTTTTGCCATCTCCCGCGGCCAGCGATTCATCAGCCGCTGCCAGTTGGCAAGTCCGGAGCGGGGTTCGATCAGCAGGGCCTCGCCAGTGCGTTTCAGTTGCAGACGGGCGGTACGCAATTTTAGCCAGAGGGTGAAGAAGAGGTAGATGAAGAGCGCCAGCAGCAGGCTGGTGGTAATGCTCGACCAGAGATAGCGCTCCTGCTGGTGCTGGCTGTTGTTAAGCTGCTGCTCCAGCTCCTTGATGTGTTGTACCCGTTCAACCTGGACATAGTTGTCGCGGATCGCAGCCTGCTCCTGATCAATTTCCTGCTGGCGAACCTCTTCTCCCAAACGATGGAAGCGCTTGTAACTGTCGAGGGCCTGGTGCAGGTATCCCTTCTGCTCATACGCAAGTGACAACAGGCGGAATACTTCGTACTGGCGGCGAGTGTCGCCTACCTGATTGGCCAGTGCCCGGGCATTTTCCAGCTGCAGGATGGCGATGGCCGCCTCCTGCTTCTTCAGATAGAGCTCGCCGAGCAACAGCAGGGTATCGATCAGCGGCTCTTTGGCATCGCCCAACTCGTGGGACTGCCGGGCTGCATTGAGGTAGTTGCCGGCCAGCGAGAGGTTACCGCTTTGCAGATAGGTTTTGCCAATCTCGTACTTGAGCAGAGAGGCCTGCGGCCGACTGCTTCCCTCATCGAGCAAATCCAGCGCATTGAAGAAGTAGACCAGCGCCATATTGAGGTCGCCCTGATCACGGTTGAGTCGGGCCAGCACGATAAGTGAGTCGCATAGCAGTGACGGATTGCCGATGGAGTGAAAATAGTTGGCCGCTTCATTGGCATATTGCAGCGCTTTCTGGGGCTCCTGCTCTTGCTGATAGAGTTTGACTATCTGGTTGGAGAGCAAGCCGAGAAAGAGCGGGTCGTTGAGATTCTTGGCCTGCTGCTGGGCATCGATATATTCACCCAATGCCAGCTGGGGTTGTTGCAGCACACGATAAAGGTCGCCGCTGATGGCGCTGACCCAGGCGCTGGCAAGAGGATTGGCGGCTTTGGCAGCCCAGATCCTTGCATCCGCCAGATGGGTCTTGGCGTCTTCAAGATGCTGATTTTCAATCTCGTAGCTGGTGCGTTGCAGGCGGCTATAGATCTGTAACTGGCTCTGTTTGAGGTCGGGACGGGCCAGCTGTTCGTCCAATTGTTCCAGCAGGATACGGCTGTTGTTCTGGCCATCTTGCCTTAGCCCCTGGCTACGGATTTTGAGATAGAGGGCGTGGGCCTTGAGTTCGGGTTGGCGCTCTCTCTCCGCCAGCTCCATCGCCTTGTCGAGGGTTTGCTGGGTAGCTTGATATTGGCCAAGCTGGATTCGGCACTCCCCTTCAAGCAGGTGTGCTCCGATGGTTTGCGAAACGGTGCTGTAGCTGAGCAGAGGCTCGCGATAGCCGAACTCCTGACGATTACTGATGATTTGCTGGGGATTCTTGGCCGCACGCGTCAGAAAGGCGGAGGTGATCTGAACACATCTGGCAGGGTCGGTCAGCACCAGTGATTGGGCCTGTTGCAGATCCAGGGATAGTTGCTCCTTGTCCAGATCCAGATTTGGAGCGGACAGAGAAGACATCATCATAGCCAGAAAAAACAGTTGATTCATTGGATTAAGGACGGCGCAGAGGTGTTGGCATGTTATCCAAGCCCACCCCTGCGAGTCCAGCGTTTACTGATGGTGTGCTCAGGCTCCTTTGTAGCCGGATGCATCAAGGCGCCAGCAGGGTTGAGATAGCAGGGCGCTGTGGTGTGATACCGGGAAGCCCTTTATCAACGTCTGCTCTTATTGACGGATCAGACGCAGGTTGGTTGGCACGGCTTCGAAATCGGAGCGGAACGGGTTGATGTCGAGGCCGCCGCGGCGGGTATAGCGTGCATAGACGGTCAACTGCTCAGGCTGGCAATAGTGCTTGAGGTCGATAAAGATCCGCTCGATGCACTGCTCGTGGAACTCGTTGTGTTGGCGGAACGAGATGAGGTAGCGCAGCAGCTTCTCCCGATCGAGTTTCGGCCCCTTGTAGCGGATTACCACGGAGCCCCAGTCGGGCTGGCTGGTGACCAGGCAGTTGGATTTGAGCAGGTGGCTGTGCAGAGTCTCTTCAACCTGCTCGCTGCCGACCGCCCCTTGCAGCAGGGACGCATCAAACTCGTAATTGTCTACCTCGATATCCTGCTCATCAATGCACTCGCCGGGCAGCAGGGCAATCTGGTGCGGCGCCTTGTCGAGGGGGAACAGGGTCACCTTGACGGTCTCACCGGCACAGGCACTCAGATCCTTGGTCAGCATGGCGGCGACTGCCTCGATAGAGTCGCAACGGGTCTGGTTGAAGGAGTTGAGGTAGAGCTTGAAGGATTTGGATTCGATCAGGTTCGCACTGGTGGCCGGAATGGCCACTTCACCCACCGCCACCATCGGCTTGCCCTTGGCATTGAGCCAAGAGAGCTCATAGAGGGTCCAGACATCGCAACCGCTAAAGGGCAGGTCATCGCCCAGCTTGAGATCATCCCGGTTCAGGCTACGTGGAACCGGCTGCAGCAGGGAGGGGGTGTACTGGCTGATGTAATCGGATTGCTGGCCCAGGCTCAGGCCGGTCAGGGCGCTGGCCCCGGCGTATCTATCTTGTTTGCTCACAGGGTTGCTCACGTAATGTGCTCATGATGAGTGGAATGAAACGGGCCATTGCAGGGCCGGATGGTTGCAGCCGCTTGGCTTGGGCGTCGGCCTCTCTGTATCCCGGGTTCTGTTTCCCGGGTCACTAGGTCGGCTGGCAACCTTGTCTGTTACCGGGTTTGGTGGTGCAATAGCGGACTTTGCCAGCAATTGTGGGGATTTTCGATGTCGGATCAAGTTTTGTCTGCCCTGGAGCACTTTTTTGCCCGCTGGCAACGGGATGGCGAGGCCAGACGAGGCCTGCCCCTGTGCGAGTGGGAGGCGGACTGGCGTTCCCCCTGCCAGCTTGGTGAGCCCGCCGATGGTCGGGTGGCCTGGCGTCCTCACCATCGCTCCGAGCCCGCCGATTTTACGGCCATGGCCGATGCCCTTGAGCTGACAATTCATCCCAGCGCCATTGCCCTGTTCGGGCACTGGTTCAGCCGCCCCATCCCCTGCCTCTTCAAGGGGCTGCGCCTTGAATTGCTCCTGCCGTGGAACGACGTGGATCTCGACCTGCTCAAGGAGAACCTCATCGGCCACTTGCTGATGCTGCGCAAGCTAAAACGAACCCCCTCCATCTTTATTGCCACCACCCGCAACGAGATGACGCTCATCTCGCTGGATAACGAGAGTGGTCAGGTGTGGCTGGAGTGGCTCGATTCCGGCCGCCGTCTGACGCTGGCGCCCTCTTTGCCGGCGTTTCTGGAGCGGCTGGAAACGTTGCCGCAATAGCGCCGCTTCGAGCCAAGGTTACTCATCGGAACGAAAAGAGCCTTGCCATGCGGCAAGGCTCTTTTTTATGGCATCGCGTACAGGGAACGCGCTTAATCCTTGAAATCCCAGGAGAGGTTGGAGATCAGACGGCAGCTGTCGCACTTGAAGTCGAAGATCTCGTGCAGTGGCTCTGCCAGCGCCCACTCACCGCCACAGCTGGGGCAGGGGCGCGCCTTCTCCTCGGCCGCGCTCAACCCGCCCACTCGGTAGAGGTAGTAGTAGGTGGGGATGCCGCTCAGCACTTCCAACCGTTTGGCCAAATCGGTGCCGCGCCGGTAGAGGCGGCTGCCCACTTCGCCGATTTCGTGCAGCGCCGCATGTTCGGCGATGGAGCCGTTCATCTGCAGCTGATCGCATGCCTCCCAATCCTCCTGCCACTTGATGATCTGTTTCTGATCGCCGTTGGCGACCGCGGGCAGCTGGTAGAGCGGAATGGGGGCGAAGTGGTCACCACAGCGCAGCGGCGAGCAGGTATGCAGGAAGCTGGTATAGAGCATCATCCAGCTGGGGCGCTCGCCCTGTGTGCCGCAAGGGTCGGTGCTGTCGGAGAGCAGATCCGCCCCTTGAAGATGGAGCTTTGGCGCCAATAACCCGGCCTGATTGAGCTGCTGTTCGGCCAGTTTGACCTGCTCGCTCTGGTTGTCGGGGTGCAGGCTATCCTGCTCCGGGCAGACTACCCGACTGACGAAATAGCCGTCATGCATGCTGGTGGGGAATTCCCGCCCGAGGATCTGGCCCTGATAACGCAGCATGTCGAGGTAGTTGACGATGGCCCGCTCGGCTTCGCCAAGGGAGGTATCGCGGTAACACTCAAAGCAGAGTTCGACGATATACATGGTTCAGCCTTGCCCCTGCTGGAGGAGCAGGTCGGTCAGGCGATCCACCTTCTGTTCGATGCGCGCGAGCTGTTCGGCGAGTTGCTGCAGGGTGAGCTCCGGTGCTGGCTGAGGCACAGCCTCTGGCAGGATCTCGCTCTCGGCGGTCGCAACTGGCTGCTGCTTCCACTGGCTCAGCACTTTCAGCAGCTCGGCCATCGGCACAGGCTGGGTGAGGCGGGCCTTGATCATGGCAGTGGTGGGCGTCAGGCCCTTGGCGGCCAGCTCGTTGGCAATTCGGATGATCTCGTGGGCGGACATAAGCATGCTCTGGGTGAGAAGGGTGGATCGATATCGGGGCGGGATCTTAACCAAAGCCGGCAGGGGAGGAAAGGGGCGGGCGGCTTAGCGGGGCTGGCGCAGCATCACATCGAGCTGGTCGATCGCCTCGCACCAGTCGGAGTCGTTCCACAGGGCATCGCGCAGGAAGCTGGCCTGGGCGGCATTCCAGAAACCGGCCTCCGGCAGCAGGGTTTCATTGTCGAGGTGATGGTCGTGCACAAAGCGGTGCAGGCTCAGCTCGTCGTTGGCCATCCCGAGCTGGGCAAACAGGGCTGGCAGATCGTGGACAAGGGGTTCCATCTCGTCTCTCCCTTTGTTTAATCCCTGAGATTATAGACAGGCACAGCCATCGGGCGCAGAGACGAGATTGGGGATCAGGCAGAGGGGATGCGATGGGGTGGCAGATCAACGCCCACGATGTGCAGCCCCTGCATCTTGAGGGTGCCCTGATAGTGGCTCTCGCCATCGCTGGAGAATTCAAACTGATAGTGGGTCAGCAGCCGCAGGGGATTGCGGGCCAGCTCCCGCCGGTTGCGGGCCAGCGACAGCAGTTGCAGATCATGGTGCTGGCAGTAGCGGCGCATGTATTGCCAGGCCACTTCTGCCTGTTGGCGTTGCAGCCAGAACAGGCCGGCTACGGCAATCAGCAACAAAATTCCGAGCATCTCTCCCATAGGCGGGCTTCCTTATCGTGATGTCGATAACCGGGAGTCCTGCTCGGCACTCCCGATCTCTTTTTCTATTTCCCGCCGTGTTGCCTCGTGGCGTGAGGGGGAGGCGAGGGATCAGGCCGAGGCAAACAGACGGCCGATGGCCTTGCCCAGCGCATCGCTGCGCTCGGGGTCGCGCAGTCTGGCCAGCATATCATTGCGCAGGGCCGGTAAAGTGACCAACTCGGCAAAAACCTGATTGAAGAACTGGGTCGGTTGTAGCGCCAGCTGTTCCAGATAGTAGCTGAGCAGATTGGCATCTTTCAGATCGGGCCAGAGCCGACCGGCGATGGCGAGCAGTAGCGCAGGGCTTGGCTGGGTTTGCAGCAGGGTCAGCAGCTTGTTGGTGCGCAAAGTGCTGCCGGGGCAGGAGGCCATGGCGCGGCAGAGGTAGGCCAGGGTCTCCGGGTTGGGGGCGGCGCACTCCTGCTCCTTGCCGATCCGCTCGAGCAGGGCCCCTTGGACTGCCGGCGGCAGCGGGGCGTTTTCAAGGCTCTGGCAGAGGGCGTAGAGCGGCTCTTGCGGCAGTTTGGGCAGTGCCTTGCAGATCAGCGCCAGATTGCGCTCATCATGCAGCCGCTCGGCCAGATCGGCAAAGCCCTGCAGCCCCAGCGTTTGCCAACCGGTGTCGTTGGGTGCGGCCAGATAGTGACAGAGGGCATCGTAATAGGCCGAAGGGGCCTGCTCCAGCTGGCGCGCCAGTTTGGCGTGCAGACTGGCCATTTTTGCCTCTGCCGGGCGGAAGGTGTAGGGATTGTCGGCCAAGCGCTGGGCTTTCTCTTCATCCAGATCGCCGGTGAGCTTGTAGCCCAGGGTCTCCACCACCTGATCCATGAACAGCTTGGGGCCATTTGACATCAGCAGGCCGCGCTCATCGAGGGCAAACTTGAGGAACCAGAGGTAGTGGCGAGACTCGCTCGGCTGGAAGAAGTGCACACCGAGCCAGGCGTGCTGTTGCAGCGGCCAGGGATAGGGCTCTTGCTGCTGTTCGATGCGCACAAAGGTATCGCTTGCCAGTGGCCGCACTTGGCGGCCCATGTCAAACAGCTGGAACTGGGTGCCAGCCTGAGTCAGAAATTCGGTCAAGGTATTGATGGCAGTAGGCGTCGCAGACATGGTGAGATCCGGCTAATGGTGATGCGGGCCGATTATAAGGCCCTTGCCGAGGATAGCCAGTGGCAGCAGACGCGCGTTGCGGTAGATATCAACATGGCAGCCATGCGGGGGGAGGTGTATAGTATCGCCCTTTTTTAACGGCGGCAGGCCGTGCTGGCTGCCGTGTATGTCGACGAGCCGGCTGAATCGCCGGTGCTGCGCGATCGAATGTACTGGCATCCTGACTGACCCTGTCGGGTCAGCGGATCAATCTGTGGTTATGAGGAAGAGAGCGAGATGAATCAATATTTGCTGGTAGCTGGCCTGTTGGGGGAACTCACCGCCGAGTTGCAGCGCCTTGAGCGCTGGCAAGCTGACCATCCCGGTGACGAAGCCCTGGCAAGCACCCTGCCTTTTTGTGTCGATACCCTGAGCTTTGATCAGTGGCTGCAGTTCGTGCTGATCCCGCGCATGGAGCAGTTGGTGATGTTGCAGGCTCCGCTGCCCACCAGCGTCTCCCTCTATCCCATGGCCAGCGAAGTCTACAAAGAAGATCTGGCCGAAGCAGAAGCGCTGCTGCGACTGATCGCCCGCTTCGATCTGCTGCTTTCCGGCAAAGTGATCGAACAATGATGCCAGCGCAAACCCGAGAAGAGAGTGACCTGAAGCTGACTCTGCTCTATCAGGATGAGTGGCTGGTGGCGGTCAACAAGCCGTCCGGTCTGCTGGTGCATCGCAGTTGGCTCGACAAGGGCGAGACCCGTTTTGCCATGCAGATGACCCGGGATCTCATCGGCGGTCGCCATGTCTATCCGGTGCATCGCCTCGATCGGCCCACCTCCGGGGTGCTGCTGTTTGCGCTCGAACCGGTGATTGCCCGCGCGCTGACCGAAGCCTTTACCCAGCGTCAGGTGCACAAGGAGTATCTGGCATTGGTGCGCGGTTGGGCACCCGAGCAGGGGGTGATCGACTATCCCCTCAAGGAGCAGCTGGACAAGATTGCCGATGCCATGAGCAACCCGGATCGCCCGGCGCAGGATGCCGTCACTACCTTCCGGCGCTTGCATCAGGTCGAGCTGCCCCACGCGGTCTCCAAAAAGCACCCCACCAGTCGCTACAGTCTGGTCAGATTGTTCCCGAAGACCGGCCGCAAGCATCAGCTGCGCCGCCATATGGATCACCTGTTCCACCCCATTGTCGGGGATACCACCCACGGGGATGGCCGCCACAACCGTTTCTTTCGCGAGCACTTTGGCTGCGAACGGCTGCTGCTGGTGGCCCGCACCCTGAGCTTTACCCATCCGGTGCTCAAGGTGCCGATGCGGATCCAGGCGCCACTCGGTCAGGATGTGCTGCGCCTGTTTGCCGAGCTGGGCTGGCCCGCCAGCGAGAGCGACTACTAAGCGCCTGATCCTCAGCCCTGAACCGGTGGCATCTGACGCCAGCTTGCTGATAGAGTTGCTAAAAGAGTGACTCAAGCAGGGAGAGGAGAATGGCGCAGATCGATATCGTGGTAGGAACTGTCTATGGCGCAGCCATGCTGGTGGCCGAGACCTTGGCAGATGAGCTGGAACGCAAGGGGCATCACTGTTCTCTGCACGAAGAAGCACGGCTGGCGGACATTGACCCCGGCCGTTTTTTATTGCTGGTCAGTGCCACTACAGGGCAGGGGGACATTCCTCCCAATCTGCAGCCCTTTGCCAGCGAGCTGGCTGACAAGGCGCCCTGGCTCAAGGGGCTGCGGTATGCCCTGATTGCCATGGGTGACAGCAGCTATGACCATTTTTGTGGCGCAGGCCGTCGGCTGGACGGATTGCTGCAAGAGTTGGGGGCCACGCGAGTGATTTCCCCGCTGGAGCTGGATGCCACCGTGCACGATGAACCCGAACAGGTGGCACTCAGCTGGCTGAAAAAGTGGGATATTCAGCCCTGAATATTCTCTTGAATAGAGCCATATCAATCCCCTGAGCCTTAAGTAGCAGGGGATTGTTATTTGCACAAAAACCATCTCACTCTGCAACGCATATTTCCCCTGATGGCGGAGGGCTATTTTCCCCTTTTAGCATTCCATTGCCGTAATGGTTTCACGCGCACCGCAGACCCGTCATCCAAATAAAAGTTCCATCTTGAAAGCGATCTCAGTCATGTTTTTGTCATTCGAACGTAAAATAATGACTTTAGTTCTATCGCGAATTAATTAATGATAACGCTTTCAGGGTTGTTGTTGTTGTGTGTTTTTCTTGTTTTCCGGATTTTAATTGCGCGGTTGATGGCTTTTTTACTTGTTGTTGTTGTGGAGATCGTTTGCCGAGCGATTTGTCGCCATTTTGTGAGTCGCTTCATATTTGTCGTGAAATACGCTCCCTATAATCAACCTCGGTTATCACCAACAGGATTACATGGTGATAAGAAGTTGAATATTCAGGATCACACTCCTCACTGCGGGAAATAAGGAATATGACAATGAAAATGAAGTGGCTCCCGATTGCAGCAGCTGTTACTGCCGCCCTGGCTTCCCAAGCCGCCTTTGCCGTAGATTTCCACGGTTATTTCCGTTCCGGCGTCGGTGTTTCCGGCGACGGCGACATGGTTAAATACAACGTCAATAAAGTTGGCCGTCTTGGTAACGAAAATGATACCTACGGTGAAGTGCAACTGGGTCAGGAAGTATTCAACAAAGATGGCAAGACTTTCTATGTTGATTCCATGTTTGCCATGGCTTCCAACGGTTCAAACGACTGGGAAGGTACCGGTACTGTTTGTAACTTCGATGCCAAGCAGTGCAATGGTGATTCCGACTTCGCTCTGCGTCAGTTCAACGTACAAGCCAAAGGCTTGCTGAACTTTGCTCCTGAAGCAACCCTGTGGGCTGGTAAGCGTTACTATCAACGCCATGACATCCACATCTCCGACTTCTACTACTGGAACATCTCCGGTGCCGGTGCTGGTATCGAAGGCATCCAGGCTGGTCCGGGTAAAGTATCTTTCGCATGGGTACGCAACGATCGCAGCGCTGCCGATGTGTTTGGCCAGTACACCCAAACCGGAGTGGATGGCAACGGTAACCCGACCTATCAGAAGAATGAAGATCTGAACGTTAACACCTTGGATCTGCGTTATGCCGGCATCCCGCTGTGGACCGATGCGTCCTTGGAACTGGGCGTTGACTATGCTCTGGTCAATGAGACCAACGATCAGAAAGCACTGAAAAAGAATCCGCAAGATGGCGTGATGCTGACTGCTGAACTGACCGCTGGCATCCTCGGTGGTTTCAACAAAACCGTGCTGCAATACGGTACCGAAGGTTACTCCAAGACCATGGCTTTCTATGGCGATGGTTCCTGGTACGGCGCTGAAGCCAAAGACGGTGCTGACGGTTTCCGTATCATCAACTGGGGCGTTGTTCCGATGGGCAACTCCTGGGAGATGGGTCACCAGCTGGTTTACGGTGTAGGCAACGAAATGTGGGACGGCAACGACAAGTGGGAAACCATGTCTGTTGTTGTTCGCCCGATGTACAAGTGGGATGACTTCAACAAGACCATCTTTGAAGGCGGTTACTTCAAGGACAACAACAAGTCCACCAATGGCAGCGAAGACAAAGATGCCGGCTACAAGCTGACCCTGGCTCAAGCCTGGTCTGCTGGTTCCAGCTTCTGGGCCCGTCCGGAAATCCGTGTGTTCGCCTCCTACCTGGCTAACGACGAAGACAAGAAAGTCTTCGAAGGCAATACCTCCAAAGACACCTACCAGTTTGGTGTTCAAGCAGAAGCTTGGTGGTAAGCAAAAGTTTAAGTTAAGTTAGTGACTGCCCCCTTATGGGGGCAGTTTTGTTTCGCCGGATCACGGCCACCGGATTATGGAGATAAGAAAAATGAAACGGGTAAAGATGTCTATTGCAGCCGTAATCACTGCGCTATTAACCGGTTGTGCCGGAAACATGGTTGTTCCTCTGCAAGAACATGGCTCGATCTTGAGCGATGCAGATCAAGCCAAGCAAGCGTTGGCCAAAGCCTCAAGCTGCTGTGTGGCGTTTAAAGATTTCAGTTATGCCCCCTTGCCTGAAGGTGAGACCTTGCTGGCCATCGATGGCAAGCAACCCACTTTTCAGTTTGATGAGGGGATGAGTTACTTTGCGGCTTATCGCTTGCCGACCAACACCGGCAATCTGGCGATCAGCCTGGCATCACAGGTGAGTAAAACCGTGATGGTGCCCAAGGTCATTATGCTGGATGCCGAATTCAAGGTGACTCGGGTCCTGGGTGAGTCAGTATTCAGCTATCAGCCTGCTCACTTGCTCGATAACGACCGTATTGAAGGGCGTGTTTTTGTTGATCGCAGCATGCCTGGCAACCCGGCCAGCGAAACATACATGATCGTTTATGCGCCCGCGGATAAGCTCTCAGGCAGCACAACAATCCTGCATCCATCAAAAGCGTTTGCTCGTGCTAATGGTACCGTTGAGCCTGATATCAAGGATCCGGTGATCCCGCACTCCCCGTGGGGCTTGGTGCAGATCAAAGTCAAAGATATGGCCCGTGGAAGTGGTCTTGAAGCGGTATTCAAACCCGAATATGCCGACAAGGTGGCTATGAGCCAGGGTCAGCAGGTTACAGCGATAGCGACTACCGCAGCCGTTACCACAACTGCAACAGCTGCGGTCGCAGCCAAACCTGCTCCTGCCATGTTGAGTGAAACTGAAGCCTTCTATCAGAGCCAGATCGAAAAAGCAGTCAAGGCGGGGGATATCGACAAGGCGATGAAGCTGGTGAACGAGGCCGAGCGGGCTGGTTCAACCAAAGCAAAAAGCGTGTTTATTGATGCGGTCAAGCGCTCGCAACAATAGAGTAATACGACCGTTTGCTGGTCAGATATATTTATTGAGGCCTCCCTTGTTGGAGGCCTTTTTAATCGGTAGACTGTAATAAATAAAAATCACGCCGTTACATTCTGTTACAGTGAGTTGCTATTTGATGTAAATGGCATTATTAAAATACAAAGTGAAACTGCTATTTATATGTCTTTGTAATAGAGTGATAATGCGGATTATTAATTTTTATTAGATGCGTTTTTTAGCCGCTAAACAAGTTGTGATCTTCCCTCCAAATTCAATATTCCCCCGCCTTCGAAAGCAGCAATTTATGACCCGCTGGGTTATATTCTGATGGTCAAAATAAACAAGCCCGACTCGAAGATATCTGAATGAATCAGTCCTTATTTCATCCAGATAGATCGTTCAGGGACGACAATCCATTCAGGAGCGCACACAATGTTCAAAAATGCTTTCTCTAATCTGCAAAAGGTTGGTAAGGCGCTGATGCTGCCAGTATCAGTCTTGCCAGTCGCAGGTATTCTGCTGGGGGTGGGTGCTGCCCACTTCAGCTGGATGCCGGAAATTGTCTCCCAATTAATGGAGCAAGCCGGTGGTTCCGTATTTGGCCAGATGGCCCTGCTGTTCGCAGTGGGTGTTGCTCTGGGCTTTACCAATAACGACGGTGTATCCGGTCTGTCAGCCATCGTTGGCTACGGCATCATGGTCGCAACCCTGAAGGTCATGGCACCTGTGATGGGTGTTGAAACCATCGAAACCGGCGTGCTGGGTGGTATCCTGGCCGGTGGTATCGCTGCCTGGGCGTTCAACCGTTTCTACAAGATCCAGCTGCCAGAGTACCTGGGCTTCTTCGCGGGCAAACGTGCCGTACCCATCATCACCGGTTTCCTCTCCATCGGTCTGGGTGTGATCCTGTCCGTGATTTGGCCGCCAGTGGGTGGTGCCATCGGTGCCTTCTCTGACTGGGCTGCCAACCAGAACCCGGTACTGGCCTTCGGTATCTACGGCGTGGTTGAGCGCTCCCTGATCCCGTTCGGTCTGCACCACATCTGGAACGTACCGTTCTTCTATCAGGCTGGTACCTGCGTCAACGGTGCCGGTGAAACTGTTCACGGTATCATGACCTGCTTCCTGACTGCTGATGACGCTTCCCGCGCTGCCGGTAACGGTTTTGGTCAGCTGGCTGGTGGCTACCTGTTCAAAATGTTCGGTCTGCCTGCTGCTGCGTTCGCCATTGCTCACGCTGCCAAGCCGGAAAACCGCGCCAAGATCGTTGGTATCATGGCCTCTGCAGCCCTGACCTCTTTCCTGACCGGTATCACCGAGCCGATTGAATTCTCCTTCCTGTTCATCGCTCCGGTTCTGTACGCAATCCACGCTGTACTGGCTGGTCTGGCTTATGTGCTGACCAACTCTCTGGGTATCGTACACGGTCACACCTTCTCCAACGGCTTCATCGACTTCGTGGTGCAATCACCGCGTGCCGACAACATGCTGCTGCTGGTTGGTCTGGGTCTGGTTTACGCGGCTATCTACTACGTCGTATTCAGCTTCGTTATCCGTGCCATGAACCTGAAAACCCCGGGTCGTGAAGACGAGACTGCTGAAGAGGCCGTTGGCCAAGGCAAAGACGAGATGTCTGCTGCTCTGGTTGCCGCCTTCGGTGGTAAAGAGAACATCGCTTCTCTGGATGCCTGCATCACCCGTCTGCGTGTTGGTGTGAAAGATGTTGCCAAGGTTGACCAGGCTGGTCTGAAGAAACTGGGTGCTGCCGGTGTGGTAGTGGCTGGTTCCGGCGTTCAAGCCATCTTCGGTACCAAGTCCGACAACCTGAAAACCGACATGGACATCTGGATGAAGAGCAACTAATCCTGTTGCCTGAATATCAGCGTGTTTGAAGAGGGAGGCGAAAGCCTCCCTCTTGCTATTTCTGGTTATGGATCGTGCGAGTCACAGCAGGTCGAACTCGGCAGGAGTCTCGTTACCCAAGATGCGATGTGTAACGGGATGCCCTATGTCGGCACAACCGCTGGTGTGCCTCGCTCGACTTATCGCATGTCATCACCTGATAAACCTATATAAAGTCAGCCAATAAAAAGAGCGCCACATTGGGCGCTCTTTAAGCAAGAGGGGGAGGGTTAGAGTTTCTCCAGATCCCGTTCGATTTCGCTGATCTTGTTTTGTACCACTTTTTCCAGATGGCGCAGGTCGCGCAGGATCTTTTGCTTGATGTCCGGGTCGGCCTGCTGATGGACGCCCTGGGTCAGGTTGTCCAGCTCATCCACCACATATTTGAGGTTGGCGTTGATCTCGGTGACATCCTTGTACTCATGGGTACCGGAATCGACCAGCATGGTCTTGCGCTGGCGTGGATACTTGAATTTGACACTCTTGGCGAAGAACTCGCCTTTCTGCTTCTTGAAGTAGATCTTGAGGATGTCGTGGTTGGCCTCCTGGCGCAGGGTATAGCTGTCGACGGAGGCGGGATCCTGGATCCCCAGGCTCTTCAGATTCTCGTACATCAGGCTTCCTCGGTTTGAAACGATCCTGTCCCATCCATCTTAACCGATGCCTCATGGCTTGCCTGTGACAGGGGCGCCAAAATGAAAAGGGCGCCATCAGGCGCCCTTTCATCACAGCAATGCTGATTACTCGTCGATGGAGCGCAGCAGGGCGTTGATGCCGACTTTGGCACGGGTTTTTGCATCGACCTTTTTGACGATCACCGCCGCGTAGAGGCTGTATTTACCGCACTTGGAGGGCAGGGAGCCGGAGACGACCACGGAGCCAGCCGGTACGCGGCCGTAGTGGATCTCGCCGGTTTCACGGTCATAGATGCGGGTGGACTGGCCGATGAAGACGCCCATGGAGATGACGGAACCTTCCTCGACGATCACCCCTTCAACCACTTCGGAGCGGGCACCGATAAAGCAGTTGTCTTCGATGATGGTCGGGTTGGCCTGCAGCGGCTCCAGTACGCCGCCGATGCCGACGCCGCCGGAGAGGTGGACGTTCTTACCGATCTGGGCGCAAGAGCCGACAGTGGCCCAGGTATCGACCATGGTACCTTCGTCAACGAAGGCGCCGATGTTGACGTAGGAGGGCATCAGCACGGTATTGGGGGCGATAAAGGAGCCTTTGCGAGCTGTTGCCGGCGGCACCACGCGCACACCCGCTTCCTTGAACTGCTCGGCGGTATAGTTGGAGAACTTGAGGGGAACCTTGTCGTAGTACTGGGCATCGTCGCCCTTGATGATGCCGTTGTCGTTGATGCGGAAGTAGAGCAGTACCGCTTTCTTCAACCACTGATGGACAACCCACTCACCGGCGATCTTCTCGGCAACCCGTGCTTTGCCGGAGTCCAGCAGGTCGATGGCTTGCAGGATGGCGGACTTGGTGGCGCTATCCACGGAGCCCGGAGTAATGGTGTCGCGGCGCTCGAAGGCCGCTTCAATGATCTGTTGCAACTCGGTCATGACAGGTTTCCTTTAAAAAATTCTGTTTGTTGTATCACACTTTTCCGACTGTTTTTAAGGGGTTGACCGGAATTCTTCCGGCCAGCGGCCATTTCTTCATCCTGTGTGCGCCAACCAGTTGTTTGGTATGGCAAAAAACGCCCGACAATCAGCCTCTTTCGAATCACTCTTCGCTTAATCCAGTACCGACTGCTGGGGATTGAGCTGGTGTACCAGTCGCTCTTCCAGCTGTTTTTGCTGCTCGGCGGTCAATGGCTCGCCATCGAGGCTGGTCAGGCTGAAAAAGTCCTCGACCCTCTCACCGAAAGTGGCGATTTTGGCGGCGTGTAGCGACAGTCCGCACTGCTGGAAAACCGCACCGATCCGCGCCAGCAGGCCGGGGGTATCGAGGGCAGTCAGCTCCATCAGGGTGTGACGGCTCTCCCCTTTAGTGGGCGAAGAGCGGGGCAGGAAGACCACCCGGGTTGGCACGCTGAACTGGCGGTGGCGCCGTGACAGCGGCTTGTTGCGCAGTACCAGCTTGCCCGGCTCCTGCAGTGCTTTCTCCAGCGCCTTCTTGATGGTAGCGGTGCGGTTGGGGCTGATGGGTTCGCCGCTTGGCTCCAGTACCACGAAGGTGTCGAGCACGAAGTTGCTGCGCGAGTTCATGATCTGGGCGTCGTGGATGTTGAGGTTCTTCTGATCCAGCGCCGAGGCCACGGTGGCAAACAGGTTCGGCGTGTCGCGACAGTAGATGAACACCTCGCTGCCGCCGCGGGTCGGGTGTTTGCCGATGATCACCAGCGGAGCCGGATTGTCGCCATGCTCGATGATGTGGCGGCAGTGCCAGGCGATCTGTTCCGGGCTGTGACGCAGGAAGTAATCAGCCTTGAAGTCGCCCCAGAGCTGATTGATCGCTTCTTCCGATACATCCCGTTGTGCCAGCAGTTGCTTGGCCTGACGCTGATTTTCGCGAATGCGCAGCCGCATGTCGGGCGGGTTCTCCAGCCCCTGACGCAGCGCCTTCTGGGTGGCGAAGTAGAGCTCGCGCAGCAGGGTGCCCTTCCAGTCGTTCCACAGGCTATCGTTGGTGGCGCAGATATCGGCCACGGTGAGGCAGTAGAGCAGGTCGAGATGCTGCTCGTCGCGCACCTTCTGGGCAAAGTCGGTAACCACGTCGGGATCGTATATATCGCGGCGCTGGGCGGTGACCGACATCAGCAGGTGGTGGCGCACCAGCCAGGCGATCAGCCGGCTCTCGTAGCGATCGAGGCCGTGCAGCTGACAGAACTCCAGCGCATCGACGGCGCCAAGTTCCGAGTGATCGCCGCGCCGCCCCTTGGCGATATCGTGGAACAGGGCGGCGATGCTGAGCAGCTCCGGTTTACGCAGTCGGGTGAACACTTCATGGCAGAGCGGGTGGCTCTGGCGATTGGCCGGGTTGGGAAAGCCGTGAATGTTCTTGAGCAGCCGGTGGGTGTGCTCATCCACCGTATAGGCGTGGAACATGTCAAACTGCATCTGGCCGACGATGAGGTTCCATTGCGGCAGATAGGCAGCGAGGATGCCGTATTTGTGCATCAGGGTAAGCGGCAGGCCGATGCCGTTGGGATGGCGCAGCAGCGCCATAAACAGGCGGCGGCAGTCCGGCAACTCCTGCAGCCAGCAGTTGAGCTTGCGGCGCGCCTCGCGCAGCTGGCGCAGGGTGGCGGAGTGGATGCCCGCAATCTCGGGATGCTGGGCCATCTGATAGAAGAGACGCAGAATAGCGACCGGTTCACGGGCAAACAGCTCGGCATCGACCGCATCGATGAGGCGGCCACGGAGCTGGAACTCGTCGGAGAGGCGGCGCACATCCATGGCGCTGTTGCCGAGGATCGCCTCGTCAAACAGTTGCAGCAGCATCTCGTTGAGTTCGGCGACCCGCCGCACCGTCTGGTAGAAGCGCTTCATCATCTGCTCGACCGGAGCGTTCCCTTCCCCCTCGAAGCCCAGCATCTGGGCCACGGTGCGCTGGCGGTCGAACAGCAGGCGGTTGTCCCCCTTGTTGATGGCCATATGTAGGGCAAAGCGCACCTTCCAGAGGAAGTTCTGGCAGTCGAGCAGCTCGCGGTACTCGGCGCGGTTGAGAAAGCCGTGGCTGGTCATCTCGAACAAGGTGGTGGCGCCGAAGTGGCGACGGGCGACCCAGGCAAGGGTCTGAATGTCGCGCAGGCCGCCCGGATTGCACTTGAGATCCGGCTCCAGTTTGTAGGCGGTACCGAGAAACTGCTGGTGCCGCTCCGCCTGCTCTTGGCGCTTGGCACGAAAGAAGGCTTCACTTGGCCAGAAGTGCTGGGGGCCGGTGGCCTCTTTCAGTTGCCGAAAGCCCTCTTGGCGACCAGTGATGTAGCGGGCCTCGATGAGGTTGGTGGCGACCGTAATATCGGCGCGCCCCTGCTCGAGGCACTCCGCCACGTTGCGCACCGCCTGACCCACCTCCAGCTTGAGATCCCACAACAGGGTGATGAACTCGCCAATGCGTAGTCCCAACACTTCGTCCAGTTCGTCGCCGTCATAGAGGATCAGCAGGTCGATATCGGAGTGGGGGTGCAGCTCGCCGCGGCCATAGCCCCCCACCGCGATCAGGGTCAGGTCGCTCTTGTCGAAGCCAAACTTCTGCCACAGGCGGCAGAGCAACTGATCCATGTATTCGGAGCGGGTGGCAACCAGCTCGATGATGTTGTCACCGGCATCGAAACGGGCGTGCAGCCAGCCTAGAAAGCGGCTCAGGTACTCTTTGCAGTTATCGCGGGTGAGCTGGTCGTCGGGTAACAGATGAGGGGAAAGTAGGCTGGCGTCCATGGCATCTCACACACAAGTGGCAGGCATCTGGCTGAAACAGGCAGTAAAAACCCCGGCGCTTTTCACAAGGGCCGGGGTTCGATGTTAGCTGTGTTTGATGAAGCGGTCGATAGTGTCGTCCGGGCGCAGGGTGAGTACCTCGCAGCCATCCTCGGTCACCAGCAGGGTGTGTTCCCACTGGGCGGAGTCGCCGCCATCCTTGGTGGTCACGGTCCAGCCATCCTTCGGATTGACCTTGCAGTGATACTTCTTGCTGTTGACCATCGGCTCGATGGTGAAGCACATGCCTGCTTTCAGCTCCAGCTTGCCACTGTTGCGGTAGTGCAGGATCTGCGGCTCTTCGTGGAACTCGGCACCGATGCCGTGGCCGCAGTAGTCACGCACCACGGAGAAGCCGGCCTTCTCGACGATGGGCTGGATCACGGCGCCAATTTCGGTGATGCAGGCACCCGGACGCACCTTCTTGATGGCAGCGTAGAGGCTCTCTTGCGCAACCTTGCAGAGCTGGCGGCGCAGCGGGGTGGTTTCCCCCACGATGAACATGGCCGAGGTATCGCCGTGGTAGCCATCCTTGATAACGGTGATGTCGAGGTTGATGATATCGCCATCACGCAGCTTCTTGTGGTTCGGGATGCCGTGGCAGATCACATCGTTCACCGAGGTACAGATGGATTTCGGGAAACCGTGATAGTTGAGCGGGGCCGGGATGGCCTGCTGCACGTCGACAATATAGTTGTGGCAGAGGGTGTTCAGTTCGTCAGTGGTGACGCCAGCTTTGACATGGGGCGCAATCATGACCAGCACATCGGCGGCCAATTGGCCGGCAACGCGCATCTTTTCAATCTCTTCCGGTGTCTTGATTTTAATGGACATGGGATCTCTCTTGGGACCTGATCGCGCATCTATCGATGTCCGGCAATCAGGTAATGAAAAATAGATGCGTTTGCAATCAGGCCAAAATTTTATCCGCAACCCCCGCGTACTTCCAGTGTGATTGTCATCACAGCGTCAAATGGCAGTCGCAACCTCCTCTGGCGGGATCCAGATTTACACCTGTTTAGAGTGTCGGCCGGTGGTGTCCTGAACAAAGTTATGGTATAAAGCGCGCCGGAATGGGGAACTTGCGTCCCGATTTCATCACCCTTACTTAAACAACACACACACATCGACACATATGCCGGGGTGCCTTAACGGGTCGGTTATATGGGATGTGTGGAGGCCTAACCCCAATACAGAGGTATAAAATGGCTAAAGTTTCTATGCGCGACATGCTGCAAGCCGGCGTTCACTTCGGTCACCAGACTCGTTACTGGAACCCGAAAATGAAATCCTACATCTTCGGTGCCCGCAGCAAAGTTCACATCATCAACCTGGAAAAAACCGTTCCGATGTTTGACGATGCCATGAACTTCATCAGCTCCGTAGCTGCCAAGAAAGGCAAGGTACTGTTCGTAGGTACCAAGCGTGCCGCGTCTGAAGCCGTAAAAGAAGCCGCTGAGCGTTGCGACCAGTTCTATGTTAACCACCGCTGGCTGGGCGGCATGCTGACCAACTGGAAAACCGTTCGTCAGTCCATCAAGCGCCTGAAAGATCTGGAAACCCAGAGCCAGGACGGTACCTTCGAGAAGCTGACCAAGAAAGAGGCGCTGATGCGTACTCGCGAAATGGAAAAGCTGGAGAAGAGCCTGGGTGGTATCAAGAACATGGGCGGCCTGCCTGACGTTCTGTTCGTTGTCGATGCCGACCACGAGCACATCGCTATCAAAGAAGCCAACAACCTGGGTATCCCGGTAGTTTCCATCGTTGATACCAACTCCAACCCGGACGGCGTCGATTACGTCATCCCGGGTAACGACGACGCTATCCGTGCCGTACAGCTGTACCTGAATGCTGCTGCTGACACCGTACTGGAAGCTCGCGAGCAGGACATCGTTGTTCAAGCCGAACAAGATGGCTTCGTTGAAGCTGAGTAATTGATAAGGTCTGCAAAGCCCTTATTAACCAAGCTGATGTAATTGGTTAGCAGGGGCCCTTGTGGCCCCTGTTTCTTGTCAATTCAAGACCGAGGATACTGGACATGGCAAACATTTCTGCCGCCCTGGTAAAAGAACTGCGCGAGCGCACCGCCGCTGGCATGATGGATTGCAAAAAAGCACTGGAAGAGGCCAACGGCGATATCGAGCTGGCCATCGAGAACATGCGTAAATCCGGTCAGGCCAAAGCCGCCAAGAAAGCTGGCCGTATCGCCGCTGAAGGTGTGATTTTCGCCCGTACCGAAGGCAACGTTGCCGTCATGATCGAGCTGAACTGCGAGACTGACTTCGTTTCCAAGGATGCCGGTTTCCTGGCCATGGGTCAGAAGATCGTCGAGATCGCAGCTACCCAGAAGATCGCAGACGTTGATGCGCTGAAAGCCGCTGATTTTGGCAACGGCGAATCCGTAGAGCTGACCATCACCAACCTGATCGCCAAGATCGGTGAGAACATGAACCTGCGTCGCGTGATGCTGGTTGAAGGTGACAACCTGGGCACCTACGTTCACGGTTCCCGCATCGGTGTTATCACCAAGCTGACCGGTGGTTCCGACGAACTGGCCAAAGATCTGGCCATGCACGTTGCAGCCAACAGCCCGCAATTCGTCAAGCCTGAAGATGTATCTGCTGAAGTCGTTGCCAAAGAGCGCGAAATCCAGATCGACATCGCCATCAACTCCGGCAAGCCGAAAGAGATCGCCGAGAAGATGGTTGAAGGTCGCATGAAGAAGTTCACCGGTGAGGTTTCCCTGACTGGTCAGCCGTTCGTGAAAGATCCTTCCATGACTGTTGCCGAGCTGCTGAAGAAAGAAGGCGCTGACGTTGTCTCCTTCACCCGTTTCGAAGTGGGCGAAGGCATCGAGAAGCAAGAGACCGATTTCGCTGCTGAAGTTGCAGCCCAAATCGCGGCCGCTCAAAAGGCCTAATCGAACCGGTTTTTCCGTTTCCCCAGACCGCGACTTATGTCGCGGTCTTTATATGACCAGGAATCAGTGACATGAGTACCAATCCCAAACCTGCATACAGACGTGTTCTTCTGAAGTTGAGTGGTGAAGCCCTGCAAGGATCCGAGGGTTTCGGCATTGATCCGGCAGTGCTGGAGCGGATGGCCCAAGAGATCAAAGAGCTGGTTGAGCTGGGTGTTCAGGTCGGTCTGGTCATCGGTGGCGGCAACCTGTTCCGTGGTGCCGGTCTTGCCAAGGCGGGCATGAACCGCGTGGTGGGCGACCACATGGGTATGCTGGCAACCGTGATGAACGGTCTGGCCATGCGTGATGCTCTGCATCGTGCTTATGTGAATGCCCGTCTGATGTCTGCCATTTCCCTGCAAGGGGTTTGTGATTCCTACAGCTGGGCCGAGGCAATCAGCCAGCTGCGTGCAGGCAAAGTGGTGATCTTCTCTGCCGGTACTGGCAACCCCTTCTTCACTACCGATTCTGCGGCTTGCCTGCGCGGGATCGAGATTGAAGCCGATGTAGTGCTCAAGGCCACCAAGGTTGATGGTGTATACAACGAAGATCCAGTCAAGAATCCGGATGCCGTGCTGTACCATGAATTGAGTTATGATGAAGTTCTTGAAAAAGAGCTCAAGGTGATGGATCTTGCTGCTTTTACTCTGGCACGTGACCATGATCTGCCGATCCGGGTGTTCAACATGAACAAGCCGGGCGCTTTGCGCCGGGTTATCATGGGTGAGCCGGAAGGTACCCTGATCCATTACGTCAGCAAATAATATAGATGCGAGCCGCATGGCGGCTCGTTCGCCAAAAGGAAAACCGCTGTGATCAACGAGATTAAAAACGACGCCAAGGAGCGTATGGGCAAGAGTGTCGAATCACTCAAGACCCAGATGTCCAAGATCCGTACTGGCCGTGCTCACCCGAGCCTGCTCGACGGCATCCAGGTTGAGTATTACGGTGCTGCCACTCCGCTGAAACAGTTGGCCAACGTCGTGGCAGAAGATGCTCGCACCCTCTCCATCTCCATTTTTGACCGCTCCATGATCCAGGCGGTAGAGAAGGCGATCCTGACCTCCGATCTGGGCCTGAACCCCTCCAGCAATGGCCAGACCCTGCGCGTGCCGCTGCCGCCGCTGACCGAAGAGCGCCGTCGCGACCTGACCAAGATCGTCCGTGCCGAAGCGGAAAACGCCCGTGTTGCCGTGCGCAACATTCGCCGCGATGCCAACGCCGACCTGAAAGCGCTGCTGAAGGACAAAGAGATCTCCGAAGACGACGACCGTCGCGCCCAGGAAGAGATCCAGAAACTGACTGACTCCTACATCAAGCTGGTCGATGAGGCTCTTGCTGTAAAGGAGAAGGAGCTAATGGAAATCTAAGCGCCTGAAAGGTATATTACGAGCGCCGTGTAGTGCCCCTGCACGGCGCTTTTGTCTTTGTGGGAGAAAACCATGTCGCTTTTGGCTGCGTTGGGTGATTGTGCCAACTCGTCTTTACCCCGTCACGTCGCCATCATCATGGATGGTAACGGTCGCTGGGCCCAGAACCGAGGCAAGATGCGGGTTTATGGCCACAAGGCGGGCGTCAAGTCAGTGCGCGAGGCCGTTACCTTTGCTGCGCGAGCCAAGATCGAGGCATTGACCCTGTTTGCATTCTCCAGCGAAAACTGGCGTCGTCCGGAAGGGGAAGTCAGCGCCTTGATGGAGCTGTTCATTACCGTGCTGGGCCGCGAGGTGAACAAACTTCACAGTCACGGGATCCGGCTCAGGGTGATTGGCGATACCGCTCGCTTCAGTGATCGGTTGCAGGCCAAAATCGCCAAGGCGGAAGCCTTGACCGCCAATAACAAGGGATTGACCCTGAATATTGCGGCCAACTATGGCGGCCAGTGGGATATCGCTCAGGCGGCTCGCAAGCTGGCCCGCGCGGTTGTTGCCGGTGAACTGGCCGCTGATGACATCGATGAATCCATGCTTGGTCGCGAAGTGTGTATGGCCGACCTGCCGCCGGTGGATCTCCTGATCCGTACCGGTGGCGATCATCGCATCAGCAACTTTGTGTTATGGCAGCTCGCCTATGCAGAGCTCTATTTTACCCCGGTATTGTGGCCCGATTTCAACGAGGCCGAGTTCAGTGAGGCGGTTGCCTCTTTCGTTGCCCGCGAGCGTCGCTTCGGTTGCACGGGTGAACAGATACGGGAATTGATCGCCGAGCAGCAGACCGGCTAAACCCCGCTCCCAAGAGAGAGGTTTCTTTTGCTAAAACAACGAATTATTACTGCTTTGATGTTGATCCCCCTGGTGTTGGGGGCGCTCTTCTTTCTGCCATTGAAATTTTTTGCCCTGTTGGCAGCGCTGGTGTTTTTGTTGGCCAGTCGCGAATGGAGTGGGTTTGTCTCTGCTGCTCCGCAGCAATGGTTACCCATCGTATTTTGTCTGTTGCTCGGTGCCAGCCTCTTTTGGCTGCCGGTGGAGCAACTCTGGACGCCTCACCTGCACCCCCTCGTGATGGGCGTGCTCTGGACCGCGGTAAGCTGGTGGCTGCTGGGTCTGCTGATGGTGCTGCGCTATCCCCAAAGCGCCAAGCTGTGGAAAGAGTCTATCTGGCTCAAGTCGCTGTTTGGTCTGGTGACTCTGGTTCCCTTCTACTGGTCGCTGGTCGCCATCCGTGGTTACAACTTTTACCATGACCCCATGATGGGGGCCTGGATCCTGTTGTTCGTGATGGGACTGGTCTGGGCGGCAGATTCTGGCGCGTATTTTTTCGGCAAGGCGTTCGGTAAGCACAAGCTGGCACCGGCTGTGAGTCCGGGCAAAACCATCGAAGGGATGTGCGGCGGCCTCTTTACCGCCAGCCTGCTGGCCATCGGTGTCACCTGGTCGATGGGATTTGTTCCTGCCAAGATGATCACCGTGCTGTTTTGCTCTCTGCTGGCGGTGCTAGCCTCCGTACTCGGCGATCTGACCGAAAGCATGTTCAAGCGCGAGGCGGGCATCAAGGACTCCGGCACCCTGTTGCCGGGTCATGGCGGCATTCTCGACCGGATCGACAGCCTGACCGCCGCCCTGCCGGTGTTTCTGCTCAGTTATCTGCTACTCAGTCAGGAGTTTTGATGCACAAGTCACTGGTTATTCTGGGGGCCTCTGGCTCCATTGGTCAGAGTACCTTGAAAGTGCTGCGCCATAACCCGGGCAGTTGGCAAGTATTGGCGTTGACCGCCGCCCGCAACGTGGATGCCATGTTGCGGGACTGCCTCGAATTCTCCCCCCGTTTTGCCGTGATGGTCGATGAGGATGCCGCCCGTGAACTGGCTGCCCGTCTGAAAGCGCACGGCAGTGCGACCCGGGTCATGTCTGGTGCAGCAGCCCTCTGCGAGGTTGCCGCTCACCCCGACACCCATAGCGTGATGGCCGCCATCGTCGGTGCGGCCGGACTGGCCCCGACCATGGCCGCGGTACGTGCCGGCAAGCGAATTTTGCTGGCCAACAAGGAGGCGCTGGTGATGTCCGGTGCTTTCTTCATGGAGGCCGTGCGCGAACATGGCGCCGAGCTGCTGCCCATCGACAGCGAACACAATGCTATCTTCCAGTGTCTGCCGACCGCCGTGCAGCGCCAGCCCGGTTTTTGCGATCTGGCGGCGGCGGGGATCAGCAAGATTTTGCTGACCGGTTCTGGCGGCCCGTTCCGTTACACCGAGATCAGCGAGCTGGCGAAGGTGACGCCGGCGCAGGCCATCGCTCATCCCAACTGGTCGATGGGGGCCAAGATTTCGGTCGACTCCGCCACCATGATCAACAAGGGGCTGGAGTACATTGAGGCGCGCTGGCTGTTCAATGCGGCGCCCGAGCAGATCCAGGTGGTGATCCACCCGCAGTCGGTGATCCACTCCATGGTGCAGTATAAGGATGGCTCCGTGCTGGCCCAGCTTGGCAATCCGGATATGTGTACCCCCATCGCCCATGCGCTTGCTTATCCCAATCGCATCCCCTCCAGTGTGGAACCTTTGGATTTCTTCAGTGTCGGAGAGTTCAGCTTTATCCGGCCTGATTATGATCGCTACCCCTGTCTGGCGCTGGCCATCAATGCCTGCCAGAAGGGACAAGCGGCGACTACTGCGCTCAATGCGGCCAACGAGGAGGCGGTTGCCGCCTTCCTGGCCGGGCGCATCGGTTTTATGGATATTGCCCGGATCAACGAGGCAGTGATGCTGGCGCTGGAGAGCAGCGCCGTCGGCTCGCTCGATGATCTGTTTGCCCTGGACGGTGCGGCAAGAGCCCGTGCTCACACTTTGATTGAGGAGCTTGGCTGATGGGCGGTGTGTTGTGGAATATCGGTGCTTTTGTTGTTGCGCTGGGCCTGCTGGTCGCGGTGCACGAGTTTGGTCACTTCTGGGTGGCCCGTCGTTGTGGCGTCAAGGTTGAGCGCTTCTCCATCGGTTTTGGCAAGGCGATCTGGCGCCGGATGGGTAAAGATGGCACCGAATATGTGCTGGCGCTGATCCCGCTCGGTGGTTACGTCAAGATGCTCGATGGCCGGGTCGATGAACTCAAGCCCGGTGACGAGCAGTATGCCTTCAACCACAAGAGTGTCTGGGCGCGGATGGCGATTGTCGCCGCAGGTCCCATGGCCAACTTCGTGTTTGCCCTGTTTGCCCTCTGGCTGATGTTCGTGATCGGTGTGCCGGCGGTAAAACCGGTGATTGGCGAGGTGCGCCCTGCGTCCATCGTGGCCGAGGCGGGCATCCTGCCGGGCATGGAGATTGTCGGGGTCGGTGATGAGCAGACCGGCGACTGGGAGAGCGTCACTTATGCCCTGCTGAGCCATCTGGGCGATCAGTCGGTCACCCTCAAGGTCAAAGCCCCCCAGACCAGCTATGCCACCGACAAGAATCTGTCGCTGGAGAGCTGGAAGTTTGATCCGGACCGGGAATCCCCGATCGGCAGCTTGGGGATCGTGCCCCTTGGTGGCAAGGTATTGCCAGTGGTGTCGGCCGTGGTAGCTAAGAGTGCCAGTGAAAAGGCGGGTTTGCAGGTTGGCGATCGCATCAAGCGGGTCGGTGAGCAGGAGATCACCGAGTGGGCCCAGTTCGTCGAGCTGGTGCAGCAGGCACCGGGCGAACCCCTTCAAGTGGTGGTTGAGCGCAACAACAGTGATCTCAACGTGACCCTGACCCCGGATAGCCGCAAGGTGCAGGGCAAGCTGGTGGGATTCGTCGGTCTCTCACCGCAACTGGTTCCATTACCGGATGAATATCGAATTCTGTTACAGTATGGGCCTTTGCAGGCGCTGTGGCATGGCGCGGACAAAACCTGGAGCCTGATCACGCTCACCTTTGACATGATTGGCAAGTTGATTGGTGGCATCGTGTCGCTGGACAACCTGAGTGGCCCCATCTCCATTGCCAAGGGCGCCGGCAGCAGTGCCGACTATGGTCTGGTCTATTTCTTGAGTTTTCTGGCGCTGATCAGCGTCAATCTGGGGATTATCAATCTGTTCCCCCTGCCGGTGCTTGATGGTGGCCATCTGGTCTATTTCCTGATCGAAGCGGTCACCGGCAAGCCGGTATCAGAGAAAATACAGGAAGTGGGTTTCAGGATCGGTGCCGCCATTCTGATGTTATTGATGGGCATTGCGCTGTTTAACGATTTCGCTCGCCTCTGAGGCCAGAGCATCAACAAGGACACATAAGAACAAAATGGCTGTTAAAAAAGCATTGGTGTTGAGTTGCCTGCTGGGTGCCAGTTTCCTGGCCCAGGCGGCCCCTGCCTCTTTTGTGGTGCAAGATATCCAGGTCGAAGGTCTGCAACGGGTGACCCTGGGTGCCGCACTGTTGAACCTGCCGATCCGGGTCGGTGATACCGTCGACTCCGTGGCTCTGGCCAGCGCCATCAAAAAGCTCTATGCCTCGGGTAACTTCGAGGATGTGAAGGTTTACCGTGACGGCCAGGTGCTGCAGGTGATGGTCAAGGAGCGTCCGACCATCTCCAGCATCGAGTTTGCCGGCAACAAGGATATCAAAGAGGAGCAACTGACCCAGAGTCTGGAGTCCTCCGGTATCCGTGTGGGTGATCCGCTGGATCGCACCGTACTCACTTCCCTCGAGAAGGGACTGGAAGATTTCTACTATGGCGTGGGTAAATACTCCGCCAAGGTCAAGGCCATCGTCACCCCGTTGCCGCGCAACCGGGTCGACCTCAAGTTCACCTTCGTGGAAGGGGAAGCGGCCAAGATCCAGCAGATCAACATCGTCGGCAACAGCGTCTTCCCGGAAGAGAAACTGATTGCCCAGCTCTCCCTGCGCGACGAAGTGCCCTGGTGGAACTTCACCGCCGATCAGCGCTATCAGAAACAGAAGCTGGCGGGTGATATCGAGACCCTGCGCTCCTACTACATGGATCGTGGCTATATCCGCTTCCAGCAGGAGTCTACCCAGGTCTCCATGACCCCCGACAAGAAGGGCGTTTACGTCACCCTCAACATCAAGGAAGGGGATCAGTACAAGGTCTCCGGTGTCCAGCTCAAGGGTGACCTGATCGACCGCGGTGGCGAGATGAAGGGATTGATCCCGATTGCTGCCGGCAGCACCTACTCTGCCAGTCAGGTGACTCATACCGAAGAGGTGCTCTCCAAGTTCCTCGGCCGTTACGGTTATGCCTATCCGAAAGTGGTCACCTTCCCGCAGGTCAATGACAAGACCAAGGAAGTTGAGCTGATCGTCAACGTTGAGCCGGGCCCTCGTGTCTATGTGCGCAACATCAACTTCAGCGGTAACGCAACCACCGAAGATCAGGTGTTGCGTCGCGAGATGCGCCAGATGGAAGGCACCTGGCTCTCCTCCGACAACATCGAGCAGTCCAAGAGCCGTCTCAACCGTCTCGGTTATTTCGAGAGTGTAGAAGTGGACACCAAGCGGGTGCCGGGCAACGATGACCTGGTTGACCTCGACTTCAAGGTCAAGGAGCAGCCAGCGGGTTCCATCAACGCCGGTATCGGTTACGGCACCGAATCGGGTCTGAGCCTGCAGGCGGGGATCTCCCAGGACAACTTTATGGGTACCGGTAAAAAGGTCTCCATCAACGCCAGCACCAACGACTACTCCAAGAACGTTGACCTGAGCTACAACGACCCCTATTTCACCGTGGATGGTGTCAGCCTGGGTGGTCGGGTCTACTACAACCAGTTCCGCGCCGATGATGCCGATATCGTTGATTACGAGAATGAAACCATTGGTTTCCGTCTCTCCAGCGGCTTCCCGGTCAATGAGTTCAACCGTCTCGACTTCAGTACCGGTATCGAGAGCACCAAGCTGAGCCGTCCGTCATTCAATGCCCAGAACTATCAGGAGTGTCTGAAGGACAATCCGGATACTGATGGCAATACCTACTGCTGGGATCAGTGGAATGATAACCGCCAGTCGGTACAGATGGATCAGTTCTGGAATGCTTACTCACAGGATGGTTCCAACCTCGATTTCGTGACCGTTGATGTCACCGCTGGCTGGACCCGCTCTACCCTGAACAAGGGGATGTTCCCGACTTCTGGCGATCGTCAGCGTATCAACGCCAAGGTGACCGTGCCGGGCATGGAACTGCAGTACTACAAGCTCTCCGCCGAAGATGCCCACTACTTCCCGCTCGATGCGGATCACAGCTGGGTTATGATCGGCAAGGGTCGTGTCTCCTACGGTAACGGCTATGGCGATGACTCCATGCTGCCGTTCTTCGAGAACTACTATGCCGGTGGTTTCGATACAGTACGCGGCTTCAAGAGCAATACCATTGGTCCCAAGGCCATCTACAAAACCTACAACAAGCCGGGTGCTGGCAGTTGCACGGGTTCTCAGCCGTGTGAAACTGGTTACTACGAAGGTTCCGACACCTCGGTGGGGGGCAACGCTCTGGCCGTCGCTTCACTGGAGCTGGTCTTCCCGACCCCGTTCGTCTCCGAGACCTATCGTCCGCAGATCCGTTCCACCGTCTTTATGGACGCAGGTACCGTCTGGAGCACCGATTTTGCCAACGGAGCATATCCTTGCGCCGCCGGTTCTGATTGCAACTATCTGAGCCAGGACTACTCCAACCCGGGCAATATCCGGGTCTCTGCCGGTGTCTCCCTGCAGTGGCTCTCGCCGATGGGGCCGCTGGTGTTCGCCTTGGCCAAGCCGATCAAGAAATATGAAGGGGATCGCACCGAGTTCTTCTCCTTCAACATCGGTCGTACTTTCTAAGCAGAGTTTCGCCCCCACCCATGCGGTGGGGGTCTTCAATGATGGGACGCGCGGTATGCGTGCCTCACCAGGTAACAAGACGGTCCTAACGCCGCTTGCATAATCGGGTAAATCAGGTAGCCCTCGCCATGAGGGAACAAGGAGTAAGTGTGAATAAAGCGTTGAAAGTAGCTGGTTTGAGCTTTGCACTGATGGCTGCCGGCATGGGTTCTGCCTTCGCTGAGACCAAGATCGCCGTGGTCGACATGGGCGAAGTCTTCCAAAAGCTGCCCCAGCGTGAAGCCGTTGCAGCCAAGCTGAAAGGTGAATTCGAGCCGCGCATGCGTGAGCTGCAGAAGCTGGAACAGGAAGGCCAGAAGTTGGTCGAGAAGTTCCGCAAGGATGAAGCCTTCATGAGCGCCGAGCAGAAAAAGCAGAATCAGGAGAAGCTGGCCAAGCTGCAGATGGAGTTCAACCAGAAGCGTCAAGCCTTTGAGCAGGACAACGGCCGCCGTCAGTCCGAAGAGCGCAACAAGATCCTGACCAAGGTGCAGGCTGCCATCGACTCCATCGCCAAGAGCAATGGTTACGATCTGGTGCTGGAGCGCAATGCCGCCCCGTATGCCGCCAGCAAGCTGGACATCTCCGGCCAGGTTATTTCTCAGGTAAGCAAGAGCAACTAATTGATGGCATTCACTCTCGCACAGCTGGCCCAGCAACTGGGGGCCCAGGTCCATGGCGACGGAACCCTGGAAATCCGCAAGGTAGCGACACTGGAAAAGGCCGGGGAGGGTGAGATTACCTTCCTGTCCAACAAGAAGTACCGTTCTTATCTGGAGCAGAGCAAGGCGACCGCCGTGCTCATTACAGAAGCGGATCTGCCATTTTGTCCCACCAATGCCCTGGTGCTCAAAGACCCCTATGTGGGCTTTGCCCGGGTAGCCCAACTGCTGGACACCACCCCGCAGCCGGCCACGGATATTCATCCGAGCGCCGTCATCGCGGCTGACGTGCAACTGGGCGAGAGAGTGGCCATCGGCGCCAATGCAGTGATCGAATCCGGCGTCGTGCTGGGTGATGATGTACGCATTGGCCCGGGTTGTTTCGTTGGCAAGAACACCCGGCTGGGAGCCCGCTCCCGGCTGTGGGCCAACGTCACCCTCTATCACAATGTGACTATGGGCACCGACTGTCTGGTTCAATCCGGCACAGTGATCGGCGCCGATGGTTTCGGTTATGCCAACGAGCGTGGCGAGTGGATCAAGATCCCCCAGCTCGGCGGTGTGACCATTGGCAACCGGGTCGAGATCGGTGCCTGTACCACCATTGACCGCGGTGCGCTGGAAGATACCCGCATCGCTGACAACGTCATCATCGACAACCAGTGCCAGATCGCCCACAACGTCGAGATCGGTTACGGCACCGCCGTGGCGGGCTCTACCGTGATGGCTGGTAGTCTCAAGGTCGGCAAATACTGTATCATTGGCGGCGCTTCCGTCTTTAACGGGCATATGGAGATCTGCGACCAGGCCACCGTTACCGGTATGGCCATGGTGATGCGACCCATTACCGAGCCCGGTGTCTACTCTTCCGGCATCCCTCTGCAAACCAATAAAGAGTGGCGCAAGACCGCCGCCCGGGTGATGCGTATCGAAGAGATGCACAAGCGGTTAAGCAAGCTTGAGAAGAAGCTGGATCAAGAATAATCACGATTGGTATAGGGTACTGTTTTGACTACTGAAAAGAAGAGCCTGGGTATCCAGGAAATCATGGATCTGCTGCCCCACCGTTATCCGTTTCTGATGGTGGATCGTGTAGACGACTACGAGATCAGCGATGAACGCAAAACTCTGCGTGCCATCAAGAACGTCTCGTTCAACGAGCCGATCTTCCAGGGGCACTTCCCGGCCAAGCCGGTGTTCCCGGGCGTACTGATCCTGGAAGCGATGGCACAGGCCACCGGTATCTTGGCCTTTACCATGGTGGGCAAGCCGTCTCCCAACGAACTCTACTATTTTGCCTCAATCGACAACGCTCGCTTCAAGCGTCCGGTCGGCCCCGGTGACCAACTGGTGCTCGACGTGGAGTTCCTGAAAGAGCGTCGCGGTATTGCCAAGTTCACCGGTGTCGCCACCGTCGACGGTGAAGTGGTCTGTACCGCCGAGCTGATGTGCGCCAAACGCGAGGTTTAACACACGTGATCGACCAGACTGCCATCATTCACGATACTGCCATCGTCCATGAGTCTGCCGTGATCGGTAAAGGGGTTGAAATCGGCCCCTTTTCTGTCATCGGCGCCGAGGTGGAAATCGGTGACAACACCTGGGTAGGTTCCCATGTGGTGATCAAGGGCCCGACCAAGATTGGTCGCGACAACAAGATCTTCCAGCACACCTCCATCGGTGAGGATTGCCAGGACAAGAAGTACGCCGGTGAGCGCACCTTCCTCGAGATTGGCGACAACAACGTCATTCGCGAGAACTGCACCTTCCACCGCGGTACCATTCAGGATCAGAGCCTGACCAAGGTGGGCAGCGGTAACCTGTTCATGGTCAACGTTCATGTTGCCCACGATTGCATCATCGGTGACAACTGCATCTTCGCCAACAACGCGACCCTGGCGGGCCACGTGGTGATCGGTGACTTCGTGATCTTTGGTGGTCTCTCCGCCATTCACCAGTTCGGTCGCGTCGGTTCCCACGCCTTCGTCGGTGGCTGCGCCGCCCTGAACAAGGACGTGCCGCCTTACGTGATGGCCGCCGGCAACTACGCCAAGCCATTCGGGGTCAACTCAGAAGGTCTGCGTCGCCGCGGTTTCAGCGCCGAGGCCATCTCTGCCGTCAAGCGTGCCTACAAAGAGATCTTCCGTTCTGGCAAGACCATCGAAGAGGTGCTGCCGGTGCTGATCGAGATGGCGCAAGCCGAACCGGCCGTCCAGCTCTATGTGGATTTCCTCAAAGATAACGAACGCGGGATCATCCGTGCCTGATCCGGTTCGAATCGGTATAGTCGCCGGAGAGGTCTCCGGCGACATTCTGGCTGCCGGTCTGGTGCGTGAGCTGCAAGCCCGCTACCCGGATGTGCAGTTCGAAGGGATCGCCGGGCCGCGGATGCAGGCCCTCGGCGTCAAGGCCCTGTTCGAGATGGAAGAGCTCTCCGTCATGGGGATCACCGAGGTGCTGGGCCGTCTGCCGCGCATTCTCAAGGTCCGTCGCGAACTATTGCGCCACTTTATTGCCAATCCGCCCGATATCTTCATCGGCGTGGATGCACCGGATTTCAATATCGGAGTGGAGCTGAAACTGCGCCGCGCCGGTATCAAGACGGTTCACTATGTCAGCCCCTCGGTGTGGGCCTGGCGCCAGAACCGCATTCATAAGATCAAGGCCGCTACCGACATGGTGCTCGCCTTCCTGCCGTTCGAGAAAGCCTTCTACGACCGCTTCGACGCCCCTTGCCGTTTTGTCGGTCACACCATGGCGGATGACATTCCATTGGTGCCGGATCAGGCTGCCGTGCGTCGCAATCTCGGTATCGATGCCAATCGCCGCTGGCTGGCGGTGCTGCCGGGCAGCCGCACCGCAGAAGTGGGCTTTATGTCCCCCCTGTTTCTCGAGGCATGCAAACACCTGACGGTGCGCTATCCGGATCTCGGCTTCATCGTGCCGCTGGTCAACCAGAAACGGCGTGAGCAGTTTATGGCCATCAAGGCCGAGGTAGCACCGGGTCTCGACATGGTGCTGCTGGAAGGGCAGGGCCGCGAGGCGATGATCGCCGCTGACGTGGTGATGCTGGCCTCTGGTACCGCGGCGCTTGAAGCCATGCTGGTGAAAAAGCCGATGGTGGTGGGCTACAAGCTCAAGCCCTTCAGCTATTGGCTGGCCCAGCGACTGGTAAAGACCGAATTTGTCTCTCTGCCCAACCTGCTCGCCGGTCGCATGCTGGTGCCGGAACTCATCCAGCATGAGTGCACCCCGGAGAATCTGGTGGAAGAGGTGAGCAAGTACTTCGAGCACGACAACAGTGCGCTGGTCAACACCTTCACCGAGCTGCACCAGCTGATCCGCTGCAATGCCGACTCGCAGGCCGCCGATGCGGTGGCGGATCTGCTCGGCAGATAACGCTATTTCGGACCGTCGATTGCGCCGCGCTACCCGTTCATTCGTTTTCGAGCGGTAATGCCGCGCCAGTCGACCCCTGTCAGGCCCCACGGGGCCTGTTTTGATTCAAGGCTACAAGATGATGATCGATATTCCTGACGACAAGCTGGTTGCCGGTGTGGACGAAGTGGGCCGTGGCCCCCTGGTGGGTGACGTGGTCACCGCTGCGGTCATTCTCGATCCCGCCAATCCGATCGCGGGGCTCAACGACTCCAAGAAGCTCTCCGAGAAGAAGCGCTTCGCCCTGTTTGACGAGATCAAAGAGAAAGCGCTCGCCTGGGCCATCGGTCGCGCCACTCCGGAGGAGATCGACGAGCTCAACATCCTGCATGCCACCATGCTGGCGATGCAGCGCGCCGTGGCGGGGTTGAAGGTCACCCCCGAGCTGGTCTTTATCGATGGCAACCGCTGCCCTGCATTGCCGATGGAAGCGCGCGCCGTGGTCAAGGGCGATAGTCTGGTGGCCGCCATCAGTGCCGCTTCGATCCTCGCCAAGGTGACCCGCGACGGCGAGATGACCGAGCTGGACAGCCGTCATCCCGAATATGGTTTTGCCCGTCACAAGGGTTATCCGACCGCTGAGCACCTCGCCATTCTGGCCGAACGGGGCCCGTTGCCCGAATATCGCAAGAGCTTCAAACCGGTGCGCCGCGCACTGGGGATCGAGTAGACCATGCCATTTAGTTTGAGCAGCGAGAGGAGATGACGATGGCTGAACCCCGTTTTATCCACCTGCGAGTCCACTCCGACTTCTCCATGGTCGATGGCCTGCAGAAGATCAACCCCATCGTCGGGGCGGCTGCGGCCAACAACATGCCGGCGCTGGCGCTGACCGATCAGATGAACATGTGCGGTCTGGTGCGCTTCTATGGCGCGGCCCACGGCAAGGGGATCAAGCCCATCGTCGGTGCCGACTTTTGGGTGCAGAGCGATGAGCTCGGCGACGAGCAGTTCCGTCTCACCCTGCTGGCCATGGATAACGACGGCTACCAGAACATCACCCTGCTTATTTCCCGCGGTTACCAGCGCGGCCACGTGCAAGGGCGGCCGGTTATCGACAAGAGCTGGCTCGCCGAACACGCCAAGGGGGTGATCGTCCTCTCCGGTGGCCGCGAGGGGGATGTGGGCAAGTTCCTGCTCAAGGGCAACCGGCAGATGACCGAGCAGTGTGTCGCCTTCTATCAGACCCACTTCCCCGATGCCTACTACCTCGAACTGCTGCGTACCGGTCGACCCGACGAAGAGGTCTACCTGCACATGGCGGTGGCCATCGCCACCGAGTTCGAGCTGCCGGTGGTCGCCACCAACGAGGTGGTGTTCCTCAACGCCGATGACTTCGACGCCCACGAGATCCGGGTTGCCATCCACGATGGCTATACCCTGATGGACAAACGCCGTCCCCGTCGCTACAGCCCCCAGCAGTACCTGCGCAGTCAGGAGGAGATGGCCGAGCTGTTTGCCGATATCCCCGAAGCGCTGGAAAACACGGTGGAGATCGCCAAACGCTGCAACGTGACGGTGCGTCTCGGTGAGTACTTCCTGCCCAACTTCCCGACCGGCGACATGACCACCGAAGATTTTCTGGTGGCCAAATCGAAAGAGGGTCTGGAGGAGCGTCTCGAGTTCCTGTTCCCGGATCCGGCGGTGCGGGCTGAGCGTCGTCCCGAGTATGACGAGCGTCTCGATGTTGAGCTGAAAGTGATCAACCAGATGGGCTTCCCGGGTTACTTCCTCATCGTGATGGAGTTTATCCAGTGGTCCAAGGACAACGGCATCCCCGTTGGCCCGGGCCGGGGCTCGGGTGCGGGCTCTCTGGTGGCCTACGCCCTCAAGATCACTGACCTCGACCCGCTGGAATTTGACCTGCTGTTCGAACGTTTCCTGAACCCCGAGCGGGTATCCATGCCCGACTTCGACGTCGACTTCTGCATGGACAGGCGCGATGAAGTGATCGAGCACGTTTCCGATATGTATGGTCGGGAGGCGGTCTCCCAGATCATCACCTTCGGTAGCATGGCGGCCAAGGCAGTAGTGCGGGACGTGGGCCGGGTGTTGGGTCACGCCTACGGCTTTGTGGATCGTATCTCCAAGCTGATCCCGCCGGATCCGGGCATGACGCTTGCCAAGGCATTCGAGGCTGAGCCCAAGCTGCCCGAGCTCTACGAACAGGATGAGGAGGTCAAAGACCTCATCGACATGGCTCGCCGTCTCGAAGGGGTGGTGCGCAACGCCGGTAAACACGCCGGTGGCGTGGTGATCGCACCCACCAAGATCACCGACTTTGCGCCGCTCTACTGCGATGACGAAGGCCATCACCCGGTCACCCAGTTCGACAAGAACGACGTGGAGTACGCCGGGCTGGTGAAGTTCGACTTCCTGGGTCTGCGGACCCTCACCATCATCGACTGGGCGCTCGGCATGATAAACCCGCGTCTTGCCAAAGAGGGCAAGCCGCCGGTGGACATCGCCGCCATCCCCATCGATGACAAGAAGTCGTTCGACCTGCTGCAGCGCTACGAGACCACGGCGGTATTCCAGCTGGAATCCCGCGGCATGAAGGATCTCATCAAGCGGCTGCGCCCCGACTGCTTCGAAGATATGATCGCACTGGTGGCCCTGTTCCGACCGGGCCCGCTCCAGTCAGGCATGGTGGATAACTTCATCGACCGCAAACACGGTAATGAAGCGATCTCCTATCCGGACGAGAAGTGGCAGCATGAGAGCCTGAAACCGATTCTGGAACCGACCTACGGCATCATCCTCTATCAGGAGCAGGTGATGCAGATCGCCCAGACCCTGGCGGGGTATACCCTGGGTGGCGCGGATATGTTGCGCCGGGCGATGGGTAAGAAAAAGCCCGAGGAGATGGCCAAGCAGCGAGCCGGTTTCGAGGAGGGCGCCGTCAAGAATGGCGTCGACGGCGAACTGGCGATGAAGATCTTCGATCTGGTGGAGAAGTTTGCGGGCTACGGCTTCAACAAATCCCACTCCGCCGCCTACGCGCTGGTCTCCTACCAGACCCTCTGGCTCAAGACCCACTTCCCGGCCGAGTTTATGGCGGCGGTGATGACCGCCGATATGGACAACACCGACAAGATCGTGACCCTGGTGGACGAGTGCCAGCGGATGGGGCTGACGGTGATCCCGCCGGATGTGAACACCGGTCGCTATCGCTTCTCGGTCAACGAAGATGGCCATATCGTCTACGGGATCGGGGCGGTGAAAGGGGTGGGTGAAGGCCCTATCGACGCTATCCTCAGCGCCCGGGATCAGGACGGCCCGTTCCGCGATCTGTTCGACTTCTGCAATCGGGTCGATATCAAGAAGCTCAACAAGCGGGTGATGGAGAAGCTGATCCTCTCCGGCGCCATGGATCGGCTCGGCCCCCACCGTGCCGCCCTGATGGCGACCTTGGAGGAGGCGATGCGGGCCGCCGAGCAGCACGCCAAGGCGCAGGCAGTGGGGCAGGTCGACATGTTCGGCGTGCTCACTGAAGAGATTGACGACGTCAAAAAGGCGTTTGCCAACGTGCCGCACTGGCCTGACAAGGTGTGGCTGGAAGGGGAACGCGAGACCCTCGGGCTCTATCTCACCGGCCACCCCATCAACCAGTACAGCAGCGAATTGCGTCGCTATACCTCGGGTCGCCTGTGCGATCTGCATCCCACCTCCCGCGATACCGTAACCACGGCGGCTGGGCTGGTGATCGCGGCCCGCAGCATGGTGACCAAGCGTGGCAACAAGATGGGGATCTTCACTCTGGACGACCGTTCCGGTCGCCTCGATGTGACCCTGTTCAGTGAAGCGCTGGAAAAATATGAAGAATTGATGCAAAAAGACCGCATTTTGGTGGTTTCTGGACAGGTCAGCTTTGATGACTTCTCTGGTGGCCTTAAAATGTCGGCTCGAGAATTACTGGATATCAACGATGCGAGGGAGCGTTTTGCCAGAGCAATCCGCATCTCCCTCGATGAACAGCGGATTGATGATCGCTTTTTCCCGCGTTTGTGCGAGATTTTGGAACCCGCCCGTGCCGGAGTCTGTCCGGTTCAGGTAAACTATCGTCGCCCCGGCTCCCGGGTGCGATTGACGCTCGGTACCGAGTGGCGGGTGACGCCCACCGATCAACTGATAGATGACTTGCGAGTCCTGCTTGGACGAGAGCGGGTTGAATTGGTTTTTGATTAGAGGTTCTAAGGCCCTATGAGTCTTTTTCTGGATTTTGAACAGCCGATTGCCGAGTTGCAGGCGCAGATTGATGAACTCAAACATGTGAGTGAAGGCAATCACGCCGTGGATCTGAAAGACGAGATCCGCCGGCTGGAGAAGAAAAACGAAGAGCTGACCAAGAAGATCTTCGGTGATCTGGGTGCCTGGCAGGTATCCCAGATGGCGCGTCATCCCCAGCGCCCCTACACCTTTGACTATATCGAGCATATCTTCACCGATTTCGACGAGTTGGCTGGCGATCGCGCCTATGCCGATGACAAGGCTATCGTCGGCGGCATCGCCCGTCTCGACGGTGAGCCGGTGATGGTGATTGGTCACCAGAAGGGTCGCGAGACCAAAGAGAAGATCAAGCGCAACTTCGGCATGCCGCGTCCGGAAGGATACCGCAAGGCCCTGCGTCTGATGGAGATGGCCGAGCGCTTCAAGATGCCGATCATCACCTTTATCGACACCCCTGGCGCTTACCCCGGAGTCGGTGCCGAAGAGCGTGGTCAGTCCGAAGCGATTGCCCGCAACCTGAAAGTGATGGCCGGTCTGACCGTGCCGGTGGTCTGCACCGTGATCGGTGAGGGTGGCTCCGGTGGCGCGTTGGCAATCGGTGTGGGTGACCGCGTCAACATGCTGCAGTACTCCACCTACTCCGTCATCTCGCCGGAAGGGTGTGCCTCCATCCTGTGGAAGAGCGCAGACAAGGCTTCTGTGGCTGCCGAAGCGATGGGTATCACTGCCCAGCGTCTGAAAGAGCTCAAGCTGATCGACCACGTGATCGACGAGCCCCTCGGTGGTGCCCACCGCGATGTGGAGAAGATGGCCAAAAACCTCAAGGCTCGCATCAAGCAGGATCTGGACGCCCTGCGTCCGCTCGATACCGAGCAGCTGCTGGAGCAGCGCTACCAGCGTCTGCTGGGCTACGGCTACTGCTAAGAGCAGCCGTCTGCCCCGAGTATTCAGGCCCCCGTCAGCGACGGGGGCTTTTTATTGCTGATGACTTGTCTTGCGGTGATTGCCCCAATGCGCCCTGAAACGGCACAGCTCAGTCTTCGCGGGTGAGGGGCAGGGTTGGTATGCCACGCTGTTGGTGAGGGCTGTCAGGGACTGCGGCAACGCGTTGTCTGTCGCCTGCCCGTGGCATGACATGCCGCTTGATCATCCGATAGCGGCATAAAAAAGCGCCCCGGCTATGCGGAGCGCTTTTACAGGTGTCTTGGCGGTATTACAGTTCAATCTCGTCTGTAAGACCTTCATAGGCGATATCGATGGATTGCAGCTCCTTCTGCAGGCGATGTTTGTCTTTCAACGCCTCGATTTCACGCCATTTACGTTTTTTTCCCGTTGTCCCGCGGCTACGCGAACCGAGTTCAACCACCTCGTCATAATCGAAGTTGAACATTTCCATGGCTCCCTCCTTGGTTTTTATCGTTTTCACCACCCGTATAACATAACGAATCTGAAATTAAAACGTTTTCGTGACGACTCTATGACAGCGCTAAAAAAGCCCATGAAAAAAAACCGGGCCCCTTGGTAGGGGCCCGGTTTTTATCAGAAAAAAGAACCGATTACAGGCGGCTTGCCAACATGGTTTCCAGCTTGCCCTGGTCGATGGCAAACATGCGGATGCCTTCGCCCAGCTTCTCGTGAGCCATGGCATCCTGGTTCAGTTCCCAGCGGAATTCGGCTTCGGTCATCGGGGTCGGTTTGGCCTTGCGCTCACCGGTGTAGTCCAGTTTGCGTACCACGGCGCCTTCGCTCTTGCTCAGCTCTTCCAGCAGGGCCGGGCCAATGGTCAGGCGGTCGCAACCGGCCAGTTCCAGGATCTCGCCGGTGTTGCGGAAGCTGGCGCCCATCACGACGGTCGGGTAGTCGTGCTGCTTGTAGTAGTTGTAGATGGAGGTAACGGAGACCACGCCCGGATCTTCGCTGGCGGTGTAATCACGGCCATTTTTGGCCTTGTACCAGTCGAGGATGCGACCCACGAACGGGGAGATCAGGAAGGCACCGGCTTCGGCACAGGCACGGGCCTGGGCGAAGGAGAACAGCAGGGTCAGGTTGCACTGGATACCCTCTTTCTCCAGAACCTCGGCGGCACGGATCCCTTCCCAGGTGGAGGCCAGCTTGATCAGAATGCGGTCGTTGCTGATGCCCGCTTCGTTGTAAAGACGGATCAGCTTGCGGGCCTTGGCGATGCTGGCTTCGGTATCGAAGGAGAGACGGGCATCCACTTCGGTAGAGATGCGCCCCGGAACGATCTTCAGCACTTCCAGACCGATGTTGACGGCCAGCTTGTCGCCCGCGTCTATGATTTGCTGTGCCTTGTCCTGGCTCTGGGCTTTGGCCCACTTGATGGCGTCTTCGATCAGCGGAGCGTACTCGGGGATCTCGGAGGCCTTCAGAACCAGAGAGGGGTTGGTGGTGGCATCGATGGGCTGATAGCGTTTGATGGCTTCGATATCACCGGTGTCTGCAACAACAGTGGTCAGGGCTTTCAGCTGGGTTAATTTATCGGCCATAGCGAATATCATCTCTTAATGAGGGAGTAATCCCTGGGTTGCGGGCTTGAGACGGTGGTTCTGAAATAAAATTACAGGATCTTGGTGCCTCAGGCTCAGAAAAGCGCGATGGGGGCGGCCCATCGTCATTGCCTGCCTAATTAATACTGATGTGGTGCATCCTGCAATAGGGGCGCTTGGTTGTTAAACATTCAGGCTGTTGAGTTATCCCGTTTTATGGCTTGAAACTATATGATTAGTAAGGTTTTTTACATTTCGTTCCGACCTCGATCCTGTTTGCTTTCAGCTGAACTTTTTTAGCCAATATCCATATTTGTGTCGTCGATCACATAAATTATCTCACTACGTACTTGAAATTTAATTACAGCGAAAACGTTTGGCGAAATGTCTCCGTTTGAAAGCCATTTCATGCAAGCGTTTGCGTTTTCGTATAGCTCATCAGGGATATACCAAAATGGTTCTCTTATGGGGCTTAATGGTGGCCTGTCTGATTGAATTATTGAGTTTGTTGAAAGTTTGCGATTTAAATGGAGCTTTATGGGCTTTTACCGTTCGTTTTTTGTGTCTCGCGTGACCGGGATCACTATTCCGGGCTCTCCCGCTGTGCTAGATTCCGCCCCTTTAGCGAAACGCTAATTAAACGACAGACAGAAAACGGTCAGCGCAGACTGGCCATGGATGTGAATAACAACGAGAGAATTATGGACACCTTGATTGCGATGCTAAACGACCTGATGTGGGGAGCCGTGCTCATCTACCTGCTCATCGGGGTCGGTATCTTTTTCACCTTCCGCCTGGGTTTTATCCAGATCCGTCACTTTGGCCACATGTTTTCCGTGCTGAAAAACAGTCGTAAATCGGACAACGCGGGCATCTCCTCTTTCCAGGCCCTCTGTACCAGCCTTGCCGCCCGTGTCGGTACCGGCAACCTGGCCGGTGTGGCAGTCGCCATCTATCTGGGTGGCCCCGGCGCCATCTTCTGGATGTGGCTGATTGCCTTTATCGGCATGGCGACCGCCTTCGTTGAAAGCACCCTGGCCCAGCTCTACAAGGTCAAGGATGAGGATGGCAACTACCGTGGTGGCCCGGCCTACTACATGGAGAAAGGCCTTGGCATGCGCTGGATGGGGGTGGTCTTCTCGCTCTGCCTGATCCTGGCATTTGGCCTGGTGTTCAACGCGGTGCAGGCCAACTCCATCAGTCTGGCGATGAAGGTGGCGTTTGGCATTCCTGACTGGGTCAGCGGTCTGGCGCTGGTGGCGCTCTCCGGCCTGATTATCTTCGGCGGCATTCGTGGCATTGCCCGTTTTGCCGAGCTGGTGGTGCCCTTTATGGCGCTGGCCTACATCCTGCTGGCGCTGGTGATCGTGGCGATGAACATCACCGAGTTGCCCCATGTCTTCATGCTGATCATCAAGTCCGCCTTCGGGATTGAGCAGGCTGGCTCGGGTGCGCTGGGTTATGCCATCTCCCAGGCGATGATCAACGGTATCAAGCGTGGTCTCTTCTCCAACGAAGCGGGCATGGGCTCTGCGCCCAACGCTGCAGCGACTGCCACTCCCTATCCGCCGCACCCGGCCTCCCAGGGTTATGTGCAGATGCTGGGGGTCTTTATGGATACCATCGTCATCTGCAGCTGTACCGCCGCCATCATCCTGATGTCAGGTCAGTTTGAGCCGGGCTCCGGCGTGACCGGTGTCGAGCTGACCCAGCGGGCGCTCTCTTCCCAGATTGGCAGCGGTGGCAACATCTTTATCGCGGCGGCCATCTTCTTCTTCGCCTTCACCTCTATCGTGGCGAACTACTCCTATGCCGAAACGAATCTGGTGTTCCTCGAGCACAACCACAAGGGCGGCCTGATGCTGTTCCGGATGTTTGTGCTGGGCATGGTGATGTTCGGCTCTGTGGGCGAGTTGCCGACCGTCTGGGCAATGGCTGATGTCTCCATGGGGTTGATGGCCATCGTCAACCTGGTGGCTATCCTGCTGCTCTCCGGCGTCGCCATCAAGCTGGCCAAGGATTACAACGACCAGCTCAGGCTGGGCAAGGTGCCCACCTTCGATGCCAACAAATACCCCGAGATCCGCTCCCAGCTGGAAGAGGGGATCTGGGACAATCCGACCAAAAAATAACAAGCGGTGAGTCAAACCTCTTGATTAAAACCTGAAGGGGGAGCCGGTGGCTCCCCCTTCTTTTATGAGCCGCTCTTCGGCGGCTGATCCCAGCGCTGGGCGAGCTGTCTGATACGCCGTTGCAACAGGCGCCAGCAGCGCCCTTGTTGCCGGTCGTTGAGGAGGGCATAACGCCAGCGGCGATAGAGCCACGCACTCTTTAGCAGGGGATGGGCAAGGTCGGGGCGCAGCCGCGCCAGCCGCTCGCACCATGCTCCCATGCTCTCGGCAGGCTCTGGGGAATAGCCGCTGCGTTTGCCCCGTTTGAGCAGGGGTTGCCAGATGCGCCGCTCTGGCGGCAGACGGGCGGGCAACAGCAGGGGCAAGCTCACCAGCAGGGCGACCAGCATCAGGCTGGCGAGGATCAACCAGGGAGTGTATCCCGCCAGTGCAGGCCAGCGCAGACCGATTTGCTGCCAGAGCTGGCCCGCATCGTAACCAATCACCCAGCGACTCCACTGGTAGTCGATATTGTTGCCCCACCAGCGCAGCTGATTGAGCAGGGCCCAGTTGCGATAACGCTGCAAAGCGAGGGGGTCGGCGGCGGTAAACTCGTCGCTCAGGGCCTCCCTCACGCCGCCTTCAATGCGCTCCGGTGCCACTGCCGCAGTGGGGTCGATTCGCCGCCATGTTCCTCCTTCATCGAGATACTCCACCCAGGCGTGAGCATCGAACTGGTGTACCGCCAGATAGTTGCCCGTGGGATTCCACTCGCCGCCGAGATAACCGGTGACCAGCCGTGCCGGAATACCGGCGGCGCGCAGCACGAAAGCGGTCGCCATGGCGTAGTGGCCGCAAAAGCCGCGCCGAGTATCGAACAGGAACTCATCCACCCCGTCACCGCCAAGTCGTGGCGGTGTCAGGGTGTAGTAATAGGATTGGCTGCGAAACTGCGCTAGCAGGGCGGCGACCAGCTCTGCGCGATCCGGATAGCGCACAGCCAGCACTTGGCCATGGACGCGCGCTCTCGGGTTGCCTCCGGCTGGCAGTTGCAGGTTGCGCTGAGCGGCTTGGTGGTCGTCCTCGATCTGTGCTTCGCCGCGGCCAATGCGATAGCGGATTGCCACCTCGCCGCTCCCCTGCCGATAGAGGGTGTGAATGGGGGTGAGCAGCACTGATCCAGTCAGAATAGTCGGTTCACTTTGGGCAAAGGCCCAGCGGTGGCGCTGGGGCTCGGCGATCACCTCGTAGCTCCCGGCGGGTAATGGACTATCTGCCAGCTGATTGCTTGCCCGTGAAGATGATGCCAGAAGGGTCAGCCCGGTCTGCACCGGCACTGTCTGCTGCCATGCTTTGACCTCGGGGCTCAGCAACCAGCGCTGACCATCGAAAACTTCTTGGCGCATCACCGGAAAATAGCGCTCGCGGACAGGGGGCGGGCCATCGGCAAAGCTGACCCGAAACGCCAGTTCCGAGGAGTTGACCAGTTCGCTGATATCGCCGGGGGCCAGCTCTTCCGAGAGGCCGGACAGGGCACGGCTGGTGGTGGGCATCTGCCAGAGGGGCGGCAGCCTTGGCAGTAGTATAAACAGGGTGATAAGCAAGGGCAGCGCCAGCAGCAGGGCGCTCCCCGCACTGCGCCAAGGCCGTTTCTGCTCGGGGACGACGGCGGTCACCAGCGCGGTCACTGCCAGCCAGAGTGCCACTGCCATCCCGGCTGTCCAGCCGATGCTTTGGCGTTGTACCAGCGCCAGCGCGATGAGGAAGAAGGCGAGCAGCAGCACCTGCTCGATATCCCGCTCGCGCCGTACCTCGATCATCTTGAGGCTATAGCCGAGCCAGAGCAGATTGATCAGGGCGGGCAGGGTGCCCAATGTGCGCCACTGCAACCCCAGCAACACCACGGTTGTGATGGCCAGCAGCGCCAACCAGCGGGCAGGCAGGGGCGGCAAGCCGCGCCACAGCATCATGGCCCGGACGCCGAGAGTGATGGCGCCCACTGCCACTACCCAGAGTTGCAACTGGGGCCAGAGCGCCGCGACCAGCAGCAGCTGTTGCAGGGCGATGAGTGGCAGCAGGCGGCGGTTATCGAGCAGCATCTGGCGTGCTCTTCGGTGGTGTGGCATCGAATTGGGCCAGTGCCAGCAGGCAGCGCTGCACAAAGGCGGCGCCGCTATCGGGCCCCAGCGTCTGGTTTGCCAACGTCAGGGTGAAGGGGATACCCCGCTTGCCGTAATCGGCGCACCACCAGGCCAGCACCGCCAGCCGCTGCTCCAGATCCCCACCCGCGATCCGCTGCAAGGTGAGGTGAGTGTCATCCTGCTGAGGTTCATGAAACTGCTTGGTCAGCAGGCCGCGCCCTTGGGCAAATTGCTTCCAGGCGACCCGGCTCAGTGGCTCACCGGCCTGATGTGTCCGCAGGGTATCAAAGTCACCGAGAGTGGCCGGAGCGGGCTGGCCCTGATGCCCCTCGCTTTGGGTCGCATGCTCCCCTCTTAACGCCCCGAATGCCGGTTTGGGGGAAAGCCAGCCCTCCAGTTGCAAGTCCAGCAGGGACCAGCAGCGAAACAGGCCGAGGGGGTAGCGGCTCTCGACCCGCAATCGGCCAAGGGGCAGTGGCCCGCGGCGAGAGCCCGATACTGGCAGGATAACTGAGCTGGCCACAGCGTCGGCCTGTGCCAGCCAGAGGGTGCCTTCGTTGAGGCTAAAGTGAAGTGCCTGTACCGGGCGCGGGCTCTGCACCAAGATACGGATAGGCAGCTGGCTACCCGCTTCCCCCAGCACCAGCGGGCCACCCAGCAGCTCCAGCCCCAGCAGGTTGCGGTGGGTGAGCCACATGGCTGCCATAAACAGGCTGCCGAGGCAGTAGGCCACCAGCAATACCAGATTGTTCTGGTAGTTGGTGCCGAGCAGATAGATGGCAAGCAGCACCAGCAGATAGAGCAGCCCCATGCGGGTGGGGAGAATAAAGAGGGTTCTCGGTCCCAGCGTTATCTGGCGGGCCGGAGGAATGCGGAGGTCGAGCCAGCGCCGCTGCCAGCGGGCTCGCCACTGCTGCCAACGGTTTAGCAATTTGCTCATCAGGGATTGTCCGGATCGACCCGGGCCAGCAATCGCTGGCTAAGGGGACAGGCTTCACCGTGCTGTACGCCAAAGCTGCCCCGCAGCCGATGCTCGGCCACATAAGGGAAGACGGCCTGCACATCCTCCACCGTGACAAAGCGCCGCCCCGCCACCAGCGCCCAAGCACGGCTCACCGCCAGCAAGGTCTGGGCTGCACGGGGGGAGAGGGGCTGTGGCAGATCTCCATCAAAGCGGCTCTGGTGCACCAGTGCCAGCAGGTAGTCGAGGGTGGCATCGGAAACATGGATAGCCCCCCCTTCGCTTTGCAAGGTGGCGAGTCCGGCAGCATCCAGCATGGCGGGCAACGGGCCAGTCGGCTGGTGGCCCCGCAGTAGCTGGCGCTCCGCCTCTCGTGGTGGAAAACCCAGCGAGAGTCGCACGGCGAAGCGGTCGAGCTGGGATTCCGGCAGCGGATAGGTGCCCGCCTGATCCGCCGGATTCTGGGTGGCGATGACGAAAAACGGATCGGGGAGTGGGTGCGTGTGGCCCTCGATGCTCACCTTGCCTTCGGCCATCGCCTCCAGCAGGGCGCTCTGTACTTTGGGGCTGGCGCGGTTGATCTCGTCCGCCAGTAGAACCTGGGTGAAGATGGGGCCGGGGTGAAAGCGAAATGTTTGTTGCTGGGGGTCAAAAATCTGAAGCCCCAGCAGGTCGGCGGGGAGCAGATCGGCGGTGAACTGCATCCGCCTGCATGCCAGCCCCAGCACCTGCGCCAGGGCGTGGGCCAGGGTGGTTTTGCCCATGCCGGGCAGATCTTCGATCAGCAGATGACCGCGCGCCAGCAGGGTCACCAGCGCGATTTTCAGCTGTAGCGGCTTGCCCAGAATGACTTGCTCCAGTGTCCCCAGTACGGTCGTGATCTGTTCTTGTGATCTCACCTGCGCCTCCGTTTCTTTCCTTGGCCCCAACAGCTTATACGCCAGCGAGCAGAGTAAGGGCTCATCGAGCGGTAAGCGATGCTCACTTCACCGAGACTTCACACAGTTTCATCGTGGGCACATACATCTTGTTTATGCTAATCCCAATTTCATTTGCCACGAGAATAACCCAATGCAATCACGAACCACGACTTCACTATTAACGCTGGCCACCCTGCTGTTCTCTTCATTGTCATCTTCGCTCTCCTATGCTGCCGGTGAGGTATCCCTGAGCACAATAGTGGATGGCACCATTCAGCCGGTGCTCAAGGAGTACCGGATCCCGGGAATGGCAGTTGCCGTACTGAAAGATGGCAAGACCCACTATTTCAACTATGGCGTTGCCAACCGGGAGAGCGGTCAGCGCGTCAGCGAGCAGACCCTGTTTGAAATCGGCTCGGTCAGCAAGACCCTGACCGCGACCCTCGGTGCCTACGCCGTGGTCAAGGGGGGCTTCAAGCTGGATGACAAGGTGAGCCTGCACGCGCCCTGGCTGAAAGGGTCTGCCTTTGATGGTGTGACCATGGCCGATCTTGCCACCTACAGTGCAGGTGGCTTGCCACTGCAGTTCCCCGATGCGGTCGACTCGGCAGAGAAGATGCAAGCCTACTACCGCCAGTGGACGCCGCGCTTTGCCGCCGGTACCAAACGGGAGTACTCCAACCCCAGCATAGGTCTGTTCGGCTATCTGGCTGCGAGCTCTCTGGGCCAACCCTTCGAGCAACTGATGAGCCAGACTCTGTTGCCGGGGCTCGGCCTTGCCCACACCTACCTCAAGGTGCCTGCGGCAGCCATGGGTGATTACGCCTATGGCTACTCCAAAGAGGACAAATCGATCCGGGTCAATCCGGGAGTGCTGGCGGACGAGGCCTATGGCATCAAGACCAGCTCGGCGGATTTCATCAAGTTTGTCGAGGCCAACATGACCAAACGCGGTGATGTAACCATGCAGCAGGCCATTGCCATGACTCATACCGGTTTCTTCTCGGTAGGAGAGATGACTCAGGGGCTGGGCTGGGAGAGTTATGCCTATCCCGTCACCGAGCAGGCACTGCTGGCGGGCAACTCGCCGGCAGTGAGCTTCAAGGCCAATCCGGTGGAACGCTTTGCCGCGCCCAAAGATATGGGGGAGCCGCGGCTCTACAACAAGACGGGATCGACCAACGGCTTTGGTGCCTATGTTGCCTTTGTCCCGGCCAAGGGGATTGGCATCGTCATGCTGGCCAACCGCAACTATCCCAATGATGCCCGGATCAAGGCGGCCTACGCCATTTTGAGCAAGCTGGCCGACTAATCACGGGGGCTGCGTTTTACCGCAAGCGAGTGCGCCGGGATTGTACCCGGTGCACTTTTTATCGCGTTTATTTTTACTCAGCTCACGGTGCTCTTCTGCCCGGCGGCTTGTCCATCTAGTTGCCTGAATAGCACACCGATAGAAACAATATTTCCATTTTGGAATGTATAGATCGCCATCTCTTCACTAGGTGTGGTGGTAGCCCCCTCCTATAGTGCTCCGCATAGTCACCAGTTTGCCTGCTGTTTGTCGCGCTTTTGGCCGAACAGGGGCCAGATTTCTGTTACGGAGCCTCCATGAGAACTTTTTTGCTGTGCGCCTTTCTGATGATCATCCTCTATCCGGTCGGGATCGATCTCTATCTGGTCGCTGTGCCCCAGATTGCCGATGCCTTGCAGGCGAGCGAGGCGCAGATCCACACCGCCTTCTCTATCTATCTGTTCGGTATGGCGGCCACCGTGCTGCTGGGCGGGATGATTGCCGATCGCTACGGGCGGCGCTGGGTGGTGCTCGGGGGGGCGCTGATCTTTGTCCTCGCCTCGCTGGTGGCAGGCAATGCGGAGGAGATTGGCCAGTTCTATTTCGGCCGTTTCTGGCAGGGAGTCGGGGCGGGGGCGCTCTATATCATGACCTTTACCGTGCTGCGGGATGTGCTGAGTCAGGAGCGGCTGGCGATGGCGCTCTCGATGATCAACGGGGTGATCTGCGTGATCCCGGTGCTGGCGCCGGTGCTCGGTTACCTAATTCTGTCCCATTTTGACTGGCGCGGGATCTTCGTGGCGATGGCGCTGGTGGCGGCTGTCAGCGGTCTTGTCAACCTGCTGCTGCTCAAGGAGACCCGCCCGGCGCGGCAACCGGGGAGTAGCGCGGGGCAACCCTTTGCCCTGCTGCGCTCCCCGCGCTTTATGTTGCTCTCCCTGCTGACCAGTGCCAGCGTGACCGCCATTCTGGTCTATGTCAGCGTCTCGCCGCTGATCCTGATGAAGGAGTTTGGCTTCACCACCGAGCAGTACTCCATCGTGATGATGGTGATGGCCGGCGTGAGTATGTCCACCTCCTTTCTGATGCCCCTGCTGTTGCGCTGGCTGGGCAAACAGAAGGTGCTGGCGGTGTCTCATCTCTCCTATCTGCTGGCGGCGTGCTCACTGATCGGCAGCTGGCAGGCGGGGGGCGATATCCATCTTTTGCTGCCGGGGTTTGCGCTGGTCTGTGTCGGCTTCTCCTGTGGCTTCGGGGTAGCGATGGGGGAGGCGCTCGATGGTTGTCAGCATAACGTGGCCTTTGCCAGCGCCGTGCTCTGCATCATGCAGATCAGCCTCTCCGGCCTCTATATCTGGCTGCTGGGCCAACTTGGCTTTACTCCGTCCGAGATGCTGATCTGCGCTCTGCTGCTGGCACTGCTCAGTTACCTGGCTGTCAAAGGGCTGTTACCATGGCTCGCGCTTCGTGAAGCGCGGTCGCAGGGCTGATGGAAGATGAGAGGGGATATGCGCAATCTGGGTGAACTCGATTTGAACCTGCTGGTGGTATTCAAGTACCTGATGCAGGAGCGCAGTGTGGCAGGGGCGGCGAAAAAGCTCTGTGTCACTCCGTCGGCGGTGAGCAAGTCTTTGGCCAAATTGCGGGAGTGGTTTGACGATCCCCTGTTTGTACGGGTACGGCAGGGGTTGCAGCCCACCAACCTCTCCCTGACCCTGGAGGAGGAGCTGAAGGTCTGGTTCCAGCTCACTGACAACATCACCTCGCTCAATAGCGAGGCGATCCCCGATGGTGCCCGCTTCACCCTAGTGATGGAGTCCCCCTTCTACATCAGCTTCCTGAGCGATCTGCCCATGACCATCTACCAGAAGTACCCCAACTCGGTGGTCAGGATGCTGGGGTGGGATCACCACTCCCTCAACGACATCGTCAATGGCGATGCGGATCTCGGCTTCTGCGCCCGCGAGACCCATGGCCGCTCCCTGGCCAAGGTCAACCGCTTGCCTTATTACATCGATCACGAGGTGCTGTTCACCGATCGCCCGGTGGTGTTCCTGCGCAAGGATCACCCCTTGCTCCAGCAGAAGTGGTCGCTGGAGAATTTTTTGGCCTGCCCCCAGATCAGCATGGTGTGGGAAGCGAACGATACCTGGGCCCTCGACAGTCTGCTGGAGGACGAGGGGCTGAAGCGGGAGGTGCCCATCATGGTCTCCAGCTTCGAGCAGGCGCTGCATATTGCCTCCCAGTCGAGCCACGAGCTGATTGCGGTGGCGCCCTCTTACTGTGGTGGTTATGCCAGTCGGCATCACGACAATCTGATCGCCATGCCGCTGCCGCTCCCCGAGAAGCTCTACGCCCAGCTGGAGATCGCCTTCATCCTGCTGTGGCACAAACGGCACAATCAGGATGCCAAGGTGATGTGGCTGCGCAACGAGATCCGGCGGCTCTACAACGACGAATCGCCACGCTAATGTGGCCGTGACGGTGCCCATCGAGCAGCCGGAGCCATCTGCTCCGGCTTTTTGTTGTCGTATCGCCCGGATGAGTGGGCTTTTGCACGACTTAAGTGCCGAGTTCGGGTTCAACTGTGTGCCATTCAACTCTCTTTATGCACAGATTAGCCTTGGTTGCACGTCTCGAGTGAAGCTCTTTTCACGAAAAAAATTCATGTGGTTTCATTAGAAAACTTCACTAATGGTCACTTTTAAAGTGTGATCGACCATTAAGTTCCTGTATTTGCAGTGATATAGCATGACACCCCTTGGAATGGCGGGGTTAGATAGCGCCTGCGTAGGTGACTGTCAGTAGAGCGCGGCGTGAGCCAGCCCCACAGGTCGTCTGTGGCCGTGTCATGCCCCGGCTATCTGGCCACCAGCCATGAGTGACGGAGCAGAGAGGAATAAGCATCAAGGTTGATAAACCGGCTTGAGTGAAGGGATGCAGCAAAGGTAGAACCCGGAGCCGGTAACTGTACTGGGAGACGCCACTCACCATCCCCCGATAACCCGTAATTGAAACCGGCTAGATGAAAAACACCTTTCATCGAACGGGGCGCTTGCACCCGAAAATAGCCAGATTGGCAGGCTGACTGTGCTCCCCGTTATGGCAATGGCGGGCAAAAAAATAGTGCGGTAGCCACCATCAGATTAATAAAAATAAATCTCAGCAAAGGCAGGTTGATATGCGTCCAGCAACAGCACCGACCGGGTTGTTACAACAACCCAAACCCTTCTTTATGATATTTTTCGTCGAACTCTGGGAGCGCTTCGGTTATTACGGCGTGCAGGGGGTATTGGCGGTCTTCTTTGTGCAACAACTGGGATTTTCCCAAGAGCAATCCTTTATTACCTTCGGTGCCTTCTCGGCGCTGGTATATGGCCTGATCTCGGTCGGTGGCTATGTCGGCGACCATATTCTCGGTACCAAGCGCACCATGGTGCTGGGGGCCGTGGTTCTGGTTATCGGCTATTTCATGACCGGCCTCTCTATCTATAATCCCGACCTGATTTTCTATGCGCTGGGCACCATTGCAGTTGGTAACTGCCTGTTCAAGGCCAATCCGGCCAGCCTGCTGTCAAAATGCTACCAGCCAAAAGATCCGCGGCTGGATGGGGCTTTTACCCTGTTCTATATGTCGATCAATATCGGCTCGCTTATCTCCCTGTCGCTGGCTCCGGTCATCGCCGATCACTACGGCTATACCGTCACCTACAACCTCTGCGGTGTCGGGCTGGTGATTGCGCTGCTCACCTTCTTTGCCTGCCGCAATATGGTGAAAGACATTGGCTCCGAGCCGGATCATCTGCCCCTCAACTACGGCAAGTTGCTGATGGTATTGGCTGGCTCGGTGGTCATGGTCTTCTTTTGTGCCTGGTTGATGCACCACGTGGTGATCGCCAACATGGTGCTGATGACGGTGACTATCGCCGTGGTGATTTTCTTTTTCCGCGAGGCGTTCAAGCTCGACACCGTGGGTCGCAACAAGATGTATGTGGCCTTCGTGCTAATGCTGGAGGCGGTGCTCTTCTATGTGCTTTACGCCCAGATGCCGACGTCTCTGAACTTCTTTGCCATCAACAACATGCACCACGAAATGCTGGGCATGAGCGTCAACCCAATCAGCTTCCAGGCGCTCAACCCCTTCTGGGTGGTGGTGGGTAGCCCGGTACTCGCGATGATCTATACCCGGATGGGCAGCAAGGGGCGGGATCTCACCATGCCGCTCAAGTTCACCCTCGGGATGTTCTTCTGCTCGCTGGGCTTTCTGACGGCGGCGGCATCCGGCTGGTGGTTTGCCGATGAGCAGGGGCTGACCTCCCCCTGGTTTATGGTGCTTATCTACCTGTTCCAGAGTCTGGGAGAGCTGATGATCAGTGCGCTGGGACTGGCGATGGTGGCTGCGCTGGTGCCGCAACGGCTGATGGGCTTCATTCTCGGAATGTGGTTCCTGACTCAGGCGATGGCGTCCCTGCTGGGGGGCTATGTGGCGACTTTTACCGCCGTGCCGCAAGGGATGACGGATCCGCTGCAAACTTTGCCCATTTACACCGGCGTGTTTGGCAAGATCGGGATGGCGACCTTGCTGATTGCGGTAGTGATGGGGCTGATGGTGCCCTGGCTCAACCGGATGATGAATGCGACGCCGACAGAGGCCGAGGGGCTGGTCGCGGGTCAATCACAGGCGTAATGAGGGGAGGATAGTGCGAGACAAGGCAAGGGCGGCGACCCTTGCCTTGCTGTTGATGGCTTAGTTGTACTGCTCTTCCATCCAGGCTTCGACGATCAGCTGCGCCGATACCCCGTCCACACTGCCCTTTTCCAGCGCGCGATAGCCGCCCCGCTCAAACAGGCGGGCACGGGCATCTGTGGTGGTGAGTCGCTCATCCTTGAATTCCACCGGCTTGCCGAAACGGCCATGCAGCCGGTTGCCGAATTTGCGGGCCCGTACCGTGATCTCCTGATCGGTGCCATCCATGTTCAGCGGCAGGCCGACCACCAGCAGGTCCGGTTGCCACTCCTTGAGCAGCTTCTCAATCTCGTCCCAGTTGGGGATGCCGTCGTTGGCCTTGAGGGCGCGCAGAGGCTGGGCAGTGCCAGTTAGCTCCTGACCGATGGCGACGCCAATGCTCTTGGTGCCATAGTCAAAGCCCATGATGCTGCGTGATGACATAACTGATAAATCCTCGAAATAGAGAGCGGAGCGGGCCAGCCGATCAGCTGTGGCCGATGTCGCTGGAGAGGTGAACCGGGTTCACCCCTATGCTGGCGGCAGCTTGCTGCCAACGTTTGTGAATGGGGGTCTTGAACACCAGAGCCGGATTGGGGGGGATCACCAGCCAGGCGCCGTCCACCAGCTCCTGCTCCAGCTGCCCGGCGCTCCAGCCGGCATAACCAAGGGCCACCAGCCAATGGGCAGGGGCCTCGCTCGTACCCAGGGTTTCCAGAATATCCTTGGAGGTGGTCACCATCATCTCATCCCCCACCTGCAGGGTGGAGTTGAAACCGGGGCGGAAGCTGTGCAGCACGAAGCCACGATCGGCGTGAACCGGCCCACCTTGCAGTACCGGCTGCTTGAGCTCCGGGTTGTTGGGCGGGTTGAGCTGGAGCTGAGTCAGCATGGTTTCCAGCGACATCTCGACCGGAATGTTGACGACCAGTCCCATGGCGCCCTCTTCGTTGTGCTCGCACAGATAGACCAGCGAACGCTCGAAGTAGGGATCCGTCAGGCTTGGCATGGCAAGCAGGAAGTGATTTTGCAGTGTTTGCATAGAGGCCAAATAGTGCAAAGGTATTTGAGGTCAATTATGGCAGTTGATCCCCATGGGAAAAACCGCTTTTTGGGCTGGGCGAGATCCCGCCCCTTTCCGGATTGTCTTAAAACAGAGAGGATGGCGCTGGGCCACCCTCTCTTTTTCAGGGCTTGTCAGGGGCGGGTTACCCCCGAACAGGTCGGTTTAGCCTGCCTGGTGATTACTGGGCCAGCCGACGCTCGATGGCATCCATCAGCATGCCGGTAATGTGCACGTCGAAGGCGGCTTCAATCTCGCGAATGCAGGTCGGGCTGGTGACGTTAATCTCGGTCAGCCGATCGCCGATGATATCGAGGCCGACGAAGATAAGCCCCTTCTCCTTCAGGGTGGGGCCTACCGCACGGGCGATGGCCCAGTCGGCTTCGCTCAGGGGACGCGCTTCACCACGGCCACCGGCAGCCAGATTGCCACGGGTTTCGCCTTGCGCCGGAATACGGGCCAGACAGTAGGGAACCGGCTCGCCATCCACCACCAGTACCCGCTTGTCGCCATCCTTGATGGCGGGCAGATAGGTCTGCGCCATGCAGTACTGGCTGCCGTGGGCGGTCAGGGTCTCGATAATCACGCCGACGTTGGCGTCATCTTCCTTCATGCGGAAGATGGAGGCACCGCCCATGCCGTCCAGCGGCTTGAGGATCACGTCTTTGTGCTTCGCGTGGAAGGCGCGCAGCTTGTCGGCGCGGCGGGTCACCAGCGTGGTCGGGGTGTGTTCGGCAAACCAGGCGGTGTAGAGCTTCTCGTTGGCGTCACGCAGGCTCTGCGGCTTGTTGACGATAAGGCAACCCTCATCCTCGGCCCGCTCCAGCATATAGGTGGCGTAGATAAATTCGGTGTCGAACGGCGGATCCTTGCGCATCAGGATCACATCGAGGTTGGAGAGGGGCTGATCCACCACCTCGCCCAGGGTGTACCAGTCGGCATAGTCATATTTGACGGTGAGCGGGCGCATGGTGCCAAAGGCGCGACCAGCTTCCATGTAGAGATCCTTCATCTCCAGATAGAAGAGCTCATAGCCGCGCTTTTGCGCCTCTTCGAGCATGGCAAAGCTGGAATCTTTCTTGATGTTGATGGCCGAGATGGGGTCCATCACGATGCCGAGTTTAATGGTCATCCGAATATCCTTCTTGTGGCTCGATTGCGAGTGAGATTCTTAAAACCTGTTCAAAGTCTGTCGCGAGAGGTCGTCAGCAAGGTAAAGAGCAGCGCAGGAACCGGAGCGTATAGACATACGTGAGGATTCCGAGCAGCGCATGAGCCTTGATCACGACCTCGCAGTAAGACATTGGACTGGTTTCAAGCGAGATCGCCAAAGCGGCACTGCAGCGCAGTAATCGCAGTTAGGGCGGCAGTTTCGGTACGCAGCACCCGCGGCCCCAGCAGCATCTCTTTGAAATCTTCCTGCACGGTACGGGCGATCTCGTCGCTCGACAATCCCCCTTCCGGGCCAATCAGCAGGCGCACGCCGTGCTCGGGAACTGGCAGGGTGTTGATGCTGTACTCGGCGCGCGGGTGCAGGTTGAGCTTGAGCTCTTTGGTCTCTTCCGCCAGCCAGGCGTCCAGCTCCATCGGCATACGCACCTCTGGCACTACGTTGCGGCCGCACTGTTCGCAGGCGCTGATCACCACCTTCTGCCACTGCTCGCGCTTCTTCTCCAGTCGATCGGCCGGCAGCTTGACGCCGCAGCGTTCGGAGAAGAGCGGGGTAATGCAGGTGACGCCCAGCTCCACCGATTTCTGGATGGTGAAATCCATCTTGTCGCCACGGCTGATCACCTGACCCAGATGGATGGCCAACGGTGACTCCACCGATTGGGCATCGCAGCGCTCGATGGTCACTTCCACCGACTTCTTGCCGACGCTGGCGATCGTGGCGGGATATTGATTGCCATCGCCGTTGAACAGCTCGAGCTGCTGGCCCGGCTGCATGCGCAGTACCCGGCCGATATGGTTGGCGCCGTCTTCCGACAGGGCGATGGTCTGGCCAACTTGCAGGGTGGCCGGTTCATAGATACGTGGAATGCGCATGGCTGCTTGTCAGTCTCTCGCTTGGAAACTCTTTATCTCCTGCTGCGAGGCGGTGAGCAAGGCTCACGCGGCAGTAGGGAAGGGCTTCATAATAGGAGGGGCGATCCCCCTCCCTGGTCAAATGGGGTTATTGGCACTGCTTTTCAATAAAGGGATTGGTATTGCCCTGCAGCTTGCCGATGCGGCGGTTGCGCTCGCACTCCCAGCCTTCTGCAGGGTACTGCCTGTCCCAAGCTTCAAACAGTTTACGCTGTTGCGCTGCCAGACGCAGCCCATACTGCTCGCTCATGTAGAGGTAGGCGCGGGCAATCTGGCCCCGCACCGGCCCCTTGGGCGGCTGTACCCGACGATCCTTGAAATCCACCAGCATCTGGCACTGGCCGTACTGATCCGGCTTGCCGTTCCAGTCGGAGAAGCGGTAGTTGGCCCGATCGCCGTTCACCTCGCCAATGGCGGGGAAGAGGTTGTGCATATCCCCCTCCATCTTGTTGAACTCGGGGCTCGCTTTTTCGCAGTTCTTGCGACCGCCATCCTGCCAGCACTGCAGCTGGTGGCCGAACTCCCAGGCCGGGACCACGTGTTCCCACTCGATGCGGGCGGCGCGCTTGGCCTGCTTGCGCGGCTCATAGCCGCAGCTGGCGAGATCCGGGCTCATTTTCTTGCCCTGATAATTGATGTCACAGCCGCAGTAGAAGGTGGTGACAGCAGGTTGGCTGCGATAGAGCTTCACCAGATCCTGCTTGGCTTCGCGAAAGGTCTGGGCGTGCAGGGGGGCGCTGAGCAGCGGTAAACCGGCCAGCAGGGTCAGGGCGAGGGAGGAGATGAAACGCATGGGATTCCTTGCAAAACAGGGTGATTGACGAACGATGGCGGGCACCCTACCACAGGGGCGCGACACAAGCTGGCTTACTGCTCTGGCTCCGGCCGTTCCCGCTCCAGCGGCTGCTTGCAGCGACGACAGTGATAGCGGGCTTCGCCACGTACCACCTTGTTGTGGCGGCGTATCGACAGTTGATGCTGCTGGCAGTGACAGCGATAGGGCACGGTGCGCTGGGCCAATACCGCCAGATCGAAGCTGTGGGTAGTTCTGGGCTCAAGGCCGAACACCTCCCGCATCACCGACTGCCACTGCTTGCCGTGGGGCAAGACCCGGCTTTTGCCGCGACCTTCACCCCACAGGGCATAGACCAGCAGATGGGCCACCTCGTGGGGCACGACCTCATCCAGAAACGCCTGCTGGTTGGCCTGACAGAGGGCAGGATTGAAGCGCAGCTCCCAGGTTTGCAGCCGCGCCGATCCCGCCGCCCGACCGCGCATGTTGCAATGGACTTGCGGGCGGGGGAAGGTGCGGCCAAGGCGCGCTTCGGCCTGCACAAAGCAGGCGTCGACGCGTTGTTGCAGCAGGGCGACAAGCTGGGCAGGAGTGGCAGACATCAACATCTCGTCAGATAGCGGATAAGCAAAAGGGGAGCCAGGCTCCCCTTTTATCACAACAGCGAGCCTTACAGGCCAGCGGCGGAACGCAGCAGTTCGGCCTTGTCAGTCTGCTCCCACGGGAACTCGTCGCGACCGAAGTGACCGTAGGCAGCGGTAGCCTGGTAGATCGGGCGCTTCAGATCCAGCATCTGGATCAGGCCGTACGGGCGCAGTTCGAAGTGCTCGCGTACCAGCTTGACCAGAAGATCTTCGGCGACTTTGGCAGTGCCGAAGGTTTCCACGCTGATGGAGGTCGGCTCGGCCACGCCGATGGCGTAGGAGATCTGGATTTCACAGCGATCGGCCAGACCGGCGGCAACGATGTTTTTGGCAACGTAGCGGGCGGCGTAGGCAGCGGAGCGGTCAACCTTGGAAGGGTCCTTACCGGAGAAGGCGCCACCACCGTGACGGGCCATGCCGCCGTAGGTGTCGACGATGATCTTGCGACCGGTAAGACCGCAGTCACCCATCGGGCCGCCGATAACGAAACGGCCGGTCGGGTTGATGAAGTATTTGGTGTCCTTGTTGACCCACTCGGCCGGCAGCACCGGCTTGATGATCTCTTCGCGTACCGCTTCAACCAGATCCTTGTGGCTGATGGATTCAGCGTGCTGGGTAGACAGTACAACGGCATCGACACCGATGATCTTGCCTGCGTCGTCGTAGGCAAAGGTCAGCTGGCTCTTGGCATCCGGACGCAGCCACGGCAGGGTGCCGTTCTTGCGCACTTCAGCCTGACGCTTCACCAGCAGGTGAGAGTAGGTGATGGGGGCCGGCATCAGCACGTCGGTTTCGTTGGTGGCGTAGCCGAACATCAGGCCCTGGTCGCCAGCGCCCTGCTCCAGCGGATCGCTGCGGTCAACACCCTGGTTGATGTCCGGGGACTGCTTGCCGATGGCGTTCAGCACGGCACAGGAGTCAGCGTCGAAGCCCATGTCGGAGTGGGTGTAGCCGATTTCACGCACGGTATCACGCACGATCTCTTCGATATCAACCCAGGCAGAGGTGGTTACTTCGCCGGCCACCATGACCATACCGGTCTTGACCAGGGTCTCGCAGGCGACACGGGCCTTGGTATCTTGCTTGAGGATGGCGTCCAGTACCGCATCGGAGATCTGGTCCGCAATCTTGTCGGGATGGCCTTCGGAGACCGACTCGGAAGTAAACAGCTTTGCCATGATATGAATCTCAGCTTGTCTGGGTTATCGCCACAGCAATAACCGGGTGAATGGGATGGTGTAGAGGTATCTACATCTGGACGTCTATATTAATTAGCGCCCCCCGCGATTGCCAGCACTATTTTGTCGCACAGTGTCCAATGGGTCACAAGCTGTGATCTCCTATCCCGAAAGGGATGGGGATCAAACGTTTTTCTCTGGTTGCTTTGGTCAATAGAGGGCAAGAAAAGCGATTGTCCTCCCAAAGCCACTTTATTCATCCAGATAATATTTGCACGCCGCGCGCCCTGCTGGGACAATAACGCGCCTTAATCTTGGCCATCAAATGAAGCAATCGCAGGAGATTCAGATGCCTTCTCGTAAAGAGCTTGCCAATGCCATTCGTGCATTGAGTATGGATGCCGTTCAAAAAGCCAACTCCGGTCACCCGGGCGCCCCCATGGGAATGGCGGATATCGCCGAAGTGCTGTGGCGTAGCCACCTCAGACATAACCCGAACAACCCCAAGTGGGCCGACCGCGACCGTTTCATTCTCTCCAACGGCCACGGCTCCATGCTGCTGTACTCCCTGCTGCACCTCTCCGGTTATGACCTCTCCATCGACGATCTGAAAAACTTCCGCCAACTGCACTCTCGCACCCCGGGTCACCCGGAGTACGGCTATGCACCGGGCGTTGAAACCACCACTGGCCCGCTGGGTCAGGGCATCACCAACGCCGTTGGTATGGCGATCGCCGAGAAAGCCATGGCTGAGCAGTTCAACCAGCCGGGCCACGACATCGTTGACCACTACACCTATGCCTTTATGGGCGACGGCTGCCTGATGGAAGGTATCTCCCACGAAGCGTGCTCCCTGGCAGGTACCCTGCAACTGGGCAAACTGATCGCGTTCTGGGATGACAACGGTATCTCCATCGACGGTCACGTAGAAGGCTGGTTCACCGACGACACCGTCAAGCGTTTCGAAGCCTACGGCTGGCACGTTATCCCGGCTGTTGACGGTCACAGCCCGGAAGCCATCAATGCCGCCATCGAAGCCGCCAAGGCCGAGACCGGCAAGCCGACCCTGATCTGCTGCCGCACCATCATCGGTTACGGTTCCCCGAACAAATCCGGTTCTCACGACTGCCACGGCTCACCGCTGGGCAACGACGAGATCGCCGCGGCTCGTGCCTTCCTGAAGTGGGACCACGCCCCGTTCGTTATCCCGGCCGATATCGCTGCCGAGTGGAACGCTCAGGAGAAGGGTGCCAAGCTGGAAGCCGACTGGGCTGCCAAGTTCGCTGCCTATGAAGCCGCTCACCCGACTCTGGCTGCCGAATTCAAGCGCCGTACAGCTGGCGAACTGCCGGCCAACTGGGCTGCCGAATCCGCCAAGATCATCGAAACCCTGCAAGCCAACCCGGCCAAGATTGCGACCCGTAAAGCGTCCCAGAACTCTCTGGAAGCGTTCGGCAAGCTGCTGCCGGAGTTCATGGGCGGCTCTGCCGACCTGGCTCCATCCAACCTGACCATGTGGTCCGGCTCCAAGTCCCTGACCAACGACGATGCCTCCGGCAACTACATCCACTACGGTGTACGCGAGTTCGGCATGTCCGCCATCATGAACGGTATCGCCCTGCACGGTGGTTTCATCCCCTACGGCGCTACCTTCCTGATGTTTATGGAGTACGCCCGCAACGCCCTGCGCATGGCCGCCCTGATGAAGCAGCGCGCTATCTTCGTTTACACCCACGACTCCATCGGTCTGGGTGAAGATGGCCCGACTCACCAGCCGGTTGAGCAGATCGCCTCCCTGCGTCTGACTCCGAACATGAGCACCTGGCGTCCGTGTGACCAGGTTGAATCTGCCATCGCCTGGAAACACGCCATCGAGCGTACCGACGGCCCGACCTCTCTGATCTTCTCTCGTCAGAACCTGGCCCAGATGGACCGTACTGCCCAGCAGCTGGCTGATACCGCCAAGGGTGGCTACGTGCTGAAGGATTGCGCCGGTACTCCGGAGCTGATCCTGATCGCCACCGGTTCCGAAGTGGAACTGGCCGTTGCCGCCTATGAGCAGCTGACAGCCAAGGGCCGTGCCGTGCGCGTGGTCTCTCTGCCGTCTACCGATGTGTTCGACGCCCAGTCTGCCGAGTACAAAGAGTCCGTCCTGCCGTCCTCCGTCACCAAGCGTGTGGCCATCGAAGCCGGCATCGCTGACTACTGGTACAAGTACGTCGGTTTCGGTGGCAAGATCATCGGTATGACCACCTTCGGTGAGTCCGCACCGGCCGAGCTGCTGTTCAAGGAATTTGGCTTTACCGTGGAAAACGTGGTTGCGACCGCTGAATCCCTGTAATTCCTGAAGATTGGGCCAGCTTGGCCCAATAGCCGGAAAATAAAACGCCCTCCATCGCAAGATGGGGGGCGTTTTATTTAGCTATTAATGTTAAAAATGTTTATCTGATTCAAGGGTTAATACCAGGGGCGTTTTATGCAGACAGAAACAGAAATCATTGAACTATCTGAATTTCTGTTGGAGTTCAATAAAGAGAGTGATCGCGGGGCTGTACTTAATGCAGCCGCAGTGTTAGATGACTGGTTGAAAAATATTCTTGAGTCATTTTTTGTTAAAAACAAATCAGGTAGTGAACTTGTTAGTGGTTTCAATGCACCACTTGGAACGTTTGCCGCTAAGGTAACTGCTGCTCATGCGCTCGGTCTTATTGAAGAAAGTGAGTATCATGAGATAACTATAATCCGTAAGATTAGAAATGAGTTTGGTCATAGTTGGAGAGGTGTGGATTTTTGTTCTGGTAAGGTACTAAATCTTGTGAGTCAGTTACCTTGGTGTGGCCCAGAGGAGCTGGAGTCAAATTCAACACCAAGAATGCGCTTTAATTTTGCTATAGCAATCTTACTGTCAGACTTAATGTGGCGTTCAAGATTGGTTGAAAAAGAACGTAGAAAGATTAAGTCGTGGCCAAATAAGTCAAGAAAGTCTGTAGGTTCGATTAGCGAAGCGTAATCGGACGTTCGCGTTCTTTAATCCGATGCCATAAAAATAATGTCCCTTCCGGTTACCAAAAAAGAGACCGGCCATCAGCCGGTCTCTTTTTTATTTACCGCAACCCTTACGCCTGCGGCGGGATACTTTCCGCGTTGGATATCACCGCATCCACCTCGGCCAAGTCTGCTATGACCCTTATTTATCTGATGGCAAGGGGGCCATGGTTAATACCAGCTTGCCGATATGGCGGCCTGAATCCAGCAAATGGTGAGCGGCAGCGGCCTCATCCAGCGGGAAGGTCTGGTAAACCTGCGGTTTGACCTCGCCGCGTTCGATAAATGGCCAGACATGAGTTTGCAGCTGGGCGATCAGATCGGCTTTTTCCTGCGGAGTACGCGAGCGCAGGGTGGATCCGATATGGGTCAGCCGTTTTTGCAGCATGGGAAACAGATCCAGATTGGGGGCGGCGCCCGCAATAATGCCGATCTGGACTATGCGACCATTGATGGCGGCCGCCGCATAGTTGCGCGCGACATACTCCCCGCCAATGATATCGAGAATGATGTCGGCGCCATGGCCATCGGTGGCGGTATGCACGGCCTCGACAAAATCCTCCTCCTTATAGAGCACGGCCACATCCGCGCCCAGCTTGATGCTGGCGGCCTGCTGCTCGGGTGAGCCGACCGTGGTGATGATCTTGGCGGCGCCAAATGCCTTGGCCAGCATGGTGGCGGTCGTGCCGATGCCGGAGGCACCGCCATGGATCAAGATAATGTCCCCTTTTTTAAACTGGCCCCGTTCAAACATATTTGACCAGACCGTCATAAAGGTTTCCGGCAGCGCCGCCGCTTCGGCAAAGCTCAACCCAGTCGGCAGGGGCAGGACATTGCTCTGGTGGGCGACGCTGTACTCGGCATAGCCGCCACCCGAAATCAGTGCGGCGACCTTGTCGCCAATTTTGAGATGGGTCACCTGCTCCCCCTTGGCGACCACGACCCCGGCAACCTCCAGCCCGGGAATATCCGATGCCCCTGCCGGAGGCGGGTAAAGCCCCTTGCGCTGCATCACATCCGGCCCATTGATGCCGGCCGCATAGTGCCGGATCAAGACCTCTTCAGGCTTGGGGGCTGGCGTGGCGCGGGTGGTCAGTTGCAAGACATCGGGGCCACCGGGCTGGGTAATTTCTATCGCGCTCATGGTGGCGGGAATGGAATAGGGGTTATGCATCAGCGGCTCCTTGTAACGAGGTGATATGAGGTTCCCCGGATGGGATGAGCACCAAGATAGTGGAGATTCCTGATGAATAAACGCAGTGTTATCCCTTATCTGTAATGCAAAAATGCATTTTAACCGGGAGCCGTGATGAACTGGGATGATGCGAAAATTTTTCTGGCGTTGCATCGGGAAGGGAGCCTGAGGGGCGCCGCCCGTGTGGTCGGGGTCGATCAGGCCACCATTGGCAGACGGATTGCCGCACTGGAGCATCGTCTGGCGGCCACGCTGTTTCTCCGCACATCCAAAGGGTATGTGCTGACTCATGTCGGAGAGATAGTGCTGGCCAGCGCCCAGCAGATGGAGCTGGCTGCCATTGATTTCGTGCGGGCGGCGCAAGGGGTCGACAACCGTCTGGTCGGTGAGGTCAGCGTGGCGACCACAGACACCCTGGGGATGGATTTTCTGATACCGGCCCTGACCGAGCTGCATCAGCGTTATCCCGATATCAGGGTCATCCTCAATACCTCGACCCAGGTGGTCAATCTGTCGCTGCGGGAAGCGGATATCGCGATCCGGACGGTGAAGCCGGACAATCCCGACCTGATTATTCGCAAGCTGGCCTCCTGGCCGGTCGGGTTGTATGCCTCCGCCGACTATCTGGCTCGCCATGGCATTCCCGAAGCGGGCACCGGTTTTGCGGGCCATTCGCTGGTGGTGTATGAGCCCCACTGGCAGAGCGCTCGCTCGCCAATGATGCTCGAAGAGGCGGCCGAGGAGGCCACGGTAGCAGCGGGGGTCAATACCAGCCTGATGCTGCGTCAGGCCCTGTTGATGGGGCTGGGACTTGGCGAGGTGGCGGTTCCGCTCGCCGAGCAAGCCGGGTTGGTGCGGGTCTGGCCCGAGCGGCAGTTACAGCAATCCTACGATGTCTGGCTGGTGACCCATCAGGATGTGCAGCATGCCGCGCGGGTCAGGGCCGTCATGGATGCCATCGTCAGGGCATTTGCCGCGATGGCCTAAGTCTGGCGGGCGCTCTGTTCAGGTTTTGTCGCAGCACTGTCACATCCCTTGCCATAGTCATGGAGGTTGAGGGAAAACCCTCATTTACTTGGTCTCTGACAGTCAATACTGTGAGACCGAGTCCACCACTACTGGAGCCTGACCCATGACCGATATGCTTGTTGACGATAAACAACCGACCCCGGATCCGGCAGAGCAGAATGCCTTCTTCCCATCGCCCTACTCCCTGAGCCAGTTCACCTCGCGCAAATCTGACCTTGCCGGGGCCGACTATCCCGCTCCCTATCGGGAGGGGCGCTGGAAGATCCTGCTGATCGGGGCCGATGAGCGCTATCTGCCTACCGACAACGGCACCCTGTTTTCCACCGGCAACCATCCGGTTGAAACCCTGCTGCCCATGTATCACCTCGACAAGGCGGGCTTTGCCTTTGACGTGGCCACCCTCTCCGGCAATCCGGTCAAGTTCGAGTGGTGGGCCATGCCCGGCGAAGATGAAGAGGTGCTGGGGCTCTATGCCAAATATCAGGCGCAGTTCCGCCAACCGGCCAAGCTGGCTGATCTGCTGAAAGATGCGCTGGCTGCCGACTCGGACTATATCGGCGTCTTTATTCCCGGCGGGCACGGCGCCCTGATGGGGCTGCCGCAAAGTGCCGAGGTGAAAGCGCTGCTGGAGTGGGCGATGGCCAACGATCGCTTCATCATCTCCCTCTGTCACGGGCCTGCTGCGCTGCTGGCGGTGGCCAATCCAGAGACCTTCGCGGGCTACAAGATCTGCGCTTTTCCCGATGAGCTGGATGCCCAGACCCCGGCAATTGGCTATATGCCTGGCCACCTTACCTGGAAGTTTGGCGAGAAGCTCAAAGAGATTGGCTTTGAGATCGTCAACAACGGCATCTCGGGAGAGGTGTGCCGGGATCGCAATCTGCTGACCGGTGACAGCCCGCTGGCGGGCAATAACCTCGGCAAGCTGGCCGCTACCACCTTGCTGGAGGCGGTTGCCAAGCGATGAGGTTGTCGTCATCGCCAGCGAATGCGTTGCAGGTCGCGGTGGCGCTGGAAGGGTGTCAGCGGCTGGAGGAGATCCAGCAACTGGTGCGCGTCTTTGCCACTCCGCTGGGGTATCACCGCTTTGCACTCTTCTCCATCAGTGCCAGCGAGGAGGGGGTGGTCGAGCACCTCTACTGGCTGGAGGGGGAGTGGCTGGAGAGTGGCGAGGCGGTCGACCTGCATGCCTATATGCGCGAGTGCCCGATGGCGATGCATATCAGGGAGCGAGACCAGCCCTTCTTCTGGAGCAAAACGGTTGGCGCTGCTGGCGAGCAGTACCGTATCGTTCGCTATCCTGAGGGGCCGGGCCGACATGGCTTGCAGGTACCCGTCTATGGGCCGTTGGGACTGGAAGGGGCGATGAGCTTTGGCGGCGATCAGATCGATGCCAGTGCCCACACTCGGGTTGGCCTTGCGCTGATCGCGGTGGCGGCTTTTCATGCTGCCCGTCGGCTGATGGAGATGCCGGTAGCGGGTCACGAGCGTGGCCTCACGGGGCGCGAGCGCGAAGTGCTGGAGTGGGTCTCCCGGGGTTGGCGCCATGCCGATATCGCCACCACCCTGAAACTCTCGGTGCGCACGGTCGAGAACCATCTGCGCAGTGCCCGCCGTCGACTCGGTGTAGCCACCACGGCAGAGGCGGTCAGAGTGGCGATCAGGAACCGCGATATCGAGGGCTGAGGGGCTATCCCTTTGTCTGGCATGTAAAAAGAGACCGGCATATAGCCGGTCTCTTTTTTATTTCCCGCAACATTACACCTGCGGCGGGGTGCTTTCCGCATTGGACATTACCGCATCAATTTGCACCAGGGCGCCAGCGGGCAGCTCGCTCACGCCAATCACGGTGCGGGCAGGCAGATAACCCGGGAAATATTTGGTGTAGATGGCGTTGACCGCATCCAGATCCGCGATATTGCCGAGCTGGATATTGACCTTGACGATATCGTCCATCACATGGCCGATGCTCTCCACAATCGCCTTGATATTGCTCAGGCACTGGGCGGTCTGCTCCTTGATGCAGCCAGCCAGGATCTTGCCAGTGGCGGGGTCTATCGGTAACTGCGCAGCGAGATGGTTGTAGTGGGAGAAGGCGACAGTCTGGCAATGGAGCGGGCTGCGCGGTGCCTTGTCGGTATTGCGGGCGCGGATCACCAGATTGTGACGATCTTCCACCAGTTGCGGCGGGGTGCCGTCACCGTGGGAGATGACCGCATCCATCTGCACCCGTGCCCCCATGGGCAGGGCGGCGGCACTGACCACCGAGCGGGCAGGCAGGTAGGCCACGGCGCGGGCAATGGCAGAGTCGGGGAAGAAGGTGGTGTAGACCTCGTTGACGGCCTCCAGATCGGCCAGATCGGTCAGATAGACGGTGACCTTGACGATATCGTCAAACGGCACGTCGATGCTCTCCAGCACCGCCTTGATATTGCGCAGGCACTGGCCCGCCTGCTCCTTGATGCCACCAGCAACCAGCTGGCCCGAGGCTGCATCCACCGGCAGCTGGGCGCCGATATTGTTGTAGTGGGAGAAGGCCACGGTATGGGTGGAGAGCGGATTGTGCGGCGCCTTGTCACTGTTGCGGGCGAGCTTCACCAGCGGGCAAGGATCTTGCGGGAAGGTGCCTTCGCCGTTGGAGATGATGGCATCGATCTGCACCAGCGCACCCAGCGGCAGGGCGGCGACGGCGAGGGTGGTGCGGGTCGGCAGATAGCCCGGGAAGAATTCGCGATAGACGGCGTTGACCGCCTCCAGATCCGCCACCTCTTTCAGGAAGATGGTCGCTTTCACCATATCGTCCATCACATGGCCGATGCTCTCGATGATCGCCTTGAGGTTGCTCAGGCACTGTCTGGCCTGCGCGGTGACATCGCCGCTTACCATCTTGCCGGTGGCGGGATCGACCGGCAGCTGGGCGGAGATATTGTTGTAATGAGAAAACGCCACCGTTTGGGTGCAGGGGCCCAGATCCTGGGGTGCATGGGGGGTATTTCTTGCCGACTTGATGATGGTGCCACTCATAGATATGCCTCTTTTTAATATTTGTTGTTCATTCAGGTACAGGTTTACCCCATCTCGTTGTGCGCCATGGCCACTGCGCCAGCGGCGGCATCCCCGGTTATTATTTGTGATCCACTCAATTACTGAGAGCAATAAGGGAGGAGAGGACAGGGTAGATATTTCAGACGCTGCGATTCTATGAGTGGCTATCATGGGTTGCAAACCGCTGATTGCATTTCTATGAGATGGCTCAATGGGTGCAAATTTAATGTGATTGCTATTCAATTCATGCTGAATAGTCACCTGTTTGTCCGCCAATGGCCATGCATCGAGCAATAGTCCAGTCCGGGCGGGGGTTGGGGCAGATACCTTGGCAGTGAAGGAGTGTAAAGAAAGGGTTAATGCGATGCATCAAGCTGCCATCAAACTATTTTATTGTGCATAGATATGTACTTTATGTTTTTTTAGTCATCTATCTTGCCGCGCAAAAATATGTTAGCAGACATTACTGTAACAGTAGTTAAAGATGTGGCTGGAATATAATTCAAATATTTGCATGGGGGATGCTTGTTAATTATCGGTAGGCTGACGGTTGGCCAAGACTCGGAGCGTTTTTATCTTTTTATGTATCTGGTGAAATATGCGTGACACAGCCCAGTGGTCCCATATCGAGGTGACCAGGGTTGGCAATATATCGGCTGACCGGGTGCGGCATGGTCAAGAGAGGATGACGTTGGCTCGACGCAGCGCTATGGATCGGGCTCTCTGCGCCGGTTGTAGTCTACAGCCTGCCAGGGATGAAAGGGTCGCGGGCGAGGCCAGCTGCCGTGGCATGGTTGTCTGCGGGATTGTTAACAAAAATGTGAACGAGATCACCGGATGGACAAGGGTTTAAGGCTGGAAATGGAGCAGAAAGGAGTAGAATGGCACTTTATTTTTGAGGGTCATTCGATGCCCAACTATCACTTTTTCACGCTGGGCCAGGCGCTTACCTATCTCGATGCCAATGCCCCGCGCTATAGCGATGAGCGTCGTCAACTGGTTGAGCAGGGATTTGCCGCCATGGCGGCCCCCATCTTTGCAGATACGCCGGTTGAAGCACTGGCGTTGTTGCGCCAGCATCAGGCATGGAAGGAGGAAGCCATGGTCGATGCACTCTCCTTGACAGTTGCCACCGGGCCGACGCTCGTCTCCTGTTTGCAGGAGAACCCTTTATCCGCGAGTTGAACAGCATCATGGCACCATCGAGGTGGCGCCATGTTGCCGCTGTCCGCTTGCGATCTACCTCTGGTGCAGTTCGCCTTCCATTACCAGTAGAGTATCCATCCCTGCCGCCTTGCCAGCCTCAAGCCCGATCCGGGTATCTTCAAACACCAGACAGTTGGCGGGATTGGCGCCGAGCAGTTTGGCCACCCGCAAGAAGGTGTCGGGATGCGGTTTGTGGTTGGTGACATCATCGGCGCTGACCACCACAGAGATATAGGCATCGAGCCCGGTGCTTTTGAGGATGGAGTCCGCCTGATTGCGCGGTGAGCCGGTGCCAATCCCCATCTTCACCTTGCCGTGATAGTGCCTGACCAGCTCCCACATCTTGGGAAAGACGCTGACCTTGTCGATATGTTCCATATAGAGGGCAATCTTGCGACGGGTAAAAGCCTCGACATCCACCGTCAGCCCCTGCTGCTCGGCCAGCATGGCGATGATCTTGCGGGTGGGAATGCCGCCATACTGATAGAGCTGATCCCGCTCGAAGGGGATGCCGAATTCGGCGCAGGTGAGCTCCCAGGCATCCAGATGAAGGGGCATGGAATCTACCAAAGTGCCATCCATATCGAAAATCAGGGCATCGTAGTGATCAAACCCGTACTGCTCACGCTCGCTCATGGGGGCTCCTCGAATCAAATAAAGCAGGCTAACAGAAACGGTCGGCGTTTTGTGGGATCGGCCTCATGGTTGGGCAGATTGTGGCCGCCGTTTTTTCTATCTCTTGCTGATTTGTGAGACAATAATCCGTTCATTGCCGGATACTTTGGCATATCAGATCTGCGAGTCCGCTTATGACCTCGAAAATATCCCCCAAAACCATTTTCTCTAGCGTGGCGCTGGTGATCGCGCTCGGTTCACTGGAAAAGAGCATAGTCACCACCCCGCTGCCCATGATTGGCGCCGAGCTGCATGCCGGTGCCGCCCTCACCTGGGTGGTCACCGCCTACCTGCTGGCGGCTACCGCCGTGCTGCCCCTCTACGGCAAGCTGAGCGATCTCTTTGGCCGGGTGCGGATGCTCAATATCGGTATCGGCCTGTTTCTGGCGGGCTCGGTGGCCTGTGCGCTCTCCCAGGATCTGCCGACCTTGCTGGCAGCGCGGGTGCTGCAAGGGCTGGGAGGCGGCGGCCTGATTGCCCTCGCGTTTACCGTGATTGCCGATACCATTCCGCCGCGGGAGGTGGGCAAGTATCAGGGCTACATTTCGGCGGTCTATGCGGTCTCCAGCATCGCTGGCCCCTTGCTCGGCGGCTATTTCACCGAGCAGCTCAGCTGGCGCTGGATCTTCTGGATCAACCTGCCGCTCGGGGCGCTGGCGGTCTTTCTCATCAACCGCAACCTCAAGCAGCTCAACGTGCGTCGTCACAGTCGCTTCGACTGGAAGGGGGCGGGTCTGCTGATTACTGTCACCACGCTCACCCTGTTGCTGCTCTCGCCGGAGGCGGCGCTGCCTGCCGTCTGGCTCTCGGTGGCGCTGGGCGTCGCGTTGCTGCTGCTCATTCTGATTGAGCGGCGCGCCCACGACCCCATTCTGCCTGCCCATCTGGCCCGGTTGCCCGGCTATCTGGTGAGCGTGCTGCTGGTGATGCTCTCCCAGTTGCTGATGTTTGCCGTGCTGGTCTATCTGCCGTTGCAGATGCAGTGGCAGAAGGGGATGAGCGCCAGCGAGAGCGGGATGAGCATGGTGATCTTCATGATTTGCATAACTGCCGGTGCCTTTGTCGGTGGCAAGCTGATTGGCCGTACCGGTCACTACAAAAGCTTTGTTGCGGTCGGGTTTGCGCTGGCGGCGGTGGCTCTGTGGCAGATCCACTTCGATGCCTGGGTCAGACTGGCGCTCGGGTTTGCCGGTATTGGTCTGGGTCTGGTGCTGCCAGCCCTCTCGGTGGTGGTGCAAAATGCCCTGCCGCGGCAGGATCGCGGCATCGGCATGTCGCTGTTCAACTTCGGGCGGGAGCTTGGCGGTGCCGTCGGCGTGGCTATCTGCTCCATGCTGTTTCACTTGCGCCTGCCAGCCGGCAGCGGTGGCGATCTGAGCCGGCTCGCCCCCGATCTGCTGGCCCCGGGCTTCAGCGCGACCTATATCGGCATGGCATTGATCGCCACGCTGGCGCTGCTCATCACACTGCTCGCTCTTAAACGCCACGAGCTGGCCTCCATCAGCGCCTGATTTGACCTGCGCCGACATTGGCTCACCATAGATAGCATCAGGGCTCCCCGCGGGGAGCCCTGATTGTTATTTGGCGAATAGCGTGGCTGTTGCCATCAAGCCATTCGCAGATTACTCCTGCGCCGGCCCCTCCTTGCCCGCCAGCTGGCTCAGCCAGGCGAAGCGGCGATTGGCCTCCTGCTCCGCCTCTTCATAGAGCTGGCTGGCCACCTCAGGCAGCTGGTGCTCCAGCCGCTGGAAACGGGGCTCGTGGCGCAAGGTCTCGGCCAGCGAGGCATTGGGGGCCCGCGAGTCGAGCGCCAGCGGCAACTTGCCCTCGTCAGCGCGGCGCGGGTCGAAGCGGTAGAGCGGCCAGAAGCCGGTGGCAGTCAGCTGCTTCATCTGCTCATGGCTCTCGGCCATGTCGTAGCCATGCTCCTCGCAGGGGCTGTAGGCGATGATGAGCGAGGGCCCCGGGTAGGCTTCCGCCTCTTGAATTGCCTTCACCGTCTGGTTCATCTGGGCGCCGAGGGAGATCTGCGCCACATAGACGTGGCCATACATCATCACGCTGGCGCCGAGATCCTTGCGTGCCTTGCGTTTGCCCTGCTCGCCAAACTTGGTGATGGCGCCAAGCGGGGTTGCCTTCGACTGCTGGCCGCCGGTGTTGGAGTAGCACTGGGTGTCGAGCACCAGCACATTGATGTTCTCCCCCAGACTCAGCACATGGTCGAGCCCGCCAAAGCCGATGTCGTAGGCCCAGCCATCGCCGCCAATGAGCCAGACCGATTTTTCCACCAGATAGTCCGCATCGCGAGCCAGCTCTTGGGCTGCCGGGATCTGGTTCTCCTGCAGCAGATTTCGCAATTGCTGGATATGGGCCCGCTGCTCGGAAACCGGCATGCTGGCATCGTTCAGTGCCTCGCGCAGCGTTGCCGGTATGGTGTCGCCCAGGCTCGCCAGCAGGCGGCGCACCCGCTCCCTGTGCTGATCGACGGTGAGACGGAAGCCCAGTCCGAACTCGGCGTTGTCTTCAAACAGAGAGTTGGCCCAGGCCGGCCCGCGCCCCTCGGCGTTGGTGGTGTAGGGGGTGGTAGGCAGGTTGCCGCCATAAATGGACGAGCAGCCGGTGGCGTTGGCAATCAGCAGTCGATCGCCATAGAGCTGGGTCAGCAGCTTGATGTAGGGGGTCTCGCCACAACCGGAGCAGGCGCCCGAGTATTCAAACAGCGGTGAGATGAGCTGGGAGGTGCGGATATCGATGCGCTCCAGCTGCTCGGCGCTGCGCTCTGGCAGGTCGAGGAAGAAGTCGTAGTTGGCCTTCTGCTCGTCGAGGTGATCGAGGCGTGAAGCCATATTGATCGCCTTGCGAGCCGGGTTGCTGCGATCCTTGGCCGGGCAAACCTCGACGCAGAGGTTGCAGCCGGTGCAATCCTCCGGCGCCACCTGCAGCACGTACTGTTGGCCGCGCATGTCGCGGGATTTCACATCCAGAGCATCGAGAGTGGTGGGAGCAGCGGCCAGCGCATCCGCTTCTACCACCTTGGCGCGAATGGCCGAGTGGGGACAGGCGGCGACGCAGTAGTTGCACTGGGTGCAGAGCTTCGCCTCCCAGATGGGGATCTCCTTGGCGATGTTGCGCTTCTCCCAGCGGGTGGTGCCGACCGGCCAGGTGCCATCCGGCGGGAAGGCGGAGACAGGCAGGTTGTCCCCCAGCCCCGCCAGCATGGCTGCGGTGACGGTCTGGACAAAATCGGGGGCCTTGGCCGAAACCACCGGTGGGCGCGGGCGGCTGGCGTGATCCCGCTCCCCCAGCGGCACCCGGGTCAGGGCGGCGCAGGTTGCCTCCAGTGCCTGCCAGTTGCGTTCGACCAGCGCTTGTCCCTTGCTGCCATAGCTGGTGGCGATGGCCTGCTTCAGCAGGCTGGTCGCCTCCTCGGGGGGAATGATGGCGCTGAGCTGGAAGAAGGCCATCTGCATCACGGTATTGATGCGATTGCCGAGCTGGCAGTCGCGGGCAATCTTGGCGGCATTGATGATGTAGAAGCGCGCCTCTTTCTCGCGCAGGGCATGCTGCACCTCGCTGGGCAGCCGCTGCCAGATCTCGGCCTCGCTATAGGGGGTGTTGAGCAGGAAGATGCCGCCTGCTTTCAAGCGCTCCGCCATCCGGTACTTGTCGACAAACTGCCACTGATGGCAGCCGATAAAGTCGGCCTCTTCCACCAGATAGGCCGCTTGCAGCGGCCGCTCGCCCACTCGCAGGTGAGAGACGGTGAGGCCGCCCGCCTTCTTGGAGTCGTAGACGAAATAGCCCTGCGGATAGAGGTCGGTGTGGTTGCCGAGGATCTTGATGCTGTTCTTGGCCGCCGAGACGGTGCCATCGCTGCCAAGACCGTAAAAGAGCGCCTCCAGCTTGTGTTGCTGGCCGTGAATGAGGCTTTGTGAATCCAGCGCGGGCAGCGGTAGCGAGAGACCTGTGATGTCATCGAAGATGCCGACGGTAAAGCGCGGACGCGGGTTCTCTTGCGCCAGTTCGGCAAACACCGCCAGCGCGCAGGCGGGGCCAAACTCCTTGGAAGAGAGGCCGTATCGACCGCCGATGACCCGTGGCAGGCTTGCCCGCTCGCCCCGGCTGACCGCTTCGGCCAGCGCCGTCATCACGTCGAGATAGAGGGGCTCGGCCTGTGCGCCCGGCTCCTTGGTGCGATCCAGTACGGCGATGGAGCGGGCACTCTCGGGAATCGCGGCCAACAGGTGATCGGCCGAGAAGGGGCGGAACAGCCTCACTTTCACCAGACCTACCTTCTCCCCTTGGGCCAGCAGGCGCTCGATCACCTCTTCACAGGTGCCGATGGCTGAGCCCATCAGCACCACAATCCGCTCCGCCTGCGGGTGGCCGACATATTCAAACGGCCGGTAGTGGCGGCCGGTCTGCTTGCCAAAAGCCTGCATCGCCTCGCTCACATGGCCATAGGCAGCGTCATACCAGGGGTTGCTCGCCTCCCGGCACTGGAAGTAGGTGTCCGGGTTGGCGGCGGTGCCGCGAATGACCGGTTTGTCGGGGGTGAGCGCCCGGTCACGATGGGCACGGATGGCATCTGCGGGCAGCAGGGCGCTCAGGGTGTCGTCAGCGAGTGGCGCTATCTTGGCGATCTCGTGAGAGGTACGAAAGCCGTCGAAGAAGTGGATAAAGGGGAGGCGGCTGTTGAGGCTCGCTATCTGGGAGATCAGGGCAAAGTCCTGCGCCTCCTGCACATTGCTGGCACAGAGCATGGCACAGCCGGTCTGGCGCACCGCCATCACGTCCGAGTGATCGCCAAAGATCGATAGCGCATGGGTCGCCACGGTGCGCGCCGCCACATGCAGCACGAAGGGAATGAGCTGACCCGCCAGCTTGTAGAGGTTGGGGATCATCAGCAGTAACCCCTGCGACGAGGTAAACGAGGTCGCCAGCGCGCCGGTCTGCAGGGCTCCGTGGACGGCGGCGATGGCGCCCCCTTCCGACTGCATCTCGACAACCCGGGGCACATCCCCCCAGAGGTTCTTGCCCCGTTCGCTCGACCAGGCCGACGACTGCTCAGCCATGGCCGAGCTGGGGGTGATGGGGTAGATGGCGATGACTTCGCTGGTGCGGTACGCCACCGAGGCGACTGCGTTATTCCCGTCTGTGGTGATCATCTGTTTTCCACTTTGCTATGCCAGTTTGAAAGCCGATAGTTGCATCGGCAATGGATAGGTCGCAGGCATAGTAAGAGGGGCAATGAGAGCGTATCAAACGGGATAAATAATCAATTAATAAGTCAGTAATAGTGGTTAATTTAATCCCGCTGCGTGGGTGCATGATTTTCTGCTGACAGCCAACGGGAGGTGGCTGATGGGCCATTGCTTTGGCCCGTCAGCACGGGGTTAATCCTGATCCACTCGCAGCCAGATGGCACACTGATAAGGGGCGAAGAGTGGCAGTGGTTCGCCTGGGTAATTGGCCAGCAGCAACCGCATCTTGTCTGTCACCTTGTCGAAGTGGGGCATCGGCAAGGGGTTCGCAGTGAGATTGGCGAGCAGCAGCAGGGTGTGCCGCTCGCCGTTCGCCGGATCCTGCCAGTGGCGGCGATAGCTGATGCGCTCGGGATCATCCCCATCCAGCAGATCGAAATTGCCGTGGCGAACGACAGGGTGAGCCTTGCGCAGGGCGATGAGCTGGCGATAGCAGTGAAACGGGGAGTCGGGGCGGGCCATCTGCTCGGCGGCATTTATCTCGACATGATTGGCGTTGAGGGCAATCCAGGGCGTGGCCGTACTGAATCCTGCGTGGGGGACAGCGTCCCACTGCATCGGGGTACGGGCGTTGTCGCGGCCGATGGCATCGAGCCGCCGACTCAGCTCGGCAGGATCCAGCCCTGACTGGCTGGCGCGGTAGTTGATTGCCTCCACATCGCGCAGCTCGTCCGGCTGCCAGTGGCGGTTGGTCATGGCGAGCTCCTCCCCCTGATAGATGAAGGGAGTGCCCTGCATCATGTGCAGCACCATGGCCCACAGCCTGGCACTGGTTTCCCGCCACTCGGGCCTGTCATCGCCAAAGCGGGAGACGGCGCGGGGCAGGTCGTGGTTGCCGAGAAACAGGCTGTTCCAGCCACGCCCGTGTAGCCCTTGCTGGTGGCGGGCCATGGCTCGCTTGAAGGCGAGGGGATCGAAGCGGGATGACCACTTGTCACTGCCCAGCCCCAGATGCTCGAAGTTGAACACCATGCTGAACTCGCTGCCATCGTGGTTCGAATAGTTCTGCATATGGGCGAGATCGGCCCCCCAGGTCTCCCCCACCGTGATGATCCCCTTGCCGCCGAAGCTCGCGGCATTGAGCTCGCGGATATAGTCGTGCAGGTGCGGGCCGTTACTCATGGCCAGTCGGTCCCACTCTTTGCTCACCATATCGATCACATCGAAGCGAAACCCCTTGATCCCTTTGCCCAGCCAGAAGTTGATCACCTCTGCCATTTCGGCACGCACCGCCGGGTTGTCCCAGTCCAGATCGGCCTGACTGGGATCGAAGTTGTGCAGGTAGTAGCGATCAAGCGTTGGCACATACTGCCAGCCGCTGCCGCCAAAAATCGAGGTAATGGGGTGAGCGTCAACGAAGGCCTGGTCGCGAAACACGTAATAACTCTGATAACGGGGATCCCCGGCCAGTGCCTTCATAAACCACTCGTGCTCGGTGGAGGTGTGGTTGGCGACGATATCCATCATGATGCCGATGCCGTGGGCGGCCGCTTCGGCTATCAGCTGCTCCATCTCGGTCAGGGTGCCGAAGGCGGGGTCGATGGCACGGTAGTCCGCCACGTCGTAGCCGTTGTCCCGCTTGGGGGAGCGATAGATGGGGGTGAGCCACAGCATATCGACCCCGAGGGTGGCCAGATAACCGAGGCGCTGGCGGATGCCGTTGATGTCGCCCAGTCCGTCGCCATCGCTGTCCTGAAAACTCATGGGGTAGATCTGATAGATGACACAGCTATCAAGGTCGATATCGGGCGTGTGGAGGGAGTGCGTATTCATCAGTGCGGCCGGTTGAGGGGGAGTTATTCCTATCTTACCCAGATGATCTGGCCCTCAACAGGGCAGGGGAAACCTTGAAAAGGGTTCCATAGTTGGCTGATTGCCAAAAGTGAGGGAAGGGTCACAACTGGGCCATCCCGAGCCACGTAGGTGGTCGGGATGGCACGGCACTCAGCGATGATGCTATGCAGGAATACTGGTTATTGAGCAGCCTTGGTCTGCTCGCTGCGCTGCTCCTGCTGGTGTTCCGCTTGTGCCTCAAGCTCCTTGCCGAGGAAGTAGTTCAGGAAGGTGCGGATCACCGCGATGATGGCGAGGCGGATCAGCTCCTCCTTGCTCGGTGCGACCGTGGTGGCCAGGATATCGGCGGCGAGCTGGAACTCCAGCGCCAGAATGAGCCAACTGCCGAAACAGAGGCGAATGCGCGGAAAGCCCGGTTCGTGATCCTCCATCCGTGCCGCCAGCCAAAGGGTCTTGCCAAGCCCTATTACCACACAGGCGATGGAGATGATCTCCAGCAGCAGCTGGAACAGCTCGACCCCGTGCATCATCCCTTCTCTCAGGCTCGCTATCTCAAACACTCGGGTCACCTCCCTGATTCAAAAGAGGACACTATTAACACATCGCTCGGCAAAGGCCAAATCAGAGGTGCCTGATAAGCATCGCGATCTGCTCAATTGTCTGACGGGCTGCCTGGCTCACACCTGCCAACTGGAAGAAGCCGTGTATAACACCCAGTTGCCGCTGACAGGTAGCTGTGACTCCGGCTTGCAGCAGTTTGCGATAGAGGGCTTCCCCTTCATCGCGCAGCGGATCATATTCCGCCGTTACGATATGGGTCGGCGGCAATCCTGACAGGGCAGGATGGTGGAGCGGGCTGGCTTCGGGGTGAGTGGCGGGCAGTTCACCCAGATAGGCGTGAAAACCGCTTAACAGCATGTCGCGGGTGATGAGGTAGTCATCCCCTAGATGCCGATAGCTGTCACTGTCGCCCGCAGCATCGAGCATCGGATAGATGAGCAGTTGGGCTGCAGGCAAGGGGGCGCCTTGCTCCTTGAGTCGCAAGGTGGTGATCAGGGCGAGGTGGCCGCCGGCACTGTCGCCCGCAAGGGCAATCCTTGCCGGATCCCCATGCCATTTCTCCACATCGGCCATGATGGCGAGCGTGGCTGCCAGTGCATCGTCATGTGCTGCAGGATAGGTGTGTTCAGGGGCAAGGCGGGTATGTACCGCAAACACCAGTGCCTCGGCGCGATTGCACAGCATCCGCATCTGGCGGTCGTGGGTGTCGAACTCGCCGCTGACAAAACAGCCGCCATGAAAGTAGATCAGTGCCGGACGGCTTGCACTTGAGGTTGGTGCTGGTTGATAGAGGCGAACGGAATAATGGCCATGTTGCCACTCTTCGACAGCGCCAACCTCCTCCCGTTCACCACCCAATATGGCTGAAGCAAGATAGCCTTCACGCCGCTCCTGCCAGCTCAGGCTGCTCGCCTTGGGGCGGCCTGCGGCAATGAACTCTGTCACCATGGCCGCAATGGCCGGTTCAAGTTGTGTATCCATAACGCACCAATAACTGTATATAAAAACAGTTATTTTGCGCTTTTAGCCAAAGAGCGCAACCGGCGTTAGCTGAGGCAGCTCACAAAATCAGGCTTCAATCAGCACGAATTCAATCACATAGAGCGGCGGTAGATCGGGGTAGATCTCGCGGATCACCTGTTTGAGCTCGGGGAGTGTCATGTTCTCCTGACGGGCGTGCTCGTCGTTCAGTTCATCGAAGGCTACCGCCTTGACCGAGAGCACCTCTATGGTGCCAAAGGGCTGGTGCTCCGGGTTGGTAAACAGCGCCAACCGCTGGCCAGGCTGCCAGTTGGCTTCGCTCTCGTCGCGAATGGTGATGGTTTTGCGGCCCGCCTGAATATCGGCGACGAAGCGGCTGAAGAAGGTGAATTCGGGATGGGTAGACATGGCTCTCTCCTGACAGGGTTAATCGAAATGAGGTGAATGGAAATCAAAGGTCGAGATAGGCGCGCAGCCTGGTCAGATCGGCGATAACAGGGCCATCGCTGCCGTCGGCAACTATGCCCTGTTCGACCAGCTCCTTGAGGGCGCGGCGGTAGACCCGCTCTGTGGTGCCAAAGCGGGCCGCCTCGTGGGCCCGCTTGCGCGATCCCAGCATGGGGGTGCGCTGGCGTTCTCGCCACAGCTCATAGGCGATGTTGTAGGCAATGGGGTGGAGCAGCCGGCTGGTGGTGATCTCCAGGGTATCGAGATAGTCGCTGGCAAGTGCAGCGGCGAAAAAGAGGGTCAACTCAGGTTCTGCCAGCAGCCGCTGGGCCAGCTTGTGGGCACAGATGACTCGGGCGTCCAGCTCGGTCTCGGCCACCACGTTCCACTGCACCGGGGTGGCACTGAAGAACTCCATCTCACCGAAGATCTGGCTGTGACACTCAATCTCGCCGAGCTGGAAGCGGCGGCCAGAGTGTACCGTGCTGTTGAGGGAGACCCGGCCACGTTCGACCAGATAGAGCTGCTCGCTCTGCTCCCCCTGCCGCATGATCAATTCGCCCGGCAGGTAACGGCGCAGAAACAGGGTGCAGGCGTCGAGCGCCGCGGCAAAGCGGGGTTCAAGCTGCTGGAGTTCGGCGTGAAAACGGCCGAGGGGGTAGGGCTGTTGCTGCATGACTTGCCTGTCGCACCGGATGACGAGGGCCATGAGGCTAGCAAGAGTGCGGGCCGGATACCAGCCCGCACGGTAGCGGATGTGCCGCAGTTAACGGTTTGCGCTTTATTGCACCAGAGCGTGGAGGGCGGCGGCGATGGCTTGCTGCTCACCGGCCATCATCGCCTGTTCGGCGCTGGCGTAATCCGCCACCCCTTGTTGCACATCCTGCTCGAATAGCACCACGTTGCAGAGCACGGCGGCGACCCGTACCTTGCGCAGGCGCCCCACGGTCAGCAGGGCTGCGGTCTCCATGTCAGCGCCCAGTACGCCACGGGCATGCCAGTAGCGGCACACCTCCTGCTCATCATCTCGATAGAAGCTGTCGTGGGAGCGTACCAGCCCGTGCCAATGAGGCTGGCTGCTAGTGGCCACATGGTTGAGCAGGGCCGCTTGCAGCCAGATATCGGCGCAGGCGGGGTACTCGGCGGGCAGATAGGCCTGCGAGGCGCCCTCATTGCGTACCGCCCCTTCCACCACGATAAGGTCGCCAAGGCCGATGTCGTGCTGCAGGGCACCCGCGGAGCCGACCCGAATGAGCGAGCGGGCACCGGCTTGCACCAGCTCCTCCAGCGCTATGATGGCCGAGGCGCCGCCAATGCCGGTGCTGCAAACCGTGATGGGCAGCCCCTGATAGCGGCCGTTGATGAGGCGAAACTCCCGGTTTTGCCCCAGCACTTCGCACTGTTCGAGCTGGCTGGCGATGCGATCGACCCGGGCCGGGTCGCCGCACAGTACCACCCGCTCGGCAATCTGGTCGGGGCGGCACTGGAGATGGGGTAACAGACTCATGGCTTACAGACCTTGTGGCTGGCGCTTGGCGGCAATCACCCAGAGGCGAGTGCCGTTGGCGGCGATAAACAGCAGGATCAGGTACTCCAGCGACATGGCGTAGACGCCCTGCGCGGCATAGACACCGATGCTGATGATGTTGATGACGACCCAGAGGATCCAGTTCTCCACGTATTTGCGGGTCATCAGGATCTGGGCGACCACCGAGAGCACCGTCATGCTGGCATCCCAGAACGGGAAGGCATCGGGGGAGGGCTCGGGGATGGCAAGGTTGGCACCAAACAGGTTGAGCAGGGAGACCGAGGTGCGTGCCAGGGTGGCGAAGACCGGGTCGATATAGCGGGTCAGCAGAGCGATGGCCAGCACGCTCACGGCGGCGGTCACCATCAGTTTGGATTTGCTGAGCCAGCGGATCTGCAGGGTATCCCCCTGATCGTTGGCGGGGCGGGTCCAGGCGTACCAGCCGTAGACGTTGGCGCAGAAGAAGAACAGCTGCAGCAGCAACAGCCCGTAGAGCTGGATCTGGAAGAAGATGATGGCAAACAGGCTGACGTTGATAAGACCGAACAGGTAGTTGATGGTCTTCTCCTGACTGGCAAACCAGATGCAGGCCAGCCCGAACAGGGTACCGATGGCTTCAATCCATGACATGGCATAGCCGCCACCCAGCGGTATGGTCACCAGCGTGTTATTGATGCTGAACAGCTCGAATATGCTCATTTTCTGATCCTTGGGCATGAGGGTTAGTATGCGAGGGCGCCATTCTAAGGGGTGAGGGGGAGGAGGGGCAGGACTTTTGTCCGCCCCGTACTTGGCCCATATCAAAGAAATCGCCGCTGCTGCCCGGTTATTCCAGCAGTGATGGGTTATGGGGTCCCGATGGGCCGGACTTTATTGATATGTAGCAAGATGATAGCGCCATGGCTGTGGTCTGATAGAGTCCACTCTCCGGGAGGAAAATCACGTGATAAAAGGAGGTTGCATTGAATTCCGAGCTTGTCTGGGTGCTCTGTCTGCTGGCTGGCGCCATCTATCTCTTTATGACCAACAAGGTGCGCATGGACGTGGTTGCCCTGTTGATCATTATTCTCTTTGTGCTGAGCGGCACCCTCACCCTGCCGGAGGCGCTGGCGGGCTTTAGCGATCCCAACGTCATTCTGATAGCCGCCCTGTTTGTGGTGGGTGAGGGGCTGGTTCGCACCGGCATCGCCTATCAGGTGGGGGATGCATTGGTGAAGGTAGCGGGCAGCAGCGAGACCAAGCTGCTGGTGTTGCTGATGGTGGCGGTGGCGAGTCTGGGGGCTGTGATGAGCAGCACCGGGGTGGTGGCCATCTTTATCCCGGTGGTGCTGAGCGTGGCTAACCGGATGGGGATCCCGGCCGGTCGCCTGATGATGCCCCTCGGTTTTGCCGGGCTGATCAGCGGCATGATGACGCTGGTGGCCACGCCCCCCAACATGGTGGTTAACAGCGAGCTGATGCGCCACGGCATTCACGGCTTCGGCTTCTTCGATTTCACCCCCATGGGCGTGCTGATCCTGGGGCTGGGCATCCTCTACATGCTGCTGGTGCGCGGCTCCCTGGTGGGCGAGGGGGAAGAGGGCAAGGGCAAGCCGACCGGGCGCCGCACCCTGCGCGATCTGATCCGAGACTACCGACTGGCCGGTCGGGCTCGTCGTCTGGCGCTGCGGCCTGACTCCCCGCTGATTGGTCATACCCTGGATGAGCTGCAACTGCGCGCCCGTTATGGTGCCCATGTCATCGGGGTGGAGCGCTGGCGCAAGTTCCGTCGGGTGATGGTGCCGGTGTCCGGGATCAGTGAGTTCCAGGCCAAGGATGTGCTGCTGATCGACATGTCAGACCCCGAGGTGGATGTGCGGGCGTTTTGCACCGAGGCGCGGCTTGAACCCATGATCCTGCGCGGGGAGTATTTCTCCGATCAGGCGCGGGAGGTGGGGATGGCCGAGGTGTCGCTGATCCCCGAGTCCAAGCTGCTGGGTAAAAGCGTGCGTGAGGTGACCTTCCGCTCCAGCTATGGCCTGAGCGTGGTGGGGCTGCGCCGCGACGGTGAGGCACTGGCAGGCAAGCTGGTGGATGAGCCGCTGCAGATGGGCGACACCCTGCTGGTGGTAGGGAATTGGAGCCACATCAGACAGTTGCAGACCCATAGCCGCGACTTTCTGCTGATGGGGCTGCCCGCCGAAGTGGACGAGATGGCCCCCGCCCGCAGCCAGGCCATTCATGCCCTCTTCTGTCTTGGAGTGATGATCCTGCTGATGGTGACCGATCCGGTGCCCAACGTGATTGCCGCGCTGATCGCCTGTCTGCTGATGGGCAAGTTTCGCTGTATCGATATGGAAAGTGCCTACAAGTCGATCCACTGGCCGACCCTGATCCTCATCGTCGGTATGCTCCCCTTTGCGCTGGCGCTGCAAAAAACCGGCGGGGTGGATCTGATCGTCGGTGGTCTGATCAATGCGGTAGGGGAGATGGGGCCGCGGGTCATGCTGGCCAGCCTGTTTGCCCTCTGCGCGGTGATCGGGCTCTTTATATCCAACACCGCGACTGCTGTGCTGATGGCACCCATTGCGCTGGGCACGGCCCAGCAGATGGGGGTATCACCCTATCCGTTTGCCATGACCATTGCCATCGCCGCCTCGGCCGCTTTTATGACGCCGGTCTCGTCACCGGTCAATACTCTGGTGCTGGGGCCGGGCAACTACAAGTTTGCCGATTTTATCCGTATCGGGGTGCCATTCACCCTGTTGGTGATGGCGGTCAGCGTGGTAGCGATCCCCTGGTTCTTCCCGTTCTGATAACCGGGATGATGAATGTGTGCACCAGCGGCCTGCGGGCCGCTTTTTTATGGCCAGGAGACAAGAGTGGCAAGGCGTGCTCGGAATCAGTGAAGAGTGATGTGGACGGGAATTAACGTGGAGCTGGGTTAATAGAGGCGCGAGAGAAAAACTGGGGAGAGGCAAATTTCAGATACAAAAAAACCAGCGTGAGCTGGTCTGTTTGGTACTGCTATTAATGGTGCGGAAGGAGAGACTCGAACTCTCACGCCTAGGGCGCCAGAACCTAAATCTGGTGCGTCTACCAATTTCGCCACTTCCGCAATATTAATGGTGGCTATGACGGGATTCGAACCTGTGACCCCCGCATTATGAGTGCGATGCTCTAACCAACTGAGCTACATAGCCGTTTGTTATCGACCACTGATGTGGAAGAGAACAGAAAAATGGCTGGGGTACTAGGATTCGAACCTAGGGATGGCGAGATCAAAACCCGCTGCCTTACCGCTTGGCGATACC